>NZ_CP023507.1:627500-1255000 GCF_002386345.1 Streptococcus oralis | reverse complement strand
GGAAAGGCAATACCGAGCCACTACGAATCGACTACGTCTTTACGACCAAAGAGTTGGAAGTAGAGAGTTTACAAGTAGTTTTTGATGGTCAAAATAGTCCACAAGTCAGTGATCACTATGGTTTGAATGCTGTATTGACCTGGAAATAATGAAAGAGGTTGGAATCAGAGGTTCCAACCTTTTAATCTATTCGAATCTTTACTACAGGACTGAGACTCAAATGGGGCTACTGCAATAGGACAAAATATGGTATAATTGAAAGGATAGAATCGAGGATAGTATGTCATTTAAGAAATTTCAATTTAAAAATTATATAGTAGAAGCCTTGGAGGAGTTGAAGTTTACGACTCCTACCGAAGTTCAGGAAAAGTTGATTCCTATTGTCTTGGCAGGTCGTGACTTGGTGGGCGAGTCAAAAACAGGTTCAGGAAAGACTCATACTTTCTTGTTACCCATTTTCCAGCAATTAGATGAAACTAGCGATAGTGTGCAAGCAGTGATTACGGCTCCAAGTCGTGAGTTGGCTACTCAAATCTACCAAGCAGCTCGTCAGATTGCAGCTCACTCAGATGTCGAAGTTCGTGTGGTTAATTATGTAGGTGGTACGGATAAGGCGCGTCAGATTGAAAAACTTGCCAGCAACCAACCACATATCGTTATCGGAACGCCAGGTCGTATCTATGACTTGGTCAAATCTGGTGATTTGGCTATTCACAAGGCCAAGACCTTTGTAATTGATGAAGCCGATATGGCCTTGGATATGGGATTCTTGGAAACCGTTGATAAGATTGCAGGGAGCCTTCCAAAAGACTTGCAATTCATGGTCTTTTCAGCAACGATTCCACAAAAATTGCAACCGTTCTTGAAAAAATACTTGTCAAATCCTGTCATGGAAAAAATCAAGACTAAGACAGTTATCTCAGATACCATTGATAATTGGTTGATTTCGACCAAGGGCCGCGACAAGAATGCTCAAATTTACCAGCTGACTCAGTTGATGCAGCCTTATTTGGCAATGATTTTTGTTAACACCAAAACGCGTGCTGATGAATTGCATGCCTACTTGACTGCTCAAGGATTGAAGGTAGCTAAGATTCATGGAGATATTGCTCCTCGTGAACGCAAACGGATCATGAATCAGGTGAAAAATCTGGATTTTGAGTACATTGTTGCAACAGACTTGGCAGCGCGTGGGATTGACATTGAAGGTGTTAGTCATGTTATCAATGATGCCATTCCGCAAGACTTGTCCTTCTTTGTTCACCGTGTTGGACGAACTGGGCGCAACGGACTGCCTGGTACGGCTATTACCCTTTACCAGCCTAGTGATGACTCGGATATCCGTGAGTTGGAAAAATTAGGTATCAAGTTTACTCCTAAGATGGTCAAAGACGGAGAGTTTCAAGATACCTATGACCGTGATCGTCGTGCTAATCGTGAAAAGAAGCAGGATAAGCTTGATATTGAAATGATTGGCTTGGTTAAAAAGAAAAAGAAAAAAGTCAAACCTGGCTATAAGAAGAAGATTCAATGGGCGGTGGATGAAAAACGTCGCAAAACCAAGCGTGCTGAAAATCGTGCACGTGGCCGTGCAGAGCGAAAAGCCAAACGCCAAACATTTTAAAAACTCAGTAGAATTACCTGATTCTACTGAGTTTTTATTTCCTGAACTATTCAAAGTAGCCAATAATTATATATTCAAAATAATTTGATTAATAAAATAGTAATTGCTTTAAAACTTGTTTTTAGTCCAATATTTTATTGAAATCGTAAGGAAAAAATTGAAAACTATACAATTTTGTGTTATCAAATTATAAAACAATCGGATTATATAATATGATCCGTGAAAAGAAAAGGGGACTTCTATGGATAAATCATTTATGAAACAACAACGTTTTTCATTCCGTAAAATGAAAGTTGGGTTGGCTTCTGTAGCAATTTTGTTTGCTTTTGCTCAGGTCGGACAAGTGTCTGCAGATGAAACAACAAAACCGGCATCTGCTTCAACTGAAACAGTAAAGAAAACTGAAGCAAGTAAATCGGCAGTCGAAGCTGCTGTGGCAGAAATTAAAGCTGATGAGGCGAAACCAGTCGTTAACAAATCAGATGCAAAACCTGGAGAGCTTGTTGATGTTTCTAAGAAGGTTTCACCTATTGACGTGAAAGAACGCCAAGAAGGTGATCAAAAGATTCATGAAGAAAGTGCAACTGTTGAAGTCACAAAGACAGAAGTGGCACCTGTAAAAAGCGAAGAACTTCCTGCTCCAAAGACTGAAACAACTGAGAGCACTTTGACTGGGAAAGACGAAGAGGGAAATTCTTATACTCAATATGAACGTGTTGATAAAACTACGTCCGTAGAGATGATAAAAGATACAAAAACGATTTCCAAATCAGGATCAGCAGATATCGTATTTGTTGTTGACCGTTCTTTATCAATGAAGAGTAATATTGATACTGTAAGAGATAATGTCAATAAATTTGTCGATAATCTCGCGAATAATGGGGTAACTGCACGCTTTGGTTTAGCTACATTTAGCGATGAGCTTTATGGCCGCACGTATAATTTAACTGATGAAGGTACAATTCTAACTAAGTTTGGTGACTCTTATTTCACATCTAATCCAGACGAACTAAAAAAAGCGCTCGCTGCAATTGAACTTGCTAATGGAGGTGATCCAGCAGAAACGCCGACACCTGCACTCAATCAAATTGTTTCGACATATGATTGGTCAAAATCACCTAAAAATAAAAGGTTTGCTGTCCTATTATCCGATTTTCCAATTAAGGAGAATCCGTCAATTCCAACGATTGCAGACACAATTGCAACATTAACTGCAAATGGTATTGAGAGAATTGTAGCAACCTCAAGTCCTTACCAAAAATATTACAAAGGTTTTACTAATGATAATAGAATTTTGGATTTAAGTGAGCAATTTGGAGATACCTTGACTAAAGATGTGGCGTCTTTGATTGTTGAAACTGTGACTGAAGGACACAATTATAAGGTAACGAAAGATAATTACCAATTCTACCTAGAACGTCGTACAACACTACCAGTTGTTCAGACAGAGAATCCGATTCAAACGACCTCTCTTCCAGTAGCTACAGCTCATAAACAAGAAGCAGCTAAACTCCCTGATACAGGAAGTAATGATACAGCGAACTATGGTATTGTGGGAATTGGCCTCCTAATGGCTGGACTTGGCTTAACTGTAAGCAATAGAAAGTCAAAGGAACAGTAAACCTAACTGGAAGATTGTTTGTAAAAACATTGTGATAAAAAATAGGTAGTTTGTAGATGAAGTATGCAGATAAGCATAGGTATGACCTTCTGTATTATGGAGCACAAGCCGAAATTTTATGACGAGAAAAGAGCCGTAAGGTTCTTTTTTCGATTTCGAGAAAATACTGCAAAAAAAAGCAAGAAGTGGTATAATGATAAGGTTATATAGTCCCGATAAGATGGTAGAAATTTCTATCAGTACTTTGTACTCGCAAAGAATGACGACTCCAAAGTCGCTCGTCCTTCTACGGTTGCCGCTATAACGCGGTCACCCTATGCGCCTTACTAGCTTCAGAAATAAAAAAACATCGTTTTTATTTCTTTCGCGTCGTAACTCTTAGACTATAGAAATACCTATCAGTACTTTGTAACTCTATAACAATATTTTTTAAGGGGGGACATTTTTATGTCAGAACGTAAATTATTCACGTCTGAATCTGTATCTGAGGGGCATCCAGATAAGATTGCAGACCAAATTTCAGATGCGATTTTGGATGCTATTTTAGCTAAAGATCCAGATGCGCACGTTGCTGCTGAGACAGCTGTCTACACTGGTTCCGTCCATGTTTTTGGTGAAATTTCTACACATGCTTATGTGGATATTAACCGTGTGGTTCGTGACACCATTGCAGAGATTGGTTATACGAATACAGAATATGGTTTTTCTGCGGAGACGGTGGGAGTTCATCCGTCACTTGTTGAGCAGTCACCAGATATCGCCCAAGGGGTTAACGAAGCCTTGGAGGTTCGTGGAAATGCAGATCAAGATCCGCTTGACTTGATTGGAGCTGGAGACCAAGGGCTCATGTTTGGATTTGCGGTGGATGAGACAGAAGAACTCATGCCATTGCCAATCTCACTCAGCCACAAGCTAGTTCGTCGTTTGGCAGAACTTCGTAAGTCTGGTGAAATCAGCTATCTCCGTCCAGATGCTAAATCACAAGTTACAGTTGAGTATGATGAAAATGACCGTCCGGTACGTGTGGACACAGTCGTGATTTCAACTCAGCACGATCCAGAAGTTAGCAATGAACAAATTCACAATGATGTGATTAGCAAGGTTATCAAAGAAGTTATTCCAGCCTCTTACTTGGATGAGCAAACAAAATTCTTCATCAATCCAACTGGTCGCTTTGTAATCGGTGGACCTCAAGGGGACTCAGGTTTGACTGGTCGTAAGATCATCGTGGATACCTATGGTGGCTATTCTCGTCATGGCGGTGGTGCCTTCTCTGGTAAGGATGCGACGAAGGTGGACCGTTCAGCCTCTTATGCAGCTCGCTACATTGCCAAGAACATCGTTGCAGCAGGTCTTGCTAAGAAGGCAGAAGTACAATTGGCCTATGCCATCGGTGTGGCCCAGCCTGTTTCCGTTCGTATCGATACTTTTGGTACAGGAACAGTAGCTGAAAGCAAGCTTGAAAAAGCAGCGCGTCAAATCTTTGACCTTCGCCCTGCAGGAATTATTCAAATGCTGGACCTTAAACGTCCAATTTACCGTCAAACAGCGGCTTATGGACATATGGGACGTACAGATATTGACCTTCCATGGGAACGTTTGGACAAGGTAGAGGCTTTGAAAGAAGCTGTGAAATAAAATGAAAAAGATTGGTAGTTGTGTACTACCAATCTTTTTTGCAAAAGAAAACCAGCTTTTGGCTGGTCTTCTTATTTTATAGGGATTGAAATCTCAATCAATTTATCAGAATAAAGCGTCTTGATATTGGCTTCATCAATGCTTTCCTTGTCGATTTTACGTTTTAAGAAGAAGTCTTGGATAGTTTCGATTTCAGGTTCACGAATAGCACGGTGTTTGTTGGAAATGAGGATTTCATAGTGAAGCGGGGCTTGTGTGAAAACTACATCTGTGTTTCCAGCAGAATAGACCTCGACAAGAGTTGCGTCTGTGCTTTCTAATTGGCTTTTAACAAGTTGCGAGTGTGAATTAGTCGTGTTGATAAGCTTCATAACAGTTCCTCCGATTTTCTAACTCTATTATAGCACTTTTTGGATAAAATCGTGTATTTTAGCCAATTCCATGCTGGATTTTCCAAGCTTCAATTCCCCATTTATGGCTACCACGTTTGAGTTTTTCAATAGCCTCGTCAATAGGAAACCAAGCAATATGATTAAAATCTTCCAATGGTTTTTGTACTTCTTGGAAAGAAATAGCTTCATAGAGATAAGCTGGATTGTAGTAGTAGGTATCACGGTGGCGAGAGTAAAAATACTCATCAGCTTGTCCATAATAGATTCCGATTTCAGCTGTAAAGCCAAGTTCTTCGATTAGTTCTCTCTTCAGTGCTTCTTGATGATCTTCGCCTGCTTCAATCTCTCCACCTGGCAAGAACCAAGCACCATTGGGAGCTTGAACTAGGACAATTTGTTTTTTCTCCGCATCCGGAATAACTGCGTACACACCATAGCGGGGCTGGTAAGTCACATTCTCTTTTTTATCACCATAAGTTGGGTTTGCCATTGCATTTTCCTCATTCTCTAGTATCTTTATTATTATCATAATGGACGAGGCGCTAGCTGTCAAGAATAAACCAACGAACTGGTGCAGAAAAAGCTACTTTGTCTTGGTCAATCCTTGTCTCGTTAAACTTTCCAACCCTAGCTCTTTAACTGGTATAATAAAAGAGAGGTGATTATATGGCCGAATCAAGACTATTTCGTATCCTATATCTACTTTTAGAAAAAGGCAGTGCAACAGCTCCTGAATTAGCCCGATTATTTGAAGTATCTGTACGAACGATTTATCGCGATATTGAGCGGTTGAGTATGGCGGGGATTCCCCTTTATTCGATACCTGGAAAGACGGGCGGAATCTTTTTAATGAAGGACTTTGTTCTGGATCGTACTCTCGTGTCGGAGGATGAAAAATTAGAACTTCTATCAGCTTTGCAAGGAATTCAAGCCCTGACAAATGACAGGCAAGATATGTTACTTGAAAAGTTGGAATCTATTTTTCAAGTTTCTACCAGCCCTTGGATAGAAGTAGACATGACTGACTGGAGGAAGCGAGAAGGTCAAAAAGAATTATTTGATAACATCAAACATGCTATTCTAGAGAAAAGGCAACTGGTGATTACTTATCTAGGTGGGAGTGGTCAGAAAACGATTCGTACAGTCGAACCCTTTAAACTCGTATTTAAAAAGAGAGATTGGTACCTTCATGCCTACTGTTGTTTGAAAGAAGAGTGGCGTTTTTTCAAATTATCTAGAATTAGGAATTATCATCTAACAACTGAAACTATGAAGCAGAAAAATGTGCTGGATTGCATCGATAGTTCAGATCAAGTGGCACATCAAATCAAAGTTTCCTTGAAGTTTAGTCCCAAGCTTGCTTTCCGGGTTTATGAAGATTTTTCAGAAGATGAGATTAGCTTGGGGAAAGATGGGTGTTATTATGTCAAGACAGTCCTACCAGAGCATGAAAGTCTGTATACTTACCTCCTGTCTTATCTAGATGGGGTGGAAATACTCGCCCCCAATCATCTGAAGAAGGAATTGCTTTCTAGATTAGAAAAAATCCAAAAACTTTACAAACCTTGACAAAAGATGTCAGGGTTTTGGTGCTATACTAGAGATAGAAAGGAGAAGAACCAAATGAAATACGAATGGAGAAAAGAAGCAAAAAATCTTTATCAAGTGAAAGCTAGGCCCAGCATCTTGCAGGTGCCAGGTCAATCCTATATCGTGATTGATGGTAAAGGTGATCCAAATCAAGAAGATTTTTCAGAACGCGTAGGGGCCTTATATGCCTTAGCCTATGCGATAAAGATGAAGTATAAAAAAGCTCCTCTGGATGAGGTTTACACGGATTTTACAGTCTTTCCTTTAGAAGGTGTATGGAAAAAGGAGAAGGAGGGAGAACTGGTAAAAAGTGAGCTTTCTTATAGCATTATGATTGGGCAACCCGATTTTATTACGCGAGAACTATTTGAGGTAGCTCTGAACGAGGTCAAAATCAAGAAGCCAAATCCTCTCTATGAGGCTATTCGTTTTGAAATGATAGAAGAAGGCCAAATCCTTGCTATGCTTCATGTAGGACCTTTTGATACTGAAAATGAGACTTTTGCAGAGATGGAGCATTTTTGTCAACTTCATAAACTCAAAAGAACTTCGGAAGTCCACCGAGAAATTTATCTCAATAACCTTCATCGAACGGAGCCAAGCAAATTAAAAACAATTCTTCGCTATCAAGTTCAAGAAGAGAATTAAAAAAAAGAACAGGAAATCTTGTTTCCTGTTCTTTTTATGAGATTTATTCTTCTATTTCAGAAGCAATCTCTTCTGTTTTCTCAGTTTTTTTGGCAGATTTGATTTGAATATTGCCATTGCTTGTCATAACTGCCTTGAGGTCTTTTTCACTTGGGTTTTCAAGGTAGAAGTCAGTGATGGCATCCTCGATATGGTCTTGAATAGTACGGCGGAGTGGGCGTGCCCCCATTTTTGGATCATAACCTAAGTCAACCAACTTTTCCTTGACCTTGTCTGTCACATCGAGGTGGATATTGTTGCTAGAGAGGCGTTTGTTGACATCCGCTAGCATGAGTTCGACGATTTGGAGAAGGTTGTCCTTGCTGAGAGGTTTAAATTCGATGATGCCGTCAAAACGGTTCATAAACTCTGGGCTAAAGAAGTTACCGAGTTCACCGAGGACAGAGTTGGTTCGACCTTCACGAGCAGCTCCAAAACCAACGCTGGCTTCGGCCTTACCGGTACCCGCATTTGAAGTCATGATAATGATAGCATCTTTAAAGCTAACTGTTCGTCCTTGCCCATCAGTCAAACGACCATCGTCCAATACTTGAAGGAACATGTGCATCACATCTGGGTGGGCTTTTTCAACTTCATCGAGAAGGATGAGAGAGTAAGGATTGCGACGAACTTTTTCAGTCAGTTGACCAGCTTCGTCATAGCCTACATAGCCTGGAGGGGCTCCGACCAATTTAGCCACACTGTGTTTTTCCATGTATTCACTCATATCAAAGCGAATCATGCTGTCAGCAGAACCAAAGAGCTCAATGGCTAGTTGTTTGGAAAGTTCTGTCTTACCGACACCAGTTGGTCCGACAAAGAGGAAGCTTCCGATTGGGCGGTTAGGAGTTCCAAGTCCAACACGATTACGACGGATGGCCTTAGCAATCTTATCGACAGCTTCATCTTGACCAATGACATGAGCTTTGAGGTCGTCTGCTAGATGGATAAGCTGAGACTGTTCTTTTTCTTTGAGTTCTCCAACAGGGATATTGGTTTTCTGCTCAATGATATGTTCGATTGTTTTCTCGCTAATGATAGGAGTATCCTGATCGGTCACCTTGTTCTTCTGCATTTCCTTGTACTTGGCAATCTGATCGCGGAAATAGGCAGCCTTTTCAAAGTCTTCCTCTCGAGTAGCTTGAGCCTTGAGATTCTCAGCTTCAATTAAACGCTGATCAATCACTTTAGGATCAACAAAGTTCAGCGTCAGATTCATCTTAGAACCAGCTTCATCTAACAGGTCAATAGCCTTGTCTGGCAAGAAGCGGTCTTGGATATAGCGATTGGAAAGATTTGCAGCAGCTTCGATAGCAGCGTCTGTGTACTTGACGTGATGGTAGTCTTCGTATTTCTTTTGAACCCCTTTGAGGATGATAATGGTTTCTTCGACAGTTGGTTCATCAACTTTGACAGGCTGCATACGGCGTTCCAAAGCAGCATCTTTTTCAATGATACGGTATTCATTGAGAGTAGTGGCTCCGACCATTTGCAATTCACCACGGGCAAGGGCTGGTTTGAGGATATTGCCTGCATCCATATTGCCATCACCTGCTGACCCTGCACCAACAATTTCATGGATTTCGTCGATAAAGAGGATGATGTCCTCGCGTTTGCGAATTTCTTCCATGAGCTTTTGCATACGTTCTTCAAATTGGCCTCGAATACCTGTTCCTTGGACTAGACTGACTACATCCAGACGGATGACCTGCTTGCCTTGGAGTTTATAGGGAACATCGCCATCGACAATCTTCTGAGCTAGCCCTTCGACAACGGCTGTTTTACCAACACCTGGTTCTCCGATAAGGACAGGGTTGTTCTTGGTTCGACGGTTTAGGATTTCGATAACGCGGATAATCTCCTCATCTCGACCGATAACAGGGTCAATATCTCCCCGACGAGCAATCTCAGTAATATTGATACCATATTCCTCTAGGAGTCCTTTTTCTTGACTAGGAGGTGTTTGAAGTGGGCCTCGGTTTTGAGGTCCATAACCACCGTTTCCTCCATATCCTCCACCAGATTGAGTTGGAGGGACGTTATTAGAAGAAGGTTTGAAATTGTTCAAATCATTGAAAAAGTCGCCGAAAGGATCAAAGTCATGATTGTTTAAGTCAGTCATTCCTTTAAAGAGGGTATTATTTGGATCTGTTTTGATAATTTTATAGCAATTTTGACAGAGATCAATTTGCTTTTGCTGTCCATTGATATTGGTATACAGATGAATTGTTGAGTCGTTAATTTTACAGTTTTGACAGAGCATACATCTACCTCATTTCATTCTTATTCTTGGTCTAAGAAAAAGGTCAAGAATAGTCAAAGTTTTATACTCTCATTATAGCATGATTAAGGTGTAAAGCAAGTAAAAAGATTGGGAAGTGGTCGTTTTTAAAAGAGGGATTTATGAAGAATCCAGCGACATTGAAGGTAAGAAAAAATCCCATTTGTGGTGACAAAAAGGATTCTCATTTATCGGGCCCTACTGCCCGTTGTTTTTATATTAGTAAAGGAGTTCGTAGATCTCCATTGCAATCAAATCAATGCTATCAAATGTATAAGTTTCACGAGCTTCTACATCGCGAAGGGTGAAGAGTGATCCGTTTTCTTCGTCATGGCTGTATGCAACTTCTGCGACAACAACACCTTCACGTTCAAAATTACGTTTTAGATTTCCACCATCTTTTGTCATTGCTTCTAGGCGGTTAATGATTCTAACCAAATGTGATTCCATTTTGATTCTCCTCCATTTCTTATCGTTTCTATTTTACCATAAACAAGAGGTAGTTGACTAGAAAAAAACTGTGATTTCTCTCTATTTCTCTATTCTATCAAGTTAATTGTTAAAATTAGGGAAAAAGGATTGCATTTTAATTCAATTCATGTTATAATCATACAATCTAATACATAGAAAGTTGATTGAATATGAATTTTTCTTTTTTACCAAAGTATTTACCATATTTTAACTATGGTGCTCTGATTACCGTATTGATTTCCATCCTTGTTGTCTGCTTAGGGACCATTATAGGTGTGTTACTGGCCTTTGCCCAACGTTCACGCTTTAAACCGCTCGTTTGGTTTGCAAATGTGTATGTTTGGATCTTCCGTGGTACTCCAATGATGGTTCAAATAATGATTGCCTTTGCCCTTATGCATATCAATGCTCCGACTATTCAAGTGGGAATTTTAGGAGTTGATCTTTCTCGTTTGATTCCTGGTATTCTGATTATTTCTATGAACAGTGGTGCTTATGTTTCAGAAACTGTTCGTGCGGGGATCAATGCGGTTCCTAAAGGGCAGTTAGAGGCTGCATATTCTCTAGGTATTCGTCCGAAAAATGCCATGCGTTATGTCATTTTGCCACAAGCTATCAAAAATATTCTTCCAGCTCTTGGAAACGAATTTATCACCATTATCAAGGATAGTTCCCTCTTATCAGCGATTGGGGTGATGGAGTTGTGGAATGGTGCAACGACAGTAGCAACAACAACTTATTTACCGTTGACTCCTCTTTTATTTGCAGCCTTTTACTATTTGATTATGACCTCTGTTTTGACAGTGGCGTTGAAAGCATTTGAAAAACATATTGGACAAGGAGACAAGAAATAATGACAGAAACCTTGATTAAAATTGAAGAACTACATAAGTCTTTTGGGAAAAATGAAGTTTTAAAAGGCATCAATCTTGAGATTAAACGTGGAGAAGTTGTGGTCATTATTGGTCCGTCAGGGAGCGGGAAATCAACCCTCCTTCGTTCGATGAATCTCCTTGAAGAAGCAAGTAAAGGTAAGGTTATCTTTGAAGGAGTTGATATCACAGATAAGAAAAATGACCTTTTTGCCATGCGTGAAAAGATGGGCATGGTATTCCAACAATTCAACCTCTTTCCCAATATGACAGTGATGGAAAATATCACTTTGTCACCAATTAAAACCAAAGGTGAAAGCAAGGAAGTTGCGGAGAAAAGAGCACAGGAACTGTTAGAAAAAGTTGGCTTGCCAGATAAGGCGACGGCTTATCCACAGAGTTTGTCAGGTGGTCAGCAGCAACGGATTGCCATTGCACGTGGACTTGCTATGGAACCAGATGTTTTGCTCTTTGATGAGCCGACTTCAGCCCTAGACCCTGAGATGGTTGGAGAAGTTCTAGCTGTTATGCAAGACCTCGCTAAATCAGGGATGACCATGGTGATTGTGACTCATGAAATGGGCTTTGCGCGTGAGGTAGCAGACCGTGTTATCTTTATGGCGGATGGGGTTGTTGTCGAAGATGGAACGCCAGAGCAAGTCTTTGAACAAACCCAAGAACAAAGAACCAAAGATTTCTTGAGTAAGGTTTTGTAATACCTCATTTTTAGAAGAAATGGAGTAGGCATCATGGCTTCCAGTAAAGAATATTTAGATTTTATTCTCGAACAGCTATCAGAGCTAGAGGAGATGAGTTATCGTCCAATGATGGGAGAGTATATCCTTTATTATCGTGGGAAGATTATTGGAGGAATTTATGATAATCGTTTGTTACTGAAGCCTGTGAAGGTGGTCATGGATCAACTGGGACAGACTAGGCTTGAACGTCCTTATGAAGGAGCTAAGGAGATGATTTTGATAGAAGACATTGAAGATAAATCATTTCTAATGAAATTAATTAAGGAGATGTATGAAGTCTTACCGGCTCCAAAAGTCAAAAAGAAAGCATGACAGATTTACCTAGTATAAATAGGCATAAAAGCTCGACAAGGGCTTTTTCTTATAGTTTCAGACTATAAGGTCCATTAGGCAAGAAGTGTTAGGATGGCGAGTTATTTTTTGATATAATAGAGGATATTTGATAGAAAAGAGAAGAGATATGGCTCAGATTATTGATGGGAAGGCTCTTGCGGCTAAGTTACAAGGACAGTTGGCTGAAAAGACGGCCAAACTAAAAGAAGAAACAGGTCTAGTTCCAGGATTGGTAGTGATTTTGGTGGGGGACAATCCTGCCAGCCAAGTCTACGTTCGCAATAAGGAACGGTCAGCTCTCGCTGCTGGCTTCCGTAGTGAAGTAGTGCGAGTTCCAGAGGCCATTACCCAGGCGGAATTGTTAGACTTGATTGCCAAATACAATCAAGATCCAGCTTGGCATGGGATTTTGGTTCAATTACCTTTGCCAAAACATATTGACGAAGAGGCAGTTTTATTAGCTATTGACCCCGAAAAAGATGTGGATGGTTTCCATCCCCTAAACATGGGGCGTCTCTGGTCTGGTCATCCAGTTATGATTCCTTCGACACCTGCAGGAATTATGGAGATGTTTCATGAATATGGGATTGATCTAGAAGGTAAAAATGCGGTTGTTATCGGTCGCTCAAATATCGTTGGGAAACCAATGGCTCAGCTTCTTTTGGCTAAGAATGCGACTGTGACCTTGACCCACTCACGCACCCATCATCTTGCCAAGGTGGCTGCTAAGGCGGATATTCTTGTCGTTGCAATCGGTCGTGCTAAGTTTGTGACAGCTGACTTTGTCAAACCGGGAGCGGTTGTCATTGATGTTGGGATGAACCGAGATGAAAATGGCAAGCTTTGTGGAGATGTTGATTATGATGCTGTTGCACCACTTGCTAGCCACATCACACCTGTACCGGGTGGAGTTGGTCCTATGACGATTACCATGCTAATGGAGCAAACCTATCAGGCAGCGCTTCGAACACTAAATAAGGACTAGGAAGATGAAATTCGTATTTGACCTGGATGGAACGCTATCTTTTGACTACATGACCATAGATGAGGAGATTCAGCAGGTTCTTTTAAAGGCTGAAGATTATGGGCATGAGCTTGTGTTTGCCTCGGCTCGCTCTTATCGGGATTGCTTGGGTTTATTAGGCCCTGAACTCAGTCAGCGCTTGGTCATAGGTTTGAATGGTGGCGTAGCCTATCATTTGGGGAAGGCTATCTTCGAAAGGAATCTCGATGCTAGAGTTTATCATGCGCTAGTGGATTATTGCCAGACTTATAATCTCCCTTTTTTTGCAGATGATTGCTTTGACTATAGTGGACAGATTGTAGAGAAGATTCCATTTATTTCCAGTGTGGATCCCCTAAAGGTAGCTCGTCATCAGAAACTCGAGGACTTAGGTACTCCGATTAAGGTAGTCGTTTATATGGGTGACCATGAGGAGTTGCTTGATGATCTGCTTGGTCAGCTAGAAAGACTAGGACAGGCTCATCTCTCCTATCATGCGCATGAAAAGTGCCTTTATGTTAATCCCTTGGATACTCATAAGGCGACAACTGTTGAAAAGTTATGCGGGGAGAACTTCATCGCTTTTGGAAATGACCAAAACGATATTGAACTATTTAAAACATCGCTCTATTCTGTCCAGATAGGAGATTTTGCTGGCCTTACTCCATATGCAGATGACACGTTAGAGATAAAAGGAGCTCCTTCTCCAGCAGTGGCAGCTAAAATCTTACAGACCTTTGCGGAATTTAAGGGAAAATAGTGTAGAAGGAGGTTTGCCCCTCCTTTTGTAGTATAATGGAGTGAGAGGAAAAATCGATGAAAGTGATTGATCAAACTTTATTAGAAAAAGTTATTATTGAACGTTCTCGTACCAGTCATAAAGGAGACTATGGCCGTCTGCTCTTGCTTGGTGGGACCTATCCTTATGGTGGAGCCATCATCATGGCTGCCTTGGCAGCTGTCAAAAGCGGGGCAGGTTTGGTGACCGTTGGAACAGATAGGGAAAATATCCTTGCTCTACACAGTCATTTACCTGAGGCCATGGCATTTTCTCTTCAAGATCAGCAATTGTTAAAAGAGCAGTTGGAAAAGGCAGAAGTTGTCTTGCTAGGTCCGGGTTTGCGAGAGGATGCATTCGGAGAAGAACTCGTAAGAAGGTTCTTTGACAGCCTTAGAAAAGACCAGATTTTGATTGCAGATGGCGGTGCTTTGGGCATCTTAGCAAAAGCTCATTTGACATTCCCATCTAGTCAGCTCATCCTAACTCCCCACCAAAAGGAATGGGAAAGACTGTCTGGTATAGTTCTTGACCATCAAAATACAGAGGCGACTGCTAGGGCTCTTTCTGCTTTTCCTCAAAGGACGATTCTAGTCGAGAAGGGTTCAGCGACTCGTATCTGGAAAGCTGGTCAGTCTGAATATTATCAGTTACAGGTTGGAGGTCCCTATCAAGCAACTGGTGGGATGGGAGATACTCTGGCTGGGATGATTGCAGGTTTTGCAGGTCAGTTTCACCAAGTCAGTCTCTATGAGAGAGTGGTGGCAGCAACTCACCTTCATTCAGCTATTGCGCAAGAACTAGCTCAAGAAAACTACCTTGTCTTGCCTACCGAAATTAGTAAAGCTCTTCCGAAAACAATGAAAAAAATATCTCAAAAAGGCAGCTAATACCTTGGTTGCCTTTTTATGTTGATGTAGCTTTGTTGATAAGGTTTTCAAATACCTCAGAACTAGCGACCAACTGCTGAACTTGCGTGAAATTCTCACTTTTAAGGTCTTGATTTTTACTCAAACTCGCAAGGAAAGCGAGATTGTTATCAAAGTTGAGGGGTGTCAAATCATGCTTTTTTTGATATAATTTTTAATGATGAATGCGAGAAATGATCGGTATGTGGTCGTTGATTTAGAGGCGACCAGCACCGGAAGCAAGGCAAAAATTATTCAAGTAGGCATTGTGGTGATTGAGAATGGTGAAATCATTGATCAGTATGCGACCGATGTCAATCCCCATGAACCCTTGGATTCTCATATCAAAGAATTAACGGGTCTGACCGATCAGCGTTTGGCTGCGGCACCAGAGTTTTCTCAGGTGGCCGGAAAAATTTTTGAATTGGTTAAGGACGGTATTTTTGTTGCGCACAATGTACAGTTTGATGCCAACCTTCTTGCAGAATTTCTCTTTTTTGAAGGATATGAATTGCGTACACCGCGGGTGGATACAGTTGAGCTTGCCCAAGTTCTATATCCTCAGTTTGAAAAGTATAACTTAGGTATCCTTTGTCAAGAGTTGGGCATTGAGCTGGAACATGCCCATACTGCCCTGTCAGATGCTCAGGCAACAGCTGAACTCTTGCTCTACATGCGTCAAAAACTATTTGAGTTACAAAAAGGGCTCTTAGAAAGCTTGCTAAAACTTGCAGACAACCTTCTCTATGAAAGTTATCTGGTGATTGAGGAGGTCTATCAGCAACAATCTCTCTTATCTTCGCCCGACTTGATGGAACTTCATGGGCTTTTCCTCAGAAAGGAAAGCAAAGCCTTAGTCCCACAAAAGTTATCCAAAGACTTTGCTAAAAACATTTCTTTATTGGGGCTGGAGGAACGTCCACAGCAGCTGGATTTTGCGGAGAAGGTTGAGCAATTATTGGAAGAACACCAAACTTCCTTTATCCAAGCCCAAACGGGACTGGGCAAGACTTATGGTTATCTCCTTCCAGCTTTGAACTCGGAGAGTGAAGCTGGAATCCTAGTGAGCGTTCCGACCAAAATTCTTCAAAATCAAATCATGCAAGAAGAAGGTCAGCGCTTAAAAGAGGTCTTCCATCTGGAAATTCATAGTCTCAAGGGGCCTCAAAATTACTTGAAACTGGATGCCTTTCACCGAGTCCTCCATCGACCGGAGTCCAATCGCCTTTTCACACGTTTTAAAATGCAACTGCTCATCTGGTTAACAGAGACAGAGACTGGTGACTTGGACGAAATCGGGCAGCTTTATCGCTACCAGCACTTTCTGCCGGAACTAGTCCACGATGGTAAGCTTTCAAAGAAAAGTTTATTTGCTACAGAGGATTTTTGGAAACGAGGGCAGGAAAAGGCCAAGACCAGTCGCGTTCTCTTGACTAATCATGCCTATCTGGTCACTCGTTTGGAAGACAATCCAGAGTTTGTCGACAACCGTTTGGTGATCTTGGATGAAGCTCAAAAAATGCTGCTAGCCCTTGAAAATCTAGCCCAGCAGGCTTACCGCCTTGAGGAACTTGTAACTCAAATTGAAAAGTCCTTGGAGTCAGTGGAGGATTTGGTTCAGAAACGCTTGCTTGAGAGTATCGGCTTTGAATGTCGTTACTTGATAGAGCACTATCAGTCAGGTCTGAAGAATGGAAAGTGGTTGGATTCTCTTGAAGAGTTGCGCCAGCATTTTTCGGAGTTAGCTCTCCCAGAGTATAGAGAGACTGCAAACTTTTTCACGTCGGACCGTGAATTTTGGCTTGCTACAGCAGAAAAATCGAGCAAGGATGTCTTGATTTGTTCAAGCAAAAAAGGCCGCTTTATACTAGCAGACCTATTGCCAGAAGATTGTAGGCTCCTAGGAGTATCGGCCACTCTTGAAATCAGCAATCGGGTTTCCTTAGCAGATTTACTGGGATTCCCAGATGCTCCACTTGTTAGGCTTGATGTAGCAAAGCAGGAACAACAAGAAGTCTATCTAATTGATGACTTTCCTCTCGTTACCGAAGTTTCACCTGTTGACTATGCTAGTGAAGTGGCTTCTGTCATTCGAAGCTTACAAGCCTTTCAAGAACCCTTATTGGTCTTGTTTACCTCAAAAGAAATGTTGCTGGCAGTTTCGGACCTGCTCGACCAACCTCATCTAGCTCAGTATAAAAATGGGGAACCAAGCCAACTGAAAAAACGTTTTGAAAAAGGTGAGCGCCAGATCTTGCTTGGAACAGGTAGTTTCTGGGAAGGGGTTGATTTTTCAACCCATCCTTGTGTAATTCAAGTGATTCCGAGATTGCCTTTCCAAAATCCCCATGAACCGTTAACCAAAAAATTAAACCAGGAACTGCGTCAAGAAGGGAAAAATCCTTTCTATGATTATCAGTTGCCGATGGCGATCATTCGGCTAAAACAAGCCTTGGGTCGTACTGTTAGACGATCTGACCAAGGTTCGGTCGCTGTAATCTTAGACAGCCGTGTTGTCAGCAAGCGTTACGGCAAACAAATCGCTCAGGCCTTGTCAAAAGAAAGGGCTGTTCAGGTTCTTTCTAGAGAACGGCTAGAGCCTGCTGTAGCTGATTTTCTCCAATCCCATCGCAATAGAATGAAAGAAAAATCTAAGAAAGAGAAAAGGTAAAAAATATGAAACGTTCCTTCGACTCTCGAGTCGATTATAGCCTCCTCCTACCAGTGTTTTGTTTACTGGTGATTGGAGTAGTGGCCATTTATATAGCAGTTAGTCATGACTATCCAAATAATGTATTACTAATTCTAGGTCAGCAAATCGCTTGGATTTCCTTGGGCCTTGTCATTGGTTTTGTGGTCATGTTCTTTAATACCGAGTTTTTATGGAAGGTGACTCCCTATCTTTATGGTCTAGGGCTAGCTTTGATGATCCTACCTCTTGTTTTCTACAATCCAAATCTTGTAGCGTCAACAGGTGCCAAGAACTGGGTATCGATTGGTGGAACGACACTTTTCCAGCCATCGGAATTCATGAAGATTTCCTATATCTTGATGTTGGCTCGAGCCATTGTAAGATTCACTCAAAAACACAAGGAATGGAGACGGACTATTCCCTTGGATTTCCTACTGATTGGTTGGATGATCGCCTTTACCATACCAGTCTTGATACTCTTAGCCCTACAAAGTGACTTGGGGACTGCCTTGGTCTTTGTAGCTATTTTTTCCGGTATGGTTCTCCTTTCAGGTGTTTCGTGGAAGATCATCATTCCGGTTTTTGCGACAGGAGTGACTGCAGTTGTAGGTTTTATGGCCATCTTTATAAGCAAGGATGGACGTGCCTTCTTGCATCAGATTGGGATGCCAACTTACCAGATCAACCGCATCTTGGCTTGGCTCAATCCCTTTGACTTTGCACAAACAACAACATATCAACAGGCGCAGGGACAAATTGCGATTGGAAGTGGTGGCTTGTTTGGACAAGGTTTCAATGTGTCCAATCTCCTCATTCCAGTACGCGAGAGCGATATGATTTTCACCGTAATTGCTGAAGACTTTGGCTTTATTGGTTCAGTCTTTGTGGTTGCTTTATACTTGCTTCTCATCTACCGTATGTTGAAGATTACGCTCAGGTCAAATAACCAGTTCTACACCTACATTTCGACTGGTTTTATCATGATGTTGCTCTTCCATATCTTTGAAAATATCGGTGCCGTGACAGGCTTACTTCCTTTGACAGGGATTCCTCTGCCATTTATTTCTCAAGGGGGATCCGCAATTATTAGTAACCTCATCGGTGTCGGTCTCCTCTTGTCTATGAGTTACCAGACCAATCTAGCAGAAGAGAAAAGTGGAAAAGTTCCATTCAAACGAAAGAAAGTCGTCCTAAAACAAATCAAATAAGGAGGCCACTATGGCAACAGTAGCAGTTATTTTAGCCCAGGGTTTTGAAGAAATTGAAGCCTTGACAGTAGTCGATGTCTTGCGTCGAGCAAACATTTCTTGTGATATGGTAGGATTTGAAGAGCAGGTGACAGGGTCACATGACATTCAGGTAAAAGCTGACCGTATCTTTGATGGTGATTTGTCCGACTATGACTTGGTAGTTCTTCCAGGTGGTATGCCAGGCTCAGCTCACCTACGAGATAATCAAGCGCTCATTTCACAGATTAAAGCCTTTAACCAAGCAGGAAAGAAAATTGCTGCCATCTGTGCAGCCCCAATCGCTCTTCATCAAGCAGGTGTCCTGAAAGACAAGCACTTTACTTGTTATGACGGAGTTCAGGAGCAAATTACTGACGGAATTTATCAAAAGCAAACAGTAGTTGTGGATGGCAATCTAACAACTAGCCGAGGACCGTCAACCGCACTTGCCTTTGCCTATGAATTGGTAGAGCAATTAGGAGGAGATGCTGAAAGTTTACGAGACGGCATGCTCTATCGAGATGTCTTTGGAAATCAACAGTAAGACGAGAGTTCGGCTCTCGTTTTTTAATTTACTCCATGTCTAAAAAATGTTTCATATGATTGTCTTGCGATTTTATATCAAACTTTTATAAATCAATCAAGATTCGTTTAACATAAGAAGGAATCTATCTCTAGAAATGTTAGTGTTTTCAAGTTGTTAGATAGAATAGTTCAGATTTCTACTGAAATCAATAGATTCATGAAAAGATATAATATTCAATAAATGCTATATTAAACGGTCTTATCATGCGAATTAATCTGCTTGTATTAATTTGAAATATAAAGTACTTTCTCTGTAATATAATTGAAACATGTTACTAGTATATTAAAATTAGTAAGAATTTTTTGCATATACGAAACTGGGGGAGTGATATGTTGAAAGCATTTGGAAAAATATTCAAAGTCATTAGAGAATCAAAAAAAATGTCCCTGAAAGAGGTAGCTGCTGGTGATATTTCCGTAGCTCAGCTATCCCGTTTTGAACGGGGAGTTAATGGGATCACACTTGATTCTTTTTATTGCTGTTTAAAAAATATGGCCGTTTCCCTAGAGGAGTTTCAGTATGTTTACCATAATTACATTGATTCAGATGATGTGCTGTTTTCAAAAAAAGTAGCTGATGCATATCAGGAAAACAATGTTGTCAAGCTCCAAAATATTTTGTCAAGCTCAGAAGCTTTGACCGAACAGTTTCCTGAGAAGAAAAACTATAAACTCAATACGATCATTGTCAGAGCTCTTCTGTCTTCCTGTTGCTCAGATTTTCAGATTAGCAAGAAGGATATAGAATTCCTGACGGATCATCTCTTTTCTGTTGAGGAGTGGGGACGTTATGAACTCTGGCTTTTTACAAACAGTGTTGATTTGATGACCTTGGAAACGTTGGAAACCTTCGCTAGTGAGATGATCAATCGTACCCAGTTTTATAACAACCTACCTGAAAATCGCCGCCGTATTATCAAGATGCTACTTAATGTCATTAGCGTCTGTATAGAAGGAAACCATCTGCTAGTTGCTATGAGGTTTCTCAATTATCTCGACCACTCTAAAATCCCTGAAACAGATCTATATGATCGAACGCTGATTAAGTATCATAGGGCTCTGTATGCCTATAAGGTCGGGAATACTAATGCTCTCAGTGATATCGAGCAATGCCTATCTTTTTTTGAATTTTTAGATTCCTTTGGTGTTGCCCAAAAGCTTAAAGAACAGTTTGAAAGAATTTGCCTTTCATAGTTGTAGATGTGCAACAAAAAAAGATCATTTTGAAAAATATACTAGAATAAGGGCATAACTTTATACTAAATTCAGAAGGAGGTTTTATGATGGAGAAAAAGATTCATTATAAGATGCATAAAGTTAAGAAAAACTGGGTAGCCATTGCTTTGACTACCTTGGCCCTTATTGTAGCACCAAAGGTACTTGGTCTAGAACCAGGCGTTGTCCATGCGGATGATGTAAAGCAGGTTGTGGTTCAAGAACCTGCTACAGCTCAGACTAGTGGTCCGGGTCAGCAAACTCCAGCCCAAGCTAACGTAGCTTCTGAGAAAGAAGCAGAAAAAGCAACCCCTGCAGACAAGGTGACAGGCGATGTTGCTGCTAGTGAAAAACCTGCTAAACCAGCAGAAAATACGGAAGCAACAGTTCAAACCAATGCTCAAGAGCCTGCTAAACCAGCAGATACGAAAGAAGCATCTACAGAAAAGGCTGCTGTTGCAGAAGAAGTTAAAGCTGCTAATGCAATCACAGAAACTCCTAAAACAGAAGTAGCAGAGCAGAATAAACAAGCAGGGCCAACAACTGCCCAAGACCAAGAAGGCGACAAACGAGAAAAATCGGCTGTTGAAGACAAGATTGTTGCAAATCCAAAGGTTGCAAAGAAAGATCGCTTGCCCGAACCTGCTCAAAAACAAGGAGCAGTAGCTGAAAGAATGGTGGCAGATCAGGCTCAACCTGCACCTGTAAATGCTGACCATGATGATGATGTCCTATCTCATATTAAGACCATTGATGGTAAAAATTACTATGTTCAGGACGATGGTACAGTTAAAAAGAACTTTGCAGTTGAACTTAATGGTAGAATACTTTATTTTGATGCAGAAACTGGTGCCTTAGTTGATTCAAATGAATATCAGTTCCAACAAGGAACCAGCAGTCTCAATAATGAATTCTCCCAAAAGAATGCTTTCTATGGTACGACTGACAAGGATATTGAAACTGTAGACGGTTATTTGACAGCAGATAGCTGGTATCGTCCAAAGTTCATCTTAAAAGATGGAAAAACATGGACGGCTTCGACAGAAACAGACTTACGTCCTCTTTTGATGGCTTGGTGGCCTGATAAACGTACTCAGATTAATTACCTCAACTATATGAACCAGCAAGGTCTGGGAGCAGGTGCTTTTGAAAACAAAGTTGAACAAGCTCTCCTGACAGGAGCTTCTCAGCAGGTTCAGCGCAAAATTGAGGAAAAAATTGGTAAAGAAGGCGATACCAAATGGTTGAGAACGCTGATGGGTGCCTTTGTCAAAACCCAGCCAAACTGGAATATCAAGTCAGAGTCTGAAACAACTGGTACTAAAAAGGACCACTTGCAGGGTGGAGCTTTGCTTTATACTAATAATGAGAAGAGCTCTCATGCTGACTCTAAGTTCCGTCTGCTTAACCGTACCCCTACTAGTCAAACAGGTACACCTAAGTACTTCATTGACAAGTCAAACGGTGGTTATGAGTTCTTGCTCTCTAGCGACTTTGACAATTCTAATCCAGCTGTTCAGGCCGAACAACTCAACTGGTTGCATTTTATGATGAACTTTGGAAGCATCGTAGCCAATGATCCGACTGCTAATTTTGATGGAGTTCGTGTCGATGCGGTGGACAATGTCAACGCAGACTTGCTCCAAATCGCATCTGACTACTTCAAGTCTCGCTACAAGGTTGGAGAAAGTGAAGAAGAAGCTATTAAGCATTTGTCTATCTTGGAAGCTTGGTCTGATAACGATCCTGACTACAACAAAGATACTAAGGGTGCTCAACTAGCAATTGACAACAAGCTACGCTTGTCCTTGCTTTATTCATTCATGCGTAATCTATCTATCCGTAGCGGAGTAGAGCCAACGATTACAAATAGTCTAAATGACCGTTCTTCTGAAAAGAAAAATGGCGAACGAATGGCTAACTATATCTTTGTTCGGGCTCATGATAGTGAAGTACAAACTGTTATTGCCGACATCATTCGAGAAAATATCAATCCAAATACGGATGGTTTGACCTTTACCATGGATGAACTCAAGCAAGCCTTCAAGATCTACAACGAAGATATGCGCAAGGCGGACAAGAAATATACGCAGTTCAACATCCCAACTGCTCATGCTCTCATGCTCTCCAATAAAGACTCTATCACTCGGGTCTACTATGGTGATCTCTATACCGATGATGGTCAATACATGGAGAAAAAATCTCCTTACCACGACGCTATCGATGCCTTGTTGCGTGCTCGTATTAAGTATGTAGCAGGTGGACAAGACATGAAAGTCACTTATATGGGTGTACCTCGTGAGGCTGATAAATGGTCTTACAATGGTATTTTGACTTCTGTGCGCTACGGTACGGGTGCTAATGAAGCAACAGATGAAGGAACAGCAGAAACTCGTACTCAAGGGATGGCTGTTATTGCTTCAAACAACCCTAACCTCAAGTTAAATGCGTGGGATAAACTGCAAGTCAATATGGGAGCAGCCCATAAGAATCAATACTATCGCCCTGTGCTTTTGACGACCAAAGATGGTATTTCCCGCTATCTAACTGACGAAGAAGTGCCGCAATCGCTCTGGAAGAAGACAGATGCTAATGGTATTTTAACCTTTGATATGAATGATATTGCAGGCTACAGCAATGTACAGGTTTCTGGATATCTGGCTGTTTGGGTACCAGTTGGCGCTAAGGCAGATCAGGATGCTCGTACAACAGCAAGCAAGAAGAAAAATGCCAGTGGTCAGGTTTACGAATCTAGCGCAGCCCTTGATTCTCAGTTGATTTACGAAGGATTTTCTAACTTCCAGGACTTTGCAACACGCGATGACCAATATACCAATAAAGTCATTGCTAAAAATGTCAACCTCTTCAAGGAATGGGGAGTAACTTCATTTGAGCTACCACCTCAGTATGTATCTAGCCAAGACGGTACTTTCTTAGATTCTATCATTCAGAATGGTTATGCCTTTGAAGACCGCTACGATATGGCCATGAGTAAGAACAATAAATATGGTTCTTTAAAAGATTTGCTCAATGCTCTCCGTGCGCTTCACAGTGTCAATATCCAAGCCATCGCGGACTGGGTACCAGATCAAATCTATAACCTACCAGGTAAGGAAGTAGTAACAGCAACACGTGTCAACAACTATGGAACCTACCGTGAAGGCGCAGAAATTAAGGAAAAACTCTATGTAGCTAATAGTAAGACCAATGGGACTGATTTCCAAGGTAAGTACGGTGGAGCCTTCTTGGATGAGCTTAAAGCTAAATATCCAGAAATCTTTGAACGAGTACAGATTTCCAATGGTCAAAAAATGACAACAGATGAGAAGATTACCAAGTGGTCGGCTAAGTACTTCAATGGTACCAATATCTTAGGTCGTGGTGCTTACTATGTTCTTAAAGACTGGGCTAGCAACGACTACCTCACTAACAAAAATGGCGAGATCGTATTGCCTAAGCAATTAGTTAATAAGAATGCTTACACAGGATTTGTTAGTGATGCCAATGGTACTAAGTTCTATTCAACTAGTGGTTATCAAGCTAAAAATTCCTTTATCCAAGATGAAAATGGAAATTGGTATTACTTCGATAAACGAGGTTATCTTGTAACAGGTGCTCATGAAATTGATGGCAAGCACGTTTATTTCTTGAAGAATGGTATTCAACTTCGTGATTCTATCCGTGAAGATGAAAATGGTAATCAGTACTACTATGATCAAACTGGTGCCCAAGTTCTCAACCGTTACTACACTACTGATGGTGAAAACTGGCGTTACTTTGATGCCAAGGGCGTTATGGCTCGAGGTCTTGTCAAGATAGGAGATGGACAGCAATTCTTTGATGAAAACGGCTATCAGGTTAAGGGCAAGATTGTGAGTGCTAAGGATGGCAAACTTCGTTACTTTGACAAGGATTCAGGAAATGCTGTTATCAATCGTTTTGCTCAGGGTGATAACCCAAGTGATTGGTACTATTTTGGAGCAGATGGAGTTGCTGTGACAGGTCTTCAAAAGATTGGTCAACAAACACTTTACTTTGACCAAGATGGCAAGCAAGTCAAGGGTAAAATCGTGACACTTTCAGATAAGAGTATCCGTTATTTTGATGCTAACTCAGGAGAAATGGCAGTCGGCAAGTTTGCAGAAGGTGCCAAGAACGAATGGTATTACTTTGACCAAACTGGAAAAGCAGTGACAGGTCTTCAAAAGATTGGCAAACAAACACTTTACTTTGACCAAGATGGCAAGCAAGTCAAGGGGAAAGTAGTAACTTTAGCTGATAAATCCATCCGTTACTTTGATGCTAACTCAGGAGAAATGGCAGTTGGCAAGTTTGCAGAAGGTGCCAAGAACGAATGGTATTACTTTGACCAAACTGGAAAAGCAGTGACAGGCCTTCAAAAGATTGGCAAACAAACACTTTACTTTGACCAAGATGGCAAGCAAGTCAAGGGTAAAATCGTGACACTTTCAGATAAGAGTATCCGTTACTTTGATGCTAACTCAGGAGAGATGGCAACCAACAAGTTTGTCGAAGGTTCCCAAAATGAGTGGTACTATTTTGACCAAGCTGGAAAAGCAGTGACAGGCTTGCAGCAGGTTGGTCAACAGACTCTCTATTTCACGCAAGACGGCAAGCAAGTCAAAGGAAAAGTTGTTGATGTGAATGGGGTTAGTCGATATTTCGATGTCAATTCAGGAGATATGGCTCGAAGCAAATGGATTCAACTTGAAGATGGAAGTTGGATGTATTTTGACCGCGATGGTAGAGGTCAAAACTTCGGAAGAAACTAATCGAATTTAGCTCAATAAAAATCAAACTTTATCTGATGATATACAAAAACGATAACACCTTAAAAGGACGTTATCGTTTTTTGCTTGTTTGGAGAATAAATTACAATTGAAAAGAAAGATGGAATCATTGGAAACTGTAATGAATTAACAAGAGATTCCATATTGGAATAATCTTTTTCTGCACTCTATTGTGGTATTCAAAGCAATGAGGGTTCTATTTTTAAAGTTTGGAAATCCAAAAGCGTTTCGTTTGCGAATAATGACGCGGTTGTTAGTAGTTTCTATTTTTTAATTTGTACATTTGAGATAGGAAAGATTTTGCTTTATTATTCATAGAGGAGCTATTCTTCACAAAAAGGCTCCATCGATGCAATAGTGTTTTACTCTCTATAGAAATTATAGAGCCGAAAAATCTAGGAAATCATCGCTTTTTTCATAAAAAAATGGTATAATGAAGGGTATGAAATATCACGACTATATATGGGATTTAGGTGGTACCCTATTGGATAATTATGAGACTTCTACTGCAGCCTTTGTAGAAACCTTAGCCCAATATGGAATAGAGCAAGAACACGACCGTGTCTACGAAGCTTTGAAGGTTTCGACAGCTTTTGCCATCGAGAAGTTTGCACCAGATATCGAGGATTTTTTAGAGAACTACAAAGAAAATGAAGCGCGTGAGCTAGAACATCCAGTTTTGTTTGAGGGAATTCCAGAATTACTCAAAGACATTTCGGACAAGGGTGGCCGCCATTTCTTGGTTTCTCATCGAAATGACCAAGTTCTAGAACTTCTTGCTAAGACCCAGATAGCGAACTACTTCACCGAGGTGGTGACTGCCAGTTCTGGCTTTAAACGGAAACCAGATCCTGAGTCCATGATTTATTTACGTGATAAATATCATATTACATCTGGTTTGGTCATTGGTGACAGAAATATTGATGTAGAAGCAGGTAAAGCTGCTGGCTTAGATGCCTATCTTTTTAATAACGTTGCGACATTGAGACAAGCAATAGACATGTAAGAAAAGGGAAAAAATGACAGAAGAAATCAAAAATCAACAGGCACAGGATTATGATGCCAGTCAAATTCAAGTTTTGGAGGGACTTGAAGCTGTTCGTATGCGTCCAGGTATGTATATTGGATCGACTTCAAAAGAAGGTCTTCACCATCTAGTATGGGAAATCGTTGATAACTCAATTGACGAAGCCCTAGCTGGATTTGCCAGTCACATCCAAGTCTTTATAGAGCCTGATAATTCCATCACCGTTGTGGATGATGGGCGTGGAATTCCTGTTGATATTCAGGAAAAAACAGGACGTCCCGCTGTTGAGACCGTCTTTACAGTTCTTCACGCTGGAGGAAAATTCGGCGGTGGCGGATACAAGGTTTCAGGTGGATTGCACGGTGTAGGTTCATCAGTAGTAAACGCTCTTTCAACTCAACTAGATGTTCATGTCCATAAAAACGGTAAGATTCATTACCAAGAATACCGTCGTGGTCATGTTGTTGCTGATCTTGAGGTGGTTGGAGATACGGATAAAACGGGAACAACAGTTCACTTCACACCAGATCCAGAGATTTTTACAGAAACAACAACTTTTGACTTTGAAAAATTAAACAAACGTATTCAAGAACTAGCCTTTTTGAACCGAGGTCTTCAAATCTCCATCACAGATAAGCGTGAAGGTCTCGAACAGACTAAACATTACCACTATGAGGGTGGGATTGCTAGCTACGTTGAATATATCAACGAGAACAAGGATGTTATCTTTGATACACCAATCTACACAGACGGTGAGATGGATGATATCACAGTTGAAGTAGCCATGCAGTACACAACCGGTTACCACGAAAACGTCATGAGTTTCGCCAATAACATTCACACCCATGAAGGTGGTACGCATGAGCAAGGTTTCCGTACAGCGCTGACACGTGTTATCAATGATTATGCTCGCAAGAATAAACTGCTAAAAGACAATGAAGATAACCTAACAGGGGAAGATGTCCGTGAAGGCTTGACTGCAGTTATCTCAGTTAAGCATCCAAACCCGCAGTTTGAAGGACAAACCAAGACCAAACTGGGGAATAGTGAAGTAGTCAAGATTACCAATCGCCTCTTCAGCGATGCCTTCTCTGATTTCCTCATGGAAAATCCACAGATCGCCAAGCGTATCGTGGAAAAAGGGATTTTGGCTGCCAAGGCTCGTGTAGCTGCCAAGCGTGCGCGTGAAGTCACTCGCAAGAAATCTGGTTTGGAAATTTCCAATTTGCCAGGAAAACTAGCAGACTGTTCTTCAAACAACCCAGCTGAAACCGAACTCTTCATCGTTGAAGGAGACTCAGCTGGTGGATCAGCCAAATCTGGTCGTAACCGTGAGTTTCAGGCTATCCTTCCAATTCGTGGTAAGATCTTGAACGTTGAAAAAGCTAGCATGGATAAAATCCTTGCCAACGAAGAAATTCGAAGCCTTTTCACAGCCATGGGAACAGGATTTGGTGCAGAAATTGATGTCACTAAGGCTCGTTACCAAAAACTCGTTTTGATGACCGATGCCGATGTTGATGGAGCCCACATTCGAACACTCCTGCTAACCTTGATTTATCGCTATATGAAACCAATCTTAGAGGCTGGTTATGTCTACATTGCCCAACCACCGATTTATGGGGTTAAAGTTGGAAGTGAGATTAAAGAATACATTCAACCTGGTGCAGATCAAGAAATTAAACTCCAAGAAGCCTTAGCACGTCACAGTGAAGGGCGTTCAAAACCAACCATCCAACGTTATAAAGGTTTGGGAGAAATGGATGACCACCAATTGTGGGAAACAACCATGGATCCTGAACATCGCTTGATGGCGCGTGTTTCGGTAGATGATGCTGCCGAAGCAGATAAAATCTTTGATATGTTGATGGGAGATCGAGTAGAACCTCGTCGCGAATTTATCGAAGAAAACGCTGTTTACAGTACACTTGACGTCTAAAAAATGTGGGAAATAGTTCCCTTGGTTTAAAAAATATGATATAATCATTACGATTGTTTCTAGTATAAAAGGAGTTTGATATGTCTAATGGACAACTAATTTATCTAATGGTTGCAATTGCAGTCATTCTGATCTTAGCTTATGTAACAGCTATCTTTTTACGTAAGCGTAATGTAAGCAGATTAACGGCCCTTGAAGAAAGAAAAGAAGAACTCTACAACCTTCCTGTAAATGATGAGGTTGAGGCCGTTAAAAACATGCACTTGATTGGTCAAAGTCAGGTGACCTTCCGTGAATGGAATCAAAAATGGGTTGATTTATCTCTGAACTCATTTGCTGATATCGAAAATCACCTCTTTGAAGCTGAAAGCTACAATAATTCTTTCCGTTTCTTTAAGGCAACACACAAGATTGATCAGATTGAGAGCCAAATCGGCTTGATTGAAGAAGACATTGCTGCTATTCGCAATGCTCTCTCAGAACTTGAAAAGCAAGAATCTAAGAATAGTGGCCGTGTCCTTCATGCCTTGGACTTGTTTGAATCCCTTCAACATACCGTTGCAGAAGATTCAGAGAAGTATGGTAAGGCCCTTCCTGAGATTGAGAAGCAATTGGAAAACATCCAATCTGAATTCTCTCAATTTGTTACCCTAAATTCATCAGGTGACCCGGTTGAAGCTGCAGCAATTCTTGATTCAACTGAAAATCATATTCTTGCTTTGACACACATCGTTGAGCGAATTCCAGCTCTTGTTGAAACCTTGACAAAGGAATTGCCAGACCAATTGGCAGATTTGGAAGAAGGCTATCGCAAGCTGTTGGATGCCAACTACCACTTTACAGAAACAGATATCGAGTCTCGTTTCCAACTTTTGCATGAATCTCTGAAAAATAATCAAGAAAATATTCGTCAGTTGGAATTGGACAATGCAGAGTATGAAAATAATCGCATCCAAGAAGAAATCAACGCACTTTATGATATCTTCACTCGTGAAATTGCAGCTCAAAAAGTGGTTGAAAGTCTTCTTGCTACATTACCAACTTATCTCAACCACTTGAAAGAAAATAATCAGGTGCTTGTTCAGGACCTTGAACGCTTGACTAAAACCTACCTTCTTCCTGAAAGTGATGGCAATCATGTTCGTCGTCTTCAAGCAGAATTGGCTGCACTTGATACAGCTATCTTAGAGGTAACAGAAGACCAAGGCGAGCCAACTCAAGCCTTCTCTGTTCTTGAAGAACAGTTGGAAATGCTTCAAAGCAACCTCAAGGATATAGAGGATGAGCAAATCTCTGTTAGCGAACGACTTGCGCAAATTGAAAAAGACGACCTCAATGCTCGCCAAAAAGCAAATGTCTATGTGAACCGTTTGCATACTATCAAACGTTACATGGAGAAGAGAAACTTGCCAGGTATTCCTCAAAGTTTCTTGAAACTTTTCTTTACTGCAAGTCATAACACAGAAGATTTGATGGCAGAGTTAGAACAACCACAAGTGAATATTGAATCGGTTAAACGAATTCTTGAAGTCGCAACAAATGATATGGAAGCACTTGAAACAGAAACCTATGATATCGTTCAATATGCAACCTTGACTGAACAACTACTCCAATACTCAAACCGTTACCGTTCATTTGATGAGCGTATCCAAGAGGCCTTCAACGAAGCGCTTGAAATTTTTGAAAAAGAGTTTGACTACCAGGCGTCATTTGAAAAAATTTCACAAGCCTTGGAAGTTGCTGAACCAGGAGTCACAAACCGTTTTGTAACTTCATATGAGAAAACACGTGAAACGATTCGTTTCTAAACGAGAAGCTTAGATATTTCTAAGCTTTTTTATTTTTCTAAAAAGAAATCAGAATTCTTGTTTATCATTGAAATAATAGCCTCGATTTGATATGATGGAAATATGAAAAAAAATAGAGCGAAACGTGTTTCTCACGATAAAACGAGAAGGCTATTGCTTTCCCTTGTTGGAATCTTAGGAGTTGCTACGATTCTATTAGGGAGTGCTATTGGTTATAAGCTACTACAAAAGCAATCTTACGAACAAAAAATTGAAGCGCTAAAAAGCGAAAAGGACCAGCAATTCAACTCAGGTAGTCAGAAGGACCATTTCCGAAAAGGTCAAGCTGAGGTGATTGCCTACTACCCTCTGCAAGGAGAGGAAGTCATTGCGTCTGTTAGAGAAAAAATCAACCAGGATATCAAAGAAAAGCTGGAAGATAAAGAGGATTTGGTTTTTTATTATAGTGAGCAGTTGGACCCAGTCTTAAAGGGAGTTGTTGCTCGTAGTATCAGTAAGCAAGTCTACGATTTGTCTGCATCAAAGGTTGAAGAAAAAGAAAAGACTTCTTTAGGGAAAATTTTCTTGACTGAAGATGGGAAAGATTTTGACCTCAGCAAACTCTTCAAAGATGCAAGTAAGGCTAAGGAACTCTTACTGAGTCAAATCAAATCAACTCTAGAAGATAAGAAACTTGACCAGGCAAAAATTGATCAAGTTATAAAGAGCTTCACAGACCAAGAATTGACATCTTGGAGCTTTGATTATAAGGATAGTCAAATCATCCTTTATCCTGCTAATGCTGGAGAGACTGTTGAGGAAATTGCTTTGCCCATATCCAGTTTCTTTGATGTATTGGAGTCCTCTTATCTATTAGAAAAGGATGCTGAACTTTACCAAGCATACTTTGCTAAGAAAAATAAAAAAGTTGTAGCCTTGACCTTTGACGATGGTCCAAATCCAACTACAACCACGCAGGCTTTGGATACTTTAGCTAAATATGGTGTAAAAGCAACCTTCTTTGTACTTGGTAAAAACATTGCAGGTAATGAAAATCTTCTAAAACGAATGAAATCAGAAGGTCATGTTGTAGGAAACCACAGCTGGAGTCATCCCGTTCTTTCACAACTTTCGCTCGAAGATGCTAAAAAGCAAATCACTGATACAGAAGATTTGTTAACTCAAGTTTTAGGATCAAGCTCTAAACTGATGCGTCCACCTTATGGTGCCATCACTGATGATATTCGAAACGGCCTTGATTTAAGCTTCATCATGTGGGACGTGGATAGTTTGGACTGGAAGAGTAAAAATGAGACAGCCATTTTGACAGAGATTCAACGTCAGGTTCGCAATGGTTCTATCATTCTCATGCATGATATCCATGGTCCTTCAGTTAATTCTCTACCAAGTGTCATTGAGTATTTAAAGGGTGAAGGGTATACATTTGTGACCGTTCCTGAATTGCTCAATTCTCGCTTAAAAGCTCACGAGATCTATTACGATCGTGATCAATAATTGTTAAAATCTAAAGGGGCAAGTGTTCTGATAATCAGGATTTTGTTTCTTTAGATTTTCTTCACATAGAAAGGAGAAACGATGAAATCTTATACCCTTAATAATGGAATTTCAATCCCAGTTTTAGGATTTGGGACCTGGAAAGCTGAAAATGGAGAAGTAGCCTACCAAGCTGTTTTAGACGCATTGAAGGCTGGTTACCGCCATATCGATACTGCAGCTATCTATAAAAATGAGGAAAGTGTTGGTCGTGCTATTCGAGATAGCGGTATTCCAAGACAAGAAATCTTTGTAACGACCAAACTCTGGAATACCAATCACAGCTATGATGAAGCTCGCCAAGCATTTGAAGAATCAATGGAAAAACTGGGATTGGATTATCTAGATTTGTACCTTATCCATTGGCCAAATCCAAAACCTTTAAGAGAAAATGACAAATGGAAAACTCGCAATGCTGAAGTCTGGAGAGCGATGGAGGATCTTTACCAAGAAGGCAAAATCCGTGCCATCGGCGTTAGTAACTTCCTCCCCCATCATTTGGATACCTTGCTTGAAACAGCAAGAATCATTCCAGCGGTCAATCAGGTGCGCTTGGCACCAGGAGTTTATCAAGAGGAAGTGGTTGACTACTGTAGAGAGAAAGGAATTCTCTTAGAGGCTTGGGGACCTTTTGGCCAAGGAGAGTTGTTTGAACAGAAAGAAGTCCAAGAAATTGCTGCGAAACATGGGAAATCAGTGGCTCAAATTGCCTTGGCTTGGAGTTTGGCAGAAAGTTTTTTACCCCTACCTAAGTCAGTGACAGTCTCTCGTATCCAGAGCAATCTCGACTGTTTTGGGATTGAACTCAGCAATGACGAGCGAGAAGTCTTAAAGACAATTTCAGTGACTTCGGGCGCACCTCGTGTGGATGAGATGGATTTTTAGTTTGTAAAATCTATTTATACTGAAATAACAAAGACTAGGAATTTTAAATCCTAGTCTTTTTGTGTATAAAAAATCTAGATTGTTTGTATAATGAAATAATTTCATGGATTGAAATATAGGAACAAATTTAGAAAATATTGGTTTGATGGAGAAAATAACACGAATGATAAAATTCAATAAGTAAAATATATACGTAAATATTACATTTTTGTGACAATTCAGATTTTTATGAAAATTTATGATTATTTGCGTTATAATAGGTATACTTTAAAGAAAAAGGAGATTATTTATGAATAGACGACAACGTTTTTCATTACGGAAATACAAATTTGGTCTTGCTTCAGTCTTACTGGGGACTGCTTTGGTTTTTGGAGCAAGTCAAGTCAGTGCCAATGAGCAGAGTACAGGTGAAAATCAAGCTCAAACTCAGGAAATTAAGACAGAGCTAAAAGACGATAAACACTCAAACTCTTCAACTGACCAAACCAATACTAATGGGATAGCACCAGTAGTTGGAAAGAAACAAGAAGCTGAAACTTCTAAAGAGGATGCTAGTAAACAAGATGCTAAGGTAGAAGCTCCGGTTGATAAAACTGCTGAAGCCCAAGAATCAGGAAAAGATAGCGCAGTTGCAAAAGAAGTAGATCAAGGTGTCGTTCAAAAAGAAACAACAGTCGATACCAGTACAGCGCCTGCTACTGAGAAGTCCTCTACCATAGAGAAAAAAGAGGCTAAAGCAACGACAGCTCCTAAAACTACTGGAGAAACAGCAACTACTGAAAAAGAACAAGAAAAAGCTGAGTCTGCAAAACCCAATAGTCTTTCAAGCAATGATATCATCACAGTACCGAAAACTTGGAAGGCTGGTTACAAGGGGACAGGGACCGTTGTTGCCATTATTGACTCAGGGCTTGATTTGAATCATGAGGTTCTTCGAATTTCAGACCCGTCAAAAGCAAAATTTAAAAACAAGGAAGCCATCGAAGCAGCTAAAAAGGCTGCTGGAATCGACTACGGTAAATGGTATAGTGATAAGGTTGTCTATGCCTATGACTACTTTGACGGAACAGATAAGATCAAAGAAGCAGAAAGAACTTCTCATGGGATGCACGTAACAGGGATTGCTACTGGAAACCCTGATAAAGAAGCACCGAATGGTGAAAAAGTTTATGGTGTTGCCCCAGAAGCGCAAGTCATGTTTATGCGTGTCTTTTCAGATCGCCAAAAGACGACCAGTTCTGCTCTTTATGTAAAAGCGATTGATGACGCAGTTGCCTTAGGAGCAGATGCCATTAATATGAGTTTGGGATCTAGCACTGGTTCTATGGTCGATGCTGGTTCTGATATTGTCGATGCTATCAAACGGGCTCGTGCCAAGGGAGTTTCTGTTCTTATCTCAGCAGGAAATAGCAATACATTCGGAAATGGTTATTCAAAACCACTAGCTGAAAACCCAGACTATGGCTTGGTTGGAAATCCATCCACTGTTGAGGATTCGATTTCAGTTGCTTCTGTCAACAACAAAACATTGACGACAGCAGTTTTTGAAGTCAAAGGTCTAGAGGGAAATGCCGGCCTTCATAACGGAAAATTTGATTATAATCAACCTGAAGCAGATAAGGACTTTGAAAAAGGAAAAGAGTACGAATACGTCGAAGCAGGGTTAGGTCGTGAAGAAGATTTTGCGAAGTTGGATTTAACTGGGAAACTTGCCCTCATTCAGCGTGGAGCCATGAACTTTTCAGAGAAGATCAAAAATGCACGAAAACACGGTGCACTTGGTGCTTTGATCTACAATAATGTAGAAGGTGCAAACATCAATATGTCTATTGATGATGAAGCAAAGAAAATTCCTTCTGTATTTATTTCTAAACAGTATGGTGAAGCCTTAAAATCAGGAAACTACAAGATTGTTTTTAATGGTAAGATGGATAATCGTCCTTCTGATGTAGCCAATCAGCTATCTGACTTTTCAAGTTGGGGAGTGACTACCGATGGACAATTGAAACCGGACGTGACAGCTCCTGGCGGCAATATCTATTCATCCTTTAATGACAATACCTATGGTAGTATCAGCGGAACCAGTATGGCGGCTCCTCACGTTACGGGTGTTGCAGTTCTGGTTAAGGAATACCTTCAAAAACACCATCCAGAATTGACTCCTGAGCAAGTATCAGAGACTGTCAAGGCCTTGATCATGTCAACTGCAAAACCACATGTTAATAAGGACACAGGCACTTATACCTCTCCTCGTCAGCAAGGTTCTGGTATTGTGGACACAGCTGCTGCAGTGTCAACAGACCTCTATGTAACGGGTGAAAATGGTTATCCAAGTGTGACTTTGGGAAATGTTGGAGATCAATTTACTTTCAAGGTCACTGTACACAATATTTCAGATACTGACCGTACTCTCAAGATGGTGGTGAATACCAATACAGACGAAGTTCAAGATGGAAAATTCACCCTTCGACCTCGAAAATTAACAGAGACAGTCTGGCCTGAAGTGACGGTCAAAGCCCACAGCAGTCAAACAGTCACTGTTAAAGTAGATGCTCGAAAATTTGCTGCTGAACTCAGCAAACAAATGCCAAATGGCTATTTCCTTGAAGGGTTTGTTCGCTTTGTAGATCCAGCAGATGATGGAGATATTGTGAGTCTTGCATTTATGGGCTTCCGAGGTGAATTCCAAAATCTCCCCGCTGTCGAAAAACCAATTTACAATCTTGTTCGAGAAGGGAAAAATGGATTTTACACAGAGGTAGACAAGGAAAATCCTGCCGTTAATTACTCTAATGATGCTACCTATCTCGCAACCTTGCAAAATGACCTTCTAGTTTCTAAAGGTCAACGCCAAGGACGCCGAATTACCGTTCTTGGAATCGAACAAAATGCTGAAGGTAAGCATGTTCTTCAGTTGGACGAAAAAGGGAATGTCCGTATTGCTATTTCTCCAAACGATGATGGAAACAAAGACCTAGTTGAATACAAAACGGTTGCTTTGAGAAATCTTGTAAATCTTCGTGCAACAGTTTATGCGGCTACGGATACCAAGCATGAACATCCTATTTGGGAGGGCGATGCAAAGGATCTTCGTAAAAATTATTTTGATGGTGACAGTAGAAATCTGAAGAGTTATATTCTAGATAATACTGCTTGGAGAGGTCAGGATTTTGATGGCAATACCGTTGCAGATGGTTTATATGACTATGTTATTAGTTACACACCAGACGTTCCAGGAGCCAAAGAACAATACACGACCTTCAAAATTCAAATTGATACTCAAAAACCTGTCATCACAAGTGGTTATATTCGCTTTAAAGATGGAAACCAAGAATTCGTAGCTCGCAAACCAAAAGATGTCGGTCAAGGTGGTATCCTTTCAGAAAAAGTCTTCTATATCACACCATTTGACCAGAAAGGGACCATGGTTCTAACTGGGAAAGACCAGTCTGGAACTCGTGCGCTTGAAAACACCCATCTGATTAAGGCCAATGCTGATGGTAGTTATACACTTCCTAAGGATGTTGACAAGGCTAATATTTACTATCTTGTAGAGGATTATGCAGGAAATGTAGACTATATCTCACTTGCTGAACTTGTCCGCGATCAAAATAGTGGTCGAGTGAAAATTGCCTTGAAGGATGCAAAAACAAACCAGGATATTGATACCCTTTACGTCTATCGAATCAAAAATAGCAAGGGGCAATATGTTGATGTTGACAAGACAAAAGCGATTCATTTCTTACAGCTTGGTCATTATACAGCAGAAATTTTCAGTTATGACCGAACAGAATTGAAATTTATCAGTGCCTTATCCCAAGAGTTTGACTTGACGGAAGAAAATAGTTTCCAAACCATTACCTTCCTAGCAAATCTCCTAGAATATGCACCTGTGTCTGTTTCCTTCAATCAAGCAGTTCCAAAGACGACTACTGTGGTTCTGAAAGGAGAAGATGGGACAAGTATCACTCTTCCTGCTGAAAAATACGGTCAATACGCCTTTGGTAAGAAAGTTGCTACAGGTCGTTATGCTGTACAAGTCACCTTGCCAAATGGATATGAACTCCTTGAAGATCTTGTTTCCTTGCTCGTTCAGCCCGGTAGAAATAATACTTTGCGCCTATCTGTTGTGTCTAAGTTGGCCTTGCTTGCCTTGGTAAATCAACAAAAAGAACTGGTAGAAACATCTCGTTACTTTAATAGTAGTGCAGATAAGAGGAGAGCTTATGATCAAGCTTTCCAAGTTGCGCGGTCAGCCTTGTCAAGCAAGTTGAAGCAAGAATTGATTGATGGAGTTCTCGCTAGTCTTGAAGCTGCTGGTAAGGCTTTGGATGGAAAAGATTCGAATGTTGCAGCTTTGAAAGAAGCCATGAAAGCTTACTATGCAACGACTAAAACTGGAAGATATGCTAATGCCAAGGAAAAAGTACGTCGAGCTTATGATCGTGCCTTCCAAGAAATTGCCTTACTAGCTGTAGATCCTAAAGTCAAACAGGATCAAATTGACCAATCTCTCATTGCCCTAGCAACAGCTAAAAGCAAACTAAATGGCAAAGCTACTGACTTCTCTAGTCTGAAGAAACTGGTCAAAGATGAACGTCTTTTCCAAGAAAAAAATGCGAGATTTATCTACGCAGATAAGAAAGAAAAAGCTGCTTATCTTCTAGCCTTTAAAGAAGCTCAGGAACTCTTGAATGATCCAGGAGCGAGCCAAGAAGATGTTAAAGATGCCATTACAGCATTGAAACATGCCAAGCGAAATCTACATGGCAAAAAACCAAAAGCAAGAAGACATCCTTAAACAGGAGTTTCTGAAGCTTTACTGATAAATGAGTCTGGAACTTTGTTTTCAGACTCATTTTTGGTTTACACTAGCTAGAAAATCTGCTATAATACTAGCTAGGAAAGAAAGTCTTATGGCGTTCTTCAAGCGAGCTTGGGACAGTGGGAGCCAAGTAGAACAAGCTAAGAAACTGGCGCTTTCTGTCGTATTTTTTTAAAAAAAATGAAGTAATAAATTAGGGTGGAACCGCGTTTCTGACGCCCCTAGTCGCAAGGCTTGGGTGTTGAAATTCGGTTCTTTTTGAATTTCGTCTAATGCCTAAGTAGAAAGGAGCATAATGCTTAAAGGATCTTGTTTATGCAAAGCAGTGACCTACACTTTGGATGAGGAATTGTCGGAATTAGTTTTTTGCCACTGCTCATTCTGTCGGAAAGCAACTGCGTCTGCCTATACAGTGAATGCCAAAGTTAGTAGTAAAAACCTAGTATTGCATGGAAAAGAACAGTTGGTTACCTATAGTTCATCTCCAGGAAAACAACGCTATTACTGTCAGAACTGTCATAGTCAAATTTTCACTGCTCAAGAAAATATACCAGAAGTCTGTGCTTTGAAACTAGGTACAATAGACGAATGCGATCAGAATTTACAAACTGTTCCCAAACGTCATATTTTTCAGGACCCAGCTTTTTCTTGGTTGCTTGATGAATAAAGCTAAAAAGATAATATAAATTAAAGGAGTAAACAATGTCTAAGAAATTAACATTTCACTGCGTCAGTGGCAGAGACCTCCTTACAGTCGGATTGCCCCACGCTCAGCACTAGAGTGCTGAGCTAGACGCAGTACTAACTTGTCTTGCCTCGTATAATCGACGAGGCAGACTCGTGTCGCAAGTATTTTATAGAAAAAGGAGTAAATAATGTCTAAAAAATTGACTTTCCAGGAAATCATCCTTACTTTACAACAATTTTGGAATGACCAAGGTTGTATGCTTATGCAGGCTTATGATAATGAAAAAGGTGCAGGGACAATGAGTCCTTACACTTTCCTTCGTGCTATTGGGCCTGAGCCATGGAATGCGGCTTATGTAGAGCCATCACGTCGTCCTGCCGACGGTCGCTACGGGGAAAATCCTAACCGTCTTTACCAACACCACCAATTCCAAGTGGTCATGAAGCCTTCTCCATCAAATATTCAAGAACTTTACCTTGAATCTTTGGAAAAATTGGGAATTAATCCTTTGGAGCACGATATTCGTTTTGTCGAGGACAACTGGGAAAATCCATCAACTGGATCTGCTGGTCTTGGTTGGGAAGTTTGGCTTGATGGGATGGAAATCACTCAGTTTACTTATTTCCAACAAGTCGGTGGATTGGCAACTGGCCCTGTGACTGCGGAAGTTACTTATGGTTTGGAACGCTTGGCTTCTTACATCCAAGAAGTAGACTCTGTTTACGATATTGAGTGGGCTGATGGTGTAAAATATGGAGAAATCTTTATCCAGCCTGAGTACGAGCATTCAAAATATTCATTTGAAATTTCGGACCAAGAAATGTTGCTGGAAAACTTTGATAAGTTTGAAAAAGAAGCTGGTCGCGCCTTGGAAGAAGGTTTGGTTCACCCTGCCTATGACTATGTTCTCAAATGTTCACACACCTTTAACCTACTTGATGCGCGTGGTGCTGTATCCGTAACCGAACGCGCAGGCTATATCGCTCGTATTCGTAACTTGGCCCGTGTCGTAGCTAAAACCTTTGTCGCAGAACGCAAACGCCTAGGCTACCCACTTTTGGATGAAGCAACACGAGCTAAACTCCTAGCAGAAGACGCAGAATAAAGAGAGTGACAAATTACGAAAATGGGCGAACAGAGTGAGCCCTGAGCCAGTTGCCGCAGTGATGAAGGTATCCTTAGTGAAGCTAAGGATACTAGGCAAAATTGGAGACTTTTGGCTCCAATTTTAGCAATGAAACGACGAAGTCGGTTGCTTGCGTGCCAATCACATAAGGCAAACTGGAAAATAAAAAGATACTTTTCGGAGAAAAATATGATAAAAAACTTATTAGTAGAACTCGGTCTTGAAGAGTTACCAGCCTACGTAGTAACCCCAAGTGAAAAACAACTAGGTGAAAAAATGGCAGCCTTCCTCAAGGAAAACCGCCTGTCCTTTGAAGACATTCAAACCTTCTCAACACCCCGTCGTTTGGCTGTTCGTGTGACTGGTCTTGCAGACAAACAGTCTGATTTGACAGAAGATTTCAAGGGTCCAGCAAAGAAAATTGCTTTGGATAGTGATGGAAACTTCACCAAAGCAGCCCAAGGATTTGTCCGTGGAAAAGGATTGACAGTTGAAGATATCGAATTCCGTGAAATCAAGGGTGAAGAATACGTCTATGTTACCAAGGAAGAAGTGGGTCAAGCAGTTGAAGCCATTGTTCCAGGTGTAGTAGACGTCTTGAAGTCACTGACTTTCCCTGTCAGCATGCACTGGGCTAACAACACCTTTGAATACATCCGCCCTGTACACACTTTGACAGTTCTCTTGGACGAGCAAGAGTTTGACTTGGATTTCCTTGATATCAAGGGCGGTCGTGTAAGCCGCGGTCATCGTTTCTTGGGACAAGAAACTAAGATTCAGTCAGCATTGAGCTATGAAGAAGATCTTCGTAAGCAGTTTGTAATCGCGGATCCTCGTGAACGTGAGCAAATGATTGTTGACCAAATCAAATCAATCGAAGCTGAACATGGTGTAGGTATCGAAATTGATGCGGATTTGCTTAATGAAGTCTTGAACTTGGTTGAATACCCAACTGCCTTCATGGGAAGTTTTGACGCCAAATACCTTGAAGTGCCAGAAGAGGTCTTGGTGACTTCGATGAAGGAACACCAACGCTACTTCGTTGTCCGTGATCAAGACGGTAAACTCTTGCCAAACTTCATTTCAGTCCGTAACGGAAACGCAGAGCATTTGGAAAATGTTATCAAGGGAAATGAAAAAGTCTTGGTTGCCCGCTTGGAAGACGGAGAATTCTTCTGGCGTGAGGACCAAAAATTGGTTATTTCTGACCTTGTTGAAAAATTGAACCATGTGACCTTCCACGAAAAGATTGGTTCTCTTCGTGAACACATGATTCGTACTGGTCAGATTGCCATTCTCTTGGCAGAAAAAGCTGGCTTGTCAGTGGATGAAACAGTTGACCTTGCTCGTGCAGCAGCCATTTACAAGTTTGACTTGTTGACGGGGATGGTTGGTGAGTTTGATGAGCTCCAAGGGATTATGGGTGAGAAATATGCCCTCCTTGCTGGGGAAACTCCAGCAGTTGCGGCTGCTATTCGTGAACACTACATGCCGACAGCTGCTGAAGGAGCTCTTCCAGAGAGTAAGGTGGGAGCCATTCTAGCCATCGCAGACAAATTGGATACGATTTTGAGTTTCTTCTCAGTAGGCTTGATTCCATCAGGTTCTAATGACCCTTATGCCCTTCGTCGTGCGACGCAAGGTGTGGTTCGTATCTTGGATGCTTTTGGTTGGCACATTGCTATGGATGAGTTGATTGATAGCCTTTACAGTTTGAAATTTGACAGCTTGACTTATGAAAATAAAGCAGAGGTCATGGACTTTATCAAGGCTCGTGTTGATAAGATGATGGGTTCTACTCTAAAAGATATCAAGGAAGCAGTTCTTGCAAGTTCAAACTTTGTTGTGGCAGATATGCTAGAAGCAGCAAGTGCTCTTGTCGAAGCAAGCAAGAAAGAAGATTTCAAACCATCTGTCGAATCCCTCTCTCGTGCTTTCAACTTGGCTGAAAAAGCCGAAGGAACTGATACTGTTGATCCTGCTCTCTTTGAGAATGAAGAAGAGAAAGCCTTGGCAGAAGCTGTAGAATCTCTTGTTTTGTCAGGGGCTGCAAGTCAGCAATTAGAACAACTCTTTGCGCTTAGTCCAGTTATTGATGCTTTCTTTGAAAATACTATGGTAATGGCTGAAGATCAGACTGTTCGACAAAATCGTTTGGCTATCTTGTCGCAACTAACCAAGAAAGCAGCTAAACTTGCTCGTTTCAACCAAATTAATACTAAATAAACTCAGTCAAACGAACTGTATCTTATCACAAAGGAGAAGAAATGGATCCGAAAAAAATCGCTCGTATCAACGAGCTTGCTAAAAAGAAAAAAACAGAAGGTCTAACTTCTGCTGAAAAAGTGGAACAAGCTAAGCTTCGTGAGGAATACATCGAAGGCTATCGTCGTTCTGTTCGCCACCACATTGAAGGAATCAAAGTTGTGGACGAGGAAGGAAATGACGTTACACCAGAAAAACTACGCCAAGTACAACGTGAAAAAGGTTTACACGGCCGTAGTTTAGATGATCCTAACTCATAAAACGAAAGGGGTTTGTAGATGATTTACAAGCCTCTTTTCTGTTGCAATTAAAAAGGAGCCAAGTGGCTCCTTTTTGATTTCTTAGTTACTTGCACCAGAAGTAGCGTCTGCGCCACCACCGTGGCCTCCAGCGTCACCTGAATCAGAAGCGCCAGAAGTAGCATCAGCATCTCCATGTCCTCCAGCAGCAGGAGCAAATGGTCCGCTACCACCTACCAAACGTTGACCCGTTTCTTTTAGGTACCAGTCAAGCCATGGTTGGAAGTTAAAGACGATTTCATTGATACCAGCGTATGATCCATCAGGATAGTACATTGCTTGGTAGTTGTGAGTGTTGATAACACCTGCAGGAGATCCTGGAACGATTGTACGTACGTATTCTTGGTTTCCGTTGCGAAGTGTTCCGATAACCCACTCTACATTCTTCATACGTGCTGGTGGAAGAGAACCATGCACAGTTGACATACGGCTACCTGATTGAGGTGGTACACGTTTGGCAAACATGGTGTCTGGATCTTGGTGAGCGTTATTGTAGTAGAGGAATTGGTTGTTGTCATCAGCATATGTCAATTCAAATGGCATAGCTTTCAAGAACATATCGATTTGGTTAACTGTCAGGATACCGTGGTCTAATTTGACATAGGTATCACCAGAAACAGCACCAGTGATTGCTGCAACTTTTTCTACCCATTCTGGATCGTCAGGGTCAACTTCTGTAATGGTTGTAGCAATTGGTTTTCCACAATCCAAGTCTTCTGGTTCGATTGGTTTTGGTTTTTTCAATTTCGAAACGACTCCTACGTATTTAACAAAGTTATCTAAGCAAGTTTCAAGGAATTTAACAGTTCCTTCGTTGGTGATGTTTCCATTGTTATCAAAAGCTTCTTTGGCTTTACCAAGAAGGAATTCGTTACCTGGAAGCGTGTAGGCATTAACACCTGGAGCGTCAAGGATTTTACGAAGGTGAACTTGGGCACGTGATGTTCCTTGGTCATAGTATGATGCACCCACAATCATAACAGGCTTGTTTTCAAATGGATGAACTTCGTATGAAAGCCATTCAAGTACAGATTTGAGTGAAGCTGAGATAGTGTGGTTGTGCTCAGGAGTCGCAATGATGACACCATCAGCACGTGTAATTTTGTTATACAAGAATCGCAATTGGAAGCTTTCGTCCCATTTTTCGTCTTGGTTAAACATTGGAACTTCGTCAATTTCAAGAACTTCTAATTCAAATTTGAATTTGAAATTGCGACGGATAAATTCCAAGAGTTTGCGGTTATATGATTGATCGTAGTTTGATCCTACAAGTCCAACAAATTTCATTCTTTCGGTCTCCTATCTTACAAATTTTCCCAGTCAAATTCTTCTGCATCTTTGCGAAGCAATTCTTGCGCATTGCGCAATTTCTCAGTAATCTTCACAAAGATACGGAAGTCATCAAAGATGGCATCCAATTTCTTGATGACGTCAAGGTCAACCAAGTCACCACTTGGGTTAAATGCTTGAAGAGAGTGTGAGAGCAAGAATTCATCTGGAAGAACATTTGCCTTGATTTCAGGAGCATTCAAGATTTGACGAAGTTGCAATTGGGCACGAGATGAACCAAGTGTACCGTAAGAAGCACCAGTGATCATGATTGGTTTGTTCAAAAGTGGGTAGATACCGTAAGATAGCCAAGCAAGAGCGCTCATCAATACCGCAGTGATAGAGTGGTCGTACTCAGGAGTACCGATAATCACACCATCAGCCTCTTCAATTTTAGCTGCAATCTCAAGAATTTCAGCTGGAAGTTGCTTATCTGCTGGTTTGTTGAAAACAGGGATATCCTTGATTTCAACGAGTTCAATTTCAGCTTTATCAGCAAAGTGTTTTTGCATGTATTGGAGCAATTGGCGGTTTGTAGAACGTTTAGAGTTCGTTCCAACAATGGCAATAAGTTTTAGCATGAGGTTTCCTTTCTCTTTTTACATAATACAATTTTGAAGGCCTGAAGAACATGCAAGGCGTCCCTCTTTGTCGATGAGGATGGCTTCAATACCATCTATACTTTCGACTTGCCAGAGGATAGAAGCGCTTCGTTCTCCGAAAAGGCGCGTTGTCCAAATCTCACCATCAACGGATTTATCAGAGATAATCGTTAGGCTAGCGAGATCGGTTTCGACAGGGAATCCTGTCTCACTATCAAAGATATGGTGATAGTCTTTTCCATCTACTGTCAGGTGGCGTTCATAGATACCTGAAGTGACAACGGATTTGTTAGAAGCAGGGATAGTTAGGAGATTATTGCCACGAGGATTTTGCGGATCTTGAATCCCAATCTGCCAGGCTTTCCCTTCTTTGGCTTGGTTATTCCCGATGGTGAGGATATTTCCTCCGAGATTGATCAAGGCAGAGGTGACACCGTGTTCTTTCAAATACTGGGCAACCTTATCTGCACTATAGCCCTTAGCTAAGCAACCTAAATCAAGCTTCATTCCTTTCTTCTCTAAAAAGACAGTAGAGCTAGTCGGATCCAACTTGATAAAATGCGGGTCAACTAGAGATAAGACAGCTTCGATTTCGTCTAACTCTGGAAGCCGTGCATCTGCAAATCCGATTCGCCAGGTTTGAATCAAGGGACCAATACTGATATTTAGATGGCTAGACGGAGCTAGGCTATGCTCCAGTCCAAGAGCAATCAGTTCAAACAGGTCAGGATGAACCTTAACAGGTGCGATTCCAGCCTGGTAGTTGATTTCCATCAGTTCGGATTCTTGACTGTTGGCGTTAAAGCGGTATTCGAGCTCCTTGAGCAAATCAAAGGCTCCTTGAAGTAGGCAATCAGCCTGTTCATCTACTAATGAAATCGTGATCGTTGTTCCCATTAGCCGTTCAGAACGTGAATGAAGAGGCAAGCTACCAGCTCCTTTCTCTTTATAGGAAATCATTCAATATAAGGTCGTCAAAGAAAAATTAAACCCCTTACATTTTCTCTCCATGTATCTAGCATATCATAAAGTCAGCGTTTTCACAAATGAATTTTGACAAAAAGTCAAGAAATATGCTCAAAATTAATATGAAAACGATAGAAAAATTAGATTTATCAATGTTAAGTGTATTTTTTTCTGAAAAAAAGAGAATTCTGAGCAAATGCCTTGTAAACGCTAACAGTAAATGATATACTAGGAAGGTAAATCAAAAATTAAAGGTAGGAATTTTTCTATGAGTAAAATCGTTGTAGTTGGTGCTAACCACGCTGGTACAGCTTGTATTAATACCATGTTGGACAACTTCGGACATGAGAACGAAATCGTAGTGTTTGACCAAAACTCAAATATTTCATTCCTTGGTTGTGGAATGGCGCTTTGGATCGGGGAACAAATTGATGGCCCAGAAGGCCTCTTCTACTCTGATAAAGAAAAATTGGAAGCAAAAGGTGCTAAAGTTTACATGAACTCACCAGTTCTTTCAATTGACTACGATAACAAAGTTGTGACTGCAGAAGTTGAAGGTAAAGAACACAAAGAGTCTTATGATAAATTGATCTTTGCAACTGGTTCAACTCCAATCTTGCCTCCAATCGAAGGTGTTGAAATCGTTAAGGGCAACCGCGAATTCAAAGCGACTCTTGAAAATGTACAATTTGTTAAATTGTACCAAAACGCTGAAGAAGTTATTGAAAAACTTGAAGACAAGAGCAAACACCTTGAGCGCATTGCCGTTGTTGGTGGTGGTTACATCGGTGTAGAACTTGCCGAAGCTTTCGAGCGTCTTGGAAAAGAAGTAGTGCTTGTCGATATCGTAGACACTGTCTTGAACGGCTACTATGACAAAGACTTCACTCAAATGATGGCGAAGAACTTGGAAGACCACAACATCCGATTGGCTCTTGGTCAAACAGTTAAAGCCATCCAAGGTGATGGAAAAGTTGAACGCTTGGTAACAGACAAAGAAACATTTGATGTAGATATGGTGGTTCTTGCTGTTGGCTTCCGTCCAAACACAGCTCTTGCTGATGGTAAGATTGAACTCTTCCGTAACGGTGCCTTCCTTGTAGATAAGAAACAAGAAACATCTATCCCAGGTGTATACGCTGTTGGTGACTGTGCAACTGTTTATGACAATGCACGTAAAGATACAAGCTACATCGCTCTTGCTTCTAACGCTGTACGTACTGGTATCGTTGGTGCTTACAATGCTTGTGGACATGAATTGGAAGGAATCGGAGTTCAAGGATCAAACGGTATTTCTATCTACGGTCTTCACATGGTTTCGACTGGTTTGACTCTTGAAAAAGCCAAAGCTGCAGGCTATAATGCAACTGAAACTGGCTTTAACGATCTTCAAAAACCAGAATTTATCAAACATGACAACCATGAAGTTGCCATCAAGATTGTTTTTGACAAAGACAGCCGCGAAATTCTTGGCGCTCAAATGGTATCACGTGATTCTGCTATCAGCATGGGAATTCATATGTTCTCACTTGCTATCCAAGAACATGTGACAATTGATAAATTGGCATTGACAGACCTATTCTTCTTGCCACACTTTAACAAACCATACAACTACATCACAATGGCTGCACTTACAGCTGAAAAATAAAAAATGATGAGCTATCTGGCCTTAGCTGAAGGTCAGATAGTTTTTTATGTTGCTGTACCCGGACAATTATTGTTTTTCTAACTTGTACTTCATTCTAATCTGGCTTAAAATAAAATGGTAGCTACCAATACAAATGATGAGGATTAAGAAATGACTGAAAATCGTTATGAACTAAATAAAAACTTGGCGCAGATGCTTAAGGGCGGTGTTATTATGGATGTGCAGAACCCTGAACAGGCTCGTATCGCAGAGGCTGCTGGTGCGGCAGCTGTTATGGCCTTGGAGCGGATTCCAGCTGATATTCGTGCAGCTGGTGGAGTTTCCCGTATGAGTGATCCAAAGATGATTAAGGAAATCCAAGAAGCGGTCAGCATTCCAGTGATGGCCAAGGTCAGAATCGGGCATTTTGTTGAAGCTCAGATTTTAGAGGCTATTGAGATTGACTATATCGATGAGAGTGAAGTGCTGTCTCCAGCTGACGACCGTTTCCATGTGGATAAGAAAGAATTCCAAGTTCCTTTTGTCTGTGGAGCTAAGGATTTGGGTGAAGCCTTGCGCCGTATCGCTGAAGGAGCTTCTATGATTCGTACCAAAGGAGAACCGGGGACAGGTGACATCGTTCAAGCCGTTCGCCATATGCGTATGATGAATCAGGAAATTCGTCGCATTCAAAATCTACGCGAAGATGAACTTTATGTAGCTGCTAAGGACTTGCAAGTCCCTGTTGAATTGGTCCAATACGTTCATGAACATGGAAAATTGCCAGTTGTAAACTTTGCAGCTGGAGGTGTGGCAACGCCAGCAGATGCTGCGCTGATGATGCAATTGGGGGCAGAGGGCGTCTTTGTCGGTTCAGGTATTTTCAAGTCAGGAGATCCTGTTAAACGAGCAAGTGCTATTGTCAAAGCCGTAACCAACTACCAAAATCCTCAAATTCTGGCTCAAATCTCTGAAGACCTAGGGGAAGCCATGGTTGGTATCAATGAGAATGAAATCCAAATTCTCATGGCTGAGCGAGGAAAATAGATGAAAATTGGAATATTGGCCTTGCAAGGTGCCTTTGCAGAACATGCAAAAGTGATAGATAAACTAGGAGTCGCTAGTGTCCAAATAAGAAATTTGGATGATTTTCAACAACATCAGAGTGACTTGGTGGGTTTGATATTACCTGGCGGTGAGTCTACAACCATGGGCAAGCTCTTGTGCGACCAGAACATGCTGCTTCCCATCCGAGAAGCCATTCTATCTGGATTACCCGTTTTTGGGACCTGTGCGGGCTTAATCTTGCTAGCTAAGGAAATCACTTCTCAGGAAGAAAGTCATCTAGCGACTATGGACATAGTAGTAGAGCGCAATGCCTATGGGCGCCAACTAGGAAGTTTTTATACAGAGGCAGAATGTAAGGGAGTCGGTCAGATTCCCATGACCTTTATCCGTGGTCCGATTATCAGTAGTGTTGGAGAGGGTGTAGAAATTCTAGCAACAGTTGATGATCAAATCGTTGCTGCGCAAGAAAAAAATATGCTGGTAACGTCTTTTCATCCAGAATTGACAGATGATGTTGGCTTACACCAGTATTTTATCAATATGTGTAAAGAAAAAAGTTGAGAAAAGATTCTCAACTTTTTTACATGTAATAAACAATCGCGATATATTGAAGTGCAGATGCCGCTAGGATAAAGAGATGCCAAATCATGTGGAAATAAGGTTTTTTCTTAGCGTAAAATCCAGCTCCAACTGTATAACAAAGTCCACCGGTTACCATGAGACTCCAGAAAATTGGTGTTGTTTGACTGATAATGGCAGGAATGATAGCCAGAACCAACCAGCCCATAATCAGGTAAAGGGCAAGGCTGAACTTCTCATTGACCTTTTTAGCAAAGATTTTATAGAGGATGCCAAAGATGGTCGTTCCCCACTGAATGGCAATAATCAGATAGCCAAACCAGTTATTCATCAAAGTCAATACGACCGGCGTATAAGAGCCTGCGATAGCCACATAAATCATAGAATGGTCGATGATTCGCAAGACGTATTTGTGGGTCGAACCATAGGCCATAGAGTGGTAAATGGTTGATGAGAGGAACATGAGAAAGAGACTGATAACAAAGATTGAAACACCAAAAGATGATAAAAATCCGTGTGCTTCATAACTATAGGTGGATGAAATAGGGAGCAAGATGAGCATGATAACGGCACCCACAGCATGGGTCACGCTATTGGCAATCTCCTCTCCAAAACTGAGTTTTTTACTGAGCTTTAGACTGGTATTCATTGGATTTCCTCCTCTTCTTTGATAAGGATTAAGTCTAGAGTTTGATGATAGAGTTTAACCGTTTGACAGCTAGTTTGGATAATAGGATTTTCTGGATCAATCCCATGGTTCATGTAGTCTACAAAAGCATCGTAGAGCTGGTCTGAGCTCGCTTGAGTTTGCAGAGTATTGAGGGTCTGAGCGATTTCTTGGATCGAAAAGACAGACTTGAGAGTGGTGATGGCAATCAAACGGGCAATCTGTCTGCGTTGGTATTTTTTCTTGTCTGGCTTTGTCAGGTAACCATGTTTGACATAGTTATTGACCATGGATGCTGTTAGTCCCTTGTCTTTATCTGGAGAGATAGGGGCACAGACTTGATTGACATAAAGCAAAACCTGATCCAGATAGAGGTCAATATTTGGAATGTCTTCCCATTTTGGGTAGGAAAAGTTAGAATTCATTTCCAACTCCTTTTTATCTAGTTTTGATAACTAGATTATAAAATAATAAAAAACAAAAGTCAAGTTTCAACTGCTTGTAGAAAGCTTTAAATTATGCTATGATGAGAGAAAATAATTAGAAATGAGGGGAAAAGATGGAGATTCGTTTAGCTTTTCCAAACGAAGTAGATGCGATTATGCAGGTGATGGAGGATGCTAAAAAGTGCTTAGCCAAGTCCGGTAGTGACCAGTGGCAAAATGGCTATCCAAATGCCGACATCATTATCGATGATATCATCTCAGGTCAAGCTTATGTGGCCTTGGAAGAAGGAGAACTGCTAGCTTATGCTGCTGTGACCAAGAGCCCAGAGGAAGCCTATGAAGCCATTTATGAAGGGAGTTGGCAGGGGGGAGAATCAGAATATCTGGTCTTTCACCGTATCGCTGTGGCAGCAGATGTCCAAGGACAAGGTGTTGCTCAGACTTTCCTAGAAGGCTTGATTGAAGGTTTTGATTATCTAGATTTTCGTTCAGATACGCATGCAGAAAACAAGGTTATGCAGCATATCTTTGAAAAGCTAGGCTTCCAAAAGGTTGGTAAGGTTCCAGTTGATGGGGAACGTTTGGCCTATCAGAAATTAAAAAAATGAAGCAGAAAAAGTACGCAAAAATGCTCTACCCGTCGCCAATTGGAACCTTATCCTTAGTTGCTGACGAGCAATATCTGTATGGAATTTGGGTACAGGACCAAACCCATTTTGAGAGGGGATTAGGGGATGAAACGATAGAAGAAGTTGCTAGCCATCCTGTATTAGAGCAAGTTATTTCCTATTTAGATACCTATTTCGAAGGCAGTGTTCAGGACCTATCAGACTTACCTTTGGCTCCTATTGGAACGGATTTTGAAAAGCGAGTCTGGACTTATTTACAGGCCATTCCTTATGGTCAGACAGTAACTTACGGACAAATAGCGCAAGACCTGCAAGTGGCTTCTGCTCAAGCTATTGGCGGAGCAGTGGGGCGTAATCCTTGGTCCATACTCGTACCCTGCCATCGTGTGCTGGGATCAGGCAATCGTCTGACAGGCTATGCATCTGGAGTCGAAAAGAAAGCCTGGCTCTTGCAACATGAAGGTGCAGCATTTCAAGAAAATAAAAAATAGAAAGAAAAGAAGATGTTAGAATTTATCGAATATCCAAAATGTTCAACTTGTAAGAAAGCAAAAAATGAATTGGATAAACTTGGACTGGAATACCAAGATGTCCACATCGTAGAAGAAACACCAAGTGAAGAAGTGATTTTGAACTGGTTGGAATCTTCCGGTTTTGAAGTGAAACAATTTTTCAATACTAGCGGGATCAAATACCGTGAACTGGGCTTGAAAGATAAGGTGGGAAGTTTGTCAAAACAAGAAGCAGCCAAGCTTCTAGCGAGTGATGGTATGTTATTGAAACGTCCAATTTTGGTGGAGAATGGTGCTGTTAAACAAATCGGCTATAGAAAAACCTATGAGGACTTAGGTTTGAGATAGTTTTTATTTATCTCCTTGATAGGTAAAATATATAGCCTCCCTGTTTTAAAGTGTGATAAACTAGAAGATAGACAAAGTCTGAGCAGCCCGTAGCAAATAATTTGCTTGCGCGCAGAAGTATGATAGAATGAATCATTATCAGGAGAGGATGTTTTTATGACTGTTACAACATTTTTAGCATCAGATTGGTACCAAAGTTTGATGCAATTCATTCCGGATGGTAAGCTCTTTAGTTTGCGTTCGGTCTTTGATGGAATTCCAAGGATTGTCCAACAATTGCCTACAACCTTGATGTTGACGCTTGGAGGTGCACTCTTTGGTTTGCTACTTGCCCTAATTTTTGCCATTGTTAAGATCAATCGTGTTAGGATTTTATATCCCTTGCAAGCCTTTTTCGTTAGCTTCTTAAAAGGTACCCCAATCCTAGTTCAACTTATGTTGACCTACTATGGAATTCCTTTGTTACTGAAAGCTATCAACCAACAATGGGGAACTGGTCTCAATATCAATGCGATTCCAGCAGCGCTTTTTGCGATTGTGGCCTTTGCTTTTAATGAGGCGGCTTATGCAAGTGAAACGATTCGTGCGGCCATCCTTTCTGTTAATCCCGGTGAAATTGAGGCGGCACGCAGTTTGGGTATGACGCGAGCGCAAGTTTATCGTCGCGTGATTATTCCAAATGCGGCGGTAGTTGCGACTCCAACCTTGATTAATTCCCTCATCGGTTTGACCAAGGGGACTTCTCTAGCCTTTAGCGCAGGTGTTGTGGAGGTCTTTGCCCAAGCTCAGATTTTAGGTGGAGCTGATTATCGCTATTTTGAACGTTTCATCTCCGTAGCCCTTGTCTATTGGGTAGTCAATATCGGAATTGAAAGCCTCGGCCGTTTCATCGAGAGAAAAATGGCTATCTCAGCACCGGATACAGTGTCTACAGATGTGAAAGGAGACCTTCGTTAATGATTAAGATTTCGAATTTAAGCAAATCCTTTTCAGGACAGACAGTCTTGAATCATCTGAACTTGGATATCCAAAAAGGTGAGGTAGTGGCTTTGATTGGTTCATCTGGAGCTGGGAAATCAACCTTTCTTCGAAGTTTAAATTATCTTGAAACTCCAGATAGTGGAACGATTCAGATTGACAATTTTAAAGTTGATTTTTCTCAGATTAGCCAAGAAGAAATTCTAACCCTTCGTCGCAAGTTGTCTATGGTTTTCCAACAGTTTAATTTGTTTGAACGCCGAACTGCTCTTGACAATGTCAAGGAAGGTTTGATTGTCGTTAAAAAATTATCGGACGAGGAAGCAACAAAAATCGCTAAGGAAGAGTTGGCCAAGGTTGGTCTTTCTGATCGTGAAAACCATTATCCTCGCCATTTATCAGGTGGACAAAAGCAACGGGTTGCCCTCGCGCGTGCGCTTGCTATGAAACCAGATGTCTTGCTCTTGGACGAACCAACATCAGCTCTTGATCCAGAATTGGTCGGAGAAGTGGAAAAATCTATTGCAGATGCCGCTAAGTCTGGTCAGACCATGATCTTGGTTAGTCACGATATGTCTTTTGTAGCCCAAGTGGCAGATAAGATTTTGTTCCTAGATAAAGGGAAAATCATCGAGTCAGGCACACCGGATGAAATCATCAATCATCCGAAAGAAGAACGGACAAAAGAATTTTTTGCTAGTTACAAACGGACTTATATTTGATATAATAGAAAAAGGAAAACTCAGTTAGTTGGACTAGCTGAGTTTACTCTTTAAAAAAGATAGAAACGAGAGAGATCATGCTACTGCATTTATTTTCTTTATATTTCGAGAGTTTGATCTTAACGACCATCCTTGTCGTGATTTTTCTGGGGATTTGGATTGGATTGAGAGCCATGTCTGGTGTGGACAAGACAGCCAAAGCTCGCCAAGCTCATCTCTATGATATGATTATGATTGGAGTTTTGGTCGTTCCGGTGTTATCCTTTGCCGTCATGAGTTTGCTCTTGGTTTTCAAGGCATAATCCTTGCGTGACTAGCAAGAATGAGTTAGAATAAAGATAGTTACAACAAGAAAGAAGGAATCGAAATGTACGATACGATTATTGTCGGTGCTGGACCTGCGGGAATGACCGCTGCCTTATATGCTGCTCGCAGCAATCTGAAAGTGGCTTTGATTGAAGGTGGTCTGCCAGGCGGGCAAATGAATAACACATCTGATATTGAAAACTATCCAGGTTATGCCAATATCAGTGGACCTGAATTGGCTGAAAAGATGTTTGAACCACTTGAAAACCTTGGAGTGGAGCATCTTTATGGCTATGTTGAAAATATTGAAGACCAGGGTGACTATAAGAAGGTAATCACTGATGATCAAGTTTACGAAACCCGTACGGTCATTGTGGCAACTGGGTCAAAACACCGTCTTTTGGGTGTACCTGGAGAAGAAGAACTGAACAGTCGTGGTGTTTCTTACTGTGCCGTATGTGATGGAGCCTTTTTCCGTGACCAAGACTTGCTCGTAGTCGGTGGTGGAGATTCAGCGGTAGAAGAAGCTCTGTTCTTGACTCGCTTTGCCAAGACTGTCACTATTGTTCACCGTCGAGATGAACTTCGTGCCCAAAAGGTTTTGCAAGACCGTGCTTTTGCAAATGAGAAAGTCAACTTTATCTGGGATTCTGTTGTCAAAGAAATCAAAGGTGAAAACCGAGTAGAATCTGTCGTATTTGAAAATGTAAAAACGGGTCAAGTGACAGAGCAAGCCTTCGGTGGTGTCTTTATATATGTTGGTTTGGATCCTGTTAGCGATTTTGTTAAAGAATTGAATATTCAAGACCAGGCAGGCTGGATTGTAACAGATAATCACATGAAAACTGCCGTTGACGGTATCTTTGCAGTTGGAGATGTTCGCCAGAAAGACCTTCGCCAAGTGACAACAGCAGTTGGAGATGGGGCTATCGCTGGTCAAGAAGCCTATAAATTTATCACAGAACATAGTTAAGAAAAAAGTTTCCAATCAAGTGATTGGAAACTTTTTTTATAGTCTGTTTCGGAAAACTTCGTACATGAGAATGGCTGCAGCAACACTGGCATTGAGGCTTTGAACATGCCCATTCATGGGAATGGTAATCATTTCATCGACCTGTTTTTTGATGTTGCTGGAGATGCCTTTTCCTTCATTTCCGATGATGAGGGCGATTTTCCCTTTTGTATTCCACTTGTGGCAAGGGGTACCGTTCATATCCGTTCCAAAGGTCCAGAAGCCTTCATCCTTGAGTTTATCTAAGGTTTGACTGAGGTTGGTCACTCGCGCAATCGGTACATGCTCAATAGCACCTGTGGCCGTTTTGGCAACGACAGGAGTCACTCCGACAGCACGGTGCTTGGGAATGATGACACCTGAAACATTGGTCGCATCAGCTGTTCGCAAGATTGAACCCAGATTATGAGGGTCAGTTAGACCATCCAGAATCAATAGCAAAGGATTTTCTTCTTGACGTGTTTTTGCAAGGATGTGATCCAGCTCGCTATAGGCAAATTCTGACACTCGTAGAACAAAACCTTGGTGAACAGCGCCTTCGGTCATCTCAGACAGGGATTTTTTTGAAGTCCAAGAAATGGACACCTTTTTTTCTGTAGCCAGTTCCTTGACCTTCTCAACATTCTTACCTCGAAGATCTTCTTGGAGGTAGAGTTTATTTCCAGTGTTTGCAAGGAGGGCTTCTGTAACGGCGTGGACGCCATAGACAATATCATTTGTTTTCATGCCTCTATTATAACACAAAACCCCGTCTTGCAACGGGATTTTCTTTATTCGAGGATGAGGAGTCCATCTTTGACAGCAAATGGGTCTTTTTCGTTGATACGATCGTAAAACATGATTCCGTTTATATGATCAATTTCATGTTGGACAACGATAGAGTTGTATCCCTTGAGCTTGATTCGGTGTTTTTCGCCATCCTTGTCAAAGTAATCAACAGTGACACGGGCATGACGGACAACATAGCCAGGCACATTTCGGTCAACAGAAAGACACCCTTCTCCTTCGCCAAGAGCAGCGTCCTGAACAGAGTGAGATACAATTTTTGGATTGTACATAATAGCTTGCAAGTCGTAGGCTTCCTGTGGAGTTTCACCTTCTTCCACAATATTTGGGACCAAGACGGCAATAATGCGTTTTGAAATATCGAGTTGGGGAGCAGCCAGCCCAACACCACCGCGGAGCCCCATTTTCTCAGCCATAACAGGATCTTGGGAATGTTTGAGGAATTGCATCATCTTTTCACCAAGGATGATTTCCTGGTCAGACAGTGGGAAAGTGACCTCCTCAGCAACTGCGCGAAGAGTTGGATTCCCCTCGCGGATAATATCGTTCATATCAATTAAGTGAGCAGCTTTTGTAATACGTTCTATTGTAGACATTTTCTCTCCTTTCATTACCTCTACATGATAACACAAAATAGGCGAGAAAGAAAGTCGCAGAAGTTCCTAAAAAATAATATAATAAACGGTATTCCTCTTTTGTCTGTGGTATAATAAAAGAAAAGACTTGCACCAAAAAGCAAGGGGGAATAAAGATGGAAAAGCGACAAGATAGACGGTCTCAGGGCTCTCTTTATGGGGTGTGGAGAACTAGTGTGGATTTCTTTCGGAATTATAAATCCTGGACCAATGCCCAGTTTATTATTGTGTTATTGCTTGCAGTTGCCTTATCCATGGGGGGGAACTTATTAGTTCGAGCAGTACAAGGTAGTAAGGGAACAAGCCCTGGTAGCCAAACTCTTGATTCAGCTAGTACATCTGGTCAATCCAAGGAAGATCAGTCTGGTGAAACAACGGCACGTATCATGGCAAATGGTGACCTTCTTTATCATATCCCTATCTACCGAACAGCTCTTAAAGAAGATGGGACCTATGATTTCCATGAAAATTTTGAGTATGTAAAACCCTGGCTCAAACAAGCGGATTTGGTGATTGGTGACTTTGAAGGAACGGTGAACAAGGACCACTACTTGGCAGGTTATCCTCTTTTTAATGCACCAGGGGAAGTCATGGATGCGATCAAGGATGCAGGCTACCAAGTTCTAGACTTGGCTCATAATCATATTTTGGATTCTCAAATTGAGGGAGTGGTTTCAACGGCTCAAGCTATTGAAAAGGCTGGAATGACACCCATCGGAGTCTACACACATGAATCCCGTGACCAAGCCCCTATAGTCATCAAGGAAGTCAATGGTATCAAGGTAGCTCTCCTGGCCTATTCTTATGGTTTTAATGGCATTGAGCAGTATATCTCTCAAGAGGACTATAATCGCTATCTTTCTGATTTGAATGAAGATAAGATGAAGGCAGAAATCGAGCGCGCAGAGAAAGAAGCGGATATTACTGTCATCATGCCTCAGATGGGAATTGAGTACCAGCTAGAACCAACGGAAGAACAGAAAACACTGTACCATAAGATGATTGACTGGGGAGCTGATATTATCTTTGGAGGACATCCTCACGTCGTTGAACCTGCCGAAACAGTTGAAAAAGATGGTGACAAAAAACTGATTATCTATTCCATGGGAAATTTCCTCTCAAATCAACGCATTGAAACCATGCAAGACGAGGAAAATGCCAAGTGGACAGAGCGCGGTGTTCTTATGGATGTGACCATTAAGAAAAAAGATGGAAAGACAAGGATTGAAACCGCCAAAGCGCATCCTACTTGGGTCAATCGAACACCTAAAGGAACTTACTCTCCAGAAGGCTATCCGCTTTTCCTCTATCAGACCTATATCCTAGAGGACTTCATCGAGGGGGGCAGTCACCGTGACAAGTTGGACGAGGCGACCAAGGAACGAATTGACACGGCCTATAAAGAAATGAATGAACATGTAGGGTTGAAGTGGTAGACGCTCGCCCTAAAGGAGACGAGATGACGATTAAATTAATTGCAACGGATATGGATGGAACTTTGCTGGATCCAAGAGGGCAACTGGACTTGCCGCGTTTAGAAAAGATTTTAGACCAATTAGATGAACGAGGTATCCGTTTTGTCATTGCGACGGGGAATGAAGTTCACCGTATGAGGCAATTACTAGAACACTTGGCGAGTAGAGTAGTTCTAGTCGTTGCCAATGGGGCGCGTATTTTTGAAAACAATGAACTGATTCAAGCGCAGACCTGGGATGATGCTATGGTTGACAAGGCTCTCCTTCATTTTAAAGGGAGAGAGTGCCGAGATCAGTTCGTCGTCACTAGTATGAACGGGAGTTTTGTCAAGGAAGGGACTGTTTTTACAGACCTAGAAAAATTTATGACACCAGAGATGATTGAAAAACTTTACCAAAGGACCAATTTTGTGGATGAGCTAAACTCAGACCTCTTTGGAGGAGTTCTAAAGATGAGCATGGTCGTTGGTGAAGAACGTTCTAGTTCAGTTTTGCAGGAAATCAATGATCTCTTTGATGGTCATGTAAGGGCTGTTTCTAGCGGTTATGGCTGTATTGATATCCTGCAAGCTGGGGTTCACAAGGCTTGGGGATTGGAAGAATTACTCAAGCGCTGGAATTTGACATCGGAACAAATCATGGCTTTTGGTGATAGCGAAAATGATGTTGAGATGTTGGAACTGGCTGGGATTGCCTATGCTATGCAAAATGCAGCTGATGAGGTTAAGGCAGTTGCGACTGCCCTAGCACCAGCTAACAACCAGGCAGGCGTTTATCAAGTTCTAGAGAATTGGTTAGAGAAAGAGGGATAGGGTGGCAGTACAGTTATTAGAGAATTGGCTCTTAAAGGAGCAGGAAAAAATTCAAACCAAGTATCGTGAATTGAATCAAGTATCTGTTCTAGAGCCAGATATCATCTTTATTGGTGATTCGATAGTGGAATATTACCCTCTTCAAGAGTTATTTGGGGATGCCATGACGATTGTTAATCGGGGCATCCGAGGCTACCAGACGAGACTTTTATTAGAGAATTTGGATGCCCATCTTTATGGTGATGCTGTGGATCAAATTGTTCTCTTGATTGGGACAAACGATATCGGAAAAGATGTTTCCATGAATGAAACCTTGGATAATCTTGAGCGTGTGATCCAATCGATTGCCCGAGAATATCCGCTGTCACAAATAAAGCTCCTTTCGATTTTGCCAGTCAATGAGGGAGAGAAATACAAGCAGACAGTATATATTCGTACCAATGAAAAGATTAGAGAATGGAATCAAGCCTATGAGGCTCTAGCATCCGCCTATGTGCAGGTAGATTTTGTGTCGATTTATGATAGTTTGACAGATACAGAAGGACAACTTCAATCAGCCTATACAACGGATGGTCTCCATCTAAGTGTAGCCGGTTATCAAGCCTTATCAGAAGCCTTAAAAGGGGTTCTTTTCTAAAGAAACGGCTTGATTTTGCATTTTTTTTGAAGATAGGTTATAATAGTTCTAACATCCTGGGGTCGTTACGGATTCGACAGGCATTATGAGGCATATTTTGCAACCCGTGTGGCGACGTAAACGCTCAGTTAAATATAACTGCAAAAAATAACACTTCTTACGCTCTAGCTGCCTAAAAACCAGCAGGCGTGACCTGATTTGGATTGCTCGTGTTCAATGACAGGTCTTATGATTAGCGAGATACGATCAAGCCTTGTCTAGTGGTTTGATAAGAGAATAATAGACTCGCAGTTCCTAGGCTTGAGTTATGTGTCGAGGGACTGTTAAAATAATACATAACCTATGGTTGTAGACAAATATGTTGGCAGGTGTTTGGACGTGGGTTCGACTCCCACCGGCTCCATTATGAACAGGTATACAGTAGATTTTTTCCAAATTGTATCCTTTGTTGTATCCTTCGTTGTATCCTATTTATTCTAGTATGTTAGTGGAGAATTACTCAAGAGGCTGAAGAGGACGGTTTGCTAAATCGTTAGGTCGGGTAACTGGCGCGGGGGTTCGAATCCCCCATTCTCCGTTAGATAAACCCAGTGTTTTTCTAAATAACTATCCTTGGAGGTAGTCTCCAAGAGTAAATTTTCATAATGAGGTGAAACATGAAAAAGATCAAGTTACTAAGTATCTTAGCACTTTCAACAGTTGTCTTGGGTGCATGTTCTGTATTTTCTAATCAGTCATCTGAAGCTTCTTCTGATAACAAGGAGAATACGGAACAAGTTGAGAAGAAAGATGAAGCAGCAGAAGTTAAAGAAAAAGTTACAAAAGATGCTGAGATTCTCTTAGACTCAGTTCTTACTAGCGACTCTGCTCGATTTAAGAAGATTTATGGCGACACTTATGAAAAATGGACTGAGGCAGTATTTGCTGTACAAACAAGTGAAAAAATCAAAGAAGAAGGTCTTTCACCTGCATCTACCTATTCAGTACAATGGCACAAAGATTTCCCTGTAGAAACTCCAGAAGAAACCATTTCAGGTTTCTTGAAGATGAGACGTAGATTATATCAAGATATCGGTTCTTACACTGTTAAAGACGTGAAGGTTGATGAATCAGGAAATACAGCGACTGTTACCTTCAACTCTAAGAAGTTGCACTCTAAAGGATTGGCTTCATCTACAAGGGAAGTTCTCACTACTCTTATTGGAGGTGTTGATAACCTAGGTAAATACAATCAAGCTGGTTCAAACGTTGACATCAAGCGTTACCAAACATTGGTTTCTTACTGGATTTTTGAGCATCTATTTAAGAAAGATTTCTCAACCTACAGTGACGTTGATCCTAACTTAGCTCATACACCTTTCACTACTGGTGATTTTGATACAGAAATCAAATTAACCAAGGATAAGGATGGAAACTGGCTGATTTCACAAGAAGATTACCGTACTTTGGCAACAGAGTTGCTTGATGATACAGAAGGTTATGATAAAATTGTCCGTAAAAACTCAACTAAGTCTAATGATAAATCAACAGACAAGTCTTCAGATAAATCTTCAAACAAATCCACTGATAAATCAACAGACAAATCTTCAGATAAAAAAGATAAAAGTAATATCTAATCCTAAGATTTAGAAGAAAAACAAGTAGTCTTAATAAACTACTTGTTTTTTTATGAATTAGGATAGGGGAGGATACAGACAAATATGGTGTGATAGTTAGAGTAACTCAGCCTTTCATTTCTAGATATTATTCTTAGAACGATAAAAAAACTGCATTGAGGTGCAGTTTTTCTTTTTCTACGGAAGACATGGGATTCGAACCCACGCACGCTGTTACACGCCTACCGCGTTTCCAACACGGCCTCTTAAGCCTCTTGAGTAATCTTCCAATACTTACTCAAATAGTCTACCATAAAGCCACTTATCTTGCAATAAAAATTTTGGAAATAAGAAAAATGATAGAATTTGAAAGAAAATGATAAAAAATGCTTGACTTTAGTAGAGAATGTGCTAGAATGAATAGTGTAAACGATAACAGGAGGTGATTTGGTGTTAAAAACTGAGCGGAAGCAATTGATTTTAGAAGAGTTAAATCAACATCATGTAGTTTCCCTAGAAAAATTGGTTAATCTATTAGAAACATCAGAATCGACAGTACGAAGAGATTTGGACGAGTTGGAGGCGGAGAACAAGCTTCGCCGTGTACATGGAGGAGCAGAATTACCCCACTCCTTGCAGGAAGAAGAAACCATCCAAGAAAAATCTGTCAAAAACCTTCAAGAGAAGAAGCTACTGGCTCAAAAAGCAGCATCCCTTATTAAGGAAAAAGATGTCATCTTTATCGATGCTGGAACGACAACTGCTTTTTTAATCAGGGAATTGGTTAATAAGAATATCACAGTTGTGACCAACTCCATTCACCATGCGGTTCAGTTGGTTGAAAAACAGATTCCAACTGTCATGGTTGGAGGGAGTGTCAAGATGGCAACAGATGCATGTATCGGTGGAGTTGCTCTTAATCAAATTAACCAATTGCACTTTGACCGTGCCTTTATCGGGATGAATGGTGTCGACGATGGTTATTATACGACTCCAGATATGGAGGAGGGAGCCGTTAAGCGTGCTATTTTAGAGAATGCCAAACAAACCTATGTCTTGGTTGATTCGTCAAAGATTGGTCAAACTTGCTTTGCCAAGGTAGCGCCACTTAAACGCGCTATTGTCATCACAAGTCAAGGGCATGAGCTCTTGCAGGCTATTAAGAAGAAAACGGAGGTAATAGAAGTATGATTTATACAGTCACACTCAATCCATCCATTGACTATATCGTGCGCTTGGACCAAGTTCAAGTCGGCAGTGTCAATCGTATGGACAGTGATGATAAGTTTGCTGGTGGGAAAGGAATCAATGTCAGTCGAGTTTTGAAACGCTTGGGTATTCCAAATACAGCGACTGGATTTATCGGAGGTTTTACTGGTAAATTTATCACAGATACTTTGGCAGAAGAGGAAATCGAAACTCGTTTTGTCCAAGTAGCAGAAGATACTCGTATCAATGTTAAAATCAAAGCAGACCAAGAAACAGAAATCAACGGGACTGGTCCTAATGTTGAACCGGCTCAGCTAGAAGAATTGAAAGCTATCTTATCTAGTTTAACAGCAGAAGATACAGTGGTGTTTGCAGGTTCAAGTGCTAAGAATCTAGGTAATGTTATCTACAAAGATTTGATTGCCTTGACACGCCAGACTGGTGCGCAAGTGGTTTGTGACTTTGAAGGACAGACCTTGATTGATAGTTTGGACTACCAGCCACTTTTGGTTAAACCAAACAATCACGAACTTGGAGCTATCTTTGGAGTGAAACTCGAAAGTTTAGATGAAATCGAGAACTATGCTCGTCAGTTACTGGCCAAAGGTGCTCAAAACGTTATCATCTCTATGGCTGGCGACGGTGCTCTTCTTGTCACATCTGAGGGATCTTACTTCGCCAAACCTATCAAGGGAACAGTCAAAAATTCAGTGGGAGCTGGCGACTCAATGGTTGCTGGATTTACCGGTGAATTTGTCAAATCAAAAGACGCAGTAGAAGCCTTCAAATGGGGAGTGGCTTGTGGAACAGCAACTACCTTCTCGGATGACTTGGCAACAGCGGAATTTATTAAAGAAACATATGAAAAAGTTGAGGTAGAAAAACGATGAAAATTCAAGACCTATTGAGAAAAGATGTCATGTTGCTGGATTTGCAGGCAACTGAAAAAACAGCTGTCATCGAAGAGATGATTAAAAGTTTGGTAGATCACGGTTACGTGACGGATTTTGAAACCTTTAAAGAAGGAATCTTAGCGCGTGAAGCTCTAACTTCCACTGGTTTGGGTGATGGAATCGCTATGCCTCACAGCAAGAACTCTGCAGTTAAAGAAGCTACGGTTCTCTTTGCTAAGTCAAACAAGGGTGTTGACTACGAAAGCTTAGATGGGCAACCAACAGATCTCTTCTTCATGATTGCAGCTCCAGAAGGTGCCAATGATACTCACTTGGCAGCCTTGGCAGAATTGTCTCAATACTTGATGAAAGACGGATTTGCTGACAAACTTCGTCAAGTAACATCTGCAGATCAAGTTATCGAACTCTTTAACCAAGCTTCAGAAAAAGCTGAGGAGCCTGTTCAAGTACCTGCTAATGACTCTGACGACTTTATCGTAGCTGTTACAGCTTGTACGACAGGTATTGCCCACACATACATGGCTCAAGAAGCCCTTCAAAAAGTGGCTGCTGAAATGGGTGTTGGGATTAAGGTTGAAACAAACGGAGCTAGCGGTGTTGGTAACCAACTAACTGTAGAGGACATCCGCAAGGCTAAAGCTGTTATCATCGCTGCTGACAAGGCTGTAGAGATGGATCGCTTTGATGGAAAACCTTTGGTTAACCGTCCAGTTGCAGACGGTATCCGTAAGACAGAAGAGCTGATCAACTTGGCTCTTTCAGGAGATGCTGAAGTTTATCGTGCTGCTAATGGAGCAAAAGCTGCAACAGCATCTAATGAAAAACAAAGTATCGGTGGAGCTTTCTACAAACACTTGATGAGTGGTGTATCTCAAATGTTACCATTCGTTATCGGTGGTGGTATCATGATTGCCCTCGCCTTCTTAATCGACGGAGCTTTTGGTGTGCCACAAGATAGTCTTGGCAACCTCGGATCCTACCATGAACTAGCTTCTATGTTCATGAAAATCGGTGGGGCTGCCTTTGGCTTGATGCTTCCAGTTTTTGCAGGATACGTAGCCTACTCTATCGCTGAAAAACCAGGTTTGGTAGCTGGTTTTGTGGCTGGTGCTATTGCCAAAGAAGGTTTTGCCTTTGGTAAAATTCCTTATGCCGCAGGTGGTGAAGCAACTTCAACCCTTGCAGGTGTCTCATCTGGTTTCCTAGGCGCCCTTGTTGGTGGATTTATCGCAGGTGCTTTAGTTCTTGCCATCAAGAAATACGTAAAAGTTCCTCGTTCACTTGAAGGTGCTAAATCAATCCTTCTCTTGCCACTTCTTGGAACAATCTTGACTGGATTTGTTATGTTAGCTGTCAACATCCCAATGGCAGAAATCAACACTGCTATGAATAACTTCCTAGGCGGTCTTGGGGGAGGTTCAGCTGTCCTTCTTGGTATCGTTCTTGGGGGCATGATGGCTGTTGATATGGGTGGGCCAGTTAATAAAGCGGCTTATGTCTTTGGTACAGGTACGCTTGCAGCGACTGTTTCTTCAGGTGGTTCTGTAGCTATGGCAGCAGTTATGGCTGGAGGAATGGTTCCACCACTTGCTATCTTTGTCGCAACCCTTCTTTTCAAAGATAAATTTACCAAAGAAGAACGCAACTCTGGTTTAACAAACATAATCATGGGCTTGTCATTCATCACTGAAGGAGCGATCCCATTTGGTGCAGCAGACCCAGCTCGTGCGATTCCAAGCTTCATCCTTGGTTCTGCAGTAGCAGGAGGACTCGTTGGTCTTGCAGGAATCAAACTCATGGCACCACACGGAGGAATCTTCGTCATCGCCCTTACTTCAAATGCCCTTCTCTACCTTGCCTTTGTTTTGGTTGGCGCAATTGTAAGTGGTGTGGTTTATGGTTACCTACGCAAACCACAAGCATAAAAAGGATTAGAATAGAAAGATTGTTACCATTTGGTGCAATCTTTTTCTCTATTCGAAATGGCTGTGAAATATGGTATAATAAAAGAATGGCAAACAAGAATACTACGAAAACAAGACGGAGACCGTCTAAAGCAGAACTTGAAAGAAAACAGGCTATCCAGAGGATGTTGATTTCCTTAGGGATTGCCTTATTGTTGATTATTGCAGCCCTTAAACTCGGTGCAGCAGGTGTCACTCTTTACAATCTCATTCGACTGGTGGTCGGAAGTTTGGCCTATGTGGCCATAGGTGGTCTCCTTATCTATCTTTTTCTTTTTAAATGGATACGCAAGCAAGAGGGACTTCTGTCAGGATTTCTTTGTATCTTCGCTGGCTTACTCTTAATTTTTGAGGCTTATCTTGTCTGGAAATTTGGCTTGGAGCAGTCAGTCCTAAAAGGGACCCTGTCTCAAGTTATGACGGACCTGACTGGTATGCGAGTGACTAGCTTCGCTGGTGGAGGCTTGCTTGGTGTCGGACTTTATATTCCCATAGCCTTTCTTTTCTCCAATATCGGATCATACTTTATTGGAGTTCTCTTGATTCTAGTTGGGGCACTCTTGGTTAGTCCCTGGTCTATTTACGATGTTGCAGCCTTTATTGGAGCTCAGTTCAGATCCTTCATGGAAAAACAGGAACAGAGAAAACAGGAACGCTTCATCAAGAGAGAAGAAGAGAAGGCTCGTCAAGAAGCTGAAGAAGCAGCCAGAATTCAGAGAGAACAAGAAGAACAGGATGCGCTGCCACTTCCTCCTGTAGATCCTGAAACGGGAGAAATCTTATCTGAAGTACCAGACTACGATTTCCCACCAATTCCTGAGGAAGAGTGGATCGAACCGGAGATTATCCTCCCTCAAACAGATTTTGACGTTCCTGATGTGGAAGAGGATTTTGAGGATGAAGAGGTACAGGTTGATTTTTCTGCCAAGGAAGCCCTTGAATACAAGTTACCAAGCTTGCAACTCTTTGCGCCAGATAAACCCAAAGATCAGTCCAAGGAAAAGAAGATTGTTCGAGAAAATATCAAAATCCTAGAAGAAACCTTTGCTAGCTTTGGTATCAAGGTGACGGTGGAACGGGCTGAAATTGGGCCATCAGTAACCAAGTATGAAGTCAAGCCAGCAGTTGGAGTACGGGTTAACCGTATTTCCAATCTGGCAGACGACTTAGCGCTGGCTCTGGCGGCCAAGGATGTTCGGATTGAGGCTCCGATCCCTGGTAAATCCTTAGTCGGAATTGAAGTACCCAACTCTGAGATTGCGACCGTTTCCTTCCGTGAACTCTGGGAACAGTCTCAAACTAAACCAGAAAATCTCCTCGAAATTCCTCTAGGTAAGGCTGTCAATGGAACTGCTCGCACCTTTGACCTTTCCAAGATGCCCCACCTACTCGTTGCAGGTTCGACGGGATCAGGGAAGTCAGTCGCAGTTAACGGTATTATCGCCAGCATTCTGATGAAAGCAAGACCAGATCAGGTCAAGTTTATGATGGTGGATCCAAAGATGGTTGAGTTATCCGTTTACAATGACATTCCTCACCTCTTGATTCCAGTTGTGACCAATCCACGCAAGGCCAGCAAGGCTCTGCAAAAGGTTGTGGATGAGATGGAAAACCGTTATGAACTCTTCGCTAAGGTTGGTGTGCGAAATATCGCTGGTTACAATGCCAAGGTCGAGGAATTTAATAGCCAATCTGAGTATAAACAAGTACCCCTGCCTTTGATTGTTGTCATTGTAGATGAGTTGGCAGACCTCATGATGGTGGCTAGCAAGGAAGTAGAAGATGCCATCATTCGTCTCGGACAGAAGGCGCGTGCTGCAGGGATTCACATGATTCTCGCAACGCAACGTCCATCGGTTGATGTTATCTCTGGTCTTATCAAGGCCAATGTCCCATCTCGTGTGGCTTTTGCAGTTTCATCAGGTACAGATTCACGAACCATCTTGGATGAGAATGGAGCAGAAAAACTGCTCGGTCGAGGAGATATGCTCTTTAAACCAATTGATGAAAATCATCCAGTCCGTCTGCAAGGTTCCTTTATCTCGGATGATGATGTTGAACGTATCGTAAACTTCATCAAGGCTCAGGCAGATGCGGACTACGATGACAGCTTTGACCCAGGAGATGTTCCTGAAAATGAAGGAGATTTTTCTGATGGTGAAGCTGGTGGCGATCCGCTTTTTGAAGAAGCTAAGGCTTTGGTTATCGAAACCCAGAAAGCTAGCGCTTCAATGATTCAGCGTCGTTTGTCAGTTGGATTTAATCGTGCGACCCGCCTTATGGAAGAACTCGAAATGGCAGGTGTCATCGGTCCAGCTGAGGGAACCAAACCACGAAAAGTATTGCAACAATAAAAAATAGCTTCTTTCCAAATTTGGAAAGAAGCTATTTTGGTGATTACTGGTTCGTTTTAGTTTCAGAACTCGTCGTATTTGACTGTGTTCCATTATCGCTTGTTTCTTTTGTTGAGGAAGGTGTAGAAGGATCCTGAGTTGTTGTTTTCTGTTCTTCTTTTTTCTCCTCTTTTTTATTGGATTGAGAAGTTTCTTCTTGCGGAGTATTTTCTTTAGTAGGAGTGTTGTCCCTGTTAGGTGTAGTATTTTCCTGAGGGGCTTCTTTTTGAATTTCCTTGACAACAGTTGTTTGGGTTGTCGTCGGTTCTTTTTTGTTGTTTTTGTTATTATCCATGGCGTTCATGATGGTAATAGTAGCGGTGATGAGACCAAGGATACTACCGATGGTAGCAATCGTTTTTTGAAAGACAGTAAAGCCCTTTTTGATGTGTTCTGTTTTTGGTTTTGAAGTTCTACGATAGTTAGACATGATACTCTCCTTTAATTATGATTTATTATACCTCATTTCTTTAAAAAAATCTTAAAAAAAGAGAAACCTCCCTTTCTTGTCGCAGGTCTCTTTTCGTGATACAATAGAAGGAGTGATTTTAGAAAGCGTGAGAAAACATGATCTACTTTGATAATTCGGCGACAACCAAGCCTTATCCTGAAGCACTTGAAACTTACATGCAGGTCGCTTCAAAAATTGTAGGAAATCCGTCTAGTCTCCATCGTTTGGGAGATCAGGCAACACGAATTTTAGATGCTTCCCGGCAGCAAATTGCAGATTTGATTGGAAAGAAGAGTGATGAAATCTTCTTTACCTCAGGTGGAACAGAAGGAGATAACTGGGTCATCAAGGGTGTGGCCTTTGAAAAAGCCCAGTTTGGCAAGCACATCATTGTGTCAGCTATTGAACATCCAGCAGTCAAGGAGTCAGCACTCTGGCTGAAAAATCAAGGTTTTGAAATAGATTTTGCTCCAGTTGATGAGAAAGGATTTGTGGATGTTGAAGCATTAGCAGATTTGATACGTCCTGATACGACTCTCGTCTCCATCATGGCAGTTAACAACGAAATTGGCTCTATCCAGCCTATTGAGGCTATTTCGAAACTGTTAGCAGATAAGCCGACCATTTCCTTCCATGTTGATGCGGTTCAGGCACTTGCTAAGGTTCCGACTGAAAAATACCTGACGGATCGAGTGGATTTCGCGACCTTTTCGAGCCATAAGTTTCATGGCGTCCGAGGTGTTGGATTTATCTATATCAAGTCTGGTAAGAAGATTACGCCTCTTTTAACTGGTGGTGGTCAGGAGCGAGACTATCGTTCGACAACTGAAAATGTGGCAGGGATTGCAGCGACAGCCAAAGCTCTCCGTTTATCTATGGAAAAGTTAGCTATCTTTGCTAGTAAGACAGGGCAGATGAAGGCAGTCATTCGCCAAGCCCTTCTGGATTATCCAGATATTTTTGTCTTTTCAGATGAGGAAGACTTTGCCCCTCATATCCTGACTTTTGGGATTAAAGGTGTTCGTGGTGAAGTCATTGTTCACGCTTTTGAAGACTATGACATTTTCATCTCCACAACCTCTGCTTGTTCATCCAAGGCAGGAAAACCTGCAGGCACCTTGATTGCCATGGGAGTGGACAAGGATAAGGCCCAGTCAGCTGTGCGTCTAAGCCTAGACTTGGAAAATGACATGAGTCAGATCGAGCAGTTCTTGACCAAGCTAAAATTAATTTACAATCAAACTAGAAAAGTAAGATAGGAGCATTTATGCAGTATTCAGAAATTATGATTCGATACGGAGAATTGTCAACCAAACACAAAAATCGTATGCGTTTCATTAATAAACTTCGTAATAATATTTCAGACGTTTTGTCTATCTATCCTCAAGTTAAGGTAACCGCAGATCGCGACCGTGCCCACGCTTACCTCAATGGAGCTGATTATACAGCAGTTGCAGAATCGCTCAAACAAGTCTTTGGAATTCAAAATTTTTCTCCTGTGTATAAGATTGAAAAGTCAGTGGACGTTTTGAAGTCTGCTGTCCAAGAGATTATGAAGAAAATCTACAAGGAAGGGATGACCTTTAAAATCACTAGCAAGCGTAGCGACCACAACTTTGAATTGGATAGTCGTGAACTCAATCAAACTCTCGGTGGAGCTGTTTTCGAGGCCATTCCAAACGTGCAAGCTCAGATGAAAAATCCAGATATTAATCTTCAGGTTGAGATTCGTGAGGAAGCGGCCTATCTTTCCTATGAAACTTTTCGTGGAGCAGGAGGATTACCTGTGGGAAGTTCTGGTAAAGGTATGCTCATGTTGTCAGGAGGGATTGACTCACCTGTAGCAGGTTATTTAGCTCTTAAACGTGGTGTAGATATTGAGGCGGTTCACTTTGCCAGTCCGCCATACACGAGTCCTGGTGCCCTCAAGAAAGCCCACGATTTGACTCGGAAATTGACCAAGTTTGGTGGCAATATCCAGTTTATCGAGGTGCCTTTCACTGAGATTCAAGAGGAAATCAAGGCTAAAGCGCCAGAAGCCTACCTCATGACCTTGACGCGTCGTTTTATGATGCGGATTACCGACCGTATTCGTGAGATACGAAATGGTTTAATTATCATCAATGGGGAAAGTCTTGGTCAAGTAGCCAGCCAGACCTTGGAAAGCATGCAGACTATCAACGCTGTGACTAACACTCCCATCATCCGCCCTGTGGTTACGATGGACAAGTTGGAAATCATTGACATTGCGCAGGAAATCGATACCTTTGAAATTTCAATCCAGCCTTTTGAAGACTGTTGTACAATTTTTGCGCCTGACCGTCCTAAGACTAATCCTAAGATAGAGAATGCTGAGCAGTATGAAAAACGCATGGATGTTGAAGGCTTGGTTGAGCGAGCAGTGGCTGGAATTATGATCACTAAGATCACACCTCAAGCTAAAAAAGATGAAGTCGATAACTTGATTGACAATCTCCTCTAATCAGAAAATCCAGAAGAATTCAGAAAAACAAATGAAGAAAGTTAGTTATTTATCCTTAAAATGGACAATTACTGACTTTTTTTCTATTTTTATGGTATAATGAGATAAAATTTTGAATATAGAGAGTTTTCTGACAATGAATCATTCCTACTTTTACTTAAAAATGAAAGAACACAAACTCAAGGTTCCTTATACTGGAAAAGAGCGTCGTGTGCGTGTGCTCCTGCCAAAGGATTATGAGAAAGACACCGACCGTTTTTACCCAGTTGTTTACTTTCATGATGGGCAAAATGTCTTTTACAGCAAGGAGTCTTATATTGGACACTCATGGAAGATCATTCCGGCTATTAAACGAAATCCTGACATCAGTCGCATGATTGTCGTTGCCATAGATAATGATGGTATGGGACGGATGAATGAGTATGCGGCTTGGAAATTTCAAGAATCTCCTATCCCAGGCCAGCAGTTTGGCGGTAAGGGTGTGGAGTATGCTGAGTTTGTCATGGAGGTGGTCAAGCCTTTTATCGATGAAACCTACCGAAGCAAAGCTGATCGCCAGCATACGGCTATGATTGGTTCGTCACTGGGAGGCAATATTACTCAGTTTATAGGACTAGAGTACCAAGACCGAATTGGTTGTCTAGGTGTCTTCTCATCTGCTAACTGGCTTCACCAAGAAGCCTTTAACCGCTATATTGAGCGCAAGAAATTGTCGCCTGAACAGCGCATTTTTATCTATGTTGGAACGGAAGAAGCGGATGATACGGACAAGACTCTTATGGCTGGCAATATCAAGCAAGCCTATATTGACTCATCGCTTCGCTATTACCGTGATTTGATTGCAGGTGGAGTACACTTGGATAATCTTGTCTTGAAAGTTCAGTCTGGTGCTATCCATAGTGAAATCCCTTGGTCGGAAAATTTGCCAGATTGTCTCCGTTTTTTTGCAGAGAAATGGTAAGTTAGGAAAGGAGAAAGCTAATGCATATTGAAAACCTTAGCCACTGGAGTGGCCACCTCAACCGAGAAATGTACCTCAACCGTTATGGACATGCTGGGATTCCAGTTGTTGTTTTTGCTTCATCTGGTGGTAGTCACAACGAATACTATGATTTTGGCATGATTGACGCCTGTGCTTCCTTTATCGAGGAAGGGCGAGTGCAGTTCTTTACTCTCTCCAGTGTTGACAGTGAGAGTTGGCTGGCTACTTGGAAAAATAGTCATTATCAAGCGGAGATGCATCGTGCCTACGAACGCTATGTGATTGAGGAGGCCATTCCTTTTATCAAGCACAAGACAGGTTGGTTTGATGGCATGATGACGACAGGTTGCTCAATGGGGGCCTACCATGCACTCAATTTCTTTCTCCAGCATCCTGATGTCTTTACCAAGGTGATTGCCCTCAGTGGTGTTTACGACGCACGTTTCTTCGTTGGCGATTACTACAATGATGATGCTATTTACCAAAACTCACCTGTAGATTATATATGGAATCAAAACGACGGATGGTTTATCGATCGTTACCGTCAGGCAGAAATCGTCATTTGTACGGGCCTTGGTGCCTGGGAACAAGACGGTCTATCATCTTTCTACAAGCTTAAAGAAGCCTTTGACCAGAAACAAATTCCAGCCTGGTTTGCTGAATGGGGACACGATGTCGCCCACGACTGGGAATGGTGGCGTAAACAAATGCCTTATTTTCTTGGACACCTGTATCTATAAAAGGAGTTGCCTATGAATTACCTTGTTATTTCTCCCTACTATCCGCAAAACTTTCAACAGTTTACCATCGAGCTAGCCAATAAGGGCATCACTGTTTTGGGGATTGGTCAGGAACCTTACGAACAACTAGATGAACCTTTGCGCAATGGCCTAACCGAGTATTTCCGTGTAGATAATCTTGAAAACATAGACGAAGTCAAGCGTGCTGTTGCCTTTCTTTTCTACAAGCATGGACCAATCGACCGCATCGAGTCCCACAATGAATACTGGCTTGAGCTGGATGCAGCACTTCGTGAGCAATTCAATGTTTTTGGTGCCAAACCAGAGGATCTCAAAAAGACAAAGTTTAAGTCTGAGATGAAGAAACTTTTCAAAAAAGCAGGTGTCCCTGTGGTACCTGGTGCTGTTATCCAGACGGAAGCAGATGTGGACCAAGCAGTTGAGACGATTGGCCTACCAATGATTGCCAAACCTGATAATGGAGTGGGAGCGGCAGCAACCTTTAAACTTGAGACAGAAGAAGATGTAAATCACTTTAAGGCTGAATGGGATCATTCAACCGTTTATTTCTTTGAAAAATTTGTCACTTCTAGCGAAATCTGTACCTTTGACGGGCTTGTGGACAAGGATGGCAACATCGTCTTTTCAACGACTTTCGATTATGCCCATACACCACTTGATCTCATGATTTATAAGATGGACAATTCCTACTATGTGCTTAAGGATATGGATCCCAAACTGCGCAAGTATGGTGAGGCCATTGTCAAGGAATTTGGTATGAAAGAGCGCTTTTTCCATATCGAGTTCTTCCGTGACGGGGATGACTACATTGCCATTGAGTACAATAACCGTCCTGCAGGTGGCTTTACCATTGATGTTTATAACTTTGCCCACTCCTTGGATCTCTACCGAGGTTATGCAGCTATTGTCGCAGGAGAAGAGTTCCCAGCATCAGAGTTTGAACCTCAATACTGTCTAGCTACTTCACGTCGTGCCAATGCAAATTATGTCTATTCAGAAGAAGACTTGCTTGCTAAGTACAGCCAGCAATTCAAGGTCAAAAAAATCATGCCAGCAGCCTTTGCAGAGCTACAAGGGGATTACCTTTATATGTTGACCACTCCAAGTCGCCAAGAGATGGAGCAGATGATTGTAGACTTTGGTCAACGTCAAGAATAACGATTAGGATGAAAGGAGTTTGACTCCCTTTGTACTTTTCTCAAAGATAAGTTAAATAAAGCGTTTTCCATAGATTCTTTTAGAAAAGATATTGCTAAAAGGCCTAAAAATTGATAGAATAAGGATTGTCTAAAAAAATTTAAGGAGAATCTATCAAATGGATTTTACATGGGCTATTAAATATGCCACAGAATTCTTGGGAACTGCTATTTTGATCATTCTTGGTAATGGTGCAGTTGCTAACGTTGAACTTAAAGGTACGAAAGGTCACCAAAGTGGCTGGCTCGTTATCGCGGTTGGTTATGGTATGGGGGTTATGATTCCAGCCTTGATGTTTGGTAATGTATCTGGTAACCACATCAACCCAGCCTTCACTCTTGGACTTGCTGTGAGTGGACTTTTCCCTTGGGAACAAGTACCATATTACATCCTTGCGCAAGTTTTAGGAGCGATTTTTGGTCAAGCTATGGTTGTGGCAACTCACCGTCCTTACTACTTGAAGACAGAGAATTCTAATAACATTTTGGGTACTTTCTCAACGATTTCAAGTGTTGATCACGGTACAAAAGAATCACGTTTTGCAGCAAGTGTAAATGGTTTTATCAACGAGTTTGTCGGTTCGTTTATTTTGTTCTTTGCAGCCCTAGGAATGACTAAAAACTTTTTTGGAGCTGAATTAGTAGCGAAAGCTCAGGCGACAATTAATGACCAAGTAGCTCAAGCAGCAGCGCAAGGAACAACGATCCCTCAAGAACAAGTAACAGCAGCGCTTGAGCAAGCAAAAAACCAAGCCGCTCCATTTTTGGCACCAGGTCTTGGAATTGCGCACTTGGCACTTGGTTTCCTAGTAATGGCCTTGGTAACTTCACTCGGTGGACCTACTGGACCTGGTTTGAACCCAGCTCGTGACTTTGGACCACGTCTTCTTCACGAACTCCTTCCAAAATCAGTTCTTGGTCAACACAAGGGTGATTCAAAATGGTGGTATGCATGGGTTCCAGTTGTAGCTCCAATTGCAGCGGGTATTGCGGCAGTAGCACTATTTAAACTACTTTACCTATAAGAAATGAAACTGGGGTATCCCAGTTTTTTTGTTATAAAATTTCTAAATAAAATAGATATGGCTTGTAAAATATTCGAAAATCCTTTAAAATAAAAGAGTTGGAGGAATTTATGAATGTGAATGAGATTGTTCGGATCGTTCCGACTTTAAAAGTTAATAATCGAAAATTAAATGAAAGATTTTACATTGAAACCCTGGGGATGAAACCTTTGCTGGAAGAGTCTGCCTTTATTTCCTTAGGCGATCAGACAGCTACGGAGAGATTGATTTTAGAAGAGGCTCCAAGCATGCGAACACGCAGAGTTGAAGGGCTTAAAAAGCTAGCTAGACTCTTGATAAAGGTTGAGAATCCTTCTGAAATCGAGGCCCTTCTTTCTCAAATGAAGTCTCTTCCTCGCCTATTTAAAGGTAACCGTGGGTATGCTTTTGAGATTGTTTCTCCTGAAGAGGATGTGATCCTTGTTCATGCAGAAGATGATATAAGAGATTTGGTTCCACTGGAAACTGTTCCTGAATTTTATTCAAATACAAGTATAAAATACGTGAGCCAATTTGAGGTCTCTATGGAGTTGCGTTTGCCTGAAGGGACAGAGAGTTTACTTTATCCCGAAGGAGTAGCGCCAGTAATTACCTTTACTAAAGGACAAGGACCAGATTTGGCTGTTGAAAACAATGTCACTTGGGACCTGACGATGTTAAAATTTTTAGTCAAGAATTTTGATCTAACCAGTCTTCGTCAGAAATTTGAAAAGACAGGCTACTTTGTCCCTAAGTCTGAAAAATTCTTCCTTGGTAAAGATACCAATAACATTGAATTGTGGTTTGAAGAAGCATGAAGTGGGAAAAAATTCTAAGAAAAATAGAAAATCAAATTGAGGCAGGGATTTATCCCGGAGCCTCTTTTGCATATTATAAGGATGGTGAATGGAAAGAGTCTTATCTAGGATTGAGTGATCCAGAACGAGACTTGAAGACAGAAACCGGTTTGGTTTATGATTTGGCAAGTGTGAGTAAAGTCGTGGGAGTGGGGACGGTTTTTACCTTCTTGTGGCAGCAGGACAAATTAGATATTAATCGACCGGTAACGGATTTTTTACCGGAGTGTGATTATCCTGATATTACTATACGGCAGCTTCTGACCCATGCCACAGACTTGGACCCCTTTATTCCCAATCGAGACAAGTTAAGTGCAGAGGAATTAAGAGAAGCCATGTTTCACCTCAACAGACGAAATCAGCCAGCCTTCCTATACTCGGACGTTCATTTTTTACTCTTGGGCTTTCTTTTGGAAAAAATCTTTGACCAAGATTTGGATCAGATTATAAAAAAACAAGTTTTGGAAGCATGGAGGATGAAGGAGACCAAGTTCGGCCCCGTTGAGCAAGCTGTACCAACAGTGAGAGGAGTAGAGGCCGGAATCATTCACGATCCCAAAGCTCGTCTATTAGGGAAACACGCTGGAAGTGCTGGTTTGTTTTCGACTGTTAAGGATTTGCAGATCTTTCTGGAACATTACTTGAAAGATTATTTTGCTGCAGAATTGAGCCGAAATTTTTCTCCTTTAGATGATAAGGAGCGGTCTCTAGCCTGGAATCTGGAAGGAGCTTGGCTTGACCATACGGGTTATACAGGTACCTTCATTATGTGGAATCGGGAGAAGCAGGAAGCGGCTATCTTTTTATCCAATAGAACGTATGAGAAGGATGAGCGTGCCCAGTGGATAGTCGATCGAAACCAAGTCATGGAAATGATTCGTCAAGGGGAGTAGGGAGAAGAATGTCAAAAACCGTAAAAGGAACTCTGTATACAGTAGTGGCAGGGATTGCTTGGGGCTTGTCTGGAACCAGTGGCCAGTACCTAATGGCACACGGGATTTCCGCTCTAGTCTTGACCAATTTGCGACTTATCATTGCAGGTTTGGCACTGGTAGTCTTATCCTATACGACTGCAAAGGATAAACTCTATGCTTTTTTAAAAGACAGAAAAAGTCTACTATCTCTGTTACTATTTGCAGTTTTCGGGCTTTTCTTAAACCAGTTTGCCTATCTTTCTGCTATTCAGGAAACCAATGCTGGAACAGCGACAGTTCTCCAGTATGTATGCCCCGTTGGGATCTTGGTTTATACCTGTATCAAGGACAAGGTGGCGCCTACTCTGGCTGAGATTATTTCGATTGGTTTAGCAATTGGAGGAACGTTTCTTATCGCGACGCATGGGAAACTTGACCAGTTGTCTGTCACACCTGCTGGACTTTTCTGGGGCCTCTTTTCAGCATTGACCTATGCTCTCTATATTATCCTTCCCATCGCTTTGATTAAGAAGTGGGGCAGTATTTCGGTGATTGGTGTTGGGATGGTTATTTCTGGTTTAGTGGCTATTCCTTTCACAGGAGTCTTACAGGCTAGCATACCAACCAGCTTAGATTTTCTCTTTGCATTTGCTGGGATTATCATCATCGGAACGGTTTTTGCCTATACAGCTTTCCTAAAGGGAGCTAGTCTGATAGGCCCTGTTAAGTCTAGTTTATTAGCTTCCATAGAGCCAATTTCTGCCGTTTTCTTTGCCTTTCTGATTATGAAGGAACAGTTTTATGCGATTGATTTTGTCGGTATGGCTATGATTTTACTAGCCGTAACCATTATTTCATTGAAAGATTTACTGTTGGAAATAAAGAGTAAGTAATTAAAAAATCCACTCAATCGAGTGGATTTTGTTATGTGACTACTAGTCCGTCTCGCTCCGCAAGGTGCGAGACAAATAAACCACCCGCTATGCGGGTGCGCATCGAAGGTTATACCAAAAAACTCCAAACGCGATACAATAAAGGTGTTCAAGCCAATTGTAAAGCGAAAGGAGAAAAATATGGCACAAAAGGCACATAGTTTATCACACACAAAGTGGATGTGTAAATATCACATTGTGTTCACCCCTAAGTATAGACGAAAAGTAATTTATAATCAATATCGAAGCAGTTTGGGAGAAATATTCCATCGATTATGTAGTTATAAAGGTGTTGAGATTATCGAAGGTCACTTAATGCCAGACCATGTACATATGTTAGTCAGTATTCCACCGAGGATAAGTGTTTCAAGTTTCATGGGGTATTTAAAAGGTAAAAGTGCACTCATGATGTTTGACAAACACGCCAACCTCAAGTACAAGTTTGGGAATCGGCATTTCTGGGCAGAAGGTTATTATGTAAGTACAGTAGGGCTTAATGAAGCCACAATTAAGAAATATATTCAAGAACAGGAAAAGCATGATATAGCACTAGATAAATTAAGTGTAAAAGAATATGAGGATCCCTTTAGGGATAGTGGTAAGTAGTACCAAGGTCTCTTTAAGAGGCAAGTGACGAGTCAAGAGCAATGAGGCTTGAACAACGTGAAAGCCAGCGTCTTTAGGCGCTGGCTGGTGATTTGGGCTTATAGCCCTGGTGCAAACCACCCGTTAGACGGGTGGTTATGATTTGTATAGATGATTAGTCTTTATTTTCGTGTGGCAAGATCAAGTTCAAGATGATTCCTGTCATGGCTGATAAAGCAGTACCTGAAAGTGTAACTGGCCCAAGTTTGAGGATGGCTCCCCCAAGTCCAAGTACTAACATGGCACTAGCAATGATGAGGTTACGCATTTGACTGAAGTCAACGCGTTCTTTAATCAAAACTTTCAAACCATTGCTGGCGATAACTCCGTAGAGAAGGATGGACATGCCACCAAGCACAGCATTTGGAATGGTTGAAATCAAGGCAGTGAACTTACCTAGGAAGCTAAGAGCAATGGCGATAAAGGCTGCGTTACGGATAACTGAGACAGAAGCGATACGAGTCATCCCGATAACCCCTGTATTTTCACCGTAAGTCGTATTGGCTGGTCCACCGAGGAAAGCAGATACAGATGTTGCAATACCGTCACCGAGAAGCGTACGGTGAAGTCCTGGTTCTTTCAGGAATTGACGGCCACAGATTTGGCTCAAAACTGTGTGGTCTCCGATGTGTTCTGAAATTGTTACAATAGCGATTGGCAAGATGGCGATTGTTTCAGGACCGAAGTACAAGTTGTACTCTTTAAAGGCACCACCTGTACTAAATGGCAAGTAGAAACCAGGAATTTCAAACCAGTTTGCTTGAAGGACTGGGGTAAAGTCAACCAAACCAAGCATCATAGCGAAGATGTACCCACCGATGATGGCAAAGAGGAAAGGAATGATACGGAGGAAACCTTTTCCTTTTGTATTGATAAAGGCGGCAATCAAGAATGTAACAACGGCTACAAGGGCGTTTTTCCAGTTTCCGTCTGCTACAAGTCCAGCATTCGTTACAGCAGAACCAGCAAGACCAAGACCGATAACGATAATCATAGGTCCGATAATGATTGGGGGCAAGAGTTTATCAATCCATTTTGTACCTGCAAAACGAACACTTGCTGCTACAAGGACATAGACCAAACCAGTCAAGATTACCCCCGTTTGAGCAGCAGATACATCGCCCCCCATTTCTTTCATGGCTAGAGACATAGCCGTGATAAAGGCGAATGAAGAACCTAGATAAACTGGAACCTTAAAGCCAGTAGAAATCATGTAGATAAGTGTTCCAATACCGGATGCAAAGAGAGCAACCGATACGGGCATTCCCAAAATTAAGGGAACGAGAATGGTTGCACCAAACATGGCAAATACGTGCTGGAAGCTTAGAAGAATACCTTTACCAGCAGAAGGACGTTGATCAACGTCTAGTAACAAGTCAACAGTTGATTCCTGTTTCATAAAAACCTCACTTTTGGGCACCAAAAAAGAGCCCATTATTTTGCAGCAATAGGCCCTCAGAGTAAGACTTTTTAAAAAATAGCTATCTTTTAAAAATTTATATAAATCTGCGCCTTCGTCACCTCACAGGATGACATTAAAAACCTTTGCTTGTGATAGTATAGCAGAAAAAAATGATTTTGTAAATCATTTTTTCCCGAGCCCGGAAATGCGAGAGCGAGGTTTGATTTTGTAAATCATTTTTTCCCGAGCCTAGAAATACGAGAGCGAGGTATGATTTTGTAAATCATTTTTTTCCCGAGCCTAGAAATGTGAGAGCGAAGTTGATTTTGTAAATGGTTTTCTGAACTTTAAACAAGGGTGCACCATTGTTTAAAGCGGGCGTTTATTGGGCATGCCAGCCTTTCTTGGGTACTTGTTAGGCGTCTCCTTTTTCTTTTTGACCACAGTGATGTAGCGCGGATCTCCATTTGGTAGAGCGTAGCTGAGATTGTCTTCGACCTTGCTGAAGAGGAGGTTGAGAGCGTTCTTGGCTTCTAGCAATTCCTCAGGAGCATTGCTGGCCTTGAGTGCCAATAGTTTTCCGCCGACTTTAAGATAGGGAATGGTCAGTTCAGACAAAACCTGCATGCGGGCAACCGCACGAGCCGTCACCACATCAAATTGGGCACGGAAGTTCTTGTCTTGGGCAAAGTCTTCTGCCCGTCCATGGTAGAAGTGAACACCTTCCAAATCCAGCTCTTGAGCCAAAAGCTGAAGGAAGTTGATGCGCTTATTTAGCGAATCAATGATGGTTACATCTAACTGAGGATAGAGGATTTTCATGGGTAGACTAGGAAATCCTGCCCCCGCTCCGATATCAAGAAGTTTGATAGTTTCATTTGAAATCAAGCCTTGCAGAATAGGTGCAATCGAATCATAAAAATGTTTGAGATAAACTTCCTCTTTATCTGTAATAGCGGTCAGGTTAATCTTTTCATTCCACTCGACCAAGAGCTCAAAATACCGTTCAAATTGGTTCTTTTGCTGGTCCGAAAGTGGAATATTTTGCTCAGCGAGCAAGCTGTAAAATGTTTCTGGTTTCATAGTCTTTTTCTTTCTCTAGTATCATCTTATTTTACCATATTCAATAAAATTTTGATATACTGGTAGTAATCTAAAAGCAGAAAGGAATAAGATTATGACTTGGATTATTCTTGGAGTTTTGGCTCTGATTGTTATTTTTGTGATTGTTAGCTATAACGGTTTGGTTAAAAATCGTATGCAGACCAAGGAGGCTTGGAGCCAGATAGATGTTCAGTTGAAGCGTCGTAATGATCTCCTCCCAAACTTGATTGAAACAGTCAAAGGCTATGCGAAATATGAAGGTTCTACCTTGGAAAAAGTAACAGAACTTCGTAGACAAGTAGCCGCAGCAACTTCACCAGCTGAAGCTATGAAGGCCAGTGATGCCCTTACCCGCCAGATTTCTGGTATCTTTGCAGTAGCAGAGAATTACCCAGACTTGAAAGCTAGTGCCAACTTTATCAAATTGCAAGAAGAGTTGACCAATACAGAAAATAAAATTTCTTACTCTCGTCAACTCTACAACAGTGTTGTCAGCAACTACAATGTAAAACTTGAAAGTTTCCCAAGTAACATCATCGCAGGACTATTTGGCTTTAAAGCTGCAGACTTCCTTCAAACACCTGAAGAGGAAAAGGCAGTTCCTAAAGTTGACTTTAGTGGTTTAGGTGACTAAGATGTTGTTTGATCAAATTGCGAGCAATAAACGAAAAACCTGGATTTTGTTGCTGGTTTTCTTCCTACTCTTGACCTTGGTTGGTTATGCGGTTGGCTATCTCTTCATGCGCTCAGGTCTTGGTGGCATGATTATTGCCTTGATTATTGGTCTTATCTACGCTCTGACCATGATCTTTCAATCGACAGAGATTGTCATGTCTATGAATGGGGCGCGTGAGGTTGATGAGCAAACAGCCCCAGACCTCTACCATGTAGTAGAAGATATGGCCATGGTCGCTCAGATCCCCATGCCACGTGTTTTCATCATTGAGGATTCTTCTTTAAATGCCTTTGCGACAGGTTCAAACCCGCAGAATGCAGCTGTCGCAGCCACTTCGGGCCTTCTGGCTATCATGAATCGCGAGGAACTGGAAGCTGTTATGGGCCATGAGGTCAGTCATATCCGAAACTACGATATCCGTATTTCGACAATTGCTGTTGCCCTTGCCAGTGCCATTACCCTTTTGTCTAGTATGGCAGGACGGATGATGTGGTGGGGTGGCGCAGGTCGCAGACGGAGTGATAATGATCGCGATGGAAATGGTTTGGAGATTATCATGCTTATCATCTCTCTATTAGCCATTGTTCTAGCACCTCTCGCAGCAACCTTGGTGCAACTTGCCATTTCCCGTCAGAGGGAATTTCTGGCGGATGCATCCAGTGTGGAGCTGACTCGCAATCCTCAAGGGATGATCAATGCCTTGCGTAAGTTGGAAAATAGCGAGCCGATGCATCACCATGTTGACGATGCCAGTAGCGCTCTTTATATCAATAATCCTAAGAAAGGTGGCGGACTTCAAAAACTCTTTTATACCCATCCACCTATCTCAGAACGGATTGAACGTTTGAAACAGATGTAAACAAAATCCAGAGATCGTCTCTGGATTTTTGCTATGTTCAAAAATTATAAATCTTGTAAAGCGACGACTTCCAAACCATTTTCTGTCAAGCGATAGATACTCGTACAGACCTCTTTTAAGAAGCGTCTGTCATGCGAAACAGTGATCAGACCGCCGGGATAGGAGGCAAAGAGTTTTCTGATTTCGGGTTGGGAAGTTGGTGAGAAATTTCGGGTAGGCTCATCCAGAATGAGAAAGTTTGGTTTGCGCAACACTAAATCTACAAGTAGGAGCTTGCCTTGTTGCCCGCCAGATAGCGAGCGGATTTGGTGGTGCATCTCTGGATAGTTGAAATTGAGACTGGCTAGGTGAGATTGGATTTTCTGTAGTTCCTCTTTTTGTCCAGTTTGGCTGAGATAGGCTACTGGAGATAGATCCAATTGCAGCTTTTTATGGTAATCTTGTGGCATAAAACCAAGTGAAATCTCTCTTTTGGCGCTTAGTAGTTGCCGCAACTTGGCTAACAGAGTTGATTTCCCAACACCATTTGGCCCGATGATACCGATTTTATCTTGGCCACGGACCGTTAGTTGTAACTCCTGAGCTAAAATACGCTCGCCAATGGACAAATTTTCTTTTTCCAGTTGGACTAAGACTTTAGAAGATGCTAATGGTTGGATGTCTGAAAAGAAAAGTTGGATTTGTTCCTCTTCAAGTGGTTTTTGGGTCATGGACTGAGCTTCCTTTTCAAAGCGTTTTTCTTGAGAGAGAACAGTTTTCATCTTTTTAGCCAATAGGCGACCAGCAGTACTGTCTTTGGTTGCTCGAAGTGCAGTTTCTACATTTTGCTTAACGCGGCGATGTTTTTCCATGGTTTTGTCATAGGCTCTCTGGTCGTTAGCAGCTTGCTGACTTTGTCTGGCAAAATTAGCCTTTCTCTGCTCACTATAGCGATCATAGTCTAAATGCTCGACTAGTGTTTCTGCTTCTTTCCGATGCTTGACCAGTCGCAAGTGGACAATAGTATCTGCCGTTTGAGAAAGAAAGTCTTCATCATGGGAAATGAAAATAACAGTTTGCCTAATCTTTTGAATCTGTCTTTTTAGCCAATCAACCGTCTCAAGGTCTAGGTCATTTGAAGGTTCATCTAAAAACAGAACCTCAAAAGGTTTGGCTAACTCGTGGATGAGCTGAATTTTCAATGCTTCGCCCCCTGATAGACTGCCAATCTCTTGGTCGCTAGCAAAACGGTCGCTATCAAAGTGCAATTCCTCCGCCAAACGATAAAGAATGCTGTAGTCTAAATCAGCAGAATCCAAAAAGAAGTAGTCATGTAGAGTCCTATTTTTCAGGAACTCGGGGAGTTTTTGAGGAATGTAGGCCAGTGATTGAAGGTCAGACTGGATGTCGCCCTTGATGGTAAAATCAGGTAATGCTTCTCTCATTAAAGCTCGTAGTAAAGTCGATTTACCATTTCCTTCTTCACCAATAATAGCAACCTTTTCTCCGTCTTGGATAGTCGTGGTTAGGTCAGATACAAGATCTCGTAGATCTTTGTTTTGCGTGATAGTTAGATGATTGATTTTTATCATATTGTTGCCCTTTCTAGAATGTCGATAGTGCATAACAAAAAGCTCTACTTTATCTAGTAGAGCCCAAAGTCACTGTCCAAAACTCTATTATCCTCGTTGAAAAACTCGTCAAACTAGCTTGGAGCTGCCTACCCCAACCCAAGAGGAGCATAGCTTTCTAGTTTTTTGATTTTCAATGAGGACAAGATACTAGAAAATCTAGTATAAAAAGAGCACACAATAAAGAGACAAAAACAAGATCTACTAAATAAAGATTCTTTATTTGATAGACTTAGTTGTTCATGTCTCCCTTACCTCCGAGTATTAGTACCTCTATCCTATACCTTTCAGGAAATTTTGTCAACAGAAAACAAGTAATTTCAAACTCTAAAAACCGAAAACAGGCCCATAGAGAGTTAGCACGTGTTTGACATGTTCGTAGTGGAACTTGTCATAGTTTCGCCAAGCAATACGAGCTTGATCGTTTAGTTTTAGGCTCCCTAGTCCAATAAGAAGACTGGTACGTTGGTAAAATTTCTCAAGGTCGATTAAGATACTGTTGTCCAGTTTTTCTGCTGTTTTTAGTTCCTTAAGAGTGGTGTTCAGCAGCTCTTGCAGTCGAAGATCATCAGCTGTTCCTTGTTTACAGCTTTGGTAGCTTTTATTTAACTCGGAAAGGAGTTGGTAAGCTTCAGTGATGAGTGCTTTGTCCTCCATATGAGCATCCTCCTTGCTCTGATGTATTCTTGCCTATAGTATAGCACTAATAGGAAAGTTTGTCATAGTAAATATGTTAAAAAATGAGATTTTAATATCAAAGTTTGGGAGGCTGACTTATAGCCTTTTCATGGTATAATCAAGTGAGTACATCTTTATGGAGGAAATATGAAGTTAAACATTCAAGAAATTCGTAAGCAACCTGAAGGCCTGCATTTTGAACAAGCTTTGGACCTGGCAGCAGACTTGCGTAAACGGAACCAAGAGATTTTAGATGTCAAAGATATCCTTGCAGTGGGGAAGGTACAGTATGAAGACCGTCTGTATTTCTTAGACTATCAGCTATCTTATACCATTGTTCTTGCTTCCAGCCGCAGTATGGAGCCAGTTGAGTTGGCTGAGTCTTATCCAGTGACAGAAGTTTTCATGGAAGTAGCGACCAACCAACTGGACCAGGAAGTTCTTGATGATGACTTGGTCTTGCCTATTGAAAATGGGGAAATAGACCTTGCTGAGAGCGTAGCAGATAATATTCTGCTCAATATCCCAATCAAGGTCTTGACGGAAGAAGAAGAGGCGGGCCAAGGGTTTGTGTCTGGAAATGACTGGCAAATCATGACTGAAGATGAATACCAAGCCCAACAAGCAGTCAAGAAAGAAGAAAACAGTCCATTTGCTGGCTTGCAAGGACTGTTTGATGGAGACGAGTAGATGGTTTTATCTAAGAAACGTGCCCGTCATGTCATAGAGGAAATTATTGCCCTCTTTCCAGATGCTAAGCCTAGTCTTGATTTTACCAATCATTTTGAACTCTTGGTTGCAGTGATGTTGTCAGCTCAGACCACAGATGCAGCGGTAAATAAGGCCACGCCAGGTCTCTTTGCTGCTTTTCCGACACCACAAGCCATGTCTGTAGCGACAGAGAGTGAAATTGCTTCACACATTTCTCGCCTGGGACTGTATCGAAATAAGGCCAAATTCCTTAAAAAATGTGCCCAACAGTTACTAGACGATTTTGATGGTCAAGTGCCTCAGACTCGAGAGGAATTAGAAAGTCTAGCTGGTGTTGGTCGTAAGACAGCCAATGTTGTCATGAGTGTGGGCTTTGGGATTCCTGCTTTTGCAGTGGATACTCATGTGGAGCGTATCTGCAAGCATCACGATATCGTTAAAAAATCAGCTACGCCACTTGAAGTAGAAAAACGTGTTATGGATGTCTTGCCACCAGAAGAGTGGTTAGCAGCCCACCAGGCCATGATTTACTTTGGACGAGCTATCTGCCATCCCAAAAATCCAGAATGTGACCACTATCCCCAATTATATGATTTTAGTAATGTTTAAGGGGACTCTGAAAAAGTTTTTGCTTGATTTTAAGGGTGCTTTGTGCTATAGTAAATGGTAACTAAATAGTCCTTTAAACCTGTCCCGTGAGGCAGGCAAGGAGCGCGATAAAGTAGAAGGGTGAAGTCTATACTGTTTACAGTAGGGCTCGCTTGGCTATACATTTCAAGTCTCCTTGTAGAAGGAGACTTTTCTTTTTGGAGGTTTGTCATGAAGGCAAAAGAAGTTGTAGACGAATTGACCGTCAAACGCGCGATTACGCGAATTACTTACGAGATTATTGAGCGCAATAAAGATTTGAATAAAATTATCCTAGCTGGGATAAAAACGCGTGGTGTTTTCATCGCTCATCGTATCAAAGAACGCTTGGAGCAGTTGGAAAACATCACTGTTCCTGTTGTGGAATTGGACACCAAGCCTTTCCGTGATGATGTTAAAAGCGGAGAAGATACTTCTTTGATTTCTGTTGATGTGACTGACCGTGAGGTTATCTTGGTGGATGATGTGCTCTATACAGGCCGTACTATCCGTGCTGCGATCGATAATATTGTTGGCCATGGTCGTCCTGCGCGCGTGAGTCTTGCGGTGCTAGTTGACCGTGGACATAGAGAATTGCCTATCCGTCCAGATTACGTTGGGAAAAATATCCCAACCAGTCGTTCTGAAGAAATCATCGTAGAGATGACAGAACTTGATGGCCAAGACAGAGTTCTGATTACTGAAGAAGCTTAGAAAGCTGAAGGAGTAGCCATGTCAGAAAACCAACAAGCATTGAACCATGTGGTTTCTATGGAAGACCTTACAGTTGATCAAGTGATGAAATTGATCAAACGAGGAATCGAGTTTAAAAATGGAGCCCAACTTCCCTACGAGAACAAACCTATCGTGTCTAATCTCTTCTTTGAAGATTCTACACGGACACATAAGTCCTTTGAAGTGGCAGAGATTAAGCTAGGATTGGAGCGACTGGACTTTGATGTGAAGACTAGCTCAGTCAATAAGGGTGAGACATTGTATGATACCATCTTGACCCTATCTGCTCTAGGAGTGGATGTCTGTGTGATTCGCCACCCAGAGGTAGACTATTACAGAGAGTTGATTGTGAGTCCGACGATTACAACTTCTATTATCAATGGTGGGGATGGCTCAGGTCAACATCCTAGCCAGAGCTTGCTTGATTTGATGACTATTTATGAGGAATTTGGCCACTTTGAGGGTCTCAAGGTTGCTATTGCAGGCGACTTGGACCACTCACGCGTTGCCAAATCCAATATGCAAATTTTGAAACGCTTGGGAGCTGAACTGTACTTTGCAGGACCTGAGGAATGGAGAAGTCAAGAGTTTGCGGACTATGGACAGTTTGTAACTATTGATGAGATTGTTGATCAGGTGGATGTTTTGATGTTACTCCGAGTTCAACATGAACGCCATGAAAGTGGAGCCGTTTTTTCAAAAGAAGACTACCATGCTCAACACGGCTTGAACCAAGAACGCTATAATCGCTTAAAAGAAACAGCAATCATTATGCATCCTGCTCCAGTGAATCGAGATGTGGAAATTGCTGACCACTTGGTTGAAGCACCAAAATCACGCATTGTCCAACAAATGACCAACGGTGTCTTTGTTCGAATGGCAATCTTAGAATCCGTACTGGCGAGTAGAAACGCCAACTAAAACACAAGACGTTAAAAGACGCCAGTGAGCGTCCACGAGAGGTGAAAATATGACAAAAAGACTTCTAGTATTAGAAGATGGCACAGTTTTTGAAGGTAAGGCCTTCGGAGCAGATATTGATGTAACAGGCGAAATCGTCTTTAACACAGGGATGACCGGCTACCAAGAATCCATTACAGACCAGTCTTATAATGGACAAATCTTGACCTTTACCTATCCTTTGGTGGGAAATTATGGAATTAACCGTGATGATTACGAATCCATCATTCCAACTTGTAAAGGAGTTGTCGTTTTCGAAGAGGCGCGTCGAGCTAGCAACTGGCGCAACCAAATGACCTTGGACGAATTCTTGAAAGCCAAGAAAATTCCAGGTATCTCAGGGATTGATACGCGTGCCCTTACTAAGATTATCCGTAAGCATGGTACGATGCGTGCAACCTTGACCCATGTTGGAGACAGTATGGACCATGTGACGGACCAGCTCCAAGCAACAGTCTTGCCGACAGACAATATCAAACAGGTTTCCACTAAAACTTCCTATCCAGCTCCTGGAGTTGGTTTGAGCGTGGTCTTAGTAGACTTTGGTCTCAAGCACTCAATCTTACGTGAACTTTCTAAGCGTAACTGTAACGTGACCGTCGTTCCGTATTCAACAACGGCAGAAGAAATTCTCCACCTAAATCCTGATGGAGTTATGTTGTCAAATGGTCCAGGTAACCCAGAAGACGTTCCAGAAGCACTGGACATGATTCGTGGTGTGCAAGGGAAAATTCCAATTTTCGGTATTTGTATGGGACACCAACTTTTTGCCATGGCAAACGGGGCGAAGACCTACAAGATGAAATTTGGTCACCGTGGATTTAACCACGCGGTACGTGAAATTGCAACAGGACGCGTAGACTTTACCAGCCAAAACCACGGTTATGCAGTTAGCCGTGAGGACTTGCCAGAGCATTTGATCATTACCCACGAAGAAATCAATGACAAGTCAGTTGAAGGAGTTCGCCACAGATACCAACCAGGTTTTTCTGTACAATTCCACCCAGACGCAGCTCCTGGTCCACACGACGCAAGCTACCTATTTGATGAATTTATCGAGATGATGGAAGCTTTTAAACAAGCAAACTAAAAACGAGTAAAAGCTCGTCGGAGAATTTATGTAACTGAACACGGACGGAAAGCTCGGAATTTAGAGAAACCAACTTGGATTGTCAATCCTTCCTTGATTTCCTAAAATTTAATCGCTTTCTATTCGTCCTTTGTATCTTATTTAATGTCGCTCTGTGAGGCGACGAATAGAAAGGAGAAGATACATTGTTCGCGGAAGTGAACACGCCCTAAGAACTGTGTGAAAAAGATAAACATCGTCTTGACGCTAAAGGCGTCTGCACCGAGTTTCCTATTTTCACTGTGTTCTTTACGGGCTTTGTATCATAAACTATGCCTAAACGTACTGATATTCAAAAAATTATGGTGATTGGTTCTGGTCCGATTATTATTGGTCAGGCTGCTGAGTTTGACTACGCGGGGACCCAGGCCTGCTTGTCTTTGAAAGAGGAAGGTTATGAGGTTGTCTTGGTGAACTCAAACCCTGCCACCATCATGACGGACAAGGAGATTGCGGATAAGGTCTACATCGAACCGATTACACTTGAGTTTGTGACACGTATTCTCCGTAAGGAACGTCCAGATGCTTTGCTTCCAACTCTTGGAGGTCAGACAGGGCTCAATATGGCCATGGAATTGTCTAAAAATGGCATTCTAGATGAGCTTGGGGTAGAGCTTTTAGGTACTAAATTGTCTGCCATCGACCAAGCAGAGGACCGTGACCTCTTTAAACAATTGATGGAAGAGCTTGAGCAGCCAATTCCAGAATCTGAAATTGTCAACACAGTAGAAGCAGCTGTTGCCTTTGCGGCATCAATCGGCTACCCTGTTATCGTTCGTCCAGCCTTTACCCTTGGTGGTACTGGTGGTGGTATGTGTGCCAACGAGGAAGAATTGCGTGAAATCGCTGAAAATGGGTTGAAACTGTCACCTGTTACCCAATGTTTGATTGAACGTTCAATCGCAGGTTTCAAGGAAATCGAGTACGAAGTGATGCGAGACTCAGCTGATAATGCCCTTGTTGTTTGTAACATGGAAAACTTTGACCCAGTTGGGATTCACACAGGAGACTCCATCGTATTTGCCCCAGCACAAACCATGTCAGACTATGAAAACCAAATGCTTCGTGACGCGAGCTTGAGCATTATCCGCGCTCTCAAGATTGAAGGTGGATGTAACGTTCAGTTGGCACTTGATCCTCATAGCTTTAAGTATTATGTCATCGAAGTAAACCCTCGTGTATCTCGTTCATCCGCCCTTGCTTCTAAGGCGACGGGTTATCCAATCGCTAAATTGGCTGCTAAGATTGCAGTAGGATTGACCTTGGATGAGGTTATTAACCCAGTTACAGGATCAACCTATGCTATGTTTGAACCAGCGCTTGACTATGTTGTTGCTAAGATTCCTCGTTTCCCATTTGACAAGTTTGAAAAAGGTGAACGCCGTCTCGGAACTCAGATGAAAGCGACTGGGGAAGTCATGGCCATTGGTCGTAACATCGAGGAATCTCTTCTAAAAGCCTGTCGTTCACTTGAAATTGGGGTTCACCACAATGAAATGCCTGAACTGGCAACCGTTTCTGATGATGCCTTGATTGAAAAGGTTGTCAAGGCCCAAGATGACCGTCTCTTCTACGTATCAGAAGCTATTCGCCGTGGTTACACACCAGAAGAAATCGCTGAGCTTACGAAAATTGATATCTTTTATCTTGATAAACTCTTGCACATCTTTGAAATTGAGCAAGAATTAGGTGCCCATCCACAAGATCTAGAAGTCTTGAAAACTGCTAAACTTAATGGTTTCTCAGACCGTAAGATTGCGGAACTCTGGAAAACGACAGCTGAGCAAGTTCGTCAACTTCGCTTGGAAAACAAGATTGTCCCAGTTTACAAGATGGTCGATACCTGTGCGGCAGAATTCGACTCTGAAACACCATATTTCTATTCAACCTATGGTTGGGAAAATGAGTCTATCAAGTCTGACAAGGAATCTGTACTTGTCCTAGGTTCAGGTCCAATCCGTATCGGACAAGGGGTTGAGTTTGACTACGCAACCGTTCACTCTGTTAAGGCGATTCAGGCTGCTGGTTATGAAGCGATCATCATGAACTCAAATCCAGAGACCGTTTCTACCGACTTCTCGGTATCAGACAAACTTTACTTTGAACCATTGACATTCGAAGATGTGATGAATGTCATTGATTTGGAGCAACCAAAAGGCGTTATTGTTCAGTTTGGTGGTCAAACAGCTATCAACCTTGCAGAGCCTTTGGCAAAAGCAGGTGTGACCATTCTTGGTACCCAAGTAGCTGACTTGGATCGTGCCGAAGACCGCGACCTCTTCGAGCAAGCCCTCAAAGACTTGGATATTCCACAGCCACCAGGACAAACAGCAACTAATGAAGAAGAAGCGGTGCTTGCTGCTCGCAAGATTGGCTTCCCAGTCCTCGTTCGTCCATCTTATGTCTTGGGTGGACGTGCTATGGAAATCGTCGAAAACGAAGAAGACCTTCGTTCTTACATGCGTACCGCTGTTAAGGCCAGTCCAGACCATCCAGTCCTTGTCGATTCTTACATCGTTGGGCAAGAGTGTGAAGTCGATGCCATCTCAGACGGGGAAAATGTCCTCATTCCTGGTATCATGGAGCATATCGAACGTGCCGGTGTCCACTCAGGTGACTCAATGGCCGTTTATCCTCCACAAACCTTGTCGCAAAAGGTTCAGGAAACCATTGCAGACTACACCAAACGCCTAGCAATTGGTCTTAACTGTCTTGGTATGATGAACATCCAGTTTGTTATCAAGGATGAAAAAGTCTACGTTATTGAGGTTAATCCACGTGCCAGCCGTACAGTTCCATTCCTTTCAAAAGTAACCAATATCCCTATGGCTCAGGTAGCAACTAAGCTCATTCTTGGTCAAAGTTTATCAGAACTTGGTTACCAAGATGGACTTTACCCTGAAAGTACTCGCGTTCATATCAAGGCTCCAGTCTTCTCCTTCACCAAGTTAGCTAAGGTAGATAGCTTACTTGGTCCTGAAATGAAGTCAACAGGGGAAGTCATGGGTTCTGATGCTACTCTAGAAAAAGCTCTCTATAAAGCCTTTGAAGCTTCTTACCTCCATTTGCCAACTTTCGGAAATGTAGTCTTCACCATTGCAGATGATACCAAAGAAGAAGCCTTGGACTTGGCTCGCCGTTTCCAAAATATCGGTTACGGTATCCTCGCGACAGAAGGAACTGCAGCCTTCTTTGCTAGCCATGGATTGCATGCCCAGCCTGTTGGTAAGATTGGTGATGATGAGAAGGATATCCCAAGCTTTGTTCGTAAAGGAAAAATCCAAGCGATCATCAATACTGTCGGAACCAAGCGAACTGCTGACGAAGATGGTGAGCAAATCCGCCGTTCAGCCATTGAACATGGTGTGCCACTCTTTACAGCACTAGACACAGCAAATGCCATGCTTAAGGTGCTAGAAAGTCGTAGTTTTGTCACAGAAGCGATCTAGTTGAGAAAGAATTTTTACAGTTTTAAAGCCAGCGTCAGAAAACGCTGGCTTTTGCAATACTGATATTGCTTCTTTCAACTATCATTTTTTTTATTTGTAATCATTCTAAAATGTGATATAATAAGCGTGAATTGGAAATAGGTAAACTATTTTCATCATTCTTTCAAAAAATATTCTATTAAGAAATATGTAAAGACAGATTAGAAAGTGTAAAATCCCTATGTCCTCTTATAAAAAAGTCTCTCTTTCTGAGATCAATCAATCTATTGAGACTCCAAATAACAATCATTTTTGGCAAAATCTAAAAGCATTCTTAGGACCTGGAGCTCTTGTGGCAGTTGGCTACATGGATCCAGGAAACTGGATCACCAGTGTGGTTGGTGGTGCTTCCTACAAATATAGTCTCTTATTTGTTATTTTGATTTCATCCATCATTGCCATGCAACTACAACAGATGGCTGGAAAGCTCGGTATCGTAACTAAGATGGACCTAGCACAGGCAACTGCACATCATGCTCCCAAGTGGCTTCGTTATAGTTTATGGGTGATTTTAGAATTAGCTTTAATGGCGACCGACTTAGCTGAGGTTCTAGGCTCAGCGATTGCCTTAAATCTTTTATTTAAAATACCAATTATGGTCGCTATCCTCTTAACCGTTTTAGACGTATTTCTTTTGTTGTTGTTGATGAAATTTGGCTTCAAAAAAATTGAAGCCATTGTTACGACCCTTATTTTAACCATATTAGCCATCTTTACCTATCTGGTGGCTTTATCCAATCCAAGTATTCAGGGTATTTTGGGTGGTTATTTACCGACTCCAACATTATTTGAAACACCATTACCAGGTCATGAAAGCCAATTGACTTTGGCTCTAGGAATTGTGGGAGCGACAGTCATGCCCCATAATCTCTATCTTCATTCATCCCTATCCCAAACAAGGAAAATCAATCACAAAGATAAGAAGGATGTTCGAAAAGCCGTTCGTTTTATGACCTGGGATTCAAATCTTCAGTTGTCCCTCGCCTTTATTGTCAATTCCTTACTGCTCATTTTAGGGGCCTCTCTCTTTTTTGGTCATGCATCTGAAATTTCAGCTTTCTCCCAAATGTACAATGCTTTACAGGATTCGACAATAGCAGGAGCTATAGCTAGCTCAACTCTGTCAACTTTATTTGCCCTAGCTCTCTTAGCAAGTGGACAAAATTCGACCATTACAGGTACCTTAACAGGACAGATTGTCATGGAAGGCTTCTTGCATCTGAAATTGCCTCAGTGGATGATCCGTATCGGTACCCGTATTTTTGCATTGCTACCTGTGATTATAGTCGCCGTTTTGTTTGGACATCAAGAAAAAACCTTGGATCAGTTATTGGTCTATTCACAGGTCTTTCTGTCAATCGCTCTTCCGTTTTCAATCTTCCCTTTAATCTATCTGACCTCTAAGAAGTCACTGATGGGAGAATTCACCAATGCCAAGTGGAACACCATCCTAGGTTACGCAGTTTCAATCATCTTGACCATTCTCAATATCAAGCTTCTTTTCGATATTTTTTAAACTCGTTTGAAATCAATTATAGTGTCAGCGTGAAGGTTGACAACATAGAAAGTAGTAGTGATTGGTTCATAAAAAGAAGTACAAAAAAAGAACAGTGGTAACTGTTCTTTTTTATCATTATTTGAGACCGTATTTTTTGTTGAAACGATCCACGCGTCCATCTGCTTGAGTGAACTTTTGACGTCCAGTGTAGAATGGGTGTGAGTCTGATGAAATTTCCACACGGATCAATGGGTAAGTTTCGCCTTCGAACTCAACAGTTTCGTTAGAGCGTTTTGTTGAACCGCTAAGGAATTTGTAACCAGTAGTTGTGTCCATGAAGACAACTGGGCGATATTCTGGATGGATATCTTTTTTCATTTTGCAATATTTCCTTTCTGCCATGGTCTCTTTGCGAGCCATAGATTGTTACCATACTAGTCTATCAGATTCTGATAAGTTTGGCAAGTCTTTTCCCTGATTTTATTAAAAATCTTGATAAAAAATCACTCCAGTGTTTACTGGAGTGAGGGTAGAAGAATGATTAATTCTCTTGATTTGGAGCTTTTTCTTCTTGTTGATTTTTTACTTCTGTTTCTTTTACTGGTTCTGCGTTTTCTTCTGCTGATTTAGCCTCTTTTTCAGTTTCAGTAGGTTCTGTTTCCGTTGATTCTGTTACAGTTTCAGCTTCAGCCTCTGTTTCTGTTGGTTCGGCTACTGGCTCAGCTTCTGTTTTTGTTTCAGATTCAGTAGTTTCTTCTTTTACTGGTTCTGCGTTTTCTGCTACTGATTCAGCCTCCACATTAGCTGGTTCCTTAGCTTCTTCTGTTTGCTCGGTTTCCTCTTTAGCAGTCTCTGTTTTCTCAGCAGTAGTTTCTTCTTTTTTACGTTCTTGAGATTCTTTTTTGATTTCTTCGACTGCAGTTTTAACGGTAGAGCTTGTTACACGTCCGACAGTTTGAGCAAAATCTTTACCAGACTCAGCTAATTCAGTAAATGACTCTTTTGTAATTTTACCACCTGACATTGCCAAGAGACCAGTTACAACAAGTGCAATGCTAGCAAGAATAGCCAAAATCAAACCAAAGCCGATTGAAATGCCATATCCACCAAAGTTAGACATGTACTTATTTACATTAAAGAGACTATTTAGTGTGACGAGAGTTGCAATTGCACCCGCAACAATGACACCAATTGAGAACCCTTTAGACATTGCTTTATTCATATTATTCAAGCATGCAAGAACAATAGACACAATAGCCGCGATAATGACAAACCAACCATCACCTTGGTAACCATTCACGCTATAGGACCCAAAAGAACCTGCATTTAAACTAGCCCATGGCAAGAGTGAACCAAGAATGGCTACTCCAGCAGAAATGAGAATATACAAACGATTTTTTTCCATTATTAAGTCTCCTTTTATTCAGTTTGATTTATTATACCATAAACTGAGGTACAAAGAAACCGTATATTTTAAGAATCTAGCATATAAAAGGCCAAGAAAATTCTTTCTTAGCCTTGGTGAATCTGTAGAGCCTCTTTCAGTTCTTTATATATTTGTTCGTTTTCTTCTAGACTATAGGAATTGGCGCCACTGGCTAATGGATGCCCTCCCCCGTCATGTCGTTTGGCTATCTCATTGATAGGGGTGATTTTACTGCGCATTCGCACACGGAAGTGGCCATCAGCTTGTTCAACAAAGATAGCCCAAGCCTTAACAGTATCAATTCGACCAGGTGCCCCAACAATCGCTGCTGTTTCAGCATCCGTAACCTTATATTTTTCCAAGATGTCTTGAGTAAGCAGAACGCGTGCAGCCCCATTCTCATCAACTTCTAAGTGATCATAAACATACCCTTGCAATTTTGCAATCTTGAAGCTCATGGTATCCATTTGACGAGACAGTCCAGCAAAGTCAAAATCAATTTCTCGGAGCTGGCCAGCTATTCTAAAGGTACGGGCACTAGTTGAAGGGTAGAGAAAACGCCCTGTGTCCCCGACAATTCCTGCATAGAGAAGTCGTGCCGCTTCACTAGACAAAGTTAGCTGATTTTCTTGAGCAAATAATGCAATCATCTCACTGGCGCTGCTTGAACTTGTATCCACCCAAGATAGGTCACCATAGATGTCATCATTTGGATGGTGATCGATTTTGATGGTGAAATTAGCTTGTTCGTAGCGTTTATCATCGATACGAGGACGATTCGCTGTATCACAAATAATAGCAAGAGCTCCGTGGTAGTCACTGTCTTGGACAGTATCCATTTCCGCCATCCAGGTTAGAGTTGGTTCGTTATAACCGACTGCTTTGATGGTCTTTTCTGGAAAATGGTGTGTGAGAAGAGCTTTTAAACCTACCTGACTCCCTAAGGCATCTGGATCTGGTTTCATGTGACGATGAATGATAATGGTATCGTATTCTTTGATTTTCTCTAATATTTGCTGGCAAATTTCCATAAACAACCTCAATTCTTTCTCATTTCATTGTAGCACAAGAATTTTTATTTTTAAAATGAAAAAGATATGATATAATGGAGAAAGATAAATTGAGGAGGACGATATGGCATTAGCAAAAATTGTATTTGCCAGTATGACCGGTAATACCGAGGAAATTGCAGATATTGTAGCAGATAAATTGCGTGACTTGGGCTTGGATGTCGATGTGGATGAATGTACGACTGTTGACGCTTCAGACTTCTTGGAAGCGGATATCGCAATTGTTGCGACTTACACCTACGGAGATGGAGAATTGCCTGATGAGATGATGGACTTCTACGAAGACCTAGCTGATCTCAACTTGAATGGCAAAATCTACGGAGTGGTCGGTTCAGGAGATACCTTCTACGACGAATTCTGTAAGGCTGTTGATGACTTTGATCGCGTTTTTGTAGCGACAGGAGCTGAAAAAGGTTCAGAGTGCATTAAAGTAGACCTTTCTGCCGAAGAAGAAGATATTGAACGCTTGGAACAATTCGCAGAAGAATTGGCTGCAAAAGTAGGATAAGAATCAAACTGCGCTGACTGGAAGAAGTCAGTGCGTTTTTTTATTAATTATTTTGGGATTTTACTAGCCTATTTGGTAGCTTTTTGATACAATAATTCAAATAAAGGAGGAGATGCCATGGATTTAGATATTATTCGGCAAGAAATTGATCAAATCGACGACCAAATCGTTAAGCTCCTAGAAGAACGAATGCATTTGGTTGAGGGAGTAGTTGCCTATAAGAAAGCCTCAGGAAAACCTATTTTAGATACTAAGAGAGAAGAAGTTATTTTTGAGAAAGTCAAAAATCGAGTAGAAGATAAGCGCTATCAGGAGACCATTGTTGCAACTTTTTCAGACATACTCAAACGTTCGCGTGATTATCAGGATCAAAACATTAAATGAAAAAAGAACAATTTTATCCGCTAGGGATTTTTCTAGCTGCAATGGTGGGAGGCCTTGCCCGCTATCTCATTTCCACTTGGTTACCAGCTAGCCCAGACTTTCCTTGGGGGACCCTTCTCGTCAACTATCTGGGAATATTCTGCTTGGTCTATCTGGTAAAAGGCTATCTGGCCTATAAGGGAACCAGCAAAGGCTTGGTTTTGGCGCTGGGGACGGGATTTTGTGGTGGCTTGACAACTTTTTCTAGCCTAATGCTTGATGCAGTAAAACTGCTTGATACCGGGCGTTATTTGAGCTTGGTAATCTACCTAGTATTGAGTATTGGCGGAGGGCTTTTATTTGCTTATTGTCTAGGGAGGAAGAAATGGTAGTATTTTATCTAGCGCTTGCTTGTGGACTGGGTGCCCTTGTCCGTTATTTCTTTTCCCGTTATAATCATGGGTCAGGACTACCACTAGGAACACTCATAGCCAATCTTCTAGGTTGCTTTTTGATTGGATTATGCTACAACCATGTGGAGTCCAAGGAAGTCTATACCATCCTAGCTACAGGATTTTGTGGAGGTTTGACGACTTTTTCAACTTTGAATGAAGAGCTACAGAGACTGCTTAGTGACAAGAAGGTGTTTTACAGCTATTTTCTCTTAACTTACTTAGGAGGTTTAGTAGCGATTTTTTTAGGAATTCTGCTATAAATTTCTTTACTTTTAGGTGGAAATTTGGTAAACTGTATCTTGTGTGTAATGGACATACAAAAATACAGTTTATCCGCTGAGGAAGGTTCCTCAAGATTGACAAAGATAGGAGAAAAAAATGAATCCATTAATCCAAAGCTTGACTGAAGGTCAACTTCGTACAGATATCCCATCATTCCGTCCTGGTGACACTGTTCGTGTACACGCGAAAGTTGTCGAAGGAAACCGTGAACGTATCCAGATTTTTGAAGGTGTTGTTATTGCACGTAAAGGTGCTGGCATCTCAGAAAACTACACAGTTCGCAAAATCTCTAACGGTGTAGGTGTTGAGCGTATCTTCCCAATCCACACTCCACGTGTTGAAAAGATTGAAGTTGTTCGTTACGGTAAAGTACGTCGTGCGAAATTGTACTACTTGCGTGCTCTTCAAGGTAAAGCAGCTCGTATCAAAGAAATCCGTCGTTAATTCGACTAAAAAACTCTGCTCACCCAGCAGGGTTTTTCTCTAGCTCCCTTAGTTCAATGGATATAACAACTCCCTCCTAAGGAGTAGTTGCAGGTTCGATTCCTGCAGGGGGCAGTAAACTAGAAACAAAACACTGGATAACCAGTGTTTTTTCTTTGACCAAACTTTAAACATTTAATATGATATCCATGGTGTGGTATAATAGGAGAAAGTATCAGTGCTTATTTGAAGGGGAATTTCTCTCCTTATTATGAGTATTAGGATTTAGTTTTCTGAGAAAAATAATGATGTTTGAGTAAAGAAGGAAATGGAATGAAAATTTCTGGGACAAGTGGTAACGTTACTTTTGACTATGAAAATGGCTATGTTCTAAAAGCAGAGGGAGAGTTGTTGACTGATGGTAGCTTTATTGTATATAGGTCAAGCATACAGAATTGGGAACCAACTTACAATCACATTCTTATCACACAGAACGAGATAGATAAACTTGTCGAGGAAGTGAACTCCAGGATGACGGAGCAATCAATTCAGATCGAATTTATCTGAGTTAGAGTAGGAGAAGAATGATGAAAATCGATTACAGTGAACAGATGCTTACATGGGAATGGGATGGTTGTGTAATAAAGATAGAACTACCAGATATCATTCATGCGGAATATCATAAAGATGAGAACATGGTGATGGTTTATAGTGGAGAAAACTTTGTAAGCAAAATCATTTTCTACTTTAGTTTAGAAGGAAAACTGTTAGGGAAACAAAATCTACTAGAAGGAACCCTAGATTGGAATCATAATGGCAAACATCAGATTGGTTTTCATCATTTACATCATCTTCGATTTAGTCCTAAATATCAGCGTATCTTCAGTATATTTCGCTCATCCAGCGATTTTGACCTTCCATCAGAACTAGAGGTTTATAATTTAGAAGGTGAGAGAATCGACCAAATTGAATCTCCTGCAGGGTATACAATGCTATACATTTCTGAGATAAGTAAGAAGAAACTGAGAATTGTATGTGAAGCTCTTAAAGAAGATTGTTTTGATAGTTCTGGTCGAAGTGATTTCTATTTTAATGTGGATTTAGAAACTAGAAAATGGATAAAAGATGGCATCGCCTATTAAGGAAGAGAAATAGAAGACGGATTTTTATGATATTTTATGCTGAGAGATAATTGCACTAGGAGAATACAAATGAAACCAACAAAACTACAATGGGAAGATGTTATCCAGTTTGAAGAAGTAAAAGGTTATGGAAAATCCATCTGGAGAAATGATAACAAGTATTATTTAGTTTCAGAAGAGGGAACCGTAGCTTCTTGGTTAGTTGTCTATGAATTACCACAAGAATTATTTACCTTACTAGATAGTGGAGAGCGGACTCTACTTGAAATATCTTGGAAGGTTCAAAACGATTGTTGGCCACCGACGGAAGAAGAAAAGAAAGCTAGTGAGAAACGATTCATAGAAGAGAGTCCCACATCATTAATTGATTTACCTGAAACTAGAGAGTTATTTACTCAGGAAGAGCTTGAAAGATTAATTCCAATTGCTGAGCAAATGTGGATTGACTGGAGAGGCAAACTTCCAGATGATTATGTATCACCACTTAAGTAAGGAATGTATAAATGAAACCAACAAGACTACAATGGGAAGATGTTATCCAGTATGAAGAAGTAAAAGGTTACGGTCAGCATATCTGGAAAGATGAGGACAAGTATTATTTAGTTTTAGAAGAGGGAACCGTAGTTTCTTGGTTAGTTGTCTATGAATTACCACAAGAATTATTTATCTTACTAGAGAGTGGAAAACGGACTCTACTTGAAATATCTTGCAAAGTTAAGCACGATTATTGGCCACCGACAGAAGAAGAAAAGAACGAAATTAGAAAAGATAGAGCTAGAAAAAAGCCAATTGTGCTGATTTCCAACCGTAAAAATCAGTTGCTTTTTAGTGATAAAGAACTTGAAATGCTTATTCCCCAAGCCGAACAACAATGGATAGAATCAATGGGCAAAGTTCCAGATGATTATGTATCGCCACTCAAGTAAAAGAGATATATAATGAAACTGAATTCCAGATATTAGAGAGCTCTAATCCAGTTCACTGAAGCTATGAAAAAGCTTATATCATTTGATTATGGTTAGAAAGGGAGTGGAAATGATAGAAAAGAGAAAACATTATAAAGAACTAGTTCATCTAGGAGAATTTAAGAACAAATTAGTCTATTATGACTTAAAGGCAAAGAAATTGTATTTTTCAATTTCAGAAAGAATTTCTAAGAGTCAACAGTACGTTATACTTTCCCTGGTGTTGTTCGTTCTTCATTTTATCAGATTTCTGAATGTTTTGACAATCTTCAGTATACCTGCTCACAAGTACCTTTATTTGATTTTATTCTCTTGTATTTCCTTGCTTTTCGGGAAATTGCTGGATATCTATTTTAAGAAAGATTTGGATTTGTATCCTGCTCTATTTACAGATTTGGAGTACTTAGAATTCTTAGAGGTAGTAAAGAAAAGTGGAGCTGTTGTTTCTTCCGTAATTCGTGGTAGCGTTATTAGTTTGTTAGTATCTTTAGTCGTCTTCCTGTTATATCCTAGTTTTTTGCCATTATTTTTCCACTCGATACTTTTGTTTATTCTCTATTTGTGTATAGCAAATAATTTGCATAGGTGAAAGAGGGTAATGGGTAGCTTGATAAGAAATGTACGCACCAACTAGATCTTTTTTGCCTATGATAAAGAAGAATTAAAAAAGTAAAGAAAGTTGATTTATATGACAACAGAAATATTGCAATACAAAAATTGTACGGTATTAAAAAACAATAATGATTATCAGATTCTGTGGAGTAGAGGGAAAGAAATGCTTAATTTTCCCATTAGCCAGGAATTAGCAGAACGTGTTTCAAAATCAGAAAAAGACTCTTTAGAGGTAATGTTTTATTGTGAACATCATCGTTGGCCAGAGAAAGAAGAGTTAGAGGATTATAATCATTCAGATACGATTGTACATAAAGGCGATGGATTTGTTGTATATGAGACAAATGGTTATTACGAAATTGGCTTCTTTAAAGAAATTGGAGGAGCCATGGGTCCAGAAGTTTGCTATCCTATCAATAAGGAACTGATGGTTAAAGCATTTGAATCTTCTAGGGGAGCATATGAAGTCATGATTTATGCTGAAACAGGGCGCTGGCCCTTAAGTAAGCAAGATGATATTGATAGAAACTACATACGTAATCATCCTGAAACTATGCTATCAAATATAGAAGATCAACGTGAGTTGTTTGATGTTGAAGAGTTTAAAGCTCTTGTAAAAAAAGCCATCTCTTCAGAACTCAAGCCAACTGAACTTGATGCTATTGGTACAGTTGATAATCATTTAGAGGTTCTTCTGGTGGATTCAGTCGGCTGGCAGGAAGAGATAGAAACAGTTCATCTTGAAATTCTGCAGGAAAAAATTAACAATTATATCTACTTCCTCGAAAGCAAGCAGTATGTAGAGCGATATGGTGATAAGTTTGACAAAAAAGTCATCCATATCACATTCCAGTACTCTCCATCTGATAACGGATTGGCCTTTCTTGCGGCGGTTCAGAAGGTGTTACAACCCACAGATATGAGTTTGAAGGTGGAATTGCCGGAGTAAAGAGGGAGCGGAAACGCTCTCTTTTTGTGGTATAATGAGACTATATTTATAAAAAGATTATTTAGCATTTCTAAATAGCGAACTACTTATGCCAACGATTGACACAACGGGGCATTCTTACGATGATTTTCTATCTGCGATTGAACGTCAAGGCTATTATGAAATCAAAAATCCACGTGTCTATAAGCCTGGCACTAATGAAACTGAGCAAGTTGAGGGGATTTTTAGAATTAATCAATGGAGTAACTAAATGAAAATATATGAATTACCAGAGCCTAAAGATTATCAATCTTTTATTAATTTTTATCGTAATGTGATGGAAGAAGGGAAAGAGGAAGAAGCTTTTTTAGGCACAAATCCAAAATATCGTATATGGCAAAGGGACTCTTATGAACTTGATAGTACAGATATTGGAGTATTAATGGAATATTGCTTATTCCCTCTGTATGCAGAAGGTGATAGGGATATAGTGAGAAGAACCTTTGAAATCTTAAAAGATTTTAGCTTATCGGTTGACCTAGTCAAATTAGATAAGGTAACTGATTATATTTCTATGCAAGGCAGTCGTTTAAGAAGATATACAAGCCTTCCCTTTGTTATTGAAACAGATGAGTTGGTAAGAAATATTATAGAAAGTATTTCAAAATTATCAGATGAACAGAAACGTACTTATACCTATGAAAGACTATGTAATGTATTAGACCGTAGTCCGTTATACAGACAGTGTGATGAAGAAAAGGTAGAGAAGATTCTTAAGGAATTCAAGGAAAAATACTACAATCCACCTAAGGTAGTAGAAACCATTAAAACAGTTGAGAAAATTGAACTAGACGTTACGAGTATAGATGCGATGGGTGTTTCAGATGACCATCTAGAGTTGTTGTTGATTGATGAAAACAAATGGATAGAATCTCTGGAAGAAGAACACTTGTTGAAGCTTCAAGAAAAACTCAATAACTATATCTACTTCCTCGAAAGCAAGCAGTATGTAGAACGATACGGTGATAAGTTTGACAAAAAAATCATCCATATCACATTCCAGTATTCTCCATCAGACAACGGTCTAGCCTTCCTCGCAGCTGTTCAGAAAGTATTGCAACCCACAGATATGAGTTTGAAGGTAGAATTGCCTGAGGATGACACTTTACCAGAGAAGAAGAACTTATCAGTAAATGTAAGTCATTCAAATCATGATCAAGAAAAGGTATCTCAAGAGCGATATCTCCAGATTAAAAAAGAATATAAAATTCGCTTAGGATTAGTGATATTTCTATTTACTATATTTGCAATACTAAGCATAGTACTCATTTTTAATCTTTCTAGATTTATCCCACTTGCAGCAACAGCTATGGCAACAGTTGTGCCTTTTAATCATTTTCTGCTAGTTCCGCTATGGGAACAAAAAAAAGAGATAGAAGAGGAACATCCTGAATGGAAGAAACTGAGTACAAGTGGCGTCAAAGTTCCTTCGTCAGAATCGAGTAAAAGAACTTTGGCGTGTATAGGAACAGTTGTAGCCTTATTCTTCTCTTTTGCGATGCTCTACAGACCGGTTAAAGCGAATAAGCCAATACCTAGTATTGAGGAAATCAATAAGATACCAAAATTGGACCGCAAAACACCTAAAACATCAAGCTCTTCTAGTTCTGAAAGAGCTAACTCTTCAGATTCTGGAGCATCGTCTTCTACTGAAGAGAGCACGAAAGCAGAAAGTTCAGGAACGGAATCTTCAAAAGAAGAGACACATAACTATGATTTCCATCTTCCCGGAGTTGATGATGAGGAATTGCGTAGAGTCATTGATAGATCCAAAAAAGATTTTAGAGAGAACCATGCTAAAGAACAGACTACGGAATAGATAGATATAAAAGTAGAATTACTAGCTTAATTGAGGGAGCGAAAACCGCTCTCTTTTTGTGGTATAATGGAATATGTGGAGGGTTAGTATGCGTAAAGAATTTCTAGTTTACCAAAATAAAGTATACTCGAATTTTGTGAATTATATAAATGACTATATCCTACTTTCAAAAGATCCAGCGATGTTGGAAGAAGGATACGTTCCCTATAGTTTCTATGTAGATGATGCCGGAGAAGGCGTATACGGGAAGCTTGTGCCTTATAGTGAGGTTAGTCAGAGGTATTCGGTTTATGATCGTGTCCTATATAAAGGTCAGGAATTTACAATGGCTGGTCACAAGCATGGGGATGATGATTTTACAGCACCTGATTCTTATGTGCGACTCCTGGTTTTTGATAAAGAATTTCTAATTGAAAACAATTTAGCTGATGATGCGGAATTATTGGATGAGAAATATGGCGAGACAATGTATGCATCAGGAAAAATCCCTGTCAGCGAAGTAACGATTCTACGTCGTAGAAAGGATTTGCCAGTAGACCGAAGGAGAAAAATATGAAATCAGTTATTTTTACAATAAAAAACAACCAATCACTAAGAATTGGTGAGGTGCTTCAAGCAGAACTCTTTGAATGTTACAGCGTTTCCGCTAAGGATGCAGGATTAAAGCCATCTGCGGACTCTCTTATTTCGGATTTCCATTCTGTTCAGTTTGGGGTCAAAGAGAAGTCTAGTTTAGGGTTCCGTCTATCTTTTGATGGTCAAGCTTATCAGGTATCTGTTCCAGATTTGGCGACAGCTTCTGACTGGAGACTGGGGCCTTGATGTTCTTGAAAACCTTGCTCATTCTCTTAGACGTAACTGTATGTGAACATGATGGTGTGGCGTATGATAAAGATTCTATTCTAGAATTTCATTTCACAGATATTTTCTTATCAGCTCTTTCAGAATTGACTAAGGAAGTAAAAGTTCATCCCATCGTGGAAATTATGGGAGTGAAACGTCCTATTTACATCAATGAACTCTACCTAGGGCAGATTATCCATGTGCAGGACGAGCAACTCTTAAATAGTTATGACCAGCGTTTGCGCTTTACCCAACAGCTAAATGCTTATTACTCTGAACAGCAAGTTTTTAAAGTAGAGCAAAATGGAGAGGACATCATTATCCCTATCAATTATCTAAATAGTGAAGGACGAACTATTTTGCCGGCTCAACCAGAGCTAGAACCTCAATATTTACAAGAGTATCGAGGAAGTAAGGTTGCAGTTGCACGACTGTTTATCATGACAGCCGATGGGGAAAAACTAGCCGAGGTTCCTTATCGACAGTTCTTAGAGTCGTTGACCGAGGGTATCTATATGTTGGATGCCAAGTATGTTCTCGTAGACCCAATTTCTCCTGAAATGTTGCAGAAGTTATCACAAAACTAACATTCTAAGAAAATGATTCGTCTGTTCAAGATTGAAAAGTTACCATCTGATAGTTTTTTTCAGGTGGTTTTCTCTTTCCTTAAGTTCCCCATTTTTTATTTCTGTATTTATTTTATGCTATAATAAGACAAAGTTTTAATACCATCATTCAGCAATAGACCAAGTAAATACCTAGAAATAAGTAGAATTAACCAATGGAGTAACTAAATGCAGACGTATAAATTGAAAAATAAAGAAAATTATCAAAATTTTGTCAAACATTATCTAAAAGTGATGAGGGAAGGAAAAGAAGCAGAAGCTTTTCTTGGAGAGGACATTAGGTATCGTTTTCAACAACGAAACTCAATGATAACAGAATACACTGATATTCAGGTGCTGCTGGAATATTGTTTATTCCCTCTGTATATAGAAAGTGATAAAGATATAGAGAGAAGGACATTTGAGATATTAAAAGAGTTTTCTTTAAGTATTGATGAAAAGAAAATATGGCAAGTTACGGAATATTTATTGATTCAAGATTTCGTTCTAGCGGAATATAAACCCCTCCCTTTTGAAATTGATACAAGAAAATTAGTTCCTCTTATACTTGATACAATAGAAAAACTTCCTAGCGAGTTAAAAACTAGTGGATATTACAGTCGATTGATTGGAAATATTAAATCAATTCCTTCTTTCAAGTCTTATGAGGGGGAAAAGGTAGAGAAAATCCTTAAGGAATTCAAGGAAAAATACTACAATCCACCAAAGGATATCAATTTGTAGGAAAGTGAATGTGGCTGTGGCGATAATGGAGAAATTTTGATGACAAAACAGGAACTAGCGAATTTCATTAGTAAACATAGAGATAAAATAGGGACATTTTATATTGCGCTTGATGAACGATTTGAAGGTCAATTTACCTTGGGATACTATTACGATGAGAAGTCTAAACAATATAAAGTATATGAGGTTAATGAGCGCCAAGATATCTGGATAAGAGACGAATTTAAAAATGAAAGTGATGCAATAAATCGACTTTATCGTTTGATAAAAACAACATTTTGGATAAAAGAATCTCTTATTCAGTTAGATGTTTCAGAAATTGATGCAATCGGAACGAGTGATACAAACTTGGAACTTTTATTAATAGATGGCAATCTTTGGCTTCCAGATACTGAAGAAGAACATCTTTTGAAACTTCAAGAAAAACTTAACAACTATATCTACTTCCTCGAAATCAAGCAATATGTGGATCGATATGGCGATAGCTTTGACAAAAAAATCATCCGTATCACATTCCAATATTCTCCATCGGATAATGGACTAGCCTTTCTCGCTGCGGTTCAGAAGACATTACAGAATACAGATATGAGCCTGAAGGTAGAATTACCTGAGTGACAAAGAGAGCGGAAACGCTCTTTTTTATGTTATAATAGGCATAGAATGTATAGGAGAAAGAGATGAAGGAAAATAAACGCTTATTTTGGGTTGTTAGTGTGATGTTAATGGTCCTGACTCTTTATACACTGACTGGATGTAGTTTGGGTGGTGAAACCATTCCCAAAAACAGAACAAAGGAACAGTACGAATTTGAAAAAACGTTTGAGCCTATATTTAAATTTTTAGAGCAAGATAAGAAGGATTTTAATGGATTAAAGCTTTACAAAAATAGTATTTATATAGAGAGTGGAAACGTAGTAAAGGATTATAAAGTATTCTTAGATACTAGCCAATCTGACATTAAGGGTGACTATACAATAAAAATTGGGGATAATAAAGAAACAGTTCCTGTTACTTACTCTAATGGGAAGTTAAATTATGGGTCGGAGGTAACTCCTTTATATGATGAAGAAATTCTTAATTTGGTAGTACAAAGAGATTATTTCGCTTCCTTGAATATAAAAGAAACCTTTAAGAGTGCTGAAACTGAATTGAGCGATATTATCTACCAGCCTGAAAATCATTCTGACCTCTATAAATATCTTAAAAATAAGTACGACATGCCAGAAGATACGACCTGTCGAATAATATTAGATTACTCTAGTGGAACAATCTATGGAATTTCAATACTAATGGAATCTAAGGATGAGGCTGTTCAAATAGATTTAACTATATTTAAACAACGGGAGGATAATCAATGAATGAAATTGAAAAAAGGAACCGTCGGGTTGAAAGGTAAAGCACTATAAAAGCTGTTTTATAACTGATTTTTAATGAGCATCAGGAGATATTATGTTAAAATCGAACAAGTGGATATTCCTTGCAATTTCCGTTCCCTTTATTATTATTGGTTTGTCATATTTGTTAATTAGGATACCGATTGGGAACACTGGTAAGTTTATTCATGATCATGCGGATTCTATCAAAAGCGAAATTATTGCAGACATAGACAGTCAAGGGCAATATATAAAGTCAGTGACGCTTTTACCAGGTTCTGCGAGGGGAGGCTTTGATAATGGTGGAGATGTAGGTGGAAATTATCATATTTCCTTTACAGCCTATGCTAATAATAATCGCAAGCAGTCAATGAAAGTAGAATTATACTTTCCTGATGCTGGTATAGGTCCTTTTACATTTATAAAACCCAATCCTTATAAATCTCCTGAAACTATGAGGAGATGGTACTTATCAGTAGTAGAGGTATCAAGTGACCCCTCGTGGGATTGGAAGCGAGAGCAAGATAAATTGACTGAAACTATGAATAAACTTGATCGCAAGAGCAAGGATGCCTCCAGGCAAGTTGAAAAAGAAATTATGATTCGTAATCTTAACAGATGGCTACAAGAACATGAGGAAAATTTCAAACTAGCTATCCAAACAGACCTGTATAGAAACGACCCAGAATTGGAACAGAAATTAGGAAAGATTCAAAGTATCAGTGTAAGTGAATATCAAATGTACATTCCTTCGACAGGTAGCGACATTAGTTTTGATGTTCGATTTGAGAAATATCCTGAAGAAGTAGCTACTATAAACGTTCGCTTGCATTCCCAAGGGGAACAATCAGTTTTTAAGGATCCCTCAGTAGCTGCAACTATTAGTTTTGAAAGAGAACGTTTTGTTATAAAAACTGTGTACGACTCCAAGCTATTTCCAATTTTTAATCAAAGTCGATTTGGTAATAGTAATGGAGAAATATCTTATGAACTCCCAAAAGATTATGAAAATCAATTTTTAATTCCTTAACTTTCAAGCAAGCTATTATGCTTGCTTTATCTTTATGGCTTCAAGCCATAAGAGTAAGAACGACAAATCGATGCATGATAGAGGAGATTCAAGCTTATATCTTTTCCTTGTAGACATGGGATACTGATGTTTTCAAGTATAAAGGAGTAAAAATGATGCTAGCTATTTGTATAGATTCTATAGGTGACAAGTCAGGAACCTATAAGTTGTTAAGAAATTATTCATCCTTGCCTTTCTCTTTAATTCAATCCAGAATAGAAGATCATGACACGGTAATAGAAGTAGACATGTTAGATTTGGATGAATTGAAAAAGGTTAGAGCACTCATCCATGAGTTGAGTGCTATTGGGACTATGGTTACGATGAGAGATTCGACTGGTATTATCACCTTAGAATTTTTAAATAATATTATTTCTACCTTCGAAGAGATTGCGGCTGAAAGAGAAGAATTAGATGCTCTGATGTTTGAGGAGGAAGAGTGATTGTCACCTTTTCCAGTGAATCATACATTCCCAAGATAATTTTTAGTAATAAAAGGAAAATCAATGAAAGATAATAAAAATTTGTTGCTCTTTCTACAGGAGTTGATATACGGTCTTGTAGATTTTATCAGTGAGAAAGAATATAAGGAATTTGTCTTTGACTCCTTAAAACTTTCAAAACAGGAGCTTGATAAAGAGAGTGGGTTTTGTCCAGATGATTTATACAATCGATTGGAAAATATGGATGAGCAGGATATCTTGACATTTCAGATGCTAGATAAGAAAACCAATCCACTAGTATGGAACTGTATCGCTAATTTATTTGTCTTAGTTTGTCATTATTCTTATATGGCTTCGGGGGAAGTCTACCTGCCACAAACGATAGAAAGTGTCGACGAGGACACACTGGCTGTTCTTGCCTTAAGCTACAAACAAATCCTATCTGAAAACAGTGAACTCATTTCACAAATATCTGGGCCAGAAATAGAAGGATATTTAAAGGATGAGCTCGTTAAAAACTACTTTGGACCACTATTTTTATCTGATGAGAACGAATAGGCTATTCGTTCAAGTATAGATCAGGAGAGGATATGCTTACGAGTTATTTTATGTTGATTTTTGCTGAAGCAATTGCAAACCGTATGGAAACGCAATATACTTCACATATTCGAAACGCCTTGGATGCGTGTTGGAGTTTTTTGGAGAATAGAGATAAAAGGGGAGAGGAACTTTATCACCTTTTAGATGATGGGACAGACTTCAGTGGAATATTTATCTACATGCAGTTAGATGAAAATGAAGCGAATGGTCTCTTGTGGGACAACATTAGTTATGCAATAGGTGTGACTGCTAAAGAAGCTTTTGAGTTTGAAAATAAGAAGGAGCTTCCTTCTCCCTTGGAAAACATTGAACCGGAACTACTTGATGTCTTTATTGATAATTTAAAAGAGATTAGCATGGATCTTTATCATCACGTCGAAACAGTAAAAATTTTCATCAATAAAAATCCATACCCATCAAGAGAATCTGCCCTAAAAGAACTAGATAGACTAGGATTACTTAGATGATTTGAATAGATGATTTGGCGAAAATTCAAAAAGAACACCCCGGAAGTTAGAGTGTCATCTCTACCTTTTGGGGTGTCGTTTATTTTTAATAGTTAAGCATTTTAAAGTACCCACGTACGGATAGCATGGGCAACGCCAGATTCATCATTTGTTTTGGTGATGTATTTGGCGATTTTTTTGAGTTCTGGATTTCCATTTTCCATAACAACGGGATTTCCAACGACTTCCAGCATGGTGCGGTCATTCTCTTCGTCACCGATCGCCATGGTTTCATCTTTGGTCAATCCGAGTTTTTCAGCTAGATGGGTAATAGCTGAACCCTTGTCTACATTCTTTTTAAGGAGTTCGAGGTAGAAAGGAGCAGATTTGTTGATGGAGTAGCGCTCGTAAAATTCTGCTGGAATTTTTTCAATCGTAGCGTCGAGAATTTCTGGTTCATCGATAAACATACACTTGACGATTTCCTTGTCAGCCATTTCTTCAGGAGTGCGGTAGAAGATGGGCATGCTGACGAGGGTTGATTCGTGCACCGTGTACTTTCCGATATTGCGATTGGCAGTATAGATACCGTCCTTGGTAATAGCGTGCATGTGGACACCGAGCTTGCGACTGAGAAATTCCATATCCAGATAATCCTCATAGGTCAAGGATTCGCTGATAATCTCATGGCCAGTAGCAGTTTCTTGGACAAGGGCACCGTTGAAGGTCACGACATAGTCACCTTGGTCTCTTAACTGCAAGTCGTCCAGAAGTTTGGCAACACCTGCGATAGGACGACCCGTTGCAATCACGACTTTGACGCCAGCTTCTTTGGCATCTTGGATGGCAGAAAAGACTTCCGGAGTGATTTCTTTTTTACTGTTAACCAGGGTACCATCGATATCGACGGCGATTAGTTTAATACTCATAAATTTCCTCTATTCGTTCTTATTTGGGGTAAAATGATCGTTCTCAATCAAGTGTAAAAATTGCTGGGTGATACTTGCGAAGATGCTATTTTGGTCCAACATTTCTTTCGGGAAATAGAAACGATTGTCTCCATGGCGACTGCCAGCAAGGGATTGGACGATAGGAGACAGGCTAGAGAGTTCAGCCAGTTCTCCATTTTTTTGTATAATCTCAATCTGTGTCCGTGGATTTTCAGATTCGGGACGATAGATATCATAAGGGAGGTCAAAGTTCTTATGAATGGCAGTATAGTAGTCTGGATCAAAACCGATTTCTTCAACCAGTTGTCTCATGGTTGCGAGTTGGTCTTGGTCTTTTTCTGAAAAAGTAATGGATTTAAAGACCTTGCGGTTGACAAAACGTTGCGACAAGTCGGCTAGTATCTTGTCAGGACTGGTCATCCAGAGTTGGAAGTAGGTATTCATCACGCCGTCATCAAGTGCCAGATAATCAGATAGAGTAACTTTCTTTTCAAAAAAAGGTAGCAAATGAGGAGAAGTGCGTGCAAAGAAGTCCTTGTCTTCAGGATAGAGTTCCTTAGCGCGTTTGAGGAGATTCTGTAGAAGAACCTCCATGGCGCGTGTTGCTGGGTGGAAATAAACCTGCATATACATCTGGTAGCGACTGAGAACGTAGTCTTCGATGGCATGCATGCCGTTGCGCTGAAAGGCGATCCCATTTTCGACAGGACGAATGACTCGGAGGATGCGAGTCAGGTCAAATTCCCCATAAGATGCTCCTGTAAAATAAGAGTCGCGCAATAGATAGTCCATGCGATCCGCATCAATCTGACTAGAAATGAGCTGCACGACCTGCTTGTTAGGATAGGTATGGTCGATAACACTGGCTACCTTTTCTGGGCAATCTGGCGCTACTTGTAGCAGGACTTGGTGAATCTCTGTCTCAGGACTTTGGATGATTTCCTGAGTAATGGCTTCATGATTTGTATCAAAAAGATTTTCAAAAGTATGCGAGTAGGCACCATGCCCAAGGTCGTGTAGGAGAGCAGCGGTCATGGTCAAGAGAGACTCAGCAGGATCCCATTCTTCAGGGTATTTTTCTTCAAAAATCTCCGTGATACGTCGAGCAATCTCATAGACTCCCAAACAGTGGGAAAAGCGACTGTGCTCACCACCATGGAAGGTATAACTGGAAGTCCCTAGCTGTTTGATACGGCGAAGACGTTGAAATTCTTTTGTATTGATCAAGTCGTATATGACCTGATTATTGACGTGGATATAGTTGTGAACTGGGTCACGGAATACTTTTTCGTTCATATGACCATTATAGCAAAATCCTGCTCTTTTTGGTAAAATAGTAGGACAAGAGACAAGAAAGAGGATTTGATGTGAAGATTCGGATGCGAAATACGATTCAGTTTGATGAACAATTGGAAGTCATTGACCAACTCTATGACGTGGAAGTGCGTGAAAAGGGAGATTATCACTATCTGCTTTTCTACAATGAGGAAAAAGAAAAAGTGGTTCTCAAGTTTCATAGTCAAGAACTGGTGATGACCCGTTTCTCGAGTCCCAAAACCATCATGCGTTTTCTAAAGGATAGTGATAGTTTAGCCTATATTCCGACTCCAATGGGGATGCAGGAGTTTATCATTCAAACGAATCACTATGAATTGGATGGGCAAAAGATTGAATTAGCCTATCAACTGCAAAACCAAGAGGGACACCCCTTTGCCAGCTATCAATTAGAAATTACTTGGGGATAAGAAAAAGGTTGGCGGAAGCCAACCTTATTTGATATAGAGTTCTTGATTTTTTAGGACAATTTCACGAACACTTGCGAATTTCTTGAGTTTTTTCAGTTCTTCAGGATGGGTTACCAGAGTGATAACATAGCCCTCCTTGCCCATGCGACCTGTACGACCAGCACGGTGGGTATAGGTTTCCATATCTCTAGGGACGTCGAAGTTGACAACACATTCCAAGCTATCAATATCAATCCCACGAGCCAAAAGATCAGTTGCAAGGAGTAGGGTTAGCTGCTTGCCTTTAAACTTTTCTAAGATGACTTTTCGAAATTTAACATTGACATCGCTAGCGAGGGAAACAGCCAAGATATCGCGATACTGTAATTTTTCTTCTGCACTTCCAAGGTCTGACAAGCTGTTAAAGAAGACCAGACCACGGAAATCCTCTACATGTGCTAGTTTTCGTAGCATGTCCACTCGGTGACGTTGGTCTACCTGCATGTAGAAGTGTTGGATGTTGTCCAGTTTTTGATCAGAGAGATCAATAGTGCGCGTGTTTGGTGCAATCTTTTCTTGGTCAAACTTGGTCGTCGCACTCATGTAGATGAGTTGGTGGTCACGAGGTGCGTAGTGGGTGATTTTCTCGACAAAGTGAATTTGAGAATCATCGAACAATTGGTCAAATTCATCCAGAATGATGGTTTCTACATTCATCATCTTGATTTTTTTCAATTTAATCAACTCAAAGATACGGCCAGGTGTTCCAATCAGAATTTCTGGTCCTTTTTTAAGACGTTCAATCTGGCGTTTCTGACTCGAACCTGATAAGAAGAGCTGAGCAGTTAAGCCGATAGCCTCTGACCACGTTTTACATACATCAAAAATCTGTCCAGCTAGTTCTGTATTTGGTGCTAGGATCAAGAGTTGCTGGGCTTTTTTCTTTTGTAGTCTGAGAAGACTTGGCAGGAGGTAAGCTAGGGTCTTACCAGTTCCTGTCGGGCTTACTCCCAGTAAGTTTTCTCCAGCTAGTATAGGCTCAAATAGTTGAGTTTGAATGGGGGTAAATTCTTGGAAACCGAGTTGGTCACTCAATTCCTGCCATTCAGTCGGTAGTTTGGTTTTCATTTTTCTGCCTCAAATCTAATGCCAGCAGTCTGGCGCATGGTATAGAGTAAATCATGAACAGAGCTTGCATCATCCAGCCAGTTCTGGTAGAAAGTCTGGTCTGGTTGCTGGATCATCTGTGCAAATGCAGCAACTTCCTCAGTCATCGTATGGGGAGCTTGTTGGATAGGGAGCTGGATTGGATTTCCTTGGTGGTCGCTAAAAATAGCTGAGCGGACATGTTCAATCGTGTTAAGGGTCAAGGTTCCATCTGCTGTGTAAATCTCACAAGGAAGATTGGAAGTAATGTTTTTTCCTGCCTTGATATGAACTTGAAAGTCAGGGTAGAAGAGGATACCATCGCCATTTAGGTCAATGCTATTGTCAAGCTGTTGAGCCTGATAGGTCGCGTCCTGAGCCTTTCCAAAGAGACGAATAGCAGCGTAGAGGGGATAAATCCCCAAGTCCATAAGAGCTCCACCAGCAAAACGGTCTGAAAAGACATTGGGAGTCTGTCCAGCCAACAAGTCAGGCATCTTGGAAGAATACTTGGCATAGTTGAAATCTGCTCCCAGCACTTGCTTGTCTGCTAAAAAGTTTTTGATAGTGGTAAAAGCTTCTTCGTGGTAATTACGAGCTGCTTCAAAGATAAAACAGTGATTTTTCTCAGCTGTTTGTCTCAAATCTAGCCATTCATGTGGCTGAGTGACAGCTGGCTTTTCAAGAATGACGTGTTTCCCAAAAGACAAGGCTGCTTTGGCTTGAACAAAATGCAAGGAGTTTGGACTAGCGATATAGACTACATCAAAGGAGCTCTTGAAGAAGTCTTCTACTTGATCAAAGAGTTGGATATCTTGATAGCGAGAAGCAAAGGTTGCTGCTGTTTCTATCTTTCTAGAATAGACAGCGACCAGCTGGTATTCTCCGTTAGCATGGGCTGCTTCTATGAAATGATGACTGATAGCCCCTGTTCCGATGACACCTAATTTAAGCATAAATACTCCTTTTCCGACTTCAAATCCTTCCTTCATTATAACATAGAAAAGAAGGACTATCCAACAGATGGTAAAAATTTTCAAATGGGCTACGCATTTTTAGGAGAAAGTGGTACAATATTGAAATGAGTAAATGAAACTGAATTGGGAGAGAAAATGAGATTATTACCAATAAGAAAAATATCACGTCAGTCTAAGCGACTAGCGCTTTTTTTGACTTTTTGTGCAGGATATGTCGATGCTTATACCTTTATCGTGCGAGGGAACACCCTTGTCGCTGGACAGACTGGGAATGTGGTTTTTCTTTCTGTAGGACTTATTCAACAAAATGTATCGGATGCCAGTGCCAAAGTAATGACCTTGTTTTCCTTTATGATGGGTGTCTTTTTTCTGACATTGTATAAGGAAAAACTACGAATTGTTAAAAAGCCGATTTTGTCCTTGATTCCACTTGCAGTCTTATCCCTAATTATAGGCTTTGTGCCGCAAACGGTTGACAATATCTATCTCGTACCGCCCTTGGCCTTTTGTATGGGACTGGTGACAACAGCCTTTGGAGAAGTGTCAGGTATTGCCTATAATAATGCTTTTATGACGGGCAATATTAAACGAACCATGTTGGCTTTTGGAGATTATTTCCGGACCAAGCATACGCCTTTTCTACGAGAGGGCTTGATTTTTGTTAGCTTACTTAGTAGTTTTGTCTTCGGAGTTGTTTTTTCAGCTTATTTGACGATTTACTATCAGGAGAAGACAATTCTAGGTGTTCCTCTTATGATGAGTATCTTTTACTTCAGTATGCTTTTTGCTTCTTGGAGAAAAAAAGGGAAAGAAAAAGCTTAAATTTGATTGATTTCGCTTGTAAGAAAAAAGAAGATATGCTATACTTGAAGAGTTGACTATGCACAATCCTGTGCAACCGCACGAACATCGTTTGCTCATCGTATACAAAATTTAAACTTTGTTATACTTAGAGCTCTTCTTTTAAGTGGTTCGTCCCACGATGCTAGGCGAGTCTTCACAAAAATACGGGGAAACCCTAAAAATCATAGGAGGTGCATAATGAGCACATACGCAATTATCAAAACTGGCGGAAAACAAGTTAAAGTTGAAGTTGGTCAAGCAGTTTACGTTGAAAAATTGAACGTTGAAGCTGGTCAAGAAGTTACTTTTAACGAAGTTGTTCTTGTTGGTGGTGAAAACACTGTTGTCGGAACTCCACTTGTTGCTGGAGCTACTGTAGTTGGAACTGTTGAAAAACAAGGAAAACAAAAGAAAGTTGTTACTTACAAGTACAAACCTAAAAAAGGTAGCCACCGTAAACAAGGTCACCGTCAACCATATACAAAAGTTGTCATCAACGCGATCAACGCTTAATTTTAAGGAGAACACATGATACAAGCAGTCTTTGAGAGAGCCGAAGATGGCGAGCTGAGGAGTGCGGAAATTACTGGACACGCCGAAAGTGGCGAATACGGCTTAGATGTCGTGTGTGCATCGGTTTCTACGCTTGCCATTAACTTTATCAATTCCATTGAGAAATTTGCAGGCTATGAACCAATCTTAGAATTAAACGAAGATGAAGGTGGCTATCTAAAGGTTGAAATACCAGCGGATCTTCCTTCGCACCAGAGAGAAATGACCCAGTTATTCTTTGAATCATTTTTCTTAGGTATGGCAAATTTATCGGAGAACTCTTCTGAGTTCGTCCAAACCAGAGTTATCACAGAAAACTAACACGGAGGAAAACATTATGTTAAAAATGACTCTTAACAACTTGCAACTTTTCGCCCACAAAAAAGGTGGAGGTTCTACATCAAACGGACGTGATTCACAAGCAAAACGTCTTGGAGCTAAAGCAGCTGACGGACAAACTGTAACAGGTGGATCAATCCTTTACCGTCAACGTGGTACACACATCTATCCAGGTGTAAACGTTGGACGTGGTGGAGACGATACTTTGTTCGCTAAAGTTGAAGGCGTAGTACGCTTTGAACGTAAAGGTCGCGATAAGAAACAAGTTTCTGTTTACCCAATCGCAAAATAAAAAGGTCCAGTGAACCTTTTTATCCCGAGCCTTGGTATTTTAAGGCGAGGAAGCTAGAAGTAGCATTAAATAAGGCTTTCCGAGTTTTCGGAGAGCCTATTTTTTTGTTTTGATACCCATAACTCTTTGTTACTAGTGTAGATGAATTTTGTGAGCGACATTATTTTTCCTAGGTGGAAAACTTCTAAAATATGGTATAATGAACAGATAGAGAAGTTGGGGGTAAAAGATGAACATTCAACAATTACGCTATGTTGTTGCTATTGCCAATAGTGGTACTTTCCGTGAAGCTGCTGAAAAGATGTATGTTAGTCAGCCGAGTTTGTCTATTTCTGTGCGCGATTTGGAAAAAGAGCTAGGCTTTAAGATTTTTCGTCGGACGAGTTCGGGGACTTTCTTAACCCGTCGTGGTATGGAATTTTATGAGAAAGCGCAGGAGTTAGTTAAAGACTTTGATGTTTTTCAAAATCAGTATGCCAATCCTGAGGAAGAAAAGGATGAATTTTCCATTGCCAGCCAGCACTATGACTTCTTGCCACCAACGATTACGGCCTTTTCAGAGCGTTATCCTGATTATAAGAACTTTCGTATTTTTGAGTCTACCACAGTTCAAATATTAGACGAAGTGGCGCAAGGACACAGTGAGATTGGGATTATATACCTCAACAACCAAAATAAAAAGGGCATCATACAACGGGTTGAAAAGCTTGGTTTAGAAGTTATCGAACTAATTCCTTTCCAGACTCACATTTATCTTCGTGAAGGGCATCCTTTGGCACAGAAAGAGGAATTGGTCATGGAGGATTTAGCTGATTTACCAACGGTTCGTTTTACTCAGGAAAAGGATGAGTATCTATACTATTCAGAGAACTTTGTCGACACCAGCGCGAGCTCCCAGATGTTCAATGTGACCGACCGTGCTACTTTGAATGGTATTTTGGAGCGGACGGATGCCTATGCGACAGGTTCAGGGTTTTTAGATAGTGACAGTGTTAATGGCATCACAGTCATTCGTCTCAAGGATAATCTAGATAATCGCATGGTCTACGTCAAACGGGAAGAGGTGGAGCTTAGCCAAGCTGGGACTCTTTTCGTTGAGGTTATGCAAGAATATTTTGATCAAAAGAGGAAATCATGAAAAAAAGAGGAATAGTAGCAGTCATTGTACTGCTTTTGATTGGGCTGGATCAGTTGGTCAAAAATTATGTTGTCCAGCAGATTCCACTGGGTGAAGTGCGTTCGTGGATCCCCAATCTCGTCAGCTTGACCTATCTGCAAAATAGAGGGGCAGCCTTCTCCATGCTGCAAGATCAGCAGTGGTTATTTGCTGTTATTACACTGGTCGTCATGGTAGGTGCCATTTGGTATTTACATAAACACATGGAGGATTCTCTCTGGTTAGTTTTTGGACTGACTTTGATAATAGCGGGAGGTCTGGGCAACTTTATCGACAGAATGAGTCAAGGTTTTGTGGTGGATATGTTTCACCTAGACTTTATCAACTTTGCGATTTTCAATGTTGCTGATAGCTATTTGACAGTTGGTGTCATTGTTTTATTGATTGCAATGCTTAAAGAGGAAGTAAATGGAAATAAAAATTGAAACTGGTGGGCAACGTCTAGACAAGGCTCTGTCGGACCTGACAGAATTGTCACGCAGTCTCGCGAATGAACAAATCAAGGCTGGACAAGTTTTGGTGAATGGGCAAGCCAAGAAAGCAAAATACACTGTCCAAGAGGGGGATATCGTCACCTACCATGTGCCAGAACCAGAGATTTTAGAGTATGTGGCTGAGAATCTGCCACTCGAGATTATCTACCAAGATGAGGATGTAGCCGTTGTTAACAAACCTCAAGGCATGGTGGTCCATCCCAGCGCCGGTCATACAAGTGGAACCTTGGTCAATGCCATCATGTACCATATCAAGGACTTGTCAGGTATCAATGGTGTTCTACGACCGGGTATCGTTCACCGTATTGATAAGGACACATCTGGTCTCCTTATGATTGCTAAGAATGATGAGGCCCACTTAGCACTCGCGCAAGAACTCAAGGACAAGAAGTCTCTCCGTAAATACTGGGCGATTGTTCATGGCAATCTGCCCAATGATCGTGGTGTGATTGAAGCTCCGATTGGTCGTAGTGAAAAAGATCGTAAGAAACAGGCAGTGACTGCTAAAGGGAAGCCAGCAGTGACTCGTTTTCAAGTCTTGGAACGCTTTGGAGATTATAGTTTGCTAGAGTTGCAACTGGAAACAGGACGTACCCACCAAATCCGTGTTCATATGGCTTATATTGGCCATCCAGTCGCTGGTGATGAAGTCTATGGCCCTCGTAAAACCCTGAAAGGACATGGACAGTTTCTCCATGCCAAAACTCTAGGTTTTACTCATCCGAGAACAGGTGAAACCTTGGAGTTCACAGCAGATATTCCAGAGATTTTTAAAGAAACGCTGGAAAGATTGCGTAAAGCTGAGAATAGATAAAAGAGTTGAGATGACTGTCTCAACCTTTTTATTTCAAGTCTTTTCTATTTTAAAGTATTCATGTTATAATGGATAAATATGAAGAATCGGAGTGAGAATATGAAGTACAAACGAATCGTCTTTAAGGTGGGGACCTCCTCCTTGACAAATGAAGACGGGAGTTTATCAAGAAGTAAAGTAAAGGCAATTACCCAGCAATTGGCTATGCTGCATGAGGCTGGACATGAGTTGATTTTGGTGTCATCTGGGGCAGTTGCCGCTGGATTTGGAGCTTTGGGTTTTAAAAAACGTCCGACCAAGATTGCAGATAAACAAGCTTCGGCTGCAGTTGGTCAGGGACTTTTGTTGGAGGAATACACAACCAACCTCCTCATGCGCCAGATCGTTTCTGCACAAATCTTGCTGACACAGGACGACTTTGTGGATAAGCGCCGTTATAAAAATGCCCATCAGGCCTTGTCTGTATTACTTCATCGTGGTGCAATTCCTATCATTAACGAGAATGATAGTGTCGTCATTGACGAACTAAAGGTGGGTGATAATGACACTCTGAGTGCCCAGGTAGCAGCTATGGTTCAAGCGGATCTTTTGGTTCTCTTGACGGATGTGGACGGCCTCTATACTGGCAATCCCAACTCGGATTCAACAGCCAAACGTTTGAAGAAAATCGAGACTATCAATCGTGAGATTATTGATATGGCTGGTGGAGCAGGTTCATCAAACGGTACTGGGGGCATGCTGACCAAAATCAAGGCTGCAACTATTGCGACGGAGTCAGGTGTGCCAGTCTATATCTGCTCTTCTATGAAATCTGATGCCTTGATTGAGGCAGCTGAAGAAACTAGGGATGGTTCCTTCTTTGTTGCGCAAGAGAAGGGACTTCGTACCCAGAAACAATGGCTGGCCTTCTATGCTCAAAGTCAGGGAACGATTTGGGTAGATGGTGGAGCTGCAGAGGCACTTTCAAAAAACGGGAAAAGTCTCCTTTTATCGGGTGTGGTAGAAGTGGAAGGAAACTTCTCTTACCACGATATTGTCACAGTGGCTGATAAAGAAACAGGTCAATCTCTTGGAAAGGGACGTGTCCAATTTGGTGTCTCAGCCCTAGAAGATATGCTCCGTTCTCAAAAAGCTAAGGGAGTCTTGATTCACCGTGATGACTGGATTTCCATCACTCCTGAAATCCAGCTGCTCTTTACAGAATTTTAGAGGTGAACGATGGTAAGTACACAAGAACAATTTGAACAGGTACAAGCTGTTAAGAAATCAATCAATACTGCCAGCGAAGCAGTGAAAAACCAAGCCTTGCTAGCTATGGCTGATCATTTATTGGCGGCTACTGAGGAGATTTTAGTGGCAAATGCCCTCGATATGGCAGCGGCCAAGGGGAAAATCTCAGATGTTATGCTAGATCGTCTTTATTTGGATGAGGGACGTATAGAAGCGATGGCAAGAGGGATTCGTGAAGTGGTTGCTTTACCAGATCCTATTGGTGAGGTCCTAGAAACAAGTCAGCTTGAAAATGGCTTGGTTATTACCAAGAAGCGTGTGGCCATGGGGGTTATTGGTATTATCTATGAAAGTCGTCCAAATGTGACGTCTGATGCGGCTGCTTTGGCTCTCAAAAGTGGCAATGCGGTCGTTCTTCGTAGTGGTAAGGATGCCTACCGAACTGCTCATGCTATTGTCACAGCTTTGAAGAAGGGCTTGGAGACAACGACCATTCATCCAAATGTGATTCAACTGGTGGAAGATACCAGCCGAGAAAGTAGCTATGCTATGATGAAGGCCAAGGGTTATCTAGACCTTCTCATACCTCGTGGAGGCGCTGGTTTGATCAATGCTGTGGTTGAAAATGCTATCGTGCCCGTTATCGAGACAGGAACTGGGATTGTCCATGTCTATGTGGATAAGGATGCCGATGAAGACAAGGCTCTAGCCATCATCAACAATGCTAAAACCAGTCGTCCTTCTGTCTGCAATGCCATGGAGGTCTTGCTAGTTCATGAAGACAAGGCAGCAAGCTTCCTTCCTCTCTTGGAACAAGTTCTGGTTACAAGTCGGAAAGAAGCTGGACTGGAACCAATTCAATTCCGCTTGGATAGCCAAGCAAGTCAGTTTGTTTCAGGTCGAGCAGCTGAGGCCCAAGACTTTGACACCGAGTTTTTAGACTATATCCTAGCGATTAAGGTTGTGAGCAGTTTAGAAGAAGCGGTTGCGCATATTGAAGCCCACAGTACCCATCATTCGGACGCCATTGTAACAGAGAATGCCGAAGCTGCGGCTTACTTTACAAATCAAGTTGACTCTGCAGCGGTTTATGTCAATGCTTCAACGCGTTTCACTGATGGAGGTCAATTTGGTCTTGGATGTGAAATGGGGATTTCGACTCAGAAACTGCACGCGCGTGGTCCAATGGGCTTGAAGGAATTAACTAGCTACAAGTATGTGGTTACTGGTGACGGACAGATAAGGGAGTAAGAGATGAAAATTGGATTTATCGGTTTGGGAAATATGGGAGCTAGTTTGGCCAAGGCTGTCTTGCAGGCCAAGACGGGTGAACAGATTCTCCTTGCCAATCGCAGTCAAGCAAAAGTAGATGCTTTCATCGCCAATTTCGGTGGCCAGGCTTCCAGTAATGAAGAAATTTTTGCAGAAGCAGATGTGATCTTTCTAGGAGTTAAGCCTGCTCAGTTTTCTGAAATCCTTGCTCAATACCAGTCTATCCTTGAAAAACGAGAGAGTCTTCTTTTGATTTCCATGGCGGCTGGATTGACCTTGGAAAAACTAGCTAGTCTTATCCCAAGTCAACATCGTATCATTCGCATCATGCCCAATACTCCAGTGGCTATCGGTCAAGGGGTGATTAGTTATGCCATGTCAGCAAACTGTCTTGCTGAGGACGGTGAACTCTTTTGTCAGCTTTTATCCAATGAGGGTCTATTGGTTGAGCTTGGGGATGACTTAATTGATGCGGCGACAGGTCTTGCAGGTTGTGGGCCAGCCTTTGTCTACCTCTTTATCGAGGCTTTGGCAGATGCAGGTGTTCAGTCAGGATTGCCAAGAGAAAGGGCTTTGAAAATGGCAGCCCAAACAGTAGTCGGAGCTGGACAAATGGTCCTCGAAAGCCAACAACATCCTGGAGTATTGAAAGACCAAGTTTGCAGCCCAGGAGGTTCGACTATCGCTGGTGTAGCAAGTCTGGAAGAACATGCCTTTAGAGGTACAGTCATGGCCGCAGTTCATCAAGCCTATAAACGAACACAAGAACTAGGTAAATAAGAGGTTGGATGACTCCCAACCTCTTTTTATGGTCGATTGAATAGAGAAGACGCAAAAAGATTGTCACAAAAACCTATTTTTTTGATAGAATAGAAGGTAGAAAAAAAGAAATGAGTTAGACATGTCAAAAGGATTTTTAGTCTCTCTTGAGGGACCAGAGGGAGCAGGAAAGACCAGTGTTTTAGAGGCTCTACTCCCCATTTTAGAGGAAAAAGGAGTAGAGGTGCTGACGACCCGTGAGCCAGGTGGAGTTTTGATTGGGGAGAAGATTCGTCAAGTGATTTTGGACCCAAGTCATACTCAAATGGATCCTAAAACAGAGCTCCTTCTCTATATCGCAAGTCGCAGACAGCACTTGGTGGAAAAAGTTCTGCCTGCTCTTGAAGCTGGTAAGTTGGTCATTATGGACCGTTTCATCGATAGTTCCGTTGCTTATCAGGGATTTGGCCGTGGCTTGGATATTGATGCCATTGATTGGCTCAATCACTTTGCGACAGATGGCCTCAAACCTGATTTGACACTTTATTTTGACATTGAGGTGGAAGAGGGGCTTGCTCGCATTGCTGCCAATAGTGATCGGGAGGTCAATCGTTTGGACTTGGAAGGTTTGGACTTGCACAAGAAAGTCCGTCAAGGCTACCTTTCTCTTCTGGAAAAAGAAGGAAATCGCATTGTCAAGATTGATGCCAGTCTTCCTTTGGAGCAAGTTGTGGAAATTACCAAGGCTGTCTTGTTTGACAGAATGGGCTTGGCTAAATGAAACAAGATCAACTAAAGGCTTGGCAACCAGAGCAGTTTGACCGCTTTGTCCGTATTCTAGAACAAAACCAGCTCAATCATGCCTACCTTTTTTCAGGTTTCTTTGGAAGCTTGGAAATGGCGCAGTTTTTGGCTAAGAGCCTCTTTTGTAGGGATAAGGCAGGCGTTTTACCATGTGAGAAATGCCGGAACTGCAAGCTGATTGAGCAGGAAGAATTTCCCGATGTCACTTTGATTAAGCCGGTCAATCAGGTCATTAAGACAGAACGGATTCGAGAATTGGTGGCTCAGTTTTCCCAAGCAGGGATTGAAAGCCAGCAACAGGTCTTTATCATCGAGCAGGCGGAGAAAATGCATCCCAATGCAGCCAACTCTCTGCTCAAGGTCATCGAAGAACCTCAGAGTGAAGTTTACATTTTCTTCTTAACTAGTGATGAGGAAAAAATCTTGCCGACAATCCGTAGTCGGACCCAGATTTTTCACTTTAAAAAGCAAGAAGAAAAGCTCATCCATCAATTAGAACAAGCAGGTCTAGTAAAGAAAAAAGCAACTCTCTTAGCCCAGTTTAGTCAATCGAGAGCTGAAGCTGAAAAGTTGGCTAATCAGGCAAGTTTTTGGACTATAGTTGATGAAAGCGAGCGCTTACTAACTTGGTTAGTAGCCAAGAAAAAAGAGAGTTATTTGCAAGTTGCTAAATTGGCTAGCTTGGCAGATGACAAGGAGAAACAAGACCAGGTCTTGCGAATCCTCGAAGTTCTCTGTGGACAGGACCTCTTGCAAGTAAGGATTCGACAGATTTTACAAGATTTACTAGAAGCTAGAAAAATGTGGCAGGCTAATGTCAGCTTTCAAAATGCCATGGAATATCTGGTTTTGAAAGAAATATAAATTCATACTCTTCGAAAATCAAATTCAAACCACGTCAACGTCGCCTTGCCGTACTCAAGTACAGCCTGCGGCTAGTTTCCTAGTTTGCTCTTTGATTTTCATTGAGTATTAAAAATGAACGATATAGAAAGGAAAGGGCTGTTTTATGGACAAAAAAGAATTATTTGACGCGCTAGATGATTTTTCCCAACAGTTACTGGTGACCTTGGCCGATGTGGAAGCCATTAAGAAAAATCTCAAGAGCCTGGTAGAGGAAAATACAGCTCTTCGCTTGGAAAATAGTAAGTTGCGCGAACGCTTAGGCGAGGTGGAAGCAGATACTCCCGTCAAGGCCAAGCATGTTCGTGAAAGCGTCCGTCGGATCTATAAAGACGGGTTTCACGTATGTAATGATTTTTATGGACAACGTCGAGAACAGGACGAGGAATGTATGTTCTGTGACGAGTTGTTGTACAGGGAGTAGGCATGCAGATTCAAAAAAGTTTTAAGGGGCAAACTCCCTATGGCAAGCTTTACTTAGTAGCAACGCCGATTGGCAATCTAGATGACATGACCTTTCGTGCCATCCAGACTTTGAAAGAAGTGGACTGGATTGCGGCTGAGGACACGCGTAATACGGGGCTTTTGCTCAAGCATTTTGACATTTTCACCAAGCAGATCAGTTTTCACGAGCACAATGCCAAGGAAAAAATTCCTGATTTGATTGGTTTCTTGAAAGCAGGACAAAGTATCGCTCAGGTCTCTGATGCGGGTCTGCCTAGTATCTCAGACCCTGGGCATGATTTGGTCAAGGTAGCTATTGAGGAAGAAATCGCAGTTGTTACCGTTCCAGGTGCCTCTGCAGGAATTTCTGCCTTGATTGCCAGTGGTTTAGCTCCACAACCACATATCTTTTACGGTTTCTTACTGAGAAAATCAGGCCAGCAAAAGCAATTTTTCGACTTAAAAAAAGATTACCCAGAAACTCAGATTTTCTACGAATCGCCCCATCGTGTAGCGGATACATTGGGAAATATGCTAGAAGTCTACGGTGACCGCTCGGTAGTCTTGGTCAGGGAATTGACCAAAATCTATGAAGAATACCAACGAGGTACCATTTCTGAATTATTAGAAAGCATAGCTGAAACGCCACTCAAGGGCGAATGCCTTCTCATTGTTGAAGGTGCCAGTCAGGATGTGGAGGAAAAGGACGAGGAGGACTTGTTTTCAGAAATCCAATCTCGTATCCAGCAAGGCATGAAGAAAAATCAAGCCATTAAGGAAGTCGCAAAGATATATCAGTGGAACAAAAGTCAGCTCTACGCTGCCTACCACGAATGGGAAGAAAATCAAGAAAATGACTAAACAGGGAAGTTTGCCTTCTTCCCTTTTTTTGTTATACTAGTATAAGAAAAATTAGAAAGATTTGTGGGTATCAAACAGTCTAGTAGCTTGTTTTTATTTGGACTTAGTTTCCACCCAAAGAGGTATTATTGTCGTGTCTCAATCTTATATCAATGTTATCGGTGCTGGTTTGGCAGGTTCTGAAGCAGCTTACCAAATCGCAGAACGCGGTATTCCAGTTAAACTCTATGAAATGCGTGGTGTCAAGTCAACACCCCAACACAAAACAGACAATTTTGCTGAATTGGTTTGTTCCAATTCCTTACGTGGGGATGCTCTGACAAACGCCGTTGGACTCCTCAAGGAAGAAATGCGTCGCTTGGGTTCTGTCATTTTGGAATCTGCTGAAGCTACACGTGTCCCTGCTGGTGGTGCCCTTGCGGTGGACCGCGATGGTTTCTCCCAGATGGTGACCGAAAAAGTAGCCAATCACCCCTTGATTGAAGTGGTTCGTGATGAAATTACAGAATTGCCAACGGATGTTATTACAGTTGTCGCTACTGGTCCTTTGACTAGTGATGCCTTAGCTGAAAAGATTCATGCCCTCAATGACGGTGATGGTTTCTATTTCTACGATGCGGCGGCGCCGATTATCGATGTCAATACCATCGATATGAGCAAGGTCTATCTCAAATCTCGTTATGATAAGGGAGAGGCGGCCTACCTCAACGCTCCAATGACCAAACAAGAATTTATGGATTTCCATGAGGCATTGGTCAATGCGGAAGAAGCACCGCTGAATTCTTTTGAAAAAGAAAAGTACTTTGAAGGATGTATGCCAATCGAAGTCATGGCCAAGCGTGGCATTAAAACCATGCTTTATGGTCCCATGAAACCAGTTGGTCTGGAGTATCCAGATGACTACACAGGCCCTCGTGATGGAGATTTCAAAACTCCATATGCGGTTGTCCAGCTCCGTCAGGATAATGCGGCTGGTAGTCTCTATAATATCGTTGGATTCCAGACCCACCTCAAATGGGGAGAACAAAAGCGTGTCTTCCAAATGATTCCAGGTCTTGAAAATGCGGAGTTTGTTCGCTATGGGGTCATGCATCGCAATTCTTATATGGATTCACCGAACTTGCTAGAACAAACCTATCGTTCTAAGAAACAACCAAACCTTTTCTTTGCTGGTCAAATGACGGGTGTGGAAGGCTATGTTGAGTCAGCAGCTTCAGGCTTGGTTGCAGGTATTAACGCAGCTCGTCTCTTTAAGGGTGAAAGTGAAGCTATCTTCCCAGAGACCACAGCGATTGGAAGTCTAGCTCATTACATCACTCATGCGGACAGCAAACATTTCCAACCAATGAATGTCAATTTTGGGATTATCAAGGAATTGGAAGGCGAGCGTATCCGTGATAAAAAAGCTCGTTATGAAAAAATTGCAGAGCGTGCTCTTACCGACTTAGAGGAATTTTTAACGGTTTAATTTTTTTGAAAGAATTGCTCATGATACTATAAAAATCTTAGAAATTGTGATAAAATAGGTAGGATAAAAAAAGGAGAGTAAAAATGGCGAACCCCAAGTATAAACGTATTTTAATCAAGTTATCAGGTGAAGCCCTTGCCGGTGAACGTGGCGTAGGGATTGATATCCAGACAGTTCAAACAATCGCAAAAGAGATTCAAGAAGTTCATAGCTTAGGTATCGAAATTGCCCTTGTTATTGGTGGAGGAAATCTCTGGCGTGGAGAACCTGCTGCAGAAGCAGGAATGGACCGCGTTCAGGCCGATTACACTGGAATGCTTGGGACCGTGATGAATGCTCTTGTGATGGCAGATTCATTGCAGCAAGTTGGTGTCGATACGCGTGTGCAAACTGCCATTGCCATGCAACAAGTGGCAGAGCCGTACGTACGTGGACGTGCCCTTCGTCATCTTGAAAAAGGCCGCATCGTTATCTTTGGTGCTGGGATTGGTTCACCTTACTTCTCAACAGATACAACAGCTGCCCTTCGTGCAGCTGAAATCGAAGCGGATGCCATTCTGATGGCTAAAAATGGGGTAGACGGTGTTTACAATGCCGATCCTAAGAAAGACAAAACTGCCGTTAAGTTTGAAGAATTGACCCACCGTGACGTTATCAATAAAGGTCTTCGTATCATGGACTCAACTGCTTCAACCCTCTCTATGGACAACGACATTGACTTGGTTGTCTTCAATATGAACCAACCAGGCAACATCAAACGTGTCGTATTTGGTGAAAATATTGGAACAACAGTTTCAAACAATATCGAAGAAAAGGAATAAGAAAATTATGGCTAATGCAATTGTAGAAAAAGCTAAAGAGAGAATGACCCAGTCTCACCAATCACTTGCTCGTGAATTTGGTGGTATCCGTGCCGGTCGTGCCAACGCAAGCTTGCTAGACCGTATCCACGTAGAATACTACGGAGTCGAAACTCCTCTTAACCAAATCGCTTCAATTACTATTCCAGAAGCGCGTGTCTTGTTGGTAACACCATTTGACAAGTCTTCATTGAAAGACATCGAACGTGCCTTGAACGCTTCTGATCTTGGTATTACACCAGCTAATGACGGTTCTGTGATCCGCTTGGTTATCCCTGCTCTTACAGAAGAGACTCGTCGTGACCTTGCCAAAGAAGTGAAGAAGGTCGGTGAGAATGCTAAAGTGGCTGTCCGCAATATCCGTCGTGATGCTATGGACGAAGCTAAAAAGCAAGAAAAAGCAAAAGAAATCACTGAAGACGAATTGAAGACTCTTGAAAAAGATATTCAAAAAGTAACAGACGACGCTGTGAAACACATCGACGACATGACAGCCAATAAAGAAAAAGAAATCTTGGAAGTCTAAAAATAAACAGAAAAACTCAGTTGGCATTGCTGGCTGAGTTTTATTCGAAAGAAGGAAATATGAATACAAATCTTGCAAGTTTTATCGTTGGACTCATCATCGATGAAAATGACCGTTTTTACTTTGTGCAAAAGGATGGTCAGACCTATGCTCTTGCTAAGGAAGAAGGTCAACATACAGTAGGGGATACGGTCAAAGGTTTCGCCTACACGGATATGAATCAAAAACTCCGCCTGACAACCTTAGAAGTGACTGCCACTCAGGACCAATTTGGTTGGGGAACCGTAACAGAAGTTCGTAAGGATTTGGGTGTCTTTGTCGATACTGGTCTACCTGACAAGGAAATCGTTGTGTCACTCGATATCCTCCCTGAGTTCAAGGAACTCTGGCCTAAGAAGGGTGACAAACTCTACATCCGCCTTGAAGTGGACAAGAAAGACCGAATCTGGGGACTCTTGGCTTATCAAGAAGACTTCCAACGTCTGGCTCGTCCTGCCTACAACAACATGCAGAATCAAAACTGGCCAGCCATTGTTTACCGCCTCAAGCTATCAGGAACTTTTGTATACCTGCCAGAGAATAACATGCTTGGTTTCATTCACCCAAGTGAGCGCTACGCAGAGCCACGTTTGGGGCAAGTGTTAGATGCGCGGGTCATCGGTTTCCGTGAAGTGGACCGCACCTTGAATCTCTCCCTTAAACCGCGTTCTTTTGAGATGTTGGAAAATGATGCTCAGATGATTTTGACCTACTTGGAAAGCAATGGCGGTTTCATGACCTTGAATGATAAGTCGTCTCCTGAGGATATCAAGGCAACCTTTGGTATCTCTAAAGGTCAGTTCAAGAAAGCACTCGGTGGCTTGATGAAGGCTGGCAAAATCAAGCAAGACCAGTTTGGGACAGAGTTGATTTAGGTCTTATAGACATGAAAAAGAAACTTGAAGAAATGAGCTTAGAGGAACTCTGGCAACTTTTTCCGATTTTTTTAGTAGAGCACAAGCCAGAGTGGAAAGACTGGTATGAATTGGAAAAAGCAAATCTGAAAAAAATATTGGGTGCAAATGTTATTAAAAGAATAGAACATATCGGTAGCACTGCTATCCCTAATATTTGGGCAAAAAATATCGTTGATATTCTGCTAGAAGTAGGTAAAATAGAGGATTTAGCAAGAGTTAGGGATTTATTGGTGAAGAATGGTTGGCTAGTGATGTTGGAGAGTCCTAACAGGATTTCGCTAAATAAAGGATATACTGAGCAGGGATTTGCTGAGAAAGTTTTTCATTTACATTTGCGAATGACGGGAGATCATGACGAGATTTATTTTAGAGATTATCTCTGCCAGCATCCAGATATTGCCCAAGCGTATCAGGAATTAAAACTAAGTTTGTGGAAAAAATTTGAACACAATCGAGACGGCTATACAGATGCGAAAACAGATTTTATAAACCACCACGTTTCAGAGGCTAAGTCCAGTAATTTTCAAGAATCAGAAAAATTTCATCAAAAAAGTTTTGATAGGAGAAAGAATTGAGAAAATCATTTTACACTTGGCTTATGACTGAGCGCAATCCCAAAAGTAACAGTCCTAAAGCCATCTTGGCTGACCTCGCTTTTGAGGAGTCGGCCTTTCCAAAACACACAGATGATTTTGATGAGGTGAGTCGCTTTTTGGAGGAGCATGCCAGTTTCTCTTTTAACCTAGGTGACTTTGACGCCATCTGGCAAGAATACTTAGAACACTAGAGACAATGAGATGAGGCTAGTATTTTATTGTTCTCTTTGCTATAATAAAAAGAAATAAACGGATTAGAGAGGTTCTTTATTTGAAGGAACATTCAATAGACATTCAACTAAGTCACCCAGATGACTTGTTCCATCTTTTTGGTTCCAATGAGCGCCATCTTCGTTTGATGGAAGAAGAGCTCGATGTGGTGATTCATGCTCGTACGGAGATTGTGCAGGTTTTGGGAGAAGAGACTGCCTGTGAGGAAGCCCGTCACGTTATTCAGGCTTTGATGGTCTTGGTGAATCGAGGAATAACGGTTGGCACGCCAGATGTGGTGACTGCGATTAGCATGGTCAAAAACGATGAAATAGACAAGTTTGTCGCCCTTTACGAAGAAGAAATTATCAAAGACAATACAGGGAAGCCGATTCGTGTCAAAACCTTGGGTCAAAAACTTTATGTGGACAGTGTCAAACAGCATGATGTGACCTTTGGAATCGGACCAGCAGGGACAGGGAAGACATTTCTTGCAGTGACCTTGGCAGTAACTGCCCTTAAACGTGGGCAAGTCAAGCGGATTATCCTTACTCGTCCAGCAGTGGAAGCAGGTGAGAGTCTAGGATTTCTTCCAGGTGATCTCAAGGAGAAGGTGGATCCTTATCTTCGACCAGTTTACGATGCCTTGTATCAGATTCTCGGCAAAGATCAGACGACCCGTCTCATGGAGCGTGAAATTATCGAAATCGCGCCCCTTGCTTACATGCGTGGGCGGACCTTGGACGATGCTTTTGTCATTCTCGATGAGGCACAAAATACGACCATCATGCAGATGAAGATGTTCTTGACTCGTTTAGGCTTTAATTCTAAGATGATTGTCAATGGAGATATCAGCCAGATTGACCTGCCACGCAATGTTAAGTCAGGTTTGATTGATGCCCAAGAAAAGCTCAAGAACATTCACCAAATAGACTTTGTTCATTTTTCAGCCAAGGATGTGGTTCGCCATCCGGTTGTCGCTCAGATTATTCGAGCTTATGAACCAGCTCCAGTTAAGGTTGAAGAAAAGAACCAAGAAACAGAATAGCAAAAAAGCAGTTCAGATGTGAACTGCTTTTAAGTTGCCCTGTATAAAAAGTTGTATGGCTAATTTATTATAGACAGAATAATGATGATTTTAATCTGAAGTTGGTAAAAATCTAGAAATATTAGTGCTGAAACCACCACATTTAAGTTAACTTATTATAAATTTTATTTTTTCTTAATTTTCTTAGCAATTAATAGGAAAAATTACGATAAATTTTATTGAAATAAAGATTTCAAAATGATAAAATGATATTTGGGTTAGAGTGGGCTTATGTCCAAAATTTGAAAGTACCTAACTCGCTTTCACATCTTAATAGAAAGGAGATATTATGAAAAAAGACAAGTGGTGGCTTCCATTTTTAGCAGTAGGAGTCATCATAGCTTTAGCGGTGGGTTTAATTTATTTCACTAGACCCACTAAGGATGGAGATATAGGAACGTCTTCAGTTTCGCAATCGACTTCAAGCGATGAGAACAATTCAGCTTTGAGTTTAAAAGGTCAACAACTTCCAGAATTTAAAATGACCTCTCAAGATGGAAAATTGATTGCTATCTCGGAACTGTATGATAAACCTATATTAGTTGTCGAATGGGCTAGTTGGTGTCCGCATTGCCAGAAACAACTACCCATTGTTCAGCAGATGTATGAAAAGTATGGAGATCAAATTCATTTTGTTCTTCTGAATATGAACGAACCAGGAAAAGAAACAAAGGAAACTGCTGATCAGTATATCAAAGAAAAAGGATATACTTTCCCGTATTATTATGACGAAGATCAGTCCGCAGCCGATCTTTTACAGGTTCAAACCATACCAAGTATGTATCTTGTGACAAAACAGCAACAGGTAAAGAATGTATTAGTAAATCATACCACTGCTGAAAATTTCTCGAAAGAGTTACAAGAACTGCTAAACTAACATACATTCATTTCGGAAAAAAGGAGGAAGAAGAAATCGCAATAGGATTTCAGAGAAAATTATGAGAGATTTCATTAAAAAGGTCTCCATTCTGTTTACGATTCTGTTTCTCTCTGTGCCATTAGGATTAGCTAGTTTACGTTTCGGTCGTGGTGCGGCTGATGAAACTGAGGTAATTCGAGTAGGAGATAATACGGAAATTATCCAGAATGGATGTTATCGTAAGATAAAGAAATCAGAAAAGACGGAATGGACAGTTCCGCGTAAACCAATTGACTTGGTTATCCTGCAGGATGCCAGTGGATCATTCCGAGAAACGATTCCAAGTGTCAAACGTGCTCTTAAACGGTTGACGACTTATGTTAGCCCAGAACAATACGATGAGACAAATCCTTATCTCGTTAAGACTGACGACCCTCGAACAACTGACCGGGTCTTCGTTGCTTCTTACCAAGGTTTGGATCAGGTGCGTTACTTTGAAAACAATGATTTTAGTGGTAACCCTGCGAACGTATATACTGATGCGAATTCGACTGGAAAAAACTACACCTATGGCAATAGTGGCTTAACAAGCGATCAAAATAAAGTTCATAGCTTCATTGATAATATTGCTGTTGATGGTGGGACCCCAACTGTTCCTGCGATTGATGATACAATCGCTCAGTACAACCGTGTCAAAGGCAATATGGAAAACGGTCGGAAGACGGTCTTCCTCCTGGTAACGGATGGGGTAGCCAACGGTTACCGTCTGCCAGGGACTAACACAGTGGTTATGGACAAGAGCTGGACAAGAACAGATGCTATTCAACGTGCTTGGGGAGTAAATAGCTATCCAGAAGCGGCTCAAGATATTACTGGTCGTGCCAATGAGTTGAGAGATGCTGGTGATCAGCTGAAAGCAGCGGTTGGTTCAGAAGGTTCTGTGGTTGTAGGTTTCTGGGAACGTGTTGATAATTTCACTGAACCATATTATCAATATGGTCCAGCTTATCTAAATGGTTTCGGTAACACTATTAATATTGGGGACAACCGTTCAGTGCAAGCCATCTTCCACGACGCACTTCAATCGATGGCTTCACCAGATAAGGTTGTGAACGGAAAGAACGTTTCCTTCTATGTTAATGAACAGAATAACATTGATGTGTTCTCACAAAAGATTTTAGAATCTGTAGCTGCAGCGTTGATCAAGGAAGACATCAAAGGTGAGTTCACTGTTACACCTGGATATAAGGTGGATGCTGTTCGAATCAATGACAAGACTGTTGTTGAAAAAGTCACAGATCCATCAAAACAAATTCGTGGTCGAATCAATCAAGAAGGTGACAATGTCACAATCTATGTACCCGATAGTGTCTTCAATCCAGGTAATAACAATTTCGACTATGATTTGAGTAAGGAAGCTCGTGCTCCTGAAACGAATGAAGAGGATGAAGTTGATCCGCCAGCTGATTATAAACCTGTAAACGAAGAAGTTACAGTTCCTGAATTGACGGGTGTCTTCAAGACAGGTGAATTTTCAACTCAAAAAATCGGTGGACGTAATGAAAAAGTTGAAGTTCAAAAACTCGAGTACTGTTACCCAAGTGTCACTAAGAAAATTACCGACGCAGATAAGAGTAATGACTTGGGAGAAATTGATGACCCGCTTGGTTTGACAAAGAAAAAAGCCTATTCTGCACAATTGTCAGACAAGGCAGAGGAGTTCACCTATACTCTTGATTACAACTTCAATAACGTAGCCTACGAATTTGAAAAGAACGTCATGTTGACAGACCCACTTGACTACCGTTTGGAAGTGGTTGAAAGTTCAGCTACTGGACCAAATGGAGAAAAATGGACCACTCGTGTAGTTAGTCAAGATGATTCAGAAGGCAACCCTCAAAGTGTCGTGGTTGCGGATGTTCCTGCTAAAGGATCCAACTATAATTACTTGGTATTGAAGAAAGCTCAAATGACCATTAAGGTTCGTTTGAAAGAACAATACCGCAATAATCAATCAAGTAAAGAATTCATGGCTCTCCTTCAGGAAAGTAATGGATTTGGTCTCCTAAACCAAGGGAACATCATGTGGAATGGTGATGACAATCAACCAAACCAAGATGCGCATGCCAAAACAGATACCAAACCAAGTACCATTCGCCGTTCAAATCCAGTTTACGTGAAACCGCCAGTAGTAACAGAGATTACGAAGAAGGTTAATGACAAAGAACATGAAGATTTGAAGGCAGAAGAGGAACTCTTTGAGTACAAGGTGACTGCTCCATGGCCAGGTATTGCGGACAACTTTACGCTGACAGATACAGTTGTTCCAGAGTTAGAAGTTCAAGCAGATAGTTTGAATGTAAAACTCGGTGGAAAAGATAACGCTGATTTGAAAGGTGCGACAACCGTTTCAGGTCAAACCGTTTCGTTGACACTAGACAAAACTAATCTTGAAAAAATCACTCGTAAAGTGAATCGCCGTAAGGTGAAAGACATTCAATATGTAGAATTAACCTTTAAGGCGAAAATCCGTAAAGGTGCTGATCTTTCTAAATACAAGAAAGATGGTCAAGTAAAAGTACCAAATACAGCGGATGTGATCTTGAACGATGTGAAACAAACCTCTAACGAAGTAACGGTTACCCCACCAAAACCAAAAGAACCAACGATTGATAAGAAAATCAATGAAAACTTGGATAGCTTCCAAACGTTTGATGGGCAACCATACAACTACAATATTACAACAGCAGTACCAAGTGATGTTGCTAATTACAAGAAATTTGTGATTCGTGATACACTGGATGCTAATTTGGAACTTGCAGGAGACGTAAGTATTAAAGGTTCTGCAGCGGCCCTCTTTGATATCCACACCAATGGCCAAGAGATTACGGCAACGGTGAAGGATGGTCAGTTTGGTGAACTTGCAAAATACTCAACTGTTGAACTAGTCATTCCTGCAAAAGTTAAAAATGGTGTGACAGGTACAACCATTGAAAACAAGGCTTCTATTTCCTTTACAAATGAGAATAATGTAGAGAAAGAAGTTGAATCGAAACCTGTCACCGTAACGCCACCTCCTGTAACGAAGAAGATCAATGAAACTCTTGATCACTTAGATATCGCGACAGGTCAAGCGTATAACTACAACATTAAGACAAAACTTCCAACCGATATTACAGATTACAAGAAATTTGTGATTACAGATACACTTGAAGGAGATTTGTCAGTTATCAATGAAACTTCAAGCAAACCAGTTATCAAAGGAGCAGCTGCAGCCTTCTTTGATGTAACAGTTGAGGGTCAAACCGTGACTGCAACGATGAAGGACTTTGCGAACGCTACAGACCTTGCTGGTCAAGAAGTGGAATTGATTATTCCAGCTAAGATCAATGATGGAGTGACTCGTATCAACATTCCAAATACTGCGAAGTTCAGCTTCACAGATAAGAACGATCATAGCGGAGAAAAAGAAACGAAACCTGTCACCGTAACTCCTCCATCAGAACCAGGTGTTGATAAGAAAATCAACGAAACACTGACAGAGGCAACAATCGGTGCGGAAACCGACTTTACTTATAATATCAAAGCGAAATTGCCAAATGATATTACAACGTACAAGTCCTTCGTTGTAACGGATACCTTGGATGAGAACTTGACTTCAGGTCAAGCTGAAATCAAGGGAGCGGCAGCGAAATTCTTCGATGTAACAGTTCAAGGTCAAACCGTGACTGCAACGATGAAAGATTTTGCGAATGCGGGTGACTACGGTAACCAAGAAGTAGAGCTCGTGATTCATGCCAAAGTGAAGAAAGGCTCAACTGTTCCATCTATTGAGAACAAAGCTAAGATTACTTACACCAACAAGAATGACCAACAAGGTGAGAAAGAAACCAAGCCAGTCACTGTTACACCACCACCAATCACGAAGAAGGTGAATGGTCAGGAACACGCAGATCTTGGTAAGTTATCAGAAATCTTTACTTATACGATTGACTCAACGGTTCCACATGTGGCAGATAGCTTCACCATTTCAGATGATATCGTCAAAGAATTGGCATTTGAAGGAGAAGCAACGGTCACTGTTGATGGCCAAGCTGTTCAAGACCTCACTGTAACAACAGAAGGTCAACGTTTGACGGTCACATTTGGTAAAGAGCAAGTGAAACAATATGCTGGTAAAGCTGTACAAGTTTCATTTAAGGCTAAGGTGAAGGAAGGCATTACCTTTGATGCACTCTTAGCAGCTTATCCAAATGAATCAAAAGACAAGCCGGTAGTACCAAATACTGCTAGCTACATCATTAATGATAATCCTGATTCTAAGAAAGAATCAAAACCAGTTACCGTTACACCACCACCAACCACTACTCCAGAGCTTAAGAAGGAAGTAAACGGAGCAGAACGTTATGATCTTGCAAAACGTAATGAAGAGTTTACTTATACTTTGAAAACAACAATGCCTGCCAGCGCAACTGTGTTTGAGATGACAGACGAGTTGAAAGAAGTTCTAGAATTTGTTGGTGAGAATGCTTCAGCCACTGTTAAACTTGATGGTGAGGATGCAGGATCGAAGGCGACAGTGACACTTTCTGGTCAAGTCATCAAAGTTGCCTTTACAGAAGCTTCTGTAAAAGCAGATGCAGGTAAGTCCATTGAAGTGAATTTCAAGGCTAAGATTAGAGATAATGCCAACTTATCAGCTTATGTGAATAAAGATGGTAAGACAGAGATTCCGAATAAGGCTTCTTATGATATTGATCACAATCCGAAATATCACAAGGACTCTAACGAAGTCCCAGTAACACCTCCAACACCAGACGAGCCAGAAATCAAGAAAGATGTGAACGGCAAAGAATCTGAAACTCTTGACAAACGCGACCAAGTCTTCACATACAACGTGAAAACAAGTGTAGCGCAAGATGCGACAGCCTTCTCAGTCACAGATACCCTAGTGGACGTTCTTGAATTCGCAGGAACTTCAAGTGCTAAATTGAATGGTCAAGCTCTTGATGCCAGTCAAATCAAGGTAGAAGGACAAACGATTACCTTGACGCTTACAGAGGAACAAGTGAAAGTCAATGGTGGTCAAGCAGTTGAATTAACATTCGACGCGAAGATCAAAGCCGGCGCGAACTTGTCTGCTTACCTATCAGAAGATAAGACTGTGAAAGTTCCTAACAAGGCAGCTTACAAGGCAGATCTACCAAACAAACCAGGCTTTACGAAAGACTCTAATGAAGTTCCAGTAACGCCACCAACACCAGAAGAGCCAGAAATCAAGAAAGATGTCAATACTAAAGCTGAAGAAACACTCGCTGATCGTGATCAAATTTTCACATACAACGTGAAAACAAGTGTCCCAACAGATGCGACAGCCTTCAGCGTAAGTGATACACTTGAGTCTGTTCTTGATTATGCAGGTTCAGCAAGTGCAATCTTGAATGGTCAAGCTCTTGATGCAAGTCAAATCAAGGTAGAAGGTCAAACGATTACCTTGACCCTTACAAAGGAACAAGTGAAAGCCAATGGCGGTCAAGCTGTTGAATTGAGCTTCACTGCTAAGATTAAAGCGGGAGCTGATTTGACTCCATATCTAACAGATCGTGGATTCACTGTTCCAAATACGGCTTCTTATGATGCAAACATTCCAAATAGACCAGGGCTACACAAAGACTCGAATAAAGTTCCGGTTATCGTTCCAAAAGAACCAGAACCAGAAATTACGAAGAAAATCAACCGTACCTTGGACCACTTGGATGTCGAATACGATGCACCTTACATGTACAATGTCAATACAGCTTTACCAAAAGATATTGATAAGTACAAAGAGTTCACCGTAACAGATACACTTGAATCTGTTTTGGCAATCGCTGATACGCCAGTAGCCTATGTGGACGGTCGTGATGCAAATGGAGCTCTTGAAACAAGTGTTGAAGGAAACACTGTCACTGTAAAAGTGAAAGATTTCGCTCGACTAAAAGGCTTCAAAGAGATTCAATTGTACATCCCAGCTAAACTCAAAGCGCATAGCGATTTGACTCCTTATAAGGATCAATTGGTACCAAACAAAGCAAGTGTTAACTTCAAGGATGCCAATGGTCAATCTGGCAGCAAGGAATCAAAACCGGTAACGGTGAAACCACGTGACCCAGAAAAACCAACTGAACCAAAACCAAATGAACCTTCTAAGACTGTTGGACCAGAAGATGGATCAAATCCAACTGGTGGTTACAGATTGAAAGAAGCAGATGAAACATTCCGCTTCGACATTTCAACGCTCGTTCCTGCAGATCCTAAGGATGAAAATGGAAATGCCTTGAAAGATGAGTACGGTCGCATCAAGAAGACGGAATTGACGAACTTCACAATCAGTGATAAAATCAATCAAGTCCTCAAAGTGAACCTTGACCGCATCGCCCTCAAAGTTGAAAACGCTCAATTTGACAAGATCAAAGCAACTCTTCAAGCCCAACTTGAACAGTCTGAGAAAGAACTCAAAGCTTTGACAGGTAAGTCAACTGATGAGACTTCAACAGAGGCTAACAAGAAGGAAGATTTGAAAGTGGCGGAAGCGAAAGTGGCTGAATTGAAAGCGAAGTTGGAAGCAGCTAAGGCAGCGCAGCCAGCTAAACCAGCTGAAACTACAACACCAGCTACATCTGATTCTTCTGCAACAGAAGATAATAAACCTGCAACTAGCGAATCAAGTCAAGATCTTGCAAGCTTGGAAGTAGAGTTGAAAGCAGCTGAAGAAAACTTGGCTAAACTTCAAGCACCAGCAGAGAAAGAAGCAGAATTAGCACCAGCTGATAAGAAACAACAACAAGAGAAACTTGAAAATGAAATCAAGAAACTAAAAGAAGCTCAAACTAAGCTTCAAGCAGCTATTGATAAATTGAGTAAGTCTTCAAATGACCGCGGTGAATTAGTAGGTAAAGAGTTGGAAGCAATTGCTACTGTTACTTACGATGAAACTGAAAATCTTGTGACTCTTGAAATCAGCGACAAGGATGTTCTTGAAGCCTTGAAGGGAAGTAAAGTAACTCTCGTTCTTTACACAAACTTCAAAGAAGGAACAGACTTCGCTAAGTATCAGGACGGTGTATCAAATACAGCTACAGTAAGCTTCAATCACACCCCACAATCTACCAACACAGTTGTGGTGTTCCCACCAACACCGGTAACACCACCGGCTCCAAATATTCCACCTTCTGAGGGGGAAGTTCCACCAAAAGATCCAGGCAAAAACTTGCCAAATACAGGTTCTGAAGTTTCTACACTCTTTGAAGTCATTGCAGTTCTCATTCTTGGACTTACAGGACTTCTAGTTTGGAAAAACACAGCTGAACAATAGGATTGCATAGTAAGAGGAGGGTAGAAATATTTACTCTCCTCCTTACTGTATTTTGAAAGTGTTAAGGGAAAAAGAATGAGTAGAAAAAAATTATTAAAGTTAGGGATTTCAATACTTGCTTTAAACGCTCTTGGAGTAGCAACGTATCATGTAGCTCCAGATCTATATCAAATTCCAACAGTGCATGCAGAAGAAACACCGGCGGAAGATGAAGAAATTCCAGATGGCCAAGAGAGAGTCGTGGCATTCCGATTTAGAGATAAACTGAATGATCTAGACGCTGCCATTGCTGACTATAAAGCTAATCCGGATGATGAAGACAACAAAGCTGGATTAGAATATAGTTTGGCGGAAGCTACTAAGTACCTTCCTACCGCAAAGAAGGCAATGAAGAGTCCAGAAAGTCAAAAAGGTTTTGTGGCATATGAAGCTCGCTACAATGAGTTGAAAGCCAAGGCTGAAGCTTTGTTGGCTGGTAAGACGGAACAACCAGCGGAACCAAAAGTTGAGCATCAAGAAATCACTACAACAGAAGAGATTCCTTATGCATCTCGTACCGAAAACAATGCCGATCTTGCAGAAGGTACTCGCAACGTGAAACAAGCGGGTGTTAAAGGTACTAAGACCATTACTTGGGATATCACACTGACAGATGGTAAAGAAACAGCTCGTACTAAGAAAAGCGAGAAAGTTACCAAAGAACCAGTAGAAGAAATCATCGAAGTTGGAACTAAGAAAACAGGTGTAGAAACCAAAGAAACAGTGACTGTAGAGGAAAAAGTTGCTTTCAAAGAAGAAACGAAAGTAGACCCAGCACTGGATAAAGGTCAAACGCGTGTTGAAGAAGGTGAAGAAGGTATCGATGAAGTCACTTATGAAGTGACAAAAGTGGATGGTGTTGAAAAATCTCGTAAAGAAGTTTCACGCAAGACCAAGAAAGCAGCCAAAAACAAGATTACTTATACCGGTTCAAAAGCTGTTGTAACGACTAAGGAAGTAACCAAAACTGAAGAAGTTGCCTTCCAGACTCGTGAGGTTGAAAATGCACTCTTAGCTGAAGGTGTTCGCCGAGTGAAGACAGCTGGTCAAAAGGGTGTTCGCACCATTGTTTATACAGTGACATACACAGACGGCGTTGAAACAGGTCGTGTTGAGAAATCAAACACAATCACCACTCCAGCAGTAGATGAGATTGTTGAAGTTGGAACTAAGAAAGTAGTAGCCCCAGTTGTAACGACTAAGGAAGAGACCAAGACAGAAGATGTTGCCTTCCAAGTCAAAGAAGTGCAGAACGCAGACCTTCCAGAAGGAAGTCGTCAAGTGACGACAGCTGGTAAGAAGGGTGTTCGCACCATTGTTTATACAGTGACTTACACAGATGGCGTTGAAACTGGTCGTGTTGAGAAATCAAGCAAAATCACCACTCCAGCAGTAGATGAGATTGTCGAAGTTGGAACTAAGAAAGATACTGTAACAACAGGGAACCAAGCTGAAAGCACTAAGAAAGAAGAAACTGCAAGCCAAGATAAGAAAGTTCTACCAAGCACAGGTACAGCTTCTACCAGTCTTCTTTCAATGATTGGTTTATTTATCGCCGGTCTAGTCGGCTTTGTCGTTCGTAAGAGGGACTAAGGCTCTCTAATTGTACAAAAGCATCTTTTGTACCAGAAATACTAAAAAGAACCCAGAATTTATTCTTGGGTTCTTTCTTTATAAATTAAAACGAATTACTATGGATAAGTTGTTAGAAACAATATCTTGTTATGGAATTTGTAGAGTAGTATGAGTCTATTCTAGCTTGAAAGAATGGTTAACCAATTTTAAACTAGTTCATTGATAGAAGTAAAATCTCTACCCAGGCCTTGGGCAACTGGGAGGCTGGTCAAGTAACCTTGATAAGTGGTCACACCTTGACGCAAGCCTTCATCTTCAGCAATTGCTTGTGCGAATCCTTTGCCAGCCAGAGCTTCGATATAAGGAAGAGTGACATTGGTTAGGGCGATAGTAGAAGTACGGGCAACCGCACCAGGGATATTGGCAACGGCATAGTGGAGAACACCGTATTTTTCATAGACAGGTTCATCGTGCGTTGTCACACGGTCAGCTGTCTCGATAACGCCACCTTGGTCAACGGCAACGTCAACAATGACAGAGCCTGGACGCATTTGTTTGACCATCTCATCTGTCACCAATTTCGGTGCTTTGGCACCAGGGATGAGAACTGCACCAATCACCACATCAGCATCTCTCACACTTGCTTCGATGTTGAATGAATTAGACATAAGAGTTTGGATTTGGTTTCCAAAGACTTCTTCTAGAACTGAGAGACGCTTCGCACTGATATCTAAAATAGTCACTTGAGCACCAAGACCAAGGGCGATGCGGGCAGCATGTGTACCGACGACACCACCACCGATGATGGTTACTTTTCCTTTTGGAACACCTGGTACACCACCTAGTAGGACACCAGAACCACCAGCTTGCTTAGTAAGGAAGTGAGCTCCGATTTGAACAGCCATACGACCTGCAACCTCACTCATAGGAACGAGGAGTGGTAGTTGTCCTTGATTGTCACGAACAGTTTCATAGGCAATTCCTGTTGTTTTGGCTGCTAACATAGCACCTGCTAATTCTGGAGCAGCGGCCATGTGCAAGTAGGTGAAGAGGAGAAGATCGTCGCGCAAATAACCATATTCAGAAGCTAGTGGTTCTTTTACTTTCACGACCAACTCGGCAGCCCAGGCTTCAGCAGCAGTTGCGACAATCTCAGCTCCTTGCTTTTGATAGTCTGCATCAGTAAATCCTGAACCGAGACCAGCATTTGTTTCGATGAGAACACGATGTCCACGACTGATTAAACTATGGACGCCAGCAGGAGTGAGGGCAACACGGTTTTCGTTATTTTTAATTTCTTTTGGGATTCCGATTAACATAGAGATAACCTACCTTTCAATTGTTAGATTGTTTTAGTTGTCACATTCCATTCCATAAATCAAAAATGTGATGGTTTTATTGTATATGAAACCGCTTCAAAAATCAAGAAAAACTTGTCATCCAAATTTATTTATGCTAGACTAGTGAGAATCAAGCTCTAATGGAGGGAAAAGTATGGAATCAATATTTGTGAAATTTGCCCAGTATCCATCTATAGAAACGGAGCGTTTATTGCTCCGACCTGTAACCTTGGACGATGCAGAAGCTATGTTTGAGTATGCCTCAGACAGAGAAAATACACGCTACACTTTTCCAACAAATCAAAGCCTAGAAGAGACCAAGAACAACATCTCTCAGTTATACTTGGCTAATCCCTTGGGACGGTGGGGAATTGAACTAAAAAGCACTGGTCAGTTTATCGGAACCATTGACTTGCACAAGATTGATCCTGTTCTTAAGAAGGCAGCTATTGGTTACATTATCAACCAAAAGTATTGGAATCAAGGATTGACGACAGAAGCCAATCGTTCCGTGATTGAGCTGGCTTTTGAGAAGATTGGAATGAACAAGTTGACCGCTCTTCACGATAAAGACAATCCCGCATCAGGAAAGGTCATGGAGAAATCAGGTATGCGTTTTTCCCACGAAGAACCCTATGCCAAAATGGATAATAAAGAACCAGGTCGAATTATCACAAGAGTTCATTATGTCTTGACTAAGGAAGACTATTTTGAAAATAAATAAGCAGTTGAAAAGATTTTTCAGCTGTTTTTTTCTTTCACTTACGAATAACTTAAGAGAGGAGAAAATATGGAAGTCATTATCGAAAAAATCAAAGAGTATAAAATCATTGTCATCTGTGCTGGTTTGGGTTTAGCCTTAGGCGGATTTTTCCTGTTAAAACCAACTTCACAAACATCTGTGAAAGAAACAAATTTGCAGGCTGAAGTCGCAGCTGTTTCAAAGGATTCATCGTCTGAAAAAGAAGTGAACAAGGAAGAGAAGGAAGAATCTCCTGAACAAGATCTGATAACAGTAGATGTCAAAGGTGCTGTTAAATCGCCAGGGATTTATGACTTGCCAGTAGGTAGTCGTGTCAATGATGCTGTTCAAAAGGCGGGTGGCTTGACAGAGCAAGCAGACAGCAAATCGCTCAATCTAGCTCAGAAAGTTAGTGATGAAGCTCTGGTTTACGTTCCAACTAAGGGAGAAGAAGTAGCTAGTCAACAGACTGCTTCTGGGACGGCCTCTTCGACGAGCAAGGAAAAGAAGGTCAATCTCAACAAGGCCAGTCTGGAAGAACTCAAGCAGGTCAAAGGACTTGGTGGCAAACGAGCCCAGGATATTATCGACCATCGTGAGGCAAATGGCAAATTCAAGTCGGTAGATGAATTAAAGAAAGTCTCTGGCATTGGCGCAAAGACCATAGAAAAGCTAAAAGATTATGTCACAGTGGATTAAGAATTTCCCTATCCCCCTAATCTATCTGAGCTTTCTGTTGCTCTGGCTTTACTATGCCATTTTAGGAGCGTCCTATCTCGCACTGCTAGGTTTTGTTTTTTTGCTCGTCTGTCTCTTTTTCCAATTTCCTTGGAAACCGGCTGGAAAAGTTCTAGCGATTTGTGGAGTTTTTGGATTTTGGTTTCTGTTTCAAAACTGGCAACAGACACAAGTGAGTCAAGACTTGGTTGGCTATGTTGAAAAGGTGAGGATTTCACCAGATACCATCAAAGTCAATGGGGATAGTCTGTCCTTTCGGGGCAAGGCTGAGGGTCGCACCTTCCAAGTTTACTATAAACTCCAGTCTGAGGAGGAGAAAGAGCTCTTTCAGGCCTTAACAGACCTTCACGAGATAGAGATAGAAGGAAAACTTTCAGAGCCTGAAGGTCAGAGGAATTTTGGTGGCTTTGACTACCAAGCCTATCTGAAAACTCAGGGGATTTACCAAACTTTGACTATCAAGAGTATCCAGTCAATGAGAAAGATTAGCAGTTGGGATATAGGAGAAAATCTGTCCAGTTTACGTCGAAAGGCTGTAGTTTGGATCAAGATGCACTTTCCAGATCCTATGCGCAATTATATGACAGGTCTTCTTTTAGGACATTTGGACACGGACTTTGAGGAGATGAATGAGCTCTATTCCAGTCTTGGAATTATCCATCTCTTTGCCTTGTCGGGTATGCAGGTAGGCTTTTTCATGGATGCCTTTAAGAAACTCCTCTTGCGATTGGGCTTAACTCAAGAAAAGTTGAAGTGGCTAACTTATCCCTTTTCTCTTATCTATGCAGGTCTGACAGGATTTTCAGCATCTGTTATTCGCAGTCTCTTGCAAAAGTTACTAGCACAACATGGTATTAAGGGCTTGGATAATTTTGCCTTGACGGTCCTTGTCCTTTTTATCATTATGCCAAACTTTTTCCTAACTGCAGGAGGAGTCTTGTCCTGCGCTTATGCTTTTATCTTGACCATGACCAGCAAAGAAGGCGATGGGATCAAGGCTGTTGCCAGAGAAAGTTTGGTCATTTCTTTGGGAATATTGCCCATTCTATCCTTTTATTTTGCAGAATTTCAGCCTTGGTCTATCCTTTTGACCTTTGTCTTTTCCTTTCTGTTTGATGTGGTCTTCTTGCCGCTTTTGTCCATCTTATTCATTCTGTCCTTCGTTTACCCAGTCACTCAGTTTAACTTTGTCTTTGAGTGGTTGGAGGGCGTCATTCGCTTGCTATCGCAGCTGGCAAGTAGGCCCCTGGTCTTTGGTCAACCCAACGCATGGCTGTTGATTCTACTGTTAGTTTCATTAGCCTTGGTCTATGACATGAGGAAAAACATCAAAAGACTAGCAGGAGTCAGTCTTTTTATTGTGGGGCTCTTTTTCTTGACCAAGCATCCACTTGAAAATGAAATTACCATGCTAGATGTTGGGCAAGGGGAGAGTATTTTCCTACGGGATGTAACTGGTAAAACCATTCTCATAGATGTAGGTGGTAAGGCAGAATCTGATAAGAAAATCGAGGCTTGGCAAGAAAAGGCGACGACCAGCAATGCCCAGAGAACCTTGATTCCTTATCTTAAAAGTCGAGGAGTAGATAAGATTGACCAGCTGATTTTGACCAATACAGACAAGGAACATGTTGGTGATTTACTGGAGGTGACCAAGGCTTTCCATGTTGGAGAGATTTTAGTATCAAAAGGAAGTCTGACACAGAAGGAATTTGTAGCGGAACTAGAAGCAAGTCAAACTAAGGTGCGCAGTGTGACAGCAGGGGAGAATTTACCGATTTTTGGCAGTTACTTAGAAGTCCTATCTCCAAGGAAGATTGGAGATGGGGATCGTGATGATTCTCTGGTTCTTTATGGAAAACTTTTGGATAAGCACTTTCTCTTTACTGGAAACTTGAAGGAGAAGGGAGAGAAGGAACTTTTAAAGCAATACCCTACCTTAGAGTTGGATATCTTGAAGGCAGGTCAACATGGTTCAAAGACTTCATCTAGCCCAGCTTTTTTAGAGAAGCTCAAACCAGAGCTTACTCTCATTTCAGTGGGCAAGAACAATCGTGCCAAACTCCCCCATCAGGAAACCTTGACACGAATTGAAAATATCAATAGCAAAGTTTACCGAACTGACCAGCAAGGAGCCATTCGCTTTAAAGGATGGAATAGTTGGCGAATGGAAACGGTGAGATAAAATAGATAAACTTTTTTGAAAAAAATAACTTTTTATCTTGACAAGGAATAGAAAACTTGGTATCATATAAAAGTTGAGAAAAGCAGAAGTGAGAGCTTCTCGCCTTGTGACATCAAGTTGCCTGGCCCTACGGATGAAAAGTTTCTAAGAAACGCTATCATAACGTGCGGGCTTGTATCATTACGAGTCCGCTATTGTTTTTCTCTAATAATAAAAAAGAGGTGAAAACCATAGCAAAGCAAGACTTATTCATCAATGATGAAATTCGTGTACGTGAAGTTCGCTTGATCGGTCTTGAGGGAGAACAGCTAGGCATCAAGCCACTCAGCGAAGCGCAAGCATTGGCTGATAGTGCAAATGTTGACTTAGTATTGATTCAACCCCAAGCAAAACCACCTGTTGCTAAAATTATGGACTACGGTAAGTTCAAATTTGAGTACCAGAAAAAGCAAAAAGAACAACGTAAAAAACAAAGTGTTGTTACTGTGAAAGAAGTTCGTCTGAGTCCAACTATTGACAAGGGTGACTTTGACACAAAACTTCGCAATGCACGCAAGTTCCTTGAAAAAGGAAATAAAGTTAAGGTATCCATTCGCTTTAAAGGGCGTATGATCACCCATAAAGAGATTGGTGCAAAAGTTTTAGCCGAGTTTGCTGAAGCAACACAAGATATTGCGATCATCGAACAACGAGCTAAGATGGATGGACGCCAAATGTTCATGCAGTTGGCGCCAGCAACTGACAAAAAATAATTGTCAGAAAGTTAAATAAAGGAGAAAAAATCATGCCAAAACAAAAAACACACCGCGCATCAGCTAAACGTTTCAAACGTACAGGTTCTGGTGGACTTAAACGTTTCCGTGCTTACACTTCTCACCGTTTCCACGGAAAAACTAAGAAACAACGTCGTCATCTTCGTAAAGCATCTATGGTGCATTCAGGAGATTTCAAACGTATCAAAGCAATGCTTACTCGCTTGAAATAATAGCCTAACAGTAAGTAAACAATTCTAGGAAATATTTGGAGGAAATAAAACATGGCACGTGTTAAAGGTGGCGTTGTATCACGCAAACGTCGTAAACGTATTCTTAAATTAGCAAAAGGTTACTATGGAGCTAAACACATCTTGTTCCGTACTGCAAAAGAACAAGTAATGAACTCTTACTACTATGCATACCGTGACCGTCGTCAGAAAAAACGTGACTTCCGTAAATTGTGGATCACTCGTATCAATGCGGCAGCTCGTTTGAACGGACTTTCATACTCACAATTGATGCATGGTTTGAAATTGGCTGAAATCGAAGTTAACCGTAAAATGCTTGCTGACTTGGCTGTTAACGATGCAGCAGCTTTCACAGCTCTTGCAGATGCAGCTAAAGCAAAACTTGGTAAATAATGACAACTGTTTCATTCTTACTCTCGTGGTTTTTACCGCAGGAGTAGGGTGAAACTTTTTTATTTTCCTTAAACGATTTTCGATTTTAAAGAGTAAATCACAGATTTTTTCAAAGAAAATAGGATATTTCCTGTATAATAGGTATATCTAAAAAAGATTTGGAGTTAGAAGAAGATGATAGTAGGTATTGATTTAGGAACGACTAATTCTTTAGTGGGGGTTTATCAAGATGGTCAAATCAAGCTGATTCCCAATGCTTTTGGTGAGTATTTGACTCCATCTGTTGTGGCTTTAGATGACAATGATGAGATTATAGTTGGAAAAATTGCCAAGGAACGCTTGGTGACTCACCCAGATAAGACGGTTTCACAATTCAAGCGTTTTATGGGGACTAAACATGAGTTGACCCTAGGAAATCGAGCATATAAGGCTGAAGAATTAAGCTCTTTTATCATTCGAAAGTTGGTAGACGATGCAGAGACCTATCTTGGAGAAAAGGTCGAGGAAGTGATTGTCAGTGTACCAGCTTATTTCAACGATGCTCAACGCTATGCGACCAAACTAGCAGGGAAATTTGCTGGAGTTCAGATTGATCGGATTATCAATGAGCCTTCCGCAGCTGCTCTTGCTAAAAGATCTATGGTAAACCAGGAAGATCAATCTTTTATTGTAGTCGATTTTGGTGGTGGAACTCTAGACATTTCAGTTGTGGAGCTTTTTGATAATATCGTTGAAATCGTGTCAATCGCAGGGGACAATCGCTTGGGGGGAGAAGACTTTACTGCGGCTATTGCTGAGGAATTTTTAGTCTCCAATCAATTAACCAAGGATACGATTTCCCGTGAATTTTATGGCAAAATTCTGGTACAGGCTGAAAAGACAAAGCTGGAACTGAATGATAAAGAAGAAGTGAAGATGACAGTGATGGACCAAGATCAGGAATACTCTTTAGACTTGAGCTACCAGCGCTTTTATGAGCTTTGTCAACCGCTGCTAGCACGTGTTAAGGCTGTTTTGGACCGTGCCTTGATGGACGCACGCTATAGCTATGTGTCTTCTGATAATTTTGTTCTTGTTGGTGGGACTTCGAAACTCCGCTTGGTTCAGGACTTTTTATCCTACTGTATCAATCAAATGGTGCAGGTATCTGATGATCCTGATCGGATGATTGCGAGAGGTTGTGCCCTTTTAGCAGGAATAAAAGAACGCCAGGGTGAGATACGAGATTTATTACTGTCTGATATTTGTCCTTTTACACTGGGGATTGAGATAGTTGGCGACCGCTTTTCGCCGATTATTGAGCGAAATTCTACCCTCCCTGCTTCACGCATCGAACAGTACTATACGGCTGAATTGGGACAGAGCCAAGTCAAGATAAAGGTCTATCAAGGTGAGATGATGAAAGCATCACAAAATCTGTTCCTAGGAGAATTAGAAGTTCCCGTCCCTGTGAATACTCGAGTAAATGAAAGTTTCACAGTTCGATTTACCTATGATTTAAATGGGATTTTGGATGTCGAAGTGAAAATTGATTCAACACAGGAAGTCTTTAGTCATGTTATTCTCCAAGATAGTGTTACTCTGACAGAAAAGGAAATCAAGGCTAAGCAAGTAGAGTTGACTCGCTATAAGATTAATGCTCAAGAAACAGAGGTTTATCGTTTCTTGATTGAAAAAGCGAATCGTGTGTACAGTATGCTCTTGGGGAGAAGAAGAGATGAGCTAATGGCTGAAACTAGACGATTTGAAGAAGAGGTCAGTCAAGCATCTGTTTATCATTTGCCAAAACTTTATCAATCATTTTCAAACTATCTAGACTTTCTAGAGCGAGGACTATAAAAGAGGAGACCTTATGAATATATGGGAAACTTTAGGGATAGAGCCAACGACTGACGTCAAGCTTATTAGAAGGCGTTATGCTGAATTGGTTCGGCTCTATCACCCAGAAGACCAACCAGAAATTTACCAAGAAATTGTTGAAGCTTACCAAAAAGCCCTGACTTATGCGAGGTCTAGAAACACAAGACCAGAAAATAGTCTCAAAAAAGCGAGTGACTCTCAAGAAGCTACTGAACTTGAAGAAGAGGCGAATGAAAAGCCTAACTCTAGTCTCAACTTTGAAAACTTGACTGAAAAAACGAAGACTGAGAACGAAGAGTCTGAAAGATCTGGTCTTGATTTCAGTGATTATCAGCAATCGACTGATAAAACCAGCGATTCCTTTAACTTTGAAACCTTTAAAGCAGAAGAGAATGAGCAAAAGTCCACCCTTGACTTTAGTGACTATGATGAGGAAGTTCAGCTAAATGGAGATTCTGAAGAAAGAGCTACGAATACCCTCAACTTTGAAACGTTTGGTGACGAAGAGAACCGTGGGCAAGAAGGAACAACAAGGTCTACTCTTGACTTTAGTAGTTATAATGAAGCAGCCTATTTGATTCGAAATGCGATTGAAAGTATTGTTAAAAATGATGATTACAGTCCAGAAGAACAAGAGCATCTATGGCGTCAGTTCTTTCATCAGTATCAGTATGATATGGACATTGTTCAATCCGTTTTAGAGGAAATGGATGTTTATATTTTTAATAAACCGGAGCAATTTTCTATCCTCATTCCCTTGCTGGAAGACTATATACCTGACTTCCGATACTGGGGCTATTACTATAAACTGAAGCATTGGAAGGTTAAAAGAGCTACCGCCTACAAAAATGGAGAGTCTCTTGAAGATGCAAAAAAAGAAATTTCGAATTTGTATTCTTCTTATCGTTTATGTCAAGCAATCCTTGAAGATTCCCAAAGAGCTAATCAGATTGGAACTTGGATAAAATTTTTCAGTCAATCATTTTCTCCTAGTACTGTCCTTTTTCTCTTGAATAACAGTAAACAAATGATTACTTGCATTCCAGTTTTGGCTTATATCTTGGAGAAGATTAAACCAGAGGTTGGAGAAGAGGAACAAAAAGCCTATGATGAACTTCTAGCTTACTTTGAGGAATTACAAGCAGATTCAGAAGAACCATTCGATATCCATTCTTATAATTTGCTAAATCCATCGGAGGTTGAGGAAAAACTATATCTTTTACTCTATAGTCCATACCAAGACGAGTACAAACTGTTACGTGATTGGCAATATCTTTTTGAAACAGTTCAAGATCACACGCTCCTACTTGATTTGTTAGAAAAGGTGGACGTCTATCCTTTAACCAATGCGAAAGTGTTAGCTCTCGTTCTTCAATTTGTAGAGCGTTACAGTGATGAGGAATCAAATCCTTACCTGAAAAAACTCCATTTCTGGAAGAGTATCCATTCTTATCCTTCAGTGGTAGAGGAGTATGCACTTAACAAAAAAGAAAATTTTGATTACTGGTACAATGAAGGTTATCTTTATATAGATAAACTCACTAAGAACGATGAAGATATCAATGATTGGGATAAGTGGAGAAGCTACTTTAAAGGAAGACCACGCATTCTAACGGTTTTGCTTCAACAGATCTATAAGGAGTACCGTCGATTCACAGACGGGGAGCTCCTGAGATATGTTTTAGCTCCTTTTCCTACTTCTAAAATGGCTCCCCAAATGATGACGGAGGAGACAGACCAGAAACTAGAAGAGATGACGACTTATGCCTATGAACTTAGTCATCCGAAGGCCAGACTCTCTTATTTGGATTGGAAAAAAAGACAGGTCTTTAAAAATAAGTTTCTTCAGTTTTTCTTTAGTCTATTTACGATTGTAAGTTTGCTGCTCAGTATTATAGAGAGACCTGGTTATAATTCATGGGTTCATGCTGGTATGTTTTCTCTCTTTTACGTCTATATGCTAAAATTAAGGAAAACACCGATTGAGGAGGGAGTGACTGCTAGAGGAGAAAAACGGAAATTCTACTACAGCCCCCATCCATGGTTCCTACTAATCTTGCTATTGACCCTCGTCATTCCATCCTTACCGTTTGGCCTCATCGGTGCCCTTATGTTCATTACATTTTTCAGCTTCATCGATGGTTTCCAAGTGAGTCAGGGGCTGAAATGGGATTATTCTTTGGATAAGCTGATTCCTGTTGGTATCTTTCTTTCTGCTGGCTTTCTTTCTGCTTTGGCAAATCAAAGCCAGACTATTTCAGGAGTTGCAATATCTTACTTCCATATTTTTGCAATCCTTGTGATTTGCTTGTCCTTTACAAGATTTAGTCCTGGATTTCCACCATCTCTGAAGAAAATCCTTCTTCCAGCAATCTTGGGAATTCTACTCTTTCAAACGTTGCCATATATTCACAGCCGTTTAGATATCTTTGATCCAACTATTCTACGAAATGAAACTCTGGCCATAACCGTTATCCTCTTGTTAAATGGAATCGCTTTGTCTTATTTTACAAAGGAACAAGGCTTCATGATTGGTGTGAAGAAGGTCTTTATGATTTATGGATTGCAGATCTTTATTTTCTTAAGAAGACTATTCAGAATCCTATTCGCACCAAATTCAGTTTTCGGTAATAACTATCATTACAAAGACTTACTAATCATGAACAGCGAATTTACGTTCTACTTCCTCGAGGGGCTTTTTATCCTGATCATGCTTTTCCTTATTCGCAATATACGCAAGGAAAATCGTAAAAGTGCTGCTTAGAATGAAAGCGTAGAGAAGAAGACTCTAGTTCAAGTTTCTAGTAAATTTTGTCCATTAAGGGTATAATAGAACTATTAAAATGAAAGAGGTAATGAAAATGGCTTCAAAAATGCTACACACTTGCTTGCGAGTAGAAAACCTTGAAAAATCAATCGCTTTTTATCAAGATGCTTTTGGATTTAAAGAATTGCGTCGCAGAGATTTTCCAGATCATGCTTTCACCATTGTCTATCTAGGACTTGAGGGGGATGACTATGAGTTGGAGTTGACCTATAACTATGATCACGGTCCTTATGTGGTAGGAGATGGCTTCGCCCATATCGCCCTCAGTACACCTGACCTTGAGGCACTTCATCAAGAACACAGCAACAAAGGCTATGAGGTTACAGAGCCCAAAGGCCTACCAGGTAACCCACCAAACTATTACTTTGTCAAGGATCCGGATGGCTACAAGGTCGAAGTCATTCGTGAAAAATAATCCAGTAAGATCAAGTAGAATGTTCGTTTTCTACTTGACTTTTTTACTTTGAAAGAGTATACTAATACAAATTTAACCTTTAAGGGGAGTCCAGAGAGACTCACAAGGTGTCAGATAAAAGGGATAGGGGACTCTTTGCGGAGACTTTTTAAGTGTGCGCATGAGTTCTGTCCTATCTCGACTGAGACCTTGCAATAGCAAGGTCTTTTCTTTATCTGGTCCCCTTAAAATTTAAGGAGGAAAATCATGAATCCCACATGTAAGAAGCGTATGGGTGCGATTCGTTTGGAAACCATGAAGGTGGTCGCACAAGAGGCAATTGCGCCAGCAATCTTTGAATTAGTCCTAGAAGGAGAAATGGTTGAAGCCATGCGAGCTGGCCAATTTCTCCATCTGCGCGTGCCTGATGATGCCCATCTCTTGCGTCGTCCTATTTCAATCTCATCTATTGACAAGGTTAAGAAGCAGTGTCATCTTATTTATCGGATAGAGGGTGCTGGGACAGCTATTTTTTCAACCTTAAGTCAGGGAGATACTCTTGATGTGATGGGGCCTCAGGGAAATGGTTTTGACTTGTCCGACCTAGACAATCAGAGCCAAGTTCTCCTCGTTGGAGGAGGAATTGGTGTTCCACCCTTACTTGAGGTAGCCAAGGAATTGCATGCGCGTGGGGTGAAAGTAGTGACAGTCCTCGGTTTTGCCAACAAGAATGCTGTTATTCTCGAAACAGAATTGACCCAATATGGTCAGGTCTTTGTAACGACAGATGATGGTTCTTATGGCATTAAGGGAAATGTATCTGTTGTCATCAATGATTTAGACAGTCAATTTGACGCCGTCTACTCATGTGGAGCTCCAGGAATGATGAAGTACATCAATCAAAGGTTTTATGACCACCCAAGAGCCTATCTATCTCTAGAATCTCGTATGGCTTGCGGAATGGGGGCCTGCTATGCCTGCGTTCTAAAAGTACCAGAAAGTGAGACGGTCAGCCAACGTGTCTGTGAAGATGGTCCTGTTTTCCGTACAGGAACAGTTGTATTATAAGGAGAAAGTCATGACTACAAATCGTTTACAAGTTTCTCTACCAGGCTTGGACTTGAAAAACCCCATCATACCAGCATCAGGCTGTTTTGGTTTTGGCCAAGAGTATGCCAAGTACTATGATTTAGATCTTTTAGGCTCCATTATGATCAAGGCGACGACACTTGAACCCCGTTTTGGCAATCCTACTCCTAGGGTAGCAGAGACACCTGCTGGCATGCTCAATGCAATCGGTTTACAAAATCCAGGTTTAGAAGCTGTTTTAGCTGAAAAGTTGCCTTGGCTGGAAAGAGAATATCCTTCGCTTCCCATCATCGCCAATGTAGCAGGCTTTTCAAAACAAGAGTACGCTGCCGTTTCTCAGGGGATTTCCAAGGCTACAAATGTAAAAGCTATCGAGCTCAATATCTCTTGTCCGAATGTGGATCACGGCAATCATGGACTTTTGATTGGGCAAGATCCTGACTTGGCTTATGAAGTGGTAAAGGCAGCTGTGGAAGCCTCTGATGTGCCAGTTTATGTTAAATTAACCCCTAGTGTAACGGATGTTGTCACCATCGCCAAAGCCGCAGAAGATGCAGGGGCAAGTGGCCTAACCATGATCAATACCCTTGTCGGTATGCGCTTTGACCTTAAAACCAGAAAACCAATCCTAGCCAATGGAACAGGTGGAATGTCTGGACCAGCAGTCTTTCCAGTAGCCCTCAAACTCATCCGCCAAGTCGCCCAAACAACCGACCTTCCCATCATTGGAATGGGAGGAGTGGATTCTGCTGAAGCAGCGCTAGAAATGTATCTGGCTGGTGCCTCTGCTATCGGAGTTGGAACAGCCAATTTTACCAATCCATATGCCTGTCCTGATATTATTGAAAATTTACCAAAAGTCATGGATAAATACGGCATTAGCAGTCTAGAAAATCTCCGTCAGGAAGTCAAAGCCAATCTGAGATAAGCTAGGTCTTCCTTATCGTCAACAAGAAATAGAATCTTCATCAATTTGTAATATTTCCGTCGATTAACTATGTTACAATAGGGTTTAGAAAACGTTATTGGAGCATTTAAATGAAACGATGGAAAGTGGCCCTAGTAAGTGCTGGCTTATTGGGGTGTTTTTTTACTGTAGTGGAGACAGCAAAAGCAGAAGAGGGGACGTGGCAAGGAAAGACCTACCTCAAAGCAGACGGGAAACCAGCAACCAAGCAATGGCTTTTTGACCAAACGCATCAGAACTGGTTTTATCTTAAAGATAATGGTCAACGTGCAGAAAATGGCTGGTTGACAGTTGGTGGTAAAGATTACTATTTTAACGAAGCTGGAAAATTAGCTACGAAAACGTGGGTTGGCCAGTACTATGTGACTGAAAGTGGTGCTAAAGCAAAGGAACAGTGGGTATTTAATCAGGAAAAAGAATCCTGGTATTATCTAAAGTCTGATGGTCAGAAAGCTCAAAAAGAATGGATTCAACAAGGTCAAGAAAAATATTACCTTAAAGAAGACGGGAAAATGGCCAAAGATGAGTGGATCACTCAAGGTGAGAACCAGTACTACATCAATTCACAAGGTAAAATGCTGAAAAATGCTTGGCTTGGTAAGACCTATTTGTCAGAAAATGGTCATAAGGTTAAACAAGCCTGGATTTATGATGACAACTATAGCAGTTGGTTCTACCTTCAACAAGATGGTACCTATGCTGAAAATGGCTGGCAAACCATAGATGGAAAGGACTACCATTTCAAATTTGGAGGCTATCTTTCTACCGAGCGCTGGATTGGCCGCTTCTATGTTGCAAAGAGTGGAGCCAAATTGAAATCGGAATGGCTCTTTGATAAGAATTATGATGCTTGGTTTTACTTGAAATCTGATGGTAGCTATGCCGAAAAAGGCTGGCAAACTATTGATGGAAAAGATTACCATTTCAAATTAGGTGGCTATCTTTCTACCGAGCGCTGGATTGACCGCTTCTATGTTGCTAAAAGTGGAGCTAAATTGAAATCGGAATGGCTCTTTGATAAGAATTATAACTCTTGGTTTTACTTGAAAGCTGACGGAACCTATGCTGAAAAAGGTTGGCAAACCATCAAAGGCAAGGATTACCATTTCAAATTAGGCGGCTACCTCTCTACGGAAACTTGGATTGACCGTAGTTATGTGACCAGCAGTGGAGCAAAAGCAGGCAAGGGCTGGCTCTTTGACAAGAATTATAACTCTTGGTTCTATATTAACTCTGATGGAAATTATGTCAATAAAGAATGGCTCTGGGATAATGGTTACTACTATCTCAAATCTGGTGGTTATATGGCTGCGAGTGAGTGGGTATGGTACAAGAACAATTGGTTCTACCTCAAGTCAAATGGAAAGATGGCTGAGAAAGAATTAATCTACGATTCATCTGACCAATCATGGTACTACCTTAAATCAGGCGGTTATATGGCAAAAAATGAAACTGTGGATGGCCATACCTTGGATGCTTCTGGTAGATGGCATGTTGCGGATAAAACCAAATATTACAAAGTTAAACCCATCACAGCCTATGTCTATAGTGCATCTGGAGAAATCTTAAGTTACATTAACCAAGGAAGCATTGTTTCACTGGATAGCTTGACGCGAAAAGGTGGCCGACTTGCAGTTTCGATTTCTGGCTTGTCTGGCTATATGAATCAAAGTGATTTGACAGCAGTGGATGAAGGAAGCGAGTTTATCCCTCATTATACTAGTGATGGGAAATTCCTTTACCATGAACTCTCTCCATACACGAGTATCAAAGTAGCTCCACACACTTCTGCTATGGTTATTGGTAAGAAGTACTACTCAACTGATGGAGAGCATTTTGATGGCTTTACCATTAAAAATCCTTTCCTCTATAAAAACTTGAGAGAACCAAGTAATTATAGTGCAGCTGAATTGGATAAACTGTATTCAATGATGAACTTGCAGGATAGTCCTCTAGCAGGTAAAGGAGCGACTTTCAAAGAAGCTGAGGAACGCTACGGTGTCAATGCCCTTTACTTGATGGCACATAGCGCTCTTGAAAGTGCGTGGGGACGTAGTCAAATTGCCAGAGATAAGAACAACTTCTTTGGTATTGCTGCTTATGATACGAGCCCATATCTCTCAGCCAAGAGCTTTGATAATGTGGACAAAGGAATTCTCGGAGCGGCCAAGTGGATCCGTGAGAACTACATCGACTATGGCAGAGACCACCTTGGAAATAAAGCAACCGGGATGAATGTTCGCTATGCTTCTGATCCTTACTGGGGTGAGAAGATAGCCAGCATCATGATGACTATCAACAGCAAACTTGGTTGGAAAGACTAATCAAAAGAAATCAACGATAACTACTGAAAAGTGGTTATCGTTTTTGTATATCTGGCAATAAGTTGATTCTATAGCTTTTTACACTTGAAATATTTAAAACAATATATTAAAATATAGAGGAGATTATTTATAAATTGAGGAGTTTAAAATGAAGAAATCAATGATTGTTGGGCTTATTACTTTTATTGCTTTAGGTTTGGCAACAGGATACTATTTCTTATCCTATGCGCCTCATCAAGCTGCTGTAACTAAGTTTGAAGATGTAGTAAAGGATTTAAATGAAAAGAATAAAGAAGTTGAAGATCAAATAGCTGAGGCTGAAAAGGTTATTGAGAATAATGAAGAACCTCTTGATTCTAAGACATTGGAAGAATTGAAATCAACTATAAAGGATAGCAAAGATTCACTTCGTAAAGAACCAGAAATGGAGAAAGCGACTGCTAAGATTGAGAAGCAAATTGAAGAATTAAGTCAACCATTAGATTATAGTGAAACAAAAAAGAATTTGTCTGAAAAATTGACTCACTATCAAAATAGCATTCTTCAATTAAAACAAATTACAAATCCTTCTAGTTCTTTTATTGAAGAAAGACTCAAAGAAATTGAATCAATTACTGGAGTACAATCTGTTACGGAGGATAATGACCCTAATAAAAAATTAAATAAACAAGGAGGATATACAGCGTCTGTATATTTCGTTGACAAGCAAGTGAATGAATCTGTAGAAGGCTCAGATATTGTTCAAAAAGGTAATGATGCTGGTGGAAATATAGAAGTTTATAAGACAAAAGAAGATGCAGAAAAGCGCAATACTTATATTAGTGCTTTTGATGGAACTGCTTTAAATCCGGGATCCCACTATGTTTATGGAACCATATTAATTCGCACTTCGCACCATTTAACAGGAGCGCAACAGAAAGAACTGACTGAGAAAATCTACAATAAATTAATTGAACTGAAATAATTAAAAAATTGGATAGCTATTTGTTTTATTGAACTAAGATACAGTCAAAAAGCCGTTGGAAAACGGTTTTTTGTTATAATTAAATGAAGAATGTAGAATTGAAGGAGAACATCATGACTTTTGAAGAAATCCTGCCTGGATTAAAGGCCAAGAAAAAATATGTACGAACTGGTTGAGGAGGGGCTGAAAACTATGTTCAGCTTTTTGACACTATCGAGCAAAACGGGGTTGCACTTGAAGTGACGCCTTATTTCCTAATCAACGTGTCTGGGGAGGGAGAAGGTTTTTCCATGTGGAGTCCGACACCTTGTGATGTTTTGGCGACAGATTGGGTAGAAGTGCATGACTAGACGTGTATTGATTACGGGAGTGAGTTCAGGGATTGGTCTGGCTCAAGCTCGACTCTTTTTAGAGAATGGCTATCAAGTATATGGAGTGGACCAAGGTGAAAATCCACTCTTGGAGGGTGATTTTCACTTTTTACAGAGAGATTTGATCTTAGACTTGAAACCTGTTTTTGACTGGTGCCCTCAGGTGGATGTTTTATGTAATACTGCAGGAGTTTTGGATGCTTACAAACCCTTACTGGAACAATCAGCCCAGGAAATTCAAGAGATTTTTGAAATCAACTATATGACTCCTGTTGAGTTGACTCGTTATTATTTGACGCAAATGCTGGAAAATAAAAAAGGAATCATCATCAATATGTGTTCGATTGCTTCAAGTCTAGCTGGCGGAGGTGGTCACGCCTATACCTCGTCTAAGCACGCCTTAGTTGGCTTTACCAAGCAGTTGGCTCTAGACTATGCAGAGGCAGGTATTCAGGTCTATGGGATTGCTCCAGGGGCAGTCAAGACAGCTATGACCGCTGCGGACTTTGAACCAGGTGGCTTAGCTGACTGGGTAGCTAGTGAAACGCCAATCAAGCGCTGGATTGAGCCAGAGGAAGTAGCAGAAATTAGCCTTTTCTTAGCAAGTGGAAAAGCGAGCGCCATGCAGGGACAAATTTTGACAATAGATGGTGGCTGGTCTTTGAAGTAGGAGGAGTTGGATGGAAATCAAAAAACACTTTGGAGTCTATGCTGTTTGCTTTGAAAATGGGAAGTTACTCTGCATTGAAAAAACGAGGGGCCCTTATCAACATCGTTATGATTTACCAGGTGGTAGTCAGCAACTTGGGGAAGGATTGACGGAAACGCTGATTAGAGAAGTTATGGAAGAGACGGGATATACTGTTAGAAGCTACTCCAATCCTCGAATCTACGATGTTTTCGTCAGGGAAGAGTTAAAAAATTTTATGGTTCACCATATCATGGCATTTTATGATATTGAGGTCAACGAGAAGGAAGCTCAAGTCACGATTTCTGAAGCTGTCTCTGATGGTGCGAATGATTCACTCGGATATGTTTGGATGGATATTCAGAAAATCACAGAAGAAAATGCATCACCATTAGTCTTGAAGGTTAAGTCTGAATTATTAGAATTTCCAGAACTGGATAAGACTTCTTACATGAATTGGAAGGTGAATGATGAGAAACCAACTTGTCCTTAGTGGAGAACAAATTGTTGAAAAAGTGTATCCTCAGTTATTGCACCACGTCGGTATGATTCGTGGAGAATACTTACTGAGAGAGCTTAATCAAAACATCCTATTACCAAGTTGTCAGCAATTTGTAAAAGATTATCTAGATACCATTTGCTCCTTGTACTCAGATGAAGAGGTTTGGTATCGTTTTTCAGAGTTAACAAATACAGAAGCTAATTGTTTAGAGGGGACTAAAGAGCATTTTGATGAAAATCATCCCTTGTTTGGATATAGAGGGATAAGGCGTTTGCTGGCGTGTCCGAATGAATTTCAGGCTGAGGCACATGTCGTTACAGAAGTTTATCAAACCAATCCTAATCTGTCTGTTATTTTTCCTTTTGTCAATGATGCCGACCAATTAAAACAAGCTATTAGAGTATTGCGTGAGCATGGTTTTACTGGAAAAGTCGGTACAATGATTGAATTACCGTCAGCATATTTTGACTTGGACAGGATACTGGAAACTGGTATTTCAAAGATTATAGTTGGAATGAATGATTTGACTTCTTTTGTTTTTGCGACTGTGAGAAACAGTCAATGGCATGATATGGAAAGTCCAATAATGTTAGATATGCTGAGAGACATGCAGGATAAAGCAAGGATGAAAAAGATTGACTTTGCTGTAGCAGGCTATCTGAATGCTTCTTTCATACAAAAAATGAATCAGATGGGTATCAAGTGTATTATCCACTACAGTTCTATTCCAGAGATTTTTAATTTAGAGATTGATCATCCAGACCATCTCAAACGTGTAAAAGAAGTGAGTAAAAAATTACAAAGGAGCAACCCATGACACCGCAAGAAATGTGGAATGCGTATAAGCAAATTAACCCCTCGATTGGAGATGAGATAGATGCCTGGGCTTTTGGAGTGGAAGGCGATCTCTTGGCAGGTTTGGTTTTAAAAGGCGAAAAGACAGCAACCGCCTCAGCCTACGACCTCTACGCAATAGAGGACGAACCTCTTCCGCAAGAAGGGACCTTCGATGTCATTTTAGACAGTCAAAATCAGGCTGTCTGCATTGTCGAAATTACTAAGGTCTCCGTTCAGCATTTCAATCAAGTTTCTGCAGACCATGCCTATAAGGAAGGTGAGGGAGACAAATCTTTAGCCTATTGGCGTCAGGTTCATGAAGACTGTTTCACCGAGTGGATGAGGGAAGCTGGGCTGCCTTTTACGCCTGACAGCAAGGTCGTTTTGGAAGAATTTCGCAAGGTCTACCCACTGTAGACTGCAGAAGGAAGAAAGTTTTGGAAATTACCGTCCAATCCTTTTTTCTAAAGCAAAACATGATATAATAAGTTTGTTTGAAGAAGAGTAAAACTCTTAAACTTAGAATAGGAGAAAACTATGCAAGCAGTTGAACATTTTATTACCCAATTTGTTCCTGAACATTATGATTTATTTTTAGACTTGAGTCGTGAGACCAAGACCTTTTCCGGGAAGGTAACCATTACTGGTCAAGCACAGAGTGATCGTATTTCCCTTCACCAAAAAGACTTGGAAATCACTTCTGTGGAAGTTGCAGGTCAAGCTCGTCCATTTACAGTTGACCATGACAATGAAGCCCTTCATATCGAATTGGCTGAGGCTGGTCAAGTTGAATTAGTCATCGCTTTTTCAGGAAAAATCACAGACAACATGACAGGTATTTACCCTTCTTACTACACAGTTGATGGAGTCAAGAAGGAAGTCTTGTCTACTCAGTTCGAGAGCCATTTTGCGCGCGAAGCCTTCCCATGTGTGGATGAGCCAGAAGCAAAAGCGACTTTTGACCTCGCTCTACGTTTTGACCAAGCAGAAGGTGAAGTGGCCTTGTCAAACATGCCAGAAATTGATGTGGAAAACCGTAAGGAAACAGGCATCTGGAAGTTTGCGACAACACCTCGTATGTCTTCTTACTTGTTGGCCTTTGTAGCAGGTGATTTGCAAGGTGTGACCGCTAAAACTAAAAACGGTACCCTTGTAGGTGTCTACTCAACCAAAGCTCACCCATTATCCAACCTTGATTTCTCACTGGACATCGCCGTTCGCTCTATCGAGTTTTATGAAGATTACTACGGAGTTAAGTACCCAATCCCTCAATCACTTCACATCGCCCTTCCTGACTTCTCAGCAGGTGCTATGGAAAACTGGGGTCTTGTGACTTATCGTGAAGTTTACTTGGTTGTGGATGAGAACTCAACCTTTGCTAGTCGACAACAAGTTGCCCTTGTTGTGGCACATGAGTTGGCTCACCAATGGTTTGGTAACCTCGTGACTATGAAATGGTGGGATGATCTTTGGCTTAATGAAAGCTTCGCAAACATGATGGAATACGTCTGTGTGGATGCCATCGAGCCAAGTTGGAATATCTTTGAAGACTTCCAAACAGGTGGAGTTCCAGCGGCGCTTAAACGTGACGCGACGGATGGCGTTCAGTCTGTCCATGTCGAAGTCAAACACCCAGATGAAATCAATACGCTCTTTGATGGCGCTATCGTCTATGCTAAAGGAAGCCGTCTCATGCACATGCTTCGTCGTTGGCTAGGTGATGCGGATTTCGCTAAAGGATTGCATGCCTACTTTGAAAAACACCAGTACAGCAATACCATCGGTCGTGACCTTTGGAATGCTCTCGGACAAGCATCAGGTCGTGATGTTGCAGCCTTCATGGACTCTTGGTTGGAACAACCTGGTTACCCAGTTCTCACTGTCAAAGTTGAAAATGATGTCTTGAAGATTTCACAAAAACAATTCTTTATCGGTGAGCATGAAGACAAGAACCGCCTCTGGGTAGTGCCACTCAACAGCAACTGGAAAGGTCTACCAGATACACTTGAAACTGAAAGTATCGAAATTCCTGGCTACGCCGCTCTTCTTGCTGAAAATAAAGGAGCACTTCGCCTTAACACTGAAAATACAGCCCACTACATTACAGACTATCAAGGAGACTTGTTAGATGCTGTTCTTGCTGAGCTAGAGTCACTTGATAACACAAGCAAACTGCAAATCGTCCAAGAACGTCGTCTGCTTGCTGAAGCAGGGCACATTTCTTATGCTGACTTGCTCCCAGTCCTTGATAAACTTGCTAAGGAAGAGTCTTACCTTGTTGTTTCAGCTGTTTCTCAAGTGATTGCTGCCCTTGAACGCTTTATCGATGAAGGTACAGAAGCTGAGAAAGCCTTTAACAGTCTGGTTGCTAAATTGGCTCGTCATAACTATGACCGTCTTGGTTTTGAAGCTAAAGACGGAGAATCAGATGAGGATGAATTGGTTCGTCAGCTGGCCGTTTCTATGATGATTCGCTCCAATGATGCAGAAGCTAGTCAAGTCGCTAGTCAAATCTTTGCAGCTCATAAGGAGAACCTTGCAGGACTTCCAGCAGCCATCCGTGCACAAGTTCTCATCAATGAGATGAAACACCATGAGACCAAGGACTTGGTCGCAACTTATCTGGACCTCTACACTCATGCGACGGATGCGGTCTTCAAACGCCAGTTGGCAGCTGCTCTAGCCTACAGTACAGATGCTGACAATATCCAAACCTTGATTAGTTCATGGAAGGACAAATTTGTGGTCAAACCTCAAGACCTTTCTTCATGGTACCTCCAATTCCTCGGACACCAAGCAACTCAAGAGACTGTTTGGGTATGGGCGCGCGAAAACTGGGATTGGATCAAGGCAGCTCTTGGTGGCGACATGAGCTTTGACAGCTTTGTCATCTTCCCATCACATATCTTTAAAACAGAGCAACGCTTGGCAGAGTACAAGGAATTCTTTGAACCACAACTTTCTGACCTAGCTCTTAGCCGTAATATCCGCATGGGGATCAAGGATATCGCAGCGCGTGTTGACTTGATTAAGCGTGAAAAAGCTGCAGTAGAAGCTGTTGTAGCCCAATATGCTAAAGCTTAATTCGTTTATGTAAACAAAAACTCAACTTTCTATCTGAAAAGAAGAGAGAGTTGAGTTTTTTTTAAGGCAATTTTGGTATAATAATCATAAGAAGGAGGAGTTTCTGATGATAAAAATCTTATTAGTAGAAGATGACCTGGGTCTGTCAAACTCAGTATTTGACTTTTTGGATGATTTTGCAGATGTCATGCAGGTCTTTGATGGAGAAGAAGGTCTCTACGAAGCTGAAAGTGGCGTTTATGACTTGATTTTGCTTGACCTGATGTTGCCGGAAAAAAATGGGTTCCAAGTCTTGAAAGAATTGCGTGAAAAAGGAATCACGACACCAGTCCTTATCATGACTGCCAAAGAGAGTTTGGATGACAAGGGACACGGTTTTGAGCTTGGAGCGGATGACTACCTCACCAAACCTTTCTACCTTGAAGAACTCAAAATGCGAATCCAAGCCCTTCTCAAACGTTCAGGTAAGTTTAACGAAAACACCTTGACCTATGGAGATATTGTCGTCAACCTTTCAACGAATGAAGTGAAGGTGGAAGACACTCCTGTGGAACTACTCGGAAAAGAGTTTGAATTATTGGTTTACTTCCTTCAAAATCAAAATGTTATTCTTCCTAAGACGCAAATTTTTGACCGTCTATGGGGATTTGATAGCGATACGACGATTTCCGTTGTAGAAGTCTATGTCTCAAAAGTTCGTAAGAAATTGAAGGGAACAGCCTTTGCTGAAAATCTTCAAACCTTGCGTAGTGTCGGGTATATTTTAAAAGATGTTCAATAAACTAAAAAAAACATGGTATGCGGATGATTTCAGCTATTTCATTCGAAACTTTGGAGTGTTCACCCTGATCTTCTCTGCTATGACCTTGATTATCCTCCAGGTCATGCACTCGAGTCTCTACACTTCTGTAGATGAAAAACTCCAAGCCCTTAGTAGCAGTCCCCAAGCGGTTATCCAGTTAGCCCTGAATCGGGCAACTGAAGTGGTTAAGGATATTCAACCAGCAACAGCGGATGCCAACAAGGCTGAAATCAAGCCCAATGTCAGCTCCAATACGGAAGTCTTGCTCTTTGACAAGGATTTTAATCAGCTCTTACTGGGCAATCGCTTTTTAGGTTTGGACAAGATCAAGCTGGACAAAAAGGAGTTGAATCACATTCGCCAAATCCAAGTTGTCAATAGCTATGGTCAGGAAGAAACCTATCGGATGATTTTGATGGAAACCAACTCATCTTCCGTCTCAAGTAACGTCAAATATGCTGCGGTTTTAATCAATACCAGCCAGCTCGAGCAAATCAGCCAAAACCACGAGCATTTAATTGTTGTAGTCATGGCTAGTTTCTGGCTCCTGTCTTTAATTGCCAGTGTTTATCTGGCACGTGTCAGTGTCAAACCCTTGCTGGAAAGTATGCAAAAGCAGAAGTCCTTTGTTGAAAATGCGAGTCACGAACTGAGAACGCCTTTGGCCGTTTTACAAAATCGTTTAGAAAATCTCTTTCGAAAACCAGAGGCAACGATTATGGAATCCAGCGAAAGTATCGCTTCCAGTCTTGAAGAAGTTCGCAACATGCGCTTCCTCACGACCAATCTTCTCAACCTTGCACGTCGCGATGATGGAATTAAACCAGAAATAGCAGAAGTATCACCACAGTTCTTTAAGACGACCTTTGCTAACTATGAGTTGATTGCTTCTGAAAATGATCGTATTTTTGAGTATGAAAATCGGATTTATCGTCCCTTTATGACCGATCAGTTGCTCCTAAAACAGCTCATGACCATCTTATTTGACAATGCCATCAAGTATACTGAAGAAGATGGGAAAATTGAGTTTATAGTCCATGCTACAGATCGTCACCTCTATCTAACAGTAACGGATAACGGAATTGGAATCTCAGCTGCTGACAAGAAGAAAATCTTTGACCGTTTTTATCGTGTAGACAAGGCAAGAACTCGTCAGAAAGGTGGCTTTGGTCTTGGACTATCCTTGGCCAAGCAAATCGTAGATGCCTTACGAGGAACGATTAGCGTAAAAGATAACAAACCTAGAGGAACAATTTTTGAAGTTAAGATCGCTATTCAATCTCCTTCAAAACGTAAGAATAAATAAAAAAGACAGTTAGAGAACTGTCTTTTTTGATAACTAGAAAAGAGGTTGGTAGTAGTACCAACCTTTATTTCGAAAATTTTCGTTTCATTATCTTTCGTTGAAGTTGTAAAAGGGCGAAACTAAGACCCATTGCAGCGACAAAGGATAAAGCTGTATTTAATTTTATAGCTAAAAAGATAAAACTAAAAAGTGCCATAAAAATACAGAAACAAGCGATATTTACAAAAAATAAAATCTCTTTTAGGTTAGGGCCGACTGGGGCTTCAGGTGTGTAATCTTGGTAAAGCGGAGTTTGTTTTGATTCGGGAGCTTGTTCAAACTCATAAGCTTCTAGTTTTCTTGCGGACATGATTCTCTCCTTAACAGTACATAACTATTTTATCATTTTTTATGCAGAGAATTATTACAGGATTGTTACAAAACTACTAAAGTCTCTTATCATCCTCTAAGTCGCTCTCTTGACACCTACAAGGGAAAATGGTAGCATGGATGTTACACTTAAAACAGATGACATGACCTTCTCTTTTATAAATATACTGAGAAAGAAAAGGATAACTTATATAAATTGATAGTAAGCTGAGGCTTTTCCTAAGATGATTTGTTAAGTTGCTACCCTGATTTATTTTAAAAAGTATTGGTAGGAGTTGTTTTGAATGGATGATAAGACAGAGATTCTGTCTATTGGTCTGGGTGGCTTTTAAACTACCTCTGGGGAAAAGTAAAAAGGAGATAAGCATGTATCTTGCTATCAAAGAGATATTACGAAACAAACTTCGATATAGTTTGATTCTAACTACCATTTTTCTTATCGCTTTCATGGTCTTTTTTATGACCAGTCTAGCTCTTGGTCTTGTGCGAAACAACCGAGCAGCTATTGATAATTGGCAAGCGACGGGTGTCGTTTTATCCGACTACGCAAATGATAATTTGACAGCATCCTTTATTCCTGAAAAGGACCACAAGGACAAGAGTTCTGAAGAGGCTGCTCCATTGGGCTATATGTTCGCTGTAACCAATCTAGTCGATGGTAGTGAAAAGGTCAATGTTTCCATTTTTGCTCAAAACTGGGACTCTTTTATCTCTCCTAGTTTGACGGAGGGTCGTTATCCTGAAGGAGATGATGAGGTTGTCGTGGATCAGTCTTTTGAGAACTATGGGATGAAGCTAGGTGATGCCATTCAGCTCAATGGAAGTGATTCAAGTTACAAGATTGTAGGCCTGACTCAAGGAAATAAGTTTTTCACTGAGCCTGTTGTCTTTACGAGTCTGACAACTTATTGGACCTTACAAGGAACCTTGAAAGCCAATCGTTCCATCACTGCCTTGGTATTGAAAAATGACATAGAAGTGTCTGGCGATGGACTGAAACAGATTTCCATTCCAAAAATGATTTCGAAAATTCCTGGTTACACACCTCAGGTGAATGTATTTTCAGGAATGATTCTCGCTATGATTGTCATTACAGGCTTGATTGTGGGGATTTTTGTTTATATCATTACCATCCAAAAACTAGGCCTTTATGGAATAATGCGAGCTCAAGGGATACAGATCAAAACCATTGTATGGTCTCTATTCTGTCAAATCTTCCTCCTAGCTGGTATGGGGATTGCTTTAGCCTTGCTGGCAATCGGAGGAGTGATTTTAGTCTTACCAGCTACCTTCTTTTTCTATCCAAGTTGGATAGCCTACTCTGTCCTAAGTTTGGTAATTTCCTTGATGGCCCTTCTAGGTGGTGTCATTTCACTTCCACGCTTGTTAAAGGTGGACCCGATTACTGCGATTGCAGAATGATAAGGAGAATAGTATGACAGCATTGATTGAAATGAATCAAGTGACAAAAACCTACGGGGAAGGAAAGATGAAAGTCGTAGCCCTGCATGAGACGAATTTTCAGCTAAATGCGGGAGAGTTCGTAGCTATCGTTGGACCTTCAGGTTCCGGAAAGACGACCTTTCTAACAACTCTAGGACAACTACAGGAAGCATCGAGTGGAAAGATTCTAGTCAAGGGGAAGGAAACAGGCAGTTTGACGGAGAAGGAAAAAACAGATCTCCGTTTTAGAGAGTTTGGTTTCATTCTCCAGGCTTCAAACTTAATTCCTTTTCTAACGGTCAAGGAACAGCTAGATTTGATAGACAGACTAGATAAGGGGAAAAATAGTAAAAGTGACCGAAAAGAGCTGTTTGACTTGTTGGATTTGGAAAAAGTTCAAAATCATTATCCCAAAGCTCTATCGGGTGGTGAACGTCAACGTGCCGCGATTGCTAGAGCGCTCTATAACAATCCAAGCATTGTGCTTGCAGATGAGCCGACAGCCAGTCTTGACACTGAGCGTGCTTACCAAGTAACGGAGATGCTGGCTGCCATTGCCCATGAACAAGGTAGAGGAGTTGTTATGATTACGCACGATACTCGTCTTCTTGATAAGGTTGATCGTATTTATGTCATGAACGATGGCCACCTAGTTGAAGAAACACATGCATAAAATAGAGTGAATGGTACAAGTTACTGTTCACTTTTTTGATTGGAAAAGATAGAAACAAGTTTAACTTTTTGTGAAACTCTCAGTAACCATAGCTGATTTTTGAGAAATGTGGTATAATCTTCCTTATGGAAAAGATTATCATTACAGCAACTGCTGAAAGTATTGAACAAGTTGAACAACTACTCGAAGCTGGCGTAGACCGTATCTATGTCGGTGAGAAAGATTTTGGCCTTCGTCTGCCAACGACTTTTAGTCATGACCAATTGCGTGAGATTGCTAAGTTGGTTCATGAAGCTGGCAAAGAATTGATTGTTTCGGTTAATGCCCTCATGCACCAAGATATGATGGACCGTATCAAGCCTTTCCTAGACTTCTTGGAAGAAATCAAGACAGACTATATTACTGTTGGGGATGCAGGTGTCTTTTACGTTGTCAATCGCGATGGTTATTCCTTTAAGACCATTTATGATGCTTCAACCATGGTAACAAGCAGTCGTCAGATTAACTTCTGGGGTCAAAAGGCTGGCGCCTCTGAGGCGGTTTTGGCGCGTGAAATTCCATCTGCTGAACTCTTCAAGATGCCAGAGATTTTGAAAATTCCTGCTGAAGTATTGGTTTATGGGGCTAGTGTCATTCACCATTCTAAGCGTCCGCTCTTGCAAAACTACTATAACTTCACGCACATCGATGATGAAAAGACACGTAAACGTGACCTCTTCTTAGCAGAACCGAGTGACCCTGAGAGCCATTATTCTATCTTTGAAGACAATCATGGTACTCACATCTTTGCCAACAATGACCTTGATTTGATGACCAAATTGACAGAATTGGTCGAGCACGGCTTTACTCACTGGAAGCTAGAGGGGCTCTACACACCTGGTCAGAATTTTGTAGAAATTGCTAAACTCTTTATCCAAGCACGTAGCTTGATTCAAGAGGGGAATTTCAGCCATGACCAAGCTTTCTTGTTAGATGAGGAAGTGCGCAAGTTACACCCTAAAAACCGTTTCCTCGACACAGGATTCTATGATTACGATCCTGATATGGTTAAATAGGACACCAAAACCCGAAATAAAAATGTTCGGGTTTTTCCAGTGTATCCATGAAATAAAAACGGATACATGTTATAATAAAAATAGCTCTTTAATGGAGGTGTTTGAGTGGAAAATCTGAAGAAAATGGCAGGTATCAAGGCTGCTGAGTTTGTCAAGGATGGCATGGTAGTCGGACTTGGAACGGGCTCTACTGCCTACTATTTCGTAGAAGAAATCGGTCGTCGGATTAAGGAAGAAGGTTTGCAGATTACTGCTGTGACAACTTCCAGTGTGACTAGTAAACAGGCTGAAGGTCTTAACATCCCGCTCAAGTCAATTGATCAAGTAGACTTTGTCGATGTGACGGTTGATGGGGCGGATGAAGTAGATAGCCAGTTTAACGGAATCAAAGGCGGTGGTGGTGCCCTTCTGATGGAGAAGGTTGTGGCAACGCCCTCAAAAGAATACATTTGGGTGGTAGATGAAAGCAAACTAGTAGAGAAACTAGGTGCTTTTAAATTGCCAGTAGAAGTGGTTCAGTATGGTGCAGAACAGGTCTTTCGTCGGTTTGAACGAGCTGGCTACAAACCAAGTTTCCGTGAAAAAGACGGCCAACGTTTTGTGACCGATATGCAGAACTTTATCATTGATCTTGCCTTGGATGTCATTGAAGATCCGATTACTTTCGGGCAAGAAATGGACCATGTCGTTGGTGTCGTAGAGCATGGCTTGTTCAACCAAATGGTGGACAAGGTCATCGTAGCGGGACGAGATGGTGTTCAGATTTTAACTTCAACAAAAGCAAGATAACTAAAATAATAAGGAGACAGATTATGTCAAAATTTAATCGTATTCACTTGGTGGTACTGGATTCTGTAGGAATCGGTGCTGCGCCAGATGCCAATAACTTTGTCAATGCAGGGGTTCCAGACGGAGCTTCTGACACACTGGGACACATTTCAAAAACCGTTGGTTTGAATGTACCAAACATGGCTAAAATCGGTCTAGGAAATATTCCTCGCGAAACGCCGCTTAAGACTGTACCAGCTGAAAGCAATCCAACAGGTTATGCAACAAAATTGGAAGAAGTTTCCCTTGGTAAGGATACCATGACTGGTCACTGGGAAATCATGGGACTCAACATTACTGAGCCTTTCGATACTTTCTGGAACGGATTCCCAGAAGAAATCCTGACAAAAATCGAAGAATTTTCTGGACGTAAGGTCATTCGTGAAGCCAACAAACCTTACTCAGGAACAGCTGTTATCGATGATTTTGGACCACGTCAGATGGAAACAGGGGAGTTGATTATCTATACTTCAGCTGATCCTGTTTTGCAAATTGCTGCCCACGAAGACATCATTCCTTTGGATGAATTGTACCGTATCTGTGAATATGCTCGTTCGATTACTCTTGAACGTCCAGCCCTTTTAGGTCGTATCATTGCTCGTCCTTATGTGGGTGAACCAGGTAACTTCACTCGTACGGCAAATCGTCGTGACTTGGCCGTATCTCCATTTGCCCCGACTGTTTTGGATAAATTGAACGAAGCTGGCATCGATACGTACGCTGTTGGTAAAATAAACGATATCTTTAACGGTGCGGGTATTAACCATGACATGGGCCACAACAAGTCAAACAGCCACGGAATTGATACATTATTGAAGACAATGGGACTTGCTGGGTTTGAAAAAGGATTCTCCTTCACAAACTTGGTGGACTTTGATGCCCTTTACGGCCACCGCCGCAATGCTCATGGTTACCGTGATTGCTTGCATGAGTTTGATGAGCGCTTGCCTGAAATTATCGCAGCTATGAGAGAGGATGACCTTCTCTTGATTACTGCTGACCATGGAAATGACCCAACCTATGCAGGAACAGACCACACTCGTGAATATATTCCACTTTTAGCTTACAGCCCTAGCTTTAAGGGAAATGGTGTCATTCCAGTTGGACATTTTGCAGATATCTCAGCAACAGTTGCGGATAACTTTGGAGTGGAAACTGCCATGATTGGGGAAAGTTTCTTAGATAAATTGGTATAAGATGACACACTATGCTTTACTGGTTAGGGGCATTAATGTCGGTGGGAAAAATAAAGTTGTCATGGCGCAACTTCGTCAAGAACTGACAGAGTTGGGACTGGAAAAGGTTGAAACCTACATCAACAGTGGCAACATTTTCTTTACTTCGACAGCTCCCAAAGCCCAATTGGTTGAAAAGTTAGAGGCTTTCTTTGAAATCCATTATCCATTTATTCAGATCTTTTCCTTGTTGAGTCTTGAGGACTTTGAAGAGGAACTTGAAAATCTGCCTGAATGGTGGACCAAAGATTTGGCACGAAAGGACGTCCTCTTTTACACGGAGGGCTTGGATGTGGATCAAGTCATCGAGAAAGTTGAAAGTTTGGAACTGAAAGATGAAGTGATTCATTTTGGAAGACTTGGGATTTTCTGGGGGAAATTCTCTGAAAAATCCTACTATGCAACTGCCTATCACAAGTACTTGCTCAAGATGCCTTTCTACCGCAACATCACCATTCGCAACGCAAAAACCTTTGACAAAATCGGTCAAATGCTAAAAAATAATAAAGGAGACACACAATGACATTTTTAGATAAAATCAAGGAAACAGCTGCTTTCCTGAAAGACAAGGGAATCCAAGCACCTGAGTTTGGTTTAATCCTTGGATCAGGACTTGGAGAATTGGCAGAAGAAATCGAAAATCCAGTTGTAGTAGACTATGCAGACATTCCAAACTGGGGCCGCTCTACAGTAGTTGGGCACGCTGGTAAATTGGTATATGGTGAACTTGCAGGGCGCAAGGTCTTGGCTCTTCAAGGACGCTTCCATTTCTACGAGGGAAATCCTCTTGAAGTCGTGACTTTCCCAGTACGTGTAATGAAAGTACTCGGATGTGAAGGTGTCATTGTAACCAATGCAGCTGGAGGTATTGGATTTGGTCCTGGTACCTTGATGGCTATCTCAGACCATATCAATATGACGGGGGAAAACCCATTGATGGGTGAAAACTTGGATGATTTTGGTCCACGTTTCCCAGATATGTCTAAAGCCTACACTCCAGAATACCGTGCTACTGCCCATGAAGTGGCTAAAAAACTCGGTATCAAGCTTGATGAAGGTGTCTATATTGGTGTAACAGGTCCGACTTATGAAACCCCAGCAGAGATTCGTGCCTATAAGACATTGGGAGCAGATGCAGTTGGTATGTCTACAGTTCCTGAAGTTATTGTGGCAGCTCACTCGGGCTTGAAAGTTCTCGGTATTTCATGTATTACGAACCATGCTGCTGGTTTCCAAGAAGAACTCAACCACGAGGAAGTTGTGGAAGTGACAGAGCGTGTTAAAGGCGACTTCAAAGGCTTGCTTAAAGCGATTCTTGCTGAATTGTAATGTCATGAGAGTTCACTTTATTTTACATGAGACATTTGAGGTTCCAGGCGCATATCTAAAATGGGCTCTAGAACGAGGTCATCAAATTACATCAACAAAGGTTTATGAAAAAGAACCTCTTCCTGAAACAATTGACGGGATTAATTTTCTGATTGTCATGGGTGGTCCTCAATCACCTGATGAGGATAGAGAAAACTTCCCATACTATGATCCAAAGGCTGAGCTTGCTTTTATGAAAGAAGCGATTGCTGCAGATATTTATATTGTTGGTGTCTGTCTTGGTGCGCAACTCCTGTCTGTTGCCTATGGTGCGAAGTATGAACATAGTCCAGAGCGCGAGATCGGCGTTTATCCTGTGACATTGACGATGCAAGGTCTAACAGATCCTCATGTCAGCTTGTTCGGAAAAAACATAGAAACCGGCCACTGGCATGGTGATATGCCAGGGCTGACAGAGGATGCTGTTGTTCTTGCGACCAGTCAAGGTTGTCCACGTCAGATTATTCGTTTCAGTCCAAAACATTATGCCTTTCAGGCTCATTTGGAATTTGATCCAGACGCAATAGAGTTATTGATTGCTGCGGATGGTGAGGAGAAATTAAGAGAGCAAAGTGAAAAGTTGCCTTTTGTTCAAACACCAGAAGAATTACGTGGAAACGATTATTCTGAAATGAATGCAAAACTGTATGTATTTTTAGATTCATTGGTAAACTAGGAATTACAGAAAGGCAGAGTATCTGAGTTATAGTCAAACTCGGGCTAATTGTTCTGTGAAATATTTAATTTTAAAATCAAGAAAGAAAGGATGGGTAAACCGTATTTGTTGAACTGAATACGGGCGGAGAACTGTGTAAAAAAGATAAACTGTCTAGCATCTGCGATGCGTCGTCAGTTTCCTATTTTTACTTTGTTCTCTGTCGCTATCCTAAATATACAAAAAGAAAGGTAGAGTAAGGTGTTCAGATTTGAACACGAGCGGAAAACTTTTCTAAAACATTGAAAGGTAGGGTAGTTTGGTTTTGAATTGAACCCGAGCTATTCTCCTATTTATCATCAAAATTAAGAAAGAAAGGAATTGAACCCACCCTAAAAGCAGTGGGAAAAAGATAGTTGGTCTAGCGAGCATCGCTCACTGCGCCCAACTCCTATTTTCCCTTCGCTTTTTGACGGGTTTGGTATCTTATATTATGTCTATCCATATTGCTGCTCAGCAGGGTGAAATTGCTGATAAAATTCTTCTTCCTGGGGATCCTCTTCGTGCGAAATTTATTGCGGAAAACTTCCTTGAAGATGCTGTTTGTTTTAATGAAGTGCGTAACATGTTTGGTTACACTGGTACTTACAAAGGGCACCGTGTATCGGTCATGGGAACTGGGATGGGGATGCCGTCCATTTCGATTTATGCGCGTGAGTTGATTGTGGACTACGGTGTGAAAAAATTGATCCGTGTGGGAACTGCTGGTTCTTTGAATGAAGATGTCCACGTCCGTGAATTGGTTTTGGCGCAAGCAGCTGCAACCAACTCAAACATCATCCGCAACGACTGGCCACAGTATGATTTCCCACAAATTGCTAGTTTTGACTTGCTAGACAAGGCCTACCATATCGCCAAAGAACTAGGTATGACCACCCACGTTGGGAACGTTTTGTCATCAGATGTCTTTTATTCAAACTACTTTGAAAAGAACATCGAACTTGGTAAATGGGGAGTTAAAGCTGTCGAAATGGAAGCAGCAGCCCTTTACTACTTGGCTGCCCAACACCACGTCGATGCACTTGCTATCATGACCATTTCTGATAGCTTGGTCAATCCAGATGAAGACACCACTGCAGAAGAACGCCAAAACACCTTCACTGATATGATGAAGGTCGGCTTGGAAACCTTAATTGCAGAGTAAATTGTAAAAGAAAATCCTGATTTCAAGTGGAATCAGGATTTTTTCATAGATGCGATTTTTTCTGGGTCTGGTGTAACGCGGAGGGTCTTTTGTCCTGTGTAGGTTACAAAGCCAGGTTTTCCACCAGTTGGTTTGTTGAGTTTTTTCACTTCAATCATATCCACCTGCACGAGATTTGACAAACGCCCTTTGGAGAAGTAGGCAGCTAGTTCGGCCGCATCTGTCTTGACTTCATCAGAAGGATTAAGATTTCCTGAGATGACGACATGGCTTCCAGGGATGTCCTTGGCATGGAACCAAAGTTCCTCCTTGCGGGCCATTTTAAAGGTCAATTCCTCATTTTGCAGGTTGTTTCGTCCGACATAGATGATGGTCTTGCCATCGCTCGCCAGATACTGTTCTGGTTTTTTGCGTTTCTGAATTTTCTCGCGTTGGCGTCTTCTAATAAAGCCTGTTTGGATCAATTCTTCACGGATTTCAGCGATTTCCTCCAGCCCAGCTTGGTTGAGAACAGTCTCAACACTTTCCAGATAGAGAATGGTTGCCTTGGTTTCTTCAATCAACTCAGTCAGGTATTTGACAGCTTCTTTGAGTTTCTGGTAGCGTTTAAAGTAGCGTTGGGCATTCTGACTAGGAGTTAGTGCCTTATCAAGAGCAATGGTGATAGGTTGGTTGGTGTAGTAGTTGTCCAAGGTAACCTGATCTTGGTCATTCGGAACTTGGTGGAGGAAGGTTGTCAACAATTCTCCTTTTTGGCGAAATTCTTCAGCATTGTCTGTCGCTAGTAACTCTTTTTCTTGTTTTTTAAGCTTATGTCGATTTTTCTGAAGTTCATTTTCAACACGACGAATGAGCTCACTGGCTTGCTGTTTGACACGGTCCCGTTCAGCCTTGTCCTTATAGTAGGTGTCCAGCAAGTCAGAAAGGCTGGCAAAAGGCTCTCCCACCTGATTTACAAAAGGAACTGGGCTGAAGGAAGTCTCTGTTAAGCATGGATTGGTTTCTTGCCCGAAGAAGTTTCGGAAAGTAGACAGTTTATCACTGACAAGAATGTTTTCCAATTCATTTGCCGTATCACGTCCTAGACCATGAAAGAGACTTTGAAGATTTTTTGCTGTTAGTTCCTGTGTTTGTAGGATTTCAAAGAGTTTTTCATCCTTGACAGTAAATGGATTGAGAGACTCGGTACTCGGCGGAGCGATATAGGTAGATCCTGGAAGTAAGGTGCGGTAGCTATTTTGTGAAAAGCCGACGTGTTTGATGACTTCGAGGATTTTATGGCTACTTTTATCTACGAGGAGAATATTACTGTGTTTGCCCATGATTTCGATAATCAAGGTAGCCTGAATATGGTCTCCAATCTCGTTTTTATTGGAAACGGTAATTTCCACGATACGGTCGTTTTCCACTTGCTCAATCGACTCAATCAGGGCGCCTTGTAAATACTTTCTCAAAACCATGATAAAAGTCGAAGGTTGGGCTGGATTTTCAAAAGTTGTTTGGGTCAGCTGGATGCGACCAAAAACGGGATGAGCAGAGAGGAGCAGGCGATGGCTTTGGCGATTGCTGCGGATTTGCAAGACCAACTCTTGTTCAAAAGGTTGATTGATTTTCTGAATGCGACCATTGACCAACTCGCTTCGCAATTCCTCAACCATGTGGTGTAAAAAAAATCCGTCAAATGACATCGTTCTCTCCTTGTGATTGTATTCCATAGTATTATATCAAAAAGGTAGAATAAAATCATGGAAATGTGGTATAATAAAGCCAAGTAAAGAGAATCGAGAAGTACATGTATATTGAAATGGTAGATGAAACTGGTCAAGTTTCACAAGAAATCTTGCAACAAACCCAAGAAATTTTGGAATTTGCAGCCCAAAAAATAGGAAAAGAAGACAAGGAGATGGCAGTTACTTTTGTGACCAACGAGCGTAGCCACGAACTCAATCTAGAGTACCGTGATACGGATCGTCCGACAGATGTCATTAGCCTTGAGTATAAACCAGAGTTGGACATCTCCTTTGACGAAGAGGATTTGCTTGAAAATCCTGAATTGGCAGAGATGATGTCTGAGTTTGATGCCTATATTGGGGAACTGTTCATCTCTATCGATAAAGCGCATGAGCAGGCTGAGGAATACGGTCACAGCTTTGAGCGTGAAATGGGCTTCTTGGCAGTACACGGCTTTTTACACATTAACGGCTACGATCACTACACTCCGGAAGAAGAAGCGGAGATGTTCGGTTTACAAGAAGAAATTTTGACAGCCTATGGACTCACAAGACAATAAACGAAAATGGAAAAATCGTGACCTGGTATCCAGTTTAGAATTTGCTCTTACAGGAATTCTGACTGCTTTCAAGGAAGAACGCAATATGCGAAAACATGCAGTGACGGCTCTAGTAGTCATCTTTGCAGGTTTTGTTTTTCAGGTGTCACGAATCGAATGGCTCTTTCTCCTAATGAGCATTTTCTTAGTAGTAGCATTTGAGATTATTAACTCTGCTATTGAAAATGTAGTGGATTTAGCCAGTCACTATCACTTTTCTATGTTGGCAAAGAAAGCCAAGGACATGGCAGCAGGAGCTGTGCTAGTGGTCTCTCTTTTTGCTGCAATGACAGGTGCACTTATCTTTATCCCACGCATTTGGGATATACTATTTTAAACTATAAGAGGAAATTATGACATTTAAATCAGGCTTTGTAGCTATTTTGGGACGTCCCAATGTTGGGAAGTCAACCTTTTTAAATCACGTCATGGGGCAAAAGATTGCCATTATGAGTGACAAAGCGCAAACAACGCGCAATAAAATCATGGGGATTTACACCACGGATAAGGAGCAAATCGTCTTTATCGATACACCGGGGATTCACAAGCCCAAAACAGCTCTTGGAGATTTCATGGTGGAATCAGCCTATAGTACTTTGCGTGAAGTGGATACTGTTCTATTCATGGTGCCAGCTGATGAGCCACGTGGTAAGGGCGACGATATGATTATCGAGCGTCTGAAAGCTGCCAAGGTTCCTGTGATTCTGGTGGTGAATAAGATTGACAAGGTCCATCCAGACCAACTTTTGGCTCAGATTGATGACTTCCGTAACCAGATGGACTTTAAGGAAATTGTTCCTATCTCAGCCCTTCAGGGAAATAACGTTTCTCGACTAATCGATATTTTGAGTGAAAATCTAGAGGAAGGTTTCCAGTATTTCCCATCTGATCAAATCACAGACCACCCTGAGCGTTTCTTGGTTTCAGAAATGATTCGTGAGAAGGTTCTTCATTTGACTCGCGAAGAGATTCCTCATTCTGTCGCAGTAGTGGTCGACTCTATGAAGCGTGATGAAGAGACAGACAAGGTTCACATCCGAGCAACCATCATGGTGGAGCGCGATAGCCAAAAAGGAATTATCATCGGAAAAGGTGGCGCTATGCTCAAGAAAATAGGGACCATGGCCCGTCGTGATATCGAACTCATGCTAGGGGACAAGGTTTTCCTAGAAACTTGGGTCAAGGTCAAGAAAAACTGGCGTGATAAAAAGCTAGATTTGGCTGACTTTGGCTATAATGAAAAAGAATACTAAGTAGAGGTGGGCTCATGCCTGCTTCTTGTTTTTACAGAAGGAGGATTTATGCCTGAATTACCTGAGGTTGAAACGGTTCGTCGTGGCTTAGAAAAATTGATCTTGGGAAAGAAGATTTCTAATATAGAGATTATTTATCCTAAGATGATCAAGACGAATTTGGACGAGTTTCGAAAGGAAGTGCCTGGTCAAGTAATTGAGTCCTTGGGGCGTCGTGGAAAATATTTGCTTTTTTACCTGACAGGCAAGGTATTGATTTCTCATCTGCGGATGGAGGGAAAGTATTTTTACTATCCGAACCATGTTCCTGAACGCAAGCATGCCCATGTTTTCTTCCAGTTTGAGGATGGTGCCACTCTTGTATATGAGGACGTACGCAAGTTTGGTACGATGGAACTATTGGCACCCGACCTTTTGGATGTCTACTTTATTTCTAAGAAACTAGGCCCTGAGCCAAGAGAGCAGGACTTTGATTTGCAGGTCTTTCAAGCTGCCCTAGCCAAGTCTAAAAAGCCTATCAAATCCCATCTCCTAGACCAAACCTTGGTAGCTGGCCTTGGGAATATCTATGTGGATGAGGTTCTCTGGCGAGCTCAGATTCATCCAGCAAGACCTTCCCAGACTTTGACAGCAGAAGAAGCGACAGCCATTCATGACCAGACCTTTGCTGTTTTGGGGCAGGCAGTTGAAAAGGGCGGCTCCACCATTCGGACCTATACCAATGCCTTTGGGGAAGACGGAACCATGCAGGATTTCCATCAGGTCTATGATAAGACTGGACAAGCATGTTCGCGCTGTGGGACAGTGATTGAGAAATTCCAGCTCGGTGGACGGGGAACTCATTTTTGTCCTCAGTGTCAAAGGAGGGACTGATGGGAAAAATCATTGGAATTACAGGAGGAATTGCCTCTGGTAAGTCAACTGTGACAAATTTCCTAAGAGAGCAAGGCTTTCAAGTGGTGGATGCTGACGCAGTCGTCCACCAACTACAGAAACCTGGTGGTCGTCTTTATCAGCTCTTAGTTCAGCACTTTGGGCAGGAAATTATCTTAGAAAATGGAGAATTCAATCGCCCTCTCCTAGCTAGTCTCATCTTCTCAAATCCTGAGGAGCGGGAATGGTCTAAACAAACCCAAGGAGAGATTATTCGTGAGGAATTGGCTGCATTGAGAGACCAGTTAGCCCAGACAGAAGCGATTTTTTTCATGGATATTCCCCTGCTTTTTGAACAGGGCTACAGTGCTTGGTTTGATGAAACGTGGCTGGTCTATGTGGACCGTGATGTTCAGGTGGAACGTTTCATGAAACGGGATCATCTTTCTAAGGAAGTAGCAGAGTCCCGTTTGGCCGCCCAGTGGTCTTTAGAAGAAAAGAAAAAATTAGCGAGTCATATATTAGATAACAATGGCAGTCGTGATCAGCTTGTGAGTCAAGTAATGAAGTTACTTGAAGGAGGCGATAGCTGTGCAAGAGATTAGTTGGAAAGAGAATCTTCGTGTTGCCTGGTTCGGTAGTTTTCTAACGGGCGCCAGCATTTCCTTGGTCGTTCCTTTCATGCCTATCTTTGTGGAGCAGTTGGGAATTGAAGGGGACCAAGTTGCTTTCTATGCTGGATTAGCCATCTCAGTTTCGGCTGTTTCAGCAGCTCTAGTTTCTCCCATCTGGGGTATTCTTGCTGACAAGTACGGTCGAAAACCCATGATGATTCGAGCAGGTCTTGCCATGACCATTACGATGGGAGGTTTGGCCTTCGTGCCAAATATCTATTGGCTACTCTTTTTGCGCTTGCTCAATGGTGTATTTACTGGTTTTGTCCCCAATGCGACAGCCTTGATTGCTAGTCAGGTACCTAAAGATAAGTCTGGAGCGGCTCTGGGGACTCTATCTACAGGTGTTGTTGCAGGAACACTGACGGGTCCCTTTGTTGGAGGCTTTATTGCTGAAATTTTTGGCATTCGTAATGTCTTTTTATTGGTAGGTTCTTTCTTATTTTTAGCTGCAATCCTAACCATTTTCTTTATCAAGGAAGATTTTCAGCCAGTTGCTAAGGAGAAGGCTATCCCAACGAAAGAAGTATTTTCTTCTTTCAAGTATCCTAGACTCTTAGTAAACCTATTTTTGACGAGCTTTGTCATTCAATTTTCAGCTCAATCAATTGGCCCCATTTTAGCTCTCTATGTGCGGGACTTAGGGCAGACTGAGAATCTCCTCTTTGTATCAGGATTGATCGTATCCAGCATGGGATTTTCTAGCATGATGAGTGCTGGAATTCTAGGAAAACTTGGCGATAAGGTAGGGAATCATAGATTGTTGGTCGCGGCGCAGATTTATTCCGTCATCATTTACCTTCTTTGTGCCCATGCAACCAGCCCCCTTCAACTTGGCTTGTATCGTTTTCTCTTTGGTCTGGGAACAGGAGCTCTCATACCAGGTGTCAATGCTCTTCTTAGCAAAATGACTCCAAAATCAGGTATTTCACGGATTTTCGCCTTCAACCAAGTCTTTTTTTACCTTGGTGGAGTGATCGGACCTATGGCGGGATCCGCAGTTGCAGGATATTTGGGCTACCATGCTGTCTTTTATGCGACAGCAGCCTGTGTAGCTTTCAGTTGTTTATGCAACTTAGTACAATTTAGATCATTATTAAAAGTAAAGGAAATCTAGTGCGAGTAAAAATCAATCTCAAGTGCTCCTCTTGTGGCAGCATGAATTATCTAACCAGTAAGAACTCCAAAACCCATCCAGACAAGATTGAGGTGTTAAAATATTGTCCAAAGGAAAGAAAAGTAACTTTACATCTTGAATCTAAGTAGAATTTATGGTAAAATAATAGGGATTTTAAGGAGTTTGATATGTATAACCTATTATTAACCATTTTATTAGTATTATCTGTTGTGATTGTGATTGCGATTTTCATGCAACCAACTAAGAACCAATCCAGCAATGTATTTGATGCCAGCTCAGGTGATTTGTTTGAACGTAGTAAAGCGCGTGGTTTTGAAGCTGTGATGCAACGTTTGACAGGTATTTTAGTCTTTTTCTGGCTAGCCATTGCCTTAGCATTGACGGTATTATCAAGTAGATAAGAAATGGGCGAGACTAGGTCTTAGCCTATTTTTATTTTGAATGATGTTTACTAAAGTTATCACTCAAAAAATTATAAAAATCTAGAAAGAAAACATGAAAGATAAAATTAAAGAATATTTGCAAGAGAAGGGGCGAGTGACGGTAAATGATCTTGCTCAGGCTCTCGGAAAGGATGGGTCCAAGGATTTCCGTGAGTTGATTAAAACCCTGTCTCTGATGGAAAGAAAGCACCAGATTCGCTTTGAAGATGATGGTAGCTTATGTCTGGACCAAAAGAAGAAACATGAAATCACTCTCAAAGGGGTTTTTCATGCCCATAAAAATGGCTTTGGCTTTGTCAGTCTAGAAGGCGAAGAGGACGATCTTTTTGTAGGAAAAAACGATGTCAATTATGCCATTGATGGTGATACCGTTGAGGTCGTGATCAAAAAAGTCGCTGACCGCAACAAGGGAACTGCTGCAGAAGCCAAAATTATCGATATCCTAGAGCATAGTCTGACAACAGTTGTCGGGCAAATCGTTCTGGATCAGGAAAAGCCCAAGTATGCCGGCTACATCCGTTCAAAAAATCAGAAAATCAGCCAACCGATCTATGTGAAGAAACCGGCTATCAAGTTGGAAGGTACAGAGGTTCTCAAGGTCTTTATCGACAAATATCCAAGTAAGAAACATGATTTCTTTGTCGCTAGTGTGCTAGACGTGGTGGGGCACTCGACTGATGCTGGGATTGATGTTCTTGAAGTCTTGGAATCCATGGATATTGTCTCAGAATTTCCAGAAGTTGTTCTCAAGGAGGCAGAAAGTGTGCCAGATGCTCCGTCTCAAAAGGATATGGAAGGTCGTCTGGACCTGAGAGATGAGATTACCTTTACCATTGACGGTGCGGATGCTAAGGACTTGGATGATGCGGTACACATCAAGCCTTTGAAAAATGGCAATATCGAACTCGGTGTTCACATCGCGGATGTTTCCTACTATGTGACAGAGGGGTCTGCCCTTGACAAGGAAGCCCTTAACCGCGCGACTTCTGTTTATGTGACAGACCGTGTGGTCCCAATGCTTCCAGAGCGTCTGTCAAATGGTATCTGCTCCCTCAATCCTCAAGTCGATCGCTTGACCCAGTCTGCCATTATGGAAATTGATAAACATGGTCGTGTGGTTAATTACACCATTACCCAAACGGTTATCAAGACTAGTTTTCGCATGACCTATAGCGCTGTTAATGATATCCTGGCTGGCGATGAGGAAAAGAGGCAAGAGTTTAAGAAAATTGTTCCTAGTATCGAACTGATGGCCAAGCTTCATGAAAGGCTAGAAAGCATGCGTGTGAAACGTGGAGCTCTCAATTTTGATACCAGTGAAGCTAAGATTCTAGTGGATAAAAAAGGTAAGCCTGTGGATATCGTTCTTCGTCAGCGTGGAATTGCAGAGCGGATGATCGAGTCCTTCATGTTGATTGCTAACGAAACGGTTGCCGAACACTTTAGTAAGCTGGACCTTCCTTTTATCTATCGGATTCACGAGGAGCCCAAGGCTGAAAAGGTTCAGAAGTTTATTGATTACGCTTCGAGCTTTGGCTTGCGAATTTATGGGACTGCTAGTGAGATTAGCCAGGAGGCCCTTCAAGACATCATGCGTGCTGTTGAGGGAGAACCTTATGCGGATGTATTATCCATGATGCTTCTCCGTTCTATGCAACAGGCTCGCTATTCAGAGCACAATCATGGTCATTATGGTCTTGCTGCAGACTATTACACTCACTTCACCAGCCCCATTCGTCGTTATCCTGACCTTCTAGTCCATCGGATGATTCGCGACTATGGGCGTTCTAAGGAAATAGCAGAGCATTTTGAACAAGTGATTCCAGAGATTGCAACCCAGTCTTCCAACCGTGAGCGTCGTGCCATCGAGGCGGAGCGTGAAGTCGAAGCCATGAAAAAGGCTGAGTACATGGAAAAATACGTGGGTGAAGAGTACGATGCAGTTGTATCCAGCATGGTCAAATTTGGTCTCTTTGTCGAATTGCCAAATACAGTCGAAGGCTTGATTCACATCACCAATTTACCTGAATTTTATCATTTCAACGAGCGTGATTTGACTCTCCGTGGGGAGAAATCAGGAACAACCTTCCGTGTTGGACAGCAGATTCGCATTCGGGTTGAAAGAGCGGATAAGATGACAGGTGAGATTGATTTCTCCTATATCCCAAGTGAGTTTGATGTCATCGAAAAAGGTTTGAAACAAGCTGGGCGCAAAGACAGAGGTCGTGGTTCAAGTCGTCGTTCAGACAAGAAGGAAGACAAGAGAAAATCAGGGTGTTCAAGTGATAAGCACAAGCATTCACAAAAAGATAAAAAGAAAAAAGGCAAGAAACCTTTTTACAAAGAAGTAGCTAAGAAAGGAGCCAAGCATGGCAAAGGGCGAGGGAAAGGTCGTCGCACAAAATAAAAAGGCGCACCACGACTATACAATCGTAGATACGCTAGAGGCAGGAATGGTCCTGACCGGAACTGAAATCAAGAGCGTTCGAGCTGCTCGAATCAATCTCAAGGACGGCTTTGCCCAAGTAAAAAATGGGGAAGTCTGGCTGAGCAATGTTCATATCGCCCCTTACGAAGAGGGGAATATCTGGAACCAGGAACCTGAACGCCGTCGCAAACTCCTGCTCCATAAGAAGCAAATTCAAAAACTGGAACAGGAAACCAAAGGAACAGGAATGACCCTAGTTCCCCTCAAAGTCTATATCAAAGATGGCTACGCTAAACTCCTTTTAGGACTTGCTAAAGGGAAACATGACTATGACAAACGGGAGTCGATCAAGCGACGTGAACAAAACCGCGACATCGCGCGTGTGATGAAAGCTGTCAACCAGCGTTAAGAAGAGGAAGTAAAATGGAAAAACTAATTGCCTATAAACGGATGCCCTTGTGGAATAAACAGACCATGCCTGAAGCAGTTCAGCAAAAGCACAATACCAAGGTCGGCACTTGGGGAAAAATTACTGTCTTGAAAGGGGTACTCAAGTTTATTGAATTAACCGAAGATGGTGAGGTTCTAGCTGAGCACCTCTTTGAGGCAGGAGCAGACAACCCTATGGCACAACCGCAAGCCTGGCACCGAGTAGAGGCTGCAACAGACGATGTAGAGTGGTATTTGGAATTTTATTGTAAACCTGAGGATTATTTCCCTAAGAAATACAATACCAATCCAGTCCATTCAGAGGTCCTAGAGGCTATGCAGACAGTGAAACCAGGAAGAGCCTTGGATTTGGGTTGTGGTCAGGGGCGTAACTCTCTCTTTCTCGCACAGAATGGTTTTGATGTGACAGCTGTGGATCAGAATGAATTGTCCCTTGAAATCTTGCAAAGCATTGTGGAACAAGAGGATCTAGACATGCCTGTAGGACTATACGATATCAATTCGGCCAGCATTAGCCAAGACTATGATTTCATCGTATCGACGGTTGTTCTGATGTTCCTACAAGCGGACCGCATTCCAGCTATTATCCAAAATATGCAGGAGCACACCACGGTCGGTGGCTATAACCTTATCGTCTGTGCTATGGATACAGAGGATTATCCTTGCTCAGTCAATTTCCCATTCACCTTTAAAGAAGGGGAGTTGGCGGACTACTACAAGGATTGGGAATTAATTAAGTACAATGAAAATCCAGGACATTTGCACCGTCGTGATGAAAATGGCAATCGTATTCAACTACGCTTTGCGACTATGTTAGCTAAAAAAATCAAGTAAATCAAACATATACAAGCGAATAGTAACCGATTTGCAAGGTTTCTATTCGTTTTTGTTTGCGTTGGTTGATTGGGGCGAGCAGGATTTTATGCTATACTAGAAGTAGGAAATCTGAGTAGTAGAACTGTATTGCTGATACTCTCAGCGCAAGAAAGTCTTTATGATGGAGGTGGTCGAATGACGAGTCTTTTGGTGGAATTGTATGATCGGCATGTATTGGAAAAGAATGTCTACCAAGCCTTTATCAGTGATTGTGACGAGATTCTCTTTCTTTCTTTGACAAAAATAAGCAATGAAGAGAAAGTCTCCCTCCGTCAGTTTATTCTTGATGAGGTGCACCATATCCAACGAGTGACCTTTCGTCAGCTAACTTTAGAACAATTAACAGATCAGTTAGATTATTGCCTAGCAGGTTACGACCAAGTCCTTCTCGATGTTTTTGGCGGGGATTCACTACTAGCCTTATCTCTCTATCAATATGGCTTGGATCGGCAGCTCCCCATCGTTGCCATGGATGTCGAGCGGGGAAAACAATACAAGTGGGTAGCCGCTCAGTTAGAAAAAGAAGACTTGGACATTCCAACCCTAAGCATCCAACAGCTGATAGCCTTGCGTGGTGGAAAAATGCTCAAATCAAAACGCCCTATCCACTCAGATCAGCAAATTGCAGCCATTAAAAAGCTAGCCAGCTCTGCTATTTCCAATCCTGCTCACTGGTATCAAGTGACCCAATTTTTCTCTCTAGCTAAGACCAATGACCTGCATGCTGAGACAGAAAAGATACTGGAAAACAATGGCAGGTATTATCACTATCCAAAATCCCTTATTCCTTTACTTGTGGAAGCAGGAATGCTTTGTATTGAAAGCGAAGACAAGAAACGAGTAGCATACAGCTTTCCAAGTCAAGAAGCTCAAGTTTTTTGCCGCAACAAGGGGCATATTTTAGAGGTGTATCTTTATCTCTTGGCGCTGGAATCGCAGCTGTTTGATGAGTGTATGATAGGCGGTGAGATTGATTGGAATGGCATCTTTCCAGAGGCGGACAATGTTCAAAATGAGATTGATGTCATTCTGAGAAAGGGACGCTCGATTACCTTTATCTCTTGCAAGATGACAGATTTATCAGTTGAAGCCATTAACGAACTAGAAGTCTACGCCAATCATTTTGCTGGGGAGAGTTGCCTCAAGTTGATTGTTTGTACGGGAAAAATCAATCCAGCTTATGCCAATCGTTGTCAGGAATACGGCGTGCTGGTCATTAGAAGTGAGCAGATTCCTAATCTCATTCCCATGCTAAAAAAATATTCTAAGAGACAAAAAAGATAAGAAATAGTATCATGAAAGGCTGGAATTCCAGTCTTTTTTGCTTCTTTTTCGAATAAATGAGAAAAGGAGGTAGCCCATGTTTGTAGCCAGAGATGCCAAGGGGAATTTTGTGAATGCCCTCGAAAATGATGTGACCAAGCAAGCTTATACTTGTCCAGCCTGTGGAGGCGGACTACGATTACGCCAAGGACAGAGCATTCGAACGCACTTTGCCCATGAAAGGTTAAGGGATTGTATGGCCATTTTTGAGAATGAAAGTCCAGAACACTTGGGCAACAAAGAGGGCCTTTATCACTGGGCCAAGAAAGACAATCAGGTCGCCTTAGAATATAGTCTGCCCGAGATTCAGCAGATAGCAGATGTTCTCGTCAATGAAAAATTAGCACTGGAGGTTCAGTGCAGCCCCTTGTCTCAAAAGCTTTTAGGCGATAGAAGCCAAGGATACCGCAGCCAGGGCTATCAGGTTATCTGGCTACTGGGAGAAAAACTCTGGTTAAAGGAGCGATTAACACAACTGCAAAGGGGCTTTCTCTATTTTAGTCAAAATATGGGTTTCTTTGTTTGGGAACTGGATCTCAAAAGGAAAATTTTGAGACTCAAATATCTTCTGCATCAGGATCTACGTGGCAAGCTTCATTTTCAGGTCAAAGAATTTCCCTATGGAAAAGGAAATCTCTTGGAAATTCTACGATTTCCTTATCAGAAACAAAAACTGCCTCGTTTTGCAGTTGTGCAAGATTCCACTATCTGTCACTACATTCGCCAACAGTTGTACTACCAAAACCCTTACTGGATGAAAAAACAGGAGGAGGCTTATCAACGAGGAGACAATCTATTAAACCGTCAACTGGATGACTGGTATCCCCAGGTCAGACCGATAGAGTCAGGAGATTTTTTGCAGATTGAAACGGATTTGGCTAGCTATTATAGAAATTTTCAGGCCTACTATCAAAAAAATCCGAAAAATAATCGCCAAAAGCTCTATCCACCAGCCTTTTATCACTTATATTTCTCAAAAAATGTGGTAAAATAGAAAGGATGGAGGAATCTTATGGTATTACAACGACATGAAATAAATGAAAAAGATACATGGGATCTTTCGACAATCTACCCAACAGACCAGGCTTGGGAAGAAGCCTTGAAAGATTTAACTGAAAAAGTACAAACAGCAGCCCAGTATGAGGGACATCTCTTGGACAGCGCAGACAGTTTGCTTGAGATCACAGAATTCTCACTCGACTTGGAACGCCAAGTTGAAAAGCTTTATGTCTATGCGCATATGAAAAATGACCAGGACACGCGTGAGACCAAGTATCAAGAGTACTATGCCAAGGCAATGACCCTATACAGTCAGTTAGAACAAGCCTTTTCATTCTATGAACCTGAGTTTATGGAGATTAGCGAAGAGCAGTATGCGGCCTTCCTAGAAGCTCAACCAAAACTCCAAGTTTACAAGCACTTTTTTGACAAGCTCTTGCAAAAGAAAGACCATGTTCTTTCGCAACGTGAGGAAGAATTGCTTGCTGGAGCAGGAGAAATCTTTGGTTCTGCTAGTGAAACCTTCGCTATTTTGGACAATGCGGATATTAGCTTCCCATACGTGCTTGATGACGAAGGCAATGAAGTGCAACTCTCACACGGTACTTACATCCGTTTGATGGAGTCTAAAAACCGTGAAGTGCGTCGTGGTGCCTATGAAGCCCTTTATGCGACTTACGAGCAATTCCAACATACTTATGCTAAGACCTTGCAGACAAATGTTAAGGTGCAAAACTACCGAGCAAAAGTTCGCAACTATAAGAGTGCTCGCCATGCAGCCCTCGCAGCAAACTTTGTTCCAGAAAGTGTCTATGACAATCTAGTAGCAGCAGTTCGCAAGCATTTGCCACTCTTGCATCGTTACCTAGAACTTCGTTCTAAAATCTTAGGTATTTCCGACCTCAAGATGTACGATGTCTACACACCACTTTCGTCAGTAGATTATAGCTTTACCTACGAAGAAGCCTTGAAAAAGGCAGAAGAAGCTTTGGCAGTTTTAGGTGACGACTACTTGAGCCGTGTTAAACGTGCCTTCAGTGAGCGTTGGATTGATGTCTATGAAAACCAAGGCAAGCGTTCTGGTGCCTACTCTGGTGGTTCTTACGATACCAATGCCTTTATGCTTCTCAACTGGCAGGACAATCTAGACAATCTCTTTACCCTTGTCCATGAAACAGGTCACAGTATGCACTCAAGCTATACTCGTGAAACCCAGCCTTATGTTTACGGGGATTACTCTATCTTCTTGGCGGAGATTGCCTCAACCACAAACGAAAATATCTTGACAGAGAAATTGTTGGAAGAAGTAGAAGACGATGCAACTCGCTTTGCTATTCTCAATAACTTCCTAGACGGTTTCCGTGGAACAGTCTTCCGTCAAACTCAATTCGCTGAGTTTGAACACGCCATCCACCAAGCAGACCAAAATGGAGAAGTCTTGACAAGTGATTTCCTCAATAAGCTCTACGCTGACCTGAACCAAGAGTACTATGGACTCAGCAAGGAAGACAATCCTCAGATCCAATACGAGTGGGCACGCATTCCACATTTCTACTATAACTACTATGTTTATCAGTATTCAACTGGTTTTGCAGCTGCTTCAGCCTTGGCTGAGAAGATTGTCCATGGTAGTCAAGAAGACCGTGACCGCTATATAGACTACCTCAGGGCAGGTAAGTCAGACTATCCGCTCAATGTCATGAGAAAAGCGGGAGTGGATATGGAAAAAGAAGACTATCTCAACGATGCCTTTGCAGTCTTTGAACGCCGCTTGAACGAGTTTGAAGCCCTTGTTGAAAAATTGGGACTAGCTTAAGATGGTAGAGTCTTATAGTAAAAATGCCAACCATAACATGCGTCGTCCCGTCGTCAAGGAAGAAATCGTAGAACTCATGCGCCAGCGTCAAAAGCAGGTGACAGGTTCCTTAAAAGAATTGGAGACCTTCGCTCGCAAGGAAAACATTCCCATTATTCCCCATGAAACAGTTGCCTACTTCCGTTTTCTCATGGAAACTATGCAACCTGAGAACATTTTGGAGATTGGAACGGCAATTGGCTTTTCTGCCCTCCTGATGGCGGAACATGCGCCAGATGCTAAGATTACAACCATTGACCGTAATCCTGAGATGATTGGCTTTGCCAAGGAAAACTTTGCCCAGTTTGACAGTCGTAAGCAAATCACCTTACTTGAAGGTGATGCTGTTGATGTTTTATCTACTTTGACAGAAACATATGATTTTGTCTTTATGGATTCGGCCAAGTCAAAGTATATCGTCTTTCTGCCTGAAATCCTTAAACATTTGGAAGTCGGTGGAGTGGTGGTCTTGGATGATATTTTCCAAGGAGGAGATGTTGCCAAGGACATCATGGAAGTCCGCCGAGGTCAACGCACCATTTACCGTGGTTTGCAAAGACTTTTCGACGCAACTTTGGACAATCCAGGTCTAACAGCAACTCTAGTTCCACTTGGAGACGGCATTCTCATGCTAAGAAAAAATCTAGCAGAAGTAGAGCTTCCTGAGAGCGAATGATTTTCAGAAAAATTTAAGAAATTATAGTAAAATAGATAAGGTAACACTTACCGTAAAAGGAGTAAAAATGAAGAAAAAACTTATGGCAGGAGCCATCACACTTTTATCAGTAGCAACACTTGCAGCTTGTTCAAACAGTTCTGAAGGAAAAGATTTGATCAGCATGAAGGGCGATGTGATTACAGAGCATCAATTCTTTGAAGAAGTAAAGAACAATCCAACTGCGCAACAAGTCTTGCTCAATATGACCATCCAAAAAGTATTTGAACAACAATATGGATCAGAGGTAACGGATAAAGATGTGGATGACGCCGTTGCTGAAGAACAAAAGAAATACGGCGATAGCTACAACAGCGTGCTTCAACGTGCAGGTATGACACCTGAGACTCGTAAAGCTCAAATCCGTACCAGCAAATTGGTTGAATTAGCGGTTAAGAAGGCTGCAGAGAGTGAGTTGACAGACGAAGCCTACCAAAAAGCTTTTGAGTCTTACACACCAGATGTAACAGCTCAAATCATCCGTTTGGATAATGAAGACAAGGCAAAAGAAGTACTTGAGAAAGCTAAAGCAGAAGGTGCGGATTTTGCTCAGTTGGCAAAAGACAACTCTAACGACGACAAAACAAAAGAAAATGGTGGAGAAATCACTTTTGACTCTGCTTCAACAGAACTTCCAGAACAAGTCAAGAAAGCAGCCTTTGCCTTGGATGTGAACGGGGTTTCTGATGTGATTACAGCTACTGGAACACAAGCCTACAGCAGTCAGTTCTACATCATCAAAGTAACGAAGAAAACAGAAAAATCTTCTAATATAGAGGATTACAAAGAAAAATTGAAGACCATCATCTTGACTCAAAAACAAAATGATTCAGCCTTTGTTCAAGGAGTAATTGGTAAAGAATTGCAAGCAGCAAACATCAAGGTTAAAGACCAATCATTCCAAAACATCTTCACCCAATACATCGGTGGTGGTGACTCAAGCTCAAGCAGCAGTTCTTCATCTAACTAAGTAAGCAAAAAACAAATCTCAAAAGAGATTTGTTTTTTTATACCTGATACGAGAAAATGAGTAAAATTCGAAGGATTAAAGGATAAGAGTTTTTTTCTTTCTGAAAAAGTGGTATAATAGCAATCAAAACTAGAAAATAAAACGGAATTGGGAACAGAAGCGTCTGTTCCTATTAGAGTGGTGAAATATGAAAATTAGTAAAAGGCACCTACTAAACTATTCCATTTTGATTCCTTACTTCCTTTTATCGATTTTGGGGCTGATTGTGGTATACTCGACAACGAGTGCAACCTTGATCGAAGAAGGGAAAAGTGCCTTTCAATTGGTGCGTAACCAGGGGATCTTCTGGATAGCTAGTTTGATTCTGATTGCCTTAATCTATAAATTAAAATTAGGTTTCCTAAGAAACGGACGTCTCATCTTTATCGTAATGATTGTGGAGATGGTTCTTTTAGCTCTGGCGCGACTGGTCGGAACACCTGTCAATGGAGCATACGGATGGATTTCTGTAGGACCTGTAACGATTCAACCTGCTGAGTACCTTAAGATTATCATCATCTGGTACCTGGCACATCGATTTTCAAAACAACAAGATGAGATTGCGGTTTATGACTTCCAGGTTTTGACACAGAATCAGTGGCTACCTCGAGCTTTTAACGACTGGCGTTTTGTTCTGCTAGTTCTGATTGGTAGCTTGGGAATTTTTCCAGACTTGGGAAATGCGACCATCTTGGTCTTGGTGGCGCTCATCATGTATACGGTTAGTGGGATCGCCTATCGTTGGTTCTCGACCATTCTGGCTCTCTTGGCAGGGAGCTCAATGTTAGTCTTGTCTGTCATTCGCTTTGTTGGGGTTGAAAAGTTTTCTCAAATTCCTGTATTTGGTTACGTTGCTAAACGTTTTAGTGCCTTCTTTAATCCCTTTAATGACTTGGCGGGTGCAGGACACCAGCTCGCAAATTCCTACTATGCAATGGTAAATGGAGGCTGGTTCGGACTGGGACTAGGGAATTCTATCGAGAAGCGTGGTTATCTGCCAGAAGCCCATACGGATTTTGTCTTTTCGATTGTCATCGAGGAGTTTGGATTCGTAGGAGCCAGTATGATTTTGGCTTTACTCTTCTTCTTGATTTTGCGAATCATCTTGGTTGGTATTCGAGCAAAGGATCCCTTTAACTCCATGGTTGCTATTGGTGTCGGAGGGATGATCCTTGTTCAGGTCTTTGTCAATATCGGTGGGATTTCAGGATTGATTCCTTCTACAGGGGTAACCTTCCCCTTCCTTTCACAAGGTGGGAACAGTCTCCTGGTATTATCAGTAGCCATCGCGCTTGTACTAAACATTGATGCCAGCGAAAAACGTGCCAAACTTATCAGAGAATACGAGAATCAAACCGATGAAAGTCTGTAAGGATTGAATGGAAAGGAAAGTATATGTCTCTTCAAAAATTAGAAAACTATAGTAATAAAGCAGTTGTCCAAGAAGAAGTCTTGATTCTGACGGAGCTATTAGAAGATATCACAAAAAATATGCTAGCGCCAGAAACCTTTGAAAAGATTATCCAGTTGAAGGAATTATCAACTAGCGAGAATTATCAAGGGCTCAATAACCTAGTGACCAGTCTTTCGAATGAAGAAATGATTTACATTTCACGCTATTTCTCTATCCTTCCACTTTTGATTAATATCTCTGAGGATGTGGATTTGGCCTATGAAATCAATCACCAAAACAATGTGGACCAAGACTATCTAGGAAAACTATCTACAACGATTAAGATGGTAGCTGAAAAAGAAAATGCAGCCGAAATTTTAGAAAAGTTAAATGTCGTTCCTGTCTTGACCGCTCATCCAACGCAAGTACAACGCAAGAGTATGCTGGATTTAACCAACCACATCCATACGCTCTTGCGCAAGTACCGTGATGTCAAACTCGGCTTGATTAATAAAGAAAAATGGCACACAGATCTCCGCCGTTATATTGAAATTATCATGCAAACGGACATGATTCGTGAGAAGAAATTGAAAGTAACCAACGAAATCACCAACGTGATGGAGTATTACCAAAGTTCTTTCCTGAATGCTGTTCCGCGTTTGACAGCTGAGTATAAAAAATTGGCTAAAGAACAAGGTATCGAGCTTGAGCATCCAAAACCGATTACTATGGGGATGTGGATAGGAGGAGACCGTGATGGAAATCCTTTCGTAACAGCGGAAACTCTCAATAAATCAGCCTTGACTCAGTGTGAAGTCATCATGAACTACTATGATGAAAAGATTTATAATCTTTACCGTGAATTTTCACTTTCAACCAGTATCGTGAATGTCAGCGACAAGGTCCGTGAGATGGCGCTGAAGTCACAAGATAACTCGATTTATCGTGAAAAAGAACTCTATCGTCGTGCTCTTTTTGACATCCAAGCTAAGATGCAGGCTACCAAGGCTTATCTCATTGAAGACAAGGATCTTCAGCCAAGATATGCCACTGCAGATGAATTCTATCAAGATTTGTTGGCCATTCGCGATTCTCTCCTTGAGAATAAGGGAGAATACCTGATTTCAGGAGAATTTGTCGAGTTGATGCAAGCTGTCGAAATTTTTGGTTTCTACCTTGCTTCTATTGATATGCGCCAAGACTCTAGTGTTCATGAAGCCTGTGTAGCTGAATTGCTAGCATCTGCTGGTATCAATGATCACTATAGCGATCTATCTGAAGATGAAAAATGCGCACTCCTCTTAAAAGAGTTGGAAGAAGATCCTCGTATCCTCTCAGCGACTCATGCTGAAAAGTCAGAACTGCTTGAAAAAGAACTCTCTATCTTTAAAGCTGCGCGCAAATTGAAGGATAAACTAGGTGAAAATGTCATTCGTCAAACCATCATTTCTCACGCAACCAGTGTATCTGATATGCTAGAGCTAGCCATCATGCTCAAGGAAGTCGGCTTGGTAGATGCCCAAAAAGCCCGCGTTCAGATTGTTCCCCTCTTTGAAACGATCGAAGATTTGGATCACTCAGAAGAAACCATGAGAAGATATTTCTCTCTTCCTTTGGCTAAAAAATGGATTGCTTCAAAAGACAACTACCAAGAAATCATGCTTGGCTACTCTGATAGTAACAAGGATGGTGGTTACCTATCCTCATGTTGGACTCTCTATAAAGCGCAACAACAACTGACTGCTATTGGGGATGAATTTGGCGTTAAGGTTACTTTCTTCCATGGTCGTGGTGGTACTGTGGGTCGTGGTGGTGGACCAACTTATGAAGCTATCACATCTCAACCACTCAAGTCTATCAAGGACCGCATCCGTCTGACTGAGCAAGGAGAAGTCATTGGAAACAAATACGGTAACAAAGACGCTGCCTATTATAACCTTGAAATGCTGGTTTCTGCAGCCATTAACCGTATGATTACCAAGAAGAAGAGTGATACTAATACGTCGAATCGTTACGAAGCTATTATGGACCAAGTAGTAGACCGTAGTTATGATATCTACCGTGATTTGGTCTTTGGAAATGAACATTTCTATGACTATTTCTTTGAATCAAGTCCAATCAAGGCTATTTCAAGCTTCAATATCGGTTCGCGTCCAGCAGCTCGTAAGACCATCACTGAAATCGGCGGTTTGCGTGCTATTCCTTGGGTCTTCTCATGGTCACAAAGCCGTGTCATGTTCCCTGGGTGGTATGGTGTGGGATCAAGCTTTAAAGAGTTTATTGATCAAGATCCAAAGAATATCGAGTTCCTTCGAGACATGTACCAAAACTGGCCTTTCTTCCAATCTTTGCTTTCCAATGTAGACATGGTCTTGTCTAAGTCTAACATGAACATTGCTTTTGAATATGCCAAGCTCTGTGAAGACGAAGAAGTACAAGCTATCTACTACACTATTTTAGATGAATGGCAGTTGACTAAGGACGTTATTTTAGCTATCGAAGGTTATGACGAACTCTTGGCAGAAAACTCTTATCTAAAAGACAGTCTAAACTATCGTATGCCTTACTTTAATATCCTGAACTACATCCAGTTGGAGTTGATCAAACGTCAACGTCGCGGCGAATTGTCAGCAGACGAAGAAAAACTGATCCATACAACTATCAACGGAATTGCAACTGGTTTGCGTAATTCAGGCTGATATTCTACAAACTTCCTCCTTTTTCAAGGGGAAGTTTTTGAATTGTTTAAAAAATTCTAAAAATAAGCTTGACAAGTAGTTGAAAAATGATATAATTTAAACATTCAGAAAGTAATCATGCTCATTTTATAGAGAGTCTGTGGTTGGTGAAAGCAGATAGATGAAATTGATGAAATTGGGCTGAATGTACTTAAGAATTTGAAATCATAAAAATTCGGTGAGCACACCTTACAGTGCAACTCGTTATTGCGAGAAAGAGCGATAGGGATATTCCCTATAATTGAGGTGGCACCGCGCATCGACGTCCTCACACAAGTTTTTTGTGTGAGGACTTTTTCTATTAGGAGGATGATGATGGAATTTAAACGATGGCGTCGCTTGTTTTGTTGAAAAGAGCATTATACAAGTGATTTAAAAGGAGAAAGAAAAATGAAAAATAAACGTTTGATTGGAATTGTCGCTGGATTAGCAGTATTGGTGGTGGCTAGCTTGATTTATTCATCTATGAATAAGCCATCAGCTAAAGAAGAGCAAAAGGTTGCTAAGGTTGGTGTCCTTCAATTTGTTAGTCACCCATCCTTGGACTTGATTTACCAAGGGATTCAAGATGGACTAGCTGAAGAAGGCTATAAGGACGACCAGGTAAAAATCGACTTTATGAACTCTGAAGGTGATCAGAGCAAGGTTGCAACCATGAGTAAACAATTGGTTGCTAATGGAAACGATGTTGTTGTTGGGATCGCGACACCAGCGGCTCAAGGACTCGCTAGTGCTACAAAAGACCTACCAGTTATCATGGCTGCTATTACAGACCCAATCGGTGCTAACTTGGTCAAAGACTTGAAAAAACCAGGAGGCAACATCACAGGGGTATCAGACCACAACCCTGCTGAACAACAAGTAGAGTTGATAAAAACTCTCACACCAAATGTCAAAACAATCGGAGCTCTTTACTCAAGTAGCGAAGATAACTCAAAAACACAGGTAGAAGAATTCAAGGCTTATGCTGAAAAAGCAGGTTTGACAGTCGAAACATTTGCCGTTCCTTCAACAAATGAAATTGCTTCAACAGTCAATGTTATGACAAGCAAGGTCGATGCAATTTGGGTTCCAATTGACAATACCATTGCATCCGCATTCTCAACAGTTGTTTCAAGTAATCAAACAGCTAAAAAGCCAATCTACCCAAGTGCCACGGCCATGGTAGAAGCAGGTGGATTAGCATCTGTAGTAGTTGACCAACACGATCTTGGAGTGGCTACTGGTAAAATGATTGCCAAAGTTTTGAAAGGTGAAAAACCAGCTGATACGCCAGTTAATGTCTTTTCAACTGGTAAGTCAGTGATTAATAAAAAACTAGCGCAGGAACTTGGTATTACCATTCCTGAGTCCGTTCTAAAAGAAGCGGGACAAGTGATTGAATAAAGATAAAGGAGGAGCTGGACACATCTCCTCCCATTTTTACTAAAGAAAGAAATGAGTGAAAGATTATGATAGTATCCATTATTTCTCAGGGAATGGTCTGGGCGATTTTAGGTTTGGGAATCTTTATGACTTTCCGAATTTTGAATTTCCCTGATATGACTACTGAAGGTTCTTTTCCTCTTGGGGGAGCAGTAGCTGTAACCTTGATAACACAGGGAGTCAATCCGTTTTTGGCGACCTTAGCTGCAGTAGGTGCGGGCTGTCTAGCTGGAATGGCGACGGGTCTTTTGTATACTAAAGGAAAAATCCCAACCCTCTTATCAGGGATTCTGGTCATGACTTCTTGTCATTCCATCATGCTCATGATTATGGGACGTGCCAATCTGGGGCTTCTTGGAACCAAACAAATTCAGGATGTCTTGCCTTTTGATTCAGACCTTAACCAACTCCTGACTGGATTAATCTTTGTAGCTCTTGTTATTGGCCTTATGCTCTTTTTCCTTGATACCAAACTAGGTCAAGCCTACATCGCTACAGGTGACAATCCCGATATGGCTCGTAGCTTTGGTATCAATACGGGACGTATGGAACTCATGGGTTTGGTTCTCTCAAATGGGATTATCGCGCTTGCAGGGGCCTTAATTGCTCAACAAGAAGGATACGCGGATGTCTCTCGAGGAATTGGCGTGATTGTCGTAGGGCTTGCTAGCTTGATTATTGGTGAGGTTTTGTTCAAGAGTTTGACCCTGGCAGAGCGACTCATGACCATCGTCGTTGGCTCTATCGCTTATCAGTTCCTCGTTTGGGGAGTTATTGCTCTTGGGTTTAATACAAGTTATCTTCGTTTGTACAGCGCCTTGATTTTGGCAGTTTGCCTTATGATTCCAACCTTCAAAAGCAAATACCTGAAAGGAGTCAAGTTTAGCAAATGACAGCAATTGTAGAATTAAAAAATGCTACCAAAGTCATCACGAATGGCTTTGACGAAGAAAAAATCATTCTGAATGATGTTTCTCTTGAAATTTTCGAACATGATTTCATTACCATCTTAGGGGGAAATGGAGCGGGGAAATCAACGCTTTTTAACACGATTGCAGGTACCTTACCTTTAACAAGTGGAAGTATCCGTATCATGGGGGAGGACGTGACGAATTTTTCACCTGAAAAGCGGGCTAAGTACTTGTCTCGCGTCTTTCAGGATCCTAAGATGGGTACGGCTCCCCGTATGACAGTGGCGGAAAATCTCTTGATTGCCAAGTTTCGTGGTGAGAAGAGAGGACTCCTGCCTAGAAGGCTTTCAAGCCATAGGGAAGAGTTCCAGACTACCATTGAAAAGGTTGGAAATGGTCTTGAAAAACATCTGGACACTCCTATTGAGTTTCTTTCAGGTGGACAACGTCAGGCCTTGAGTCTCTTGATGGCAACTTTGAAACGACCAGAGTTGCTCTTGTTGGATGAACACACAGCAGCCCTTGACCCAAAAACAAGTGTGGCATTGATGGAATTAACAGATGACTTTGTCAGCAAAGATCATCTAACAGCCTTGATGATTACCCACCATATGGAAGATGCACTGAAGTATGGAAACCGTCTGATTGTCATGAAGGAAGGTCGCATCATCCAAGACCTCAATAAAGAAGAAAAAGCTAAGATGAAAATTTCAGACTACTATCAATTATTTGAATAGATGAGTGAAGTAATCATCAAAAAATAGTGAAAATTAACTTAGAAACATGGAAGTGTTTCTGAGTTTTTTATCACCTCTTTCTATCTAGAAAAATAAGGCAAAGAGAATTACGGAAAGCGTATGAAATGGTTTACTTTTTTTCAGAAATAAGCTATACTAGTTTACGTGAAACTATGATAAGATGGAGGTATTGTGTATGGTTGACAAGCAAGTCATTGAAGAAATCAAAAACAATGCCAACATTGTGGAAGTCATAGGTGATGTGATTTCTTTACAAAAGGCTGGACGGAACTATTTAGGGCTCTGTCCTTTTCATGGTGAAAAGACCCCTTCTTTCAACGTTGTGGAAGACAAGCAGTTTTATCACTGTTTTGGCTGTGGTCGTTCAGGAGATGTCTTTAAGTTTATCGAAGAATACCAAGGTGTGTCCTTCATGGAAGCCGTTCAGCTCTTAGGAGAGCGCGTCGGTATTCAACTAGCTACGCCGGTACAGTCTCGTCCCCAACAAACTTCCCCTCATCAAGCTCTATACGATATGCATGAAGAAGCTGCCCGTTTTTACCATGCCATCCTCATGACGACAAAGATGGGAGAAGAAGCAAGGGCTTATCTCTACAAACGCGGATTGACAGATGATGTTCTGAAGCACTTCCAGATTGGACTAGCTCCAGCAGAGAGAACTTATCTCTATCAACGTTTGGCTGACAAGTTTGAGGAAAAGGATTTATTGGATTCGGGCTTGTTTTATCTGTCAGATGGTAATCAATTTTATGATACTTTTTTTGGACGAATCATCTTTCCTTTGACCAATGACAAGGGGCAGGTTATTGCATTTTCAGGTCGTATCTGGCAAGAAACGGATAGTCAGACTGCCAAATATAAAAATAGCCGCTCGACTGCAATTTTTAACAAGAGCTACGAATTGTATCATCTGGACAAGGCAAAAAAGGGAACAGGTAAGATTACAGAGCTCTATCTGATGGAAGGCTTCATGGATGTGATTGCAGCCTACCGTGCTGGTATAGAAAATGCTGTAGCTTCCATGGGAACAGCCTTAAGCAAGGAGCATGTTGATCACCTCAGACGCTTTACCAAAAAAATTGTTCTCAGCTACGATGGCGACAAGGCAGGGCAGACAGCAACAGCCAAGGCTCTAGAGGAGTTAAAAGACTTCTCAGTTGAGGTTGTTCGAGTACCTGATGCCATGGACCCAGATGAGTATTTGCAAAAGAATTCTGCTGAAGACCTGGCTTACCTTTTAACCAAGACTCGGATTAGTCCCATAGAGTTCTATATTCACCAGCTCAAGCCGGAAAATAGTGATAACTTACAGGCGCAAATCGAGTTCATTGAAAAGATTGCCCCCCTAATCGCCAAAGAAAAGTCTATCACTGCCCAGAATTCTTATATCCACATTCTGGCGGATAATCTACCTTCTTTTGATTACCAGCAGGTGGAGCAGATTGTAAATGAAAGTCGCATTGTTCAAAGGCAGGAAAGAGTCAAAGAGGAGCAACCTCCAGCAGCGATTAGTTTACCTGTAACGCGGCAACTGAGAGCAGTCATGAGAGCAGAGGCTCATCTCCTTTATAGGATGGCTGAGAATCCAGTTGTTCTAAATGACTACCGATTAAGAGAAGATTTTTTCTTTGATACCCCAGAATTTCAAATTCTTTACGAATTATTAAGTGCAGAGGGAGAAATCGGATCAGAGGAACTGTCTCATCAGACTCCTGAGGTTGAAAATGCCTGGTACCACGTGCTTAGCTTGGATTTGCCAGCTGAGATGTCGCCTCAAGAGCTAGCGGAAGTCGAAGCGACTCGTAACCGTGCCCTCCTCAGCAAGGACAATTTAAGGATTAAAAAGAAAGTGCAGGAAGCTAGTCATGTAGGAGATACAGACACAGCCTTGGAAGAATTGCAACGATTGATTTCCCAAAAGAGAAGAATGGAGTAATAATGGCAACAAAACAAAAAGAAGTAACCACATTTGATGTGCAAGTAGCAGACTTTATCCGTAACCACAAAAAAACAGGAACAGCAACAGATGACGAAATCAATTCAAGTCTGGTTATTCCGTTTGCCCTTGATGCAGAAGGCATTGAAGACCTTTTGCAACGGATTCAGGATGCTGGAATTTCTATCACAGATAACGAAGGAAATCCAAGCGCGCGTGTTCTTAGTGCAGAAGAAGAACCAGAACTCAGTGATGAGGACTTGATTGGCTCAACTTCTGCCAAGGTTAATGACCCAGTCCGTATGTATTTGAAGGAAATCGGGGTTGTTCCTCTCTTGACTAACGAAGAGGAAAAAGAATTGGCCTTAGCAGTTGAGGCTGGTGATATTGAAGCCAAACAACGTCTTGCAGAAGCCAACCTTCGTTTGGTGGTTTCGATTGCTAAGCGCTACGTAGGGCGTGGCATGCAGTTTCTTGACCTGATCCAAGAAGGAAACATGGGCTTGATGAAGGCTGTTGACAAGTTTGACTATTCAAAAGGATTCAAGTTTTCAACTTACGCAACTTGGTGGATTCGTCAGGCGATTACCCGTGCCATCGCTGACCAAGCCCGTACTATTCGTATCCCTGTCCACATGGTAGAAACCATTAACAAGCTTGTCCGTGAACAGCGGAATCTCCTTCAAGAATTGGGACAAGATCCAACTCCTGAACAAATCGCTGAGCGTATGGATATGACACCTGACAAGGTCCGCGAAATCTTGAAAATTGCTCAAGAACCAGTATCACTTGAAACACCGATTGGTGAAGAGGACGATAGCCATCTTGGGGACTTTATCGAAGACGAAGTAATTGAAAATCCAGTAGACTACACAACTCGAATCGTTTTGCGCGAGCAGTTGGATGAAGTTTTGGATACTCTCACAGACCGTGAAGAAAACGTTCTGCGCCTTCGTTTCGGGCTAGATGATGGGAAAATGCGTACCCTTGAAGATGTTGGTAAAGTCTTTAACGTGACTCGTGAGCGTATCCGTCAGATTGAGGCCAAGGCTTTGAGAAAATTGCGCCAACCAAGTCGCAGCAAACCCCTTCGTGATTTTATTGAAGACTGAGAGTGAGGAATAACATGGCTTATACAGAAGAGCAAATTGAAACGATCAAAACACGCATTTTAAATGCTTTGGAAGAAGTCATCGACCCTGAGTTGGGGATTGATATTGTCAACCTAGGTTTGATTTATGAAATTCGTTTTGATGGTGAAACAGGTCATACTGAAATTGATATGACCTTGACAACTATGGGCTGCCCACTGGCTGACCTTTTGACAGACCAGATACATGATGCGATGACAGATGTGCCTGAGGTAACCAATACCGAAGTTAAATTGGTCTGGTATCCAGCTTGGACAGTTGAAAAAATGAGCCGATACGCGCGTATCGCCCTAGGAATTAAATAAAGACTAAAAAAATGAGAGAGACGATTGGAAAATAGGATAATTTTATCCTTTTTCCAATCGTCTCTTCTTTCTTTTGCTGATTTTCTGGAAATAAAATGGTATAATGAAAGGTATGGAAAACGAAAAATTGCGTATTAATATGCTAAGCTCAAGTGAAAAAGTAGCTGGTCAAGGAGTGTCAGGAGCATATCGAGAATTGGTTAGTCTCCTTCACCGCGATGCTAAAGACCAGTTGATTGTTACAGAGAATCTTCCTGTAGAGGCAGATGTAACTCATTTTCACACCATTGATTTCCCTTATTATTTATCTACTTTCCAAAAGAAACGCTCTGGGAGAAAAATTGGCTATGTGCATTTTTTGCCTGATACGCTTGAGGGGAGTTTAAAGATTCCATTTTTCCTAAAAGGAATTGTCAAACGCTATGTTTTTTCCTTTTACAACCGAATGGAACACTTGGTGGTGGTCAATCCCATGTTTATCGAGGATTTAGTGGCTGCTGGTATTCCGCGTGAAAAAGTAACTTATATTCCAAATTTTGTAAACAAAGATAAATGGCATGCATTACCAGCTGAGCAAGTTGCACAACTCCGGAAGGAAATGGATCTCGCGGAAGATCAGTTTGTCGTAATCGGTGCGGGTCAGGTTCAGAAACGTAAAGGGATTGATGACTTTATCCGTCTTGCTGAGGAATTGCCAGAAATTACCTTTATCTGGGCAGGTGGTTTTTCATTTGGTGGGATGACAGATGGTTATGAACGCTACAAGAAGATAATGGACAATCCACCTGAAAATCTTATTTTTCCTGGAATTGTGTCACCCGAACGGATGCGGGAACTTTATGCTATGGCGGATCTGTTCTTGCTACCAAGTTATAATGAATTATTCCCTATGACCATCTTAGAGGCCGCTAGTTGCGAGGCTCCGATTATGTTAAGAGATTTGGATCTATATAAGGTTATTCTTGATGGGAATTATCGTGCTACAAGTGATGTTTCCGAGATGAGAGAAGCAATCCTAGAATACAAGAATGATTCTGAAGCCTTAAAAGACTTGAAAGAAAAAGCTTGCGAGATCTCCAAAGAGTACTCTGAGGAGCATTTGTTGGAAATCTGGTTAAAATTTTATCGAGAACAGGCTGCTTTGGGCAAAAAGTGAGGTAATTTATGCGAATTGGTTTATTTACAGATACCTATTTCCCTCAGGTTTCCGGGGTCGCGACTAGTATTCGGACTTTGAAAACTGAGCTTGAAAAGCAGGGGCATGCAGTTTTTATCTTTACAACAACAGATAAAGATGTGAACCGCTACGAGGATTGGCAAATTATTCGCATTCCGAGTGTCCCTTTCTTTGCGTTTAAGGATCGACGATTTGCCTACCGAGGTTTTACAAAGGCGCTTGAAATTGCCAAGCAGTATCAACTCGATATTATTCATACCCAGACAGAATTTTCTCTTGGTTTGTTAGGAATTTGGATTGCGAGAGAATTGAAAATTCCAGTTATTCATACCTACCATACCCAGTATGAAGACTATGTGCATTACATTGCTAAGGGCATGCTAATTCGTCCGAGTATGGTAAAATATTTGGTGCGTGGCTTCCTTCATGATGTAGATGGCGTGATTTGCCCTAGTGAGATTGTTCGTGACCTTTTATCTAAATACAAAGTCAAGGTTGAAAAGCGTGTCATCCCAACTGGAATTGAGCTGGCTAAGTTTGAACGACCTGAGATCAAAGAGGAAAACTTACTAGAGCTTCGTTCGAAGTTAGGTATTCAGGAAGGCGAGAAAATGCTGCTGAGCCTTTCTCGTATCTCCTTTGAGAAGAATATCCAAGCAGTCTTAGTCGCCTTTGCACAGGTTTTGAAAGAAGAAGAAAAGGTGAAGTTGGTTGTTGCTGGAGACGGACCTTATCTGGACAGTCTGAAAGAACAAGCAGGGAAATTAAACATACAAAAACATGTGATTTTTACAGGTATGATTGCTCCCAGTGAGACAGCCTTGTACTATAAAGCAGCTGATTTCTTTATTTCAGCATCTACGAGTGAAACTCAGGGTTTAACCTATCTAGAAAGTCTAGCCAGTGGAACGCCTGTTATTGCTCATGGCAACCCCTATCTTGAAAATCTGATCAATGATAAAATGTTTGGGACCCTCTACTATGGAGAACGAGAGCTTGCAGGAGCTATACTTGAAGCATTGATTGCTACTCCTGATATGTCTGAACAAAATTTGGCGGATAAGTTGTACGAGATTTCGGCTGAAAATTTTGGGAAACGAGTTCATGAGTTTTACCTTGATGCCATTATCTCAAATAACTTTGAACATGAGCTACATGATGGACAGCCTGTCACTCAGCGCTTTTTAAAAACGATTCTCTATCTACCTCAACAGGCTGTTACAAGCCCAGTAAAAGAATCCAAGCGTATTTTAAGAGCGTCTCGAAAACAATTGTCTAGCATCAGAGATTATTGGAGAGACGAATTCAAATAATAGAATAAGAGGAAGAAAAAATGAAAAAATTAATGAGAAGCGGAAAAGATCAAAAAATTGGTGGAGTATGCGCAGGAGTTGCTCATTATTTTGATATTGATCCAACAATTGTTCGTGTCATTTGGGCTGTTCTTGCATTTTGTTATGGGACAGGAGTCCTTGCTTATATCATTTTATGGTTGATTGCACCAGTTTCATCAGAGTATTAAATTAGAATTATATAGAAAAAGGAGAAGTTATGGCTTTTGGAGATAACGGAAAACGCAAAAAAACATTGTTTGAAAAGGTGACGCTTGTTGTCGTGCTCATCATGTTGTTTGTAACCCTTGCTGGTATCTTTGCAACTGCGCTTGGAGCTTTCAGTAGATTCTAAGCAAGCTATGAGGATAGAAACAATAACTAATGACTGGGTTCTCCCCAGCCTTTTTAAAGTGAGAAGAAAATATGAGTATGTTTTTAGATACAGCCAAGATTAAGGTCAAGGCTGGTAATGGTGGCGATGGCATGGTTGCCTTTCGCCGTGAAAAATATGTCCCTAATGGCGGTCCTTGGGGTGGTGATGGTGGACGTGGAGGTAACGTTGTTTTCGTGGTAGACGAAGGCTTACGTACCTTGATGGATTTCCGCTATAACCGTCATTTCAAGGCTGATTCCGGTGAAAAAGGAATGACCAAAGGAATGCACGGACGTGGTGCAGAAGATCTACGTGTTCGCGTGCCACAGGGGACTACTGTACGTGATGCGGAAACAGGAAAAGTCATTACAGACTTGATTGAACATGGTCAAGAGTTTATCGTGGCTCATGGTGGTCGAGGTGGTCGTGGAAATATCCGTTTTGCCACTCCAAAAAATCCTGCACCTGAAATCTCTGAGAATGGAGAACCAGGACAAGAACGCGAGTTGCAACTGGAATTGAAAATCTTAGCGGATGTTGGCTTGGTCGGTTTCCCATCTGTTGGAAAATCAACTTTGCTTAGTGTCATCACTTCAGCTAAGCCCAAAATCGGTGCTTACCACTTTACGACGATTGTCCCAAATTTGGGTATGGTTCGTACACAGTCAGGTGAATCTTTTGCAGTAGCAGACCTTCCAGGTTTGATTGAAGGGGCCAGTCAAGGGGTTGGTCTTGGAACCCAGTTTCTTCGTCATATCGAACGCACTCGAGTTATCCTCCATGTCATCGATATGTCAGCTAGTGAAGGACGTGATCCTTATGAGGACTACCTTGCTATCAATAAGGAATTAGAATCCTACAACCTTCGTCTCATGGAACGTCCACAGATTATCGTGGCCAACAAGATGGATATGCCTGAAAGTCAGGAAAATCTGAAAACTTTCAAGGAAAAGTTGGCAGCAAACTACGACGAGTTTGAGGAACTTCCAGCCATCTTCCCAATTTCTGGATTGACCAAGCAAGGTTTGGCAACTCTTTTGGATGCGACAGCTGAATTGTTAGACAAGACTCCAGAATTCCCGATTTATGATGAATCCGATATGGAAGAAGAGGCTTACTATGGCTTTGACGAGGAAGAAAAAGCCTTTGAGATTAGTCGTGATGATGATGCGACATGGGTACTTTCTGGTGAAAAACTCATGAAACTCTTTAACATGACCAACTTTGACCGTGACGAATCGGTCATGAAGTTTGCCCGTCAGCTTCGTGGTATGGGAGTTGACGAAGCCCTTCGTGCGCGTGGCGCCAAAGATGGCGATTTGGTCCGCATTGGTAAATTTGAATTTGAATTTGTAGACTAGGAGATTGATATGGGAGATAAACCGATATCATTCCGAGATGCAGATGGCAATTTTGTTTCTGCAGCAGATGTATGGAATGAAAAGAAACTAGAAGAATTATTTAATCGTCTCAATCCTAAACGCGCTCTTCGATTGGCACGTACAAAGAAAGAAGAAACACAGTCAAAGAAATAAAAAATTCCCGTGATCTTTTAATCACGGGATTTGTTTTATTCACTAAAGAAAAATGGTGGCGCATATTTTTTAAGACTCTCAAAACAAGCCTGCGCTTTTGTAGCATCTTCACAGATAATCATGCAGACATCGTCTCCACAAAGGGTTGCAACGATATCTGGAAAGGCCAAGGAATCAATTACAGATCCAAACGATTGGGCTAAACCGGGTAAAGTTTTCAAAATAACTTGGTGTTGCACAGGACGCAACATAACAAGAGCATCTTCCATATAGTTTTCAAGACGTTTTTCCCATTTGGAGATAGACCCTGTATTTAGCACATAGTAAGAATTATCCTCTTCGCGCACTTTTGAAAGGTTCATGGTTTTGATATCGCGTGATAGAGTAGCCTGAGTCACTTGGATATCATTTTCCGCTAATAAGGCTTGTAATTCAGCTTGCGTATGGATTTTGTTTTTTGAAACGAGGGCGCGGATAAGTTGGTGTCTGTGTTCTGATTTGTTCATAAAGTAAGTACTCCTTTTAAAAGGTACAGTAAGCGTGGACTGAACGAAAACGTCAGTCGGGTGGTAGGCGGTATTGTCACGTATGATGATTTTAAAGTCAGTAGGATAAAGAACTAGATGGAGAGATTCTCCTTCTTTTAACTTTTCACTAGTTGGGTGCAGATAAACTGGGTAGCGATTCGTTCATCACCATTGATGTTCTTTAATGACAGTGTATCATCCAATAAGCGTAGCATTTTGTCACGGCGTTTTGTGAATTCACTCTAAATGTTAATTCACAGTGATTTCCAACATGTGGTCTAGTAGCGTGTATGATAAATGGTTACACATGTTGGTTAGGGGTGTTAGTATCTTTTGTCCAAGTTCTATCTAGGGGCTTCTAAAATGCTTTCAGATGAACTGGATTTGATACAAAGTTTATGTTTGATTCGACTGTTCAAGTGGAAAACTTTGGTTATAGGAAGTTCAATGGTCAAATTCATTGACTTTTCCTTTGAATCCTTCCATATTGAAAGTCTGGTAGATTATACCTTTTGACAAGGTAGGATAAGACTAGACTGTGCTAAATCAACAGTCAACTGATAGTCTGTATTATCTCGAATTGTAATCTCAAAGTCTGTGGTGTAGAGAACCAAACGGAGAGTATCTCCTTCTTTAAGTTTGTAGATAGTTGGTTGAAGCTCTAGCTGGAAGTCCATCCATTCATTTGGTTGGATTTCTTCAATCGTCAAGAGATTGGTTCGATTTTGAAGATTAAGGTAACCTTTGGTGATGACACGTTGGGCACTTGGATTGAATGTCAGTTCGCAGAGATTTTCTAACATGTGGTAACGACCATTATCAATGGTTCTAGCACTTAAAACAGCTGGATAAGGCTGCAGATATTTCTTTTGTCCAAGTTCTAGCAGTTGGGCGGATAATAAGCCCTTGTTCGTACTCGATTTGACACGAAGTTTCAGCGCCACTCGCCCATTTAAGTGAAGGTCTTGACTTACTGGAAGGTCAATGGTGATCTGATTGGCTTTACCTTGGTAAAGTTCGGTGTTGAAGATCTGGTAAGTTTTTCCATAACGATCAAAATCTTTTTGATCATACTGGTTTTGAATCACTTTTTCCTCATTACCGAGAGAGAAGGTATGCAGTTCATCCTGTTTGCCAAAGTTATCAAGGCCTTGCCATCTTTGCGGTGCGATATTGTCCTGCCATATAACAGTCGGAAGTTGATAGCTTGAGTCAAGTCCTAGCAATTTCATACTTAACAAGGCATTCATGGACTCTCGGAAGTCAATCGACTGCCAGTTGTTCATATAGACATGGGCACCATGATGGAAAAAGAGGTGCTTATTGATATGGCTAGGAAGGGCATGAAACATCTGGTAAACATGAAGAGGTTTGACGTTCCAATCCTGGGAACCATGCGTAAAGACGACCTCGGCTTGAACCTTGTGAGCATTGAGCAGATAGTTGCGGTCATGCCAAAACTGATTGTAGTCACCAGTCTTGCGATCGAGTTTCTCTTTAACTTTTTCTAAGTCTGCTTGATGAGCTTCATTGCCACGAATATAGTCACCAGCTTGGAGGTTGCGGGAGTAGGTCAGTTCAGCAAGTGAGTCAAAATCCTCACCTGGATAGCCCCCTGGGCTGGTCACTAGACCATTTTCCCGATAGTAGTTGTACCAAGAGGAAATACCTGCTTCTGCGATGATCACTTCCAAGCCATCAACACCAGTGGTGGCGAGACCATTGGACATGGTACCTAGATAGGAAATTCCTGTTGTTGCGACTTTGCCGTTTGACCAGTCAGCCTTGACTTGGCGCTTGCGCGTGTGGTCCGTGAAAGCACGACAACGACCATTGAGCCAATCAATGACATTTTTATAAGCTTCAATCTGCTGGTAGTCCCCATTGGTCATGAGACCTTGAGAATCTTTGGTTCCAACACCTGATACATAGAGATTGGCAAATCCACGTGGGAGGAAGTAGTCATTGAGTGTATATGAGCTATTGATATGAGATAGCTTTTCCTCAGCTTCTGAGACGACTTCTGCTTGACCATGAGGTTCGACTAAATTCAGCTTGGGCTCCTCAAGTTCAATGGTGTGGGGCGGTTTGACCTCAAGCTCTCCCTCCATTTTGTAGAGAGCCTTGTCACTGGCTTTATCGTTGGTCCCTTGGTGATAAGGGCTGGCAGTCATGACTGAAGGAATCTGTCCATCATAACGCGGGCGAATAATGCTGACCTTGACTAAGTCAGGGAGTCCGTCTTTATCAGTATCCAAACGGCTCTCGACATACACGACTTCACGAATGACATCATGAGTAGAGAAGGTTGCCAAGCTCTTACCGTTAAAGTAGTGGTAGTGATTATCTTCTGAAATGAGTCCATCACTAACAAGTTGATCGATGAGCGTATTTCCTTTTTTCGTTCTCGTATTGAGTAACTGATAAAGATTTTCAATGAGATCTCCATAAACAATAGGAAAACCAGTTTCTTTACGAAACTGTTCGGCATCCTCAAAGTCAACAAGATAGCTAAATCCTAAAAGTTGAAAAACTACTGTGTAGAAAATCTCCGCAGTTAACTCACGGTCTGACTGGAAAAAAGTTACTAAATCTGTTTCTTTATCCGCAGCCAAAGTCGACAAGGCATAATCCGTGTCAGAATAAGTGAAAAAACTCCAACGAATGAAGTCTTCAAACTGTCTTTTTAAGGACAGTTGGGGTGACAGCTTTAGACCAAGACCTTCTAATTCTGCAAATCGTTGAGAACTAGTGGTTGGTTGATAGCTGAATTGATTAAAACGCATGTTTCTCTCCTTTGAAAACAGACTGGATTTATTATATCAAAAAAGAGGGAAAAATGGAATAAATAAACTTAAATGAAATAAATTTCTTAAACCAGCATATCTATTTGGTAAGTTATTATAAAATGCTGAATAAATACCATAGAAGTAAGCCTTTTTCTAGAGATTTTTATATGTAAAACTGCATATAACTCCTATCTTTATTATTCTTCGTTTGGTATAAATATATCTAAATTTACATTTAAAACTATTATATAATATTAATTTTTTATTTTCTTCCTTTGAAAAATGAAGAATTTAACAGTAAGAAGAGAAGAAGTTTGTAACTGATGATATTGAAAAGAAAGTGCAGAGTTGCTTCAATATCCAGCTTAAAATGGTATAATAGTAGTAAAACGAAAGCAAGGAGGAGAAGAAATGATTGCACAGCTCGACACCAAGACTGTTTATAGTTTTATGGAAAGTGTGGTTTCGATTGAAAAATATGTACAAATGGCTAAAGAATACGGCTATTCTCACCTTGCTATCATGGATGTGGATAATCTCTATGGAGCCTATCATTTTCTAGAAGCAACTCGTAAGCATGGCATTCAACCTTTAATTGGTTTAGAAATGACCTTGGTCAAAGATGAGGAGAATCTCTCTCTACGTTTTCTAGCCCTATCCACTAAAGGTTATCAAGAGTTGATGAAGTTATCCACTTTAAAAATGACTGGACGGAAAAATTGGTCTGACTTCACCTCCCACCTCGAAGATGTTGCTATTATTGTTCCCTATTTTAATGGGGTCGAACAGTTGGATTTGGGGGTTGATTATTTTATCGGTGTTAGTCCAGATACTCCTCAAGAAGTCTTTATAAGACCCATTCTTCCACTCTATCAAGTCAACTCTTTTGAAAAAGAAGACCTACAGGTTTTACAAATTTTGTCAGCAGTCAAGGAAAATGTCAGCCTGAGAGAAGTGGATCTACATTCACAACAGGGGATTTTTTTACCTGCCTCAGACCTGGAAGCACGTTTTATGAATCGCTTCCCTCAGGCTCTTGCCAATCTCCAAGGTCTGATAGAAAATGTTAGCTATCAAATCGACCCAAGTTTAAAACTCCCTCGCTTTAATCCTGAAAGACCAGCGGTCGAAGAACTTAGAGAGAGGGCTGAGAAAGGTTTGAGTGACAAGGGGCTAACCTCAGCTATTTATCATGAGCGACTAAATGAAGAATTAGCTGTGATTCATGATATGGGCTTTGACGACTATTTCCTTGTAGTTTGGGATTTGCTCCGTTTTGGACGTTCCCAAGGTTACTATATGGGAATGGGGCGTGGATCTGCTGTAGGTAGTTTGGTCGCCTACTCACTGGATATTACAGGGATTGATCCAGTTGAGAAGAACCTGATTTTCGAGCGCTTTTTAAATCGTGAGCGTTACACCATGCCCGATATCGATATCGACATTCCAGACCTTTATAGACCAGAGTTCATTCGTTATGTTCGTGATCGCTATGGCAGTCAACACGTGGCGCAGATTGTCACTTATTCGACCTTTGGAGCAAAACAGGCAATTCGTGATGTTTTCAAACGCTATGGCGTTCCAGAGTACGAATTAACAAATATTACGAAAAAAATCAGTTTCCGAGATACGCTAACGACGGCCTATGAAAAGAATTTGCAATTTAGACAGGTCATCAATAGCAAGATTGAATATCAAAAAGCTTTTGAGATTGCTCGAAAGATTGAAGGTTATCCTCGTCAGACCTCTATCCATGCGGCAGGAGTCGTTATGAGTGACCAAGATTTGACGGACTATATTCCTCTAAAATATGGTGAGGATATGCTCATCACCCAGTATGATGCTCATGGTGTTGAAGCCAATGGACTTCTAAAAATGGATTTCCTCGGTTTACGTAACCTGACTTTTGTCCAAAAAATGCAGGAATTGCTTGCGGAGTCAGAGGGTGTTCATCTAAAAATCGAAGAGATTGATCTGGAAGACAGTGAAACTTTAGCCCTCTTTGTAGCTGGAAATACCAAAGGTATTTTCCAATTTGAACAACCAGGAGCCATTCGACTCTTGAAACGAGTTCAGCCGCAAGTCTTTGAAGAGGTAGTAGCAACGACATCCCTCAATAGACCGGGGGCAAGTGATTATATTGATAATTTTGTCGCTCGTAAGCATGGTAAAGAAAAGGTGACGGTGTTAGACCCTGTCTTAGAAGACATCCTTTCATCAACCTACGGTATTATGCTCTATCAAGAGCAGGTCATGCAGGTAGCTCAACGCTTTGGAGGATTCAGTCTTGGTAAAGCCGACATTCTCAGACGTGCCATGGGTAAGAAAAATGCCAAAGAGATGCATCTGATGAAGGAAGATTTTATCACAGGAGCTATGAAATTGGGGCATACAGAAGAAAAGGCCAACCAAGTTTTTGCAGTGATGGAAAAGTTTGCAGGCTATGGATTTAACCGATCCCACGCTTATGCCTACTCAGCACTGGCATTCCAACTAGCTTATTTCAAGACACACTATCCTGCTATTTTCTTTCAAGTTATGTTGAACTATTCTAGCAGTGATTACATTGTAGATGCATTGCAGATGGGCTTTGAAGTAGCTCCCTTAGCAATAAACAGCGTTCCCTATCATGATAAAATTGCTCATAAGAAAATCTATCTTGGTCTAAAAGCCATTAAGGGAATGCCAAGAGATTTGTCTTACTGGATTATTGAAAATCGTCCTTTCTCAAGCATTGAAGATTTCGTCACACGTCTTCCCAAGAATTACAAGAAACTGTCGCTTCTAACGCCTTTGGTTGAACTGGGGCTTTTTGATGAATTTGACAAGAATCGTCAGAAAATCTTAGTGAACCTACCAAACTTATTTGTCTTTGTTGAGGAGTTGGGTGGACTCTTTGCGGATACAAATTATAGTTGGACTGAAGCTGATGATTTTACTGAGGCAGAGAAATTTTACAAAGAGCAGGAACTGATTGGGGTAGGTATCAGTCCCCATCCTCTCCAAACTCTTGCCAAACAAGCCCTATATCCGACCACTCCAATCACTAATCTAACCGAGGGAGCTCAAGCCACTCTCCTAGTTGAAGTGCAAAAGATTAAAGTGATTCGAACCAAGAAAGGCGAGAGTATGGCTTTTCTACAGGTTCATGATAGTAAGTCTCGGATGGATGTAACTGTATTTTCAGACCAATATAGAAAATTTGCTTCCAATTTATCCGAAGGGAAATTTTACTACATCAATGGCAAAGTTCAATCTCGAGATGGTCGTCTGCAAATGATTGCACAAGATTTGAAAGAAGCAGTGGCGGAACGATTCTGGATTCAAGTTAAAAATCATGAAAATGATAAAGAGATTTCAAATATCCTAGAACAATACAAAGGCCCAATCCCTGTCATTATCAGGTATGAAGAGGAAGGAAAAACGGTTGTTTCTACACAACATTATGTAAGAAAAGATTCTGCTCTAGAGGAAAAATTAGAGGGAATTGCTATGAAAACGATTTATCGCTAAAAATACGGAAAATAGAAGAATTTTCGATTTAAATGTGGTATAATCAGTAAGAATGTTAAAAGAAAAAGGAGCATAAACCAAATGAAACGTATTGCTGTTTTGACCAGTGGTGGAGACGCCCCTGGTATGAATGCTGCCATCCGTGCAGTAGTTCGTCAAGCAATCTCAGAAGGAATGGAAGTTTTTGGTATCTATGATGGGTACGCTGGTATGGTTGCCGGTGAAATTTATCCACTTGATGCTGCTTCAGTGGGAGACATCATTTCACGTGGTGGTACTTTCCTTCACTCTGCTCGTTACCCTGAGTTTGCACAACTTGAAGGCCAACTTAAAGGGATTGAGCAATTGAAAAAACACGGTATCGAAGGAGTCGTAGTTATCGGTGGAGACGGTTCTTATCACGGAGCTATGCGCTTGACGGAACATGGATTCCCAGCTATCGGACTTCCAGGAACTATTGATAACGATATCGTAGGGACTGATTTCACAATTGGATTTGATACTGCAGTTACGACTGCTATGGATGCGATTGATAAGATTCGTGATACGTCATCAAGTCACCGTCGTACTTTCGTTGTTGAAGTAATGGGACGTAACGCTGGCGATATCGCTCTTTGGGCAGGTATCGCAACTGGTGCTGACGAAATCATCATCCCTGAAGAAGACTTCAAGATGGAAGATATCGTTGCAAGCATCAAAGCTGGTTATGAATGTGGTAAGAAACACAACATCATCGTTTTGGCTGAGGGAGTTATGTCTGCGAATGAGTTTGGTAAGAAACTCAAGGAAGCTGGAGACACTAGTGACCTTCGTGTAACTGAACTTGGACACATCCAACGTGGTGGTTCACCAACCGCTCGTGACCGTGTATTAGCATCACGCATGGGTGCACACGCTGTTAAACTTCTTAAACAAGGAATCGGTGGTGTTGCTGTCGGTATTCGTAACGAGAAAATGGTTGAAAATCCAATTCTTGGAACAGCAGAAGAGGGAGCTTTGTTTAGCTTAACAGCTGATGGTAAAATTGTCGTTAACAACCCTCACAAAGCTGATCTTGAACTTTCTGACTTGAACAAGAACTTGTCATAATCAACTTTAACTAATCTGGTAAAATGACCATTAAAGGTCGAATTATATAAAGGAGTCACAAAAATCATGAACAAACGTGTAAAAATCGTTGCAACTTTGGGTCCTGCGGTTGAAATCCGTGGTGGTAAAAAATTCGGTGAAGACGGATACTGGGGTGAAAAACTTGACGTTGAAGCTTCAGCTCAAAATATTGCTAAATTGATTGAAGCAGGAGCAAACACTTTCCGTTTCAACTTCTCACACGGTGATCACCAAGAACAAGGTGAGCGTATGGCAACTGTTAAACTTGCTGAGAAACTTGCAGGTAAAAAAGTTGGTTTCCTTCTTGATACTAAAGGGCCTGAAATCCGTACAGAATTGTTTGAAGGTGACGCAAAAGAGTACTCTTACAAAACTGGTGAAAAAATCCGTGTTGCAACTAAACAAGGAATCAAATCAACTCGTGATGTGATTGCTTTGAACGTTGCTGGTGCTCTTGATATCTACGATGATGTTGAAGTTGGTCACCAAGTTTTGGTTGACGATGGTAAATTGGGTCTTCGTGTTTTCGCAAAAGACGATGCAACTCGTGAATTTGAAGTAGTCGTTGAAAATGACGGTATCATTGCTAAGCAGAAAGGTGTAAACATCCCTAACACTAAAATTCCTTTCCCAGCTCTTGCTGAACGTGATAACGATGATATCCGTTTCGGTTTGGAACAAGGTATCAACTTCATCGCGATTTCATTCGTACGTACTGCAAAAGACGTCGACGAAGTTCGTGCAATCTGTGAAGAAACTGGTAATGGTCACGTTCAATTGTTTGCAAAAATCGAAAACCAACAAGGTATCGATAACTTGGATGAAATCATTGAAGCTGCTGACGGTATCATGATCGCCCGTGGTGACATGGGTATCGAAGTACCATTCGAAATGGTTCCAGTTTATCAAAAAATGATCATCACTAAAGTGAACGCAGCAGGTAAAGTTGTTATCACAGCAACAAACATGCTTGAAACAATGACTGAAAAACCACGTGCAACTCGTTCAGAAGTATCAGACGTATTTAACGCTGTTATCGACGGAACTGACGCTACAATGCTTTCAGGTGAGTCTGCAAACGGTAAATACCCACTTGAGTCAGTAACAACAATGGCTACAATTGACAAGAACGCACAAACTCTTCTTAACGAATACGGACGTTTAAACTCAGATACATTCGAACGTAACTCTAAGACAGAAGTTATGGCTTCAGCTGTTAAAGATGCTACTAACTCAATGAACATCAAATTGGTTGTTACTCTTACTAAGACTGGTCACACAGCTCGTTTGATTTCTAAATACCGTCCAAATGCTGATATCTTGGCATTGACATTTGACGAATTAACAGAGCGTGGATTTATGTTGAACTGGGGTGTTATCCCGATGTTGACAGACACTCCATCATCAACTGATGACATGTTTGAAATTGCTGAACGTAAAGCAGTTGAAGCAGGTCTTGTACAATCTGGTGATGATATCGTTATCGTTGCTGGTGTACCAGTTGGAGAAGCTGTTCGTACAAACACAATGCGTATCCGCACAGTACGTTAATCTAACATTAAAACCTATCATTTCAGGCTGAAAAGCTTGAGTGATAGGTCTTTTTTTATCAAAATGAGATGGTATTTAGTAAATAGGAATGGGAAAAAACTGAAAATTATGGTATAATAGAACGAAAAGACCTTTTTAGTAAATTTTGAAAGAGTAAAACATGAGAAAAATTGTCATCAATGGTGGACGTCCATTGCAAGGTGAGATCACCATTAGTGGTGCTAAAAATAGTGTTGTAGCGCTTATTCCAGCTATTATCTTATCAGATGATATTGTCACTTTAGATTGCGTTCCAGATATTTCAGACGTTGCTAGTCTTGTCGAAATCATGGAGATTATGGGGGCGACTGTTAAGCGTTATGAGGATGTCTTGGAGATTGATCCAAGAGGTGTTCAAAACATTCCTATGCCTTATGGCAAGATTAATAGCTTGCGTGCTTCTTATTATTTCTACGGAAGTCTTTTAGGTCGCTTTGGTGAAGCTACAGTTGGCCTTCCTGGCGGATGTGATCTGGGACCTCGTCCAATTGACCTTCACTTAAAAGCCTTTGAAGCCATGGGTGCTAAGGTCAGCTATGAGGGAGATAATATGAATTTATCTGCTCAAGGTAAGGGACTTCATGGCGCAAGTATTTACATGGATACCGTCAGCGTTGGAGCAACGATTAACACGATGATTGCTGCGGTTAAAGCTAAGGGGCGTACTGTCATTGAAAATGCGGCTCGTGAACCGGAAATTATCGATGTTGCTACTCTTTTGAACAACATGGGGGCCCATATTCGTGGTGCAGGAACTGATATTATCATTATTGATGGTGTTGAGAAACTTCATGGAACTCGTCACCAAGTAATCCCAGACCGTATCGAAGCTGGAACCTATATTTCACTTGCTGCAGCGGTAGGAAAAGGAATTCGCATTAACAACGTTCTCTATGAACACTTAGAAGGGTTTATCGCCAAACTAGAGGAAATGGGCGTTCGTATGACGGTCTCAGAAGACAGCATCTTCGTTGAAGAACAGTCCGATTTGAGAGCCATCAATATCAAAACTGCACCCTATCCTGGGTTTGCAACTGATTTGCAACAGCCTATCACGCCACTTTTACTAACTGCCCAAGGTCGTGGAACCATTATTGATACGATTTATGAGAAACGTGTTAACCATGTCTTTGAGTTATCAAAAATGGATGCGGATATTACGACTACAAACGATCACATTATTTACAACGGTGGTCGTAACTTACACGGAGCAAGTGTAAAAGCTACAGACTTGCGAGCTGGTGCTGCACTTGTCATCGCTGGCTTGATGGCTCAAGGCCAGACTGAAATTACGAATATTGAGTTTATCCTTCGTGGCTACTCAGATATTATTGAAAAATTGCGTAGTCTTGGAGCGGATATTACACTCGTTGAAGACTAAGCCGTTGAGGTGATTATGAATATTTGGACCAAATTAGCAATGTTTTCTTTTTTTGAAACGGAGCGCTTGTATTTGCGTCCTTTCTTTTTTAGTGACAGTCAAGCGTTTTTCGAGATTGCTTCAAACCCTGAGAATTTACAGTTTATTTTTCCCAGTCAAGCAAGTTTGGAAGAAAGTCAGTACGCCCTTGCTAACTATTTTATGAAGAATCCTCTGGGTGTTTGGGCAATTTGTCTTCAAGGAGATCAGGAAATGATTGGCTCCATTAAATTTGAAAAAATCGATGAAATCAAAAAAGAAGCAGAAATTGGTTACTTCTTAAAAAAGGATTCTTGGTCACAAGGTTTTATGACAGAAGTGGTTACAAAGCTTTGTCAGCTTTCCTTTGAAGAATTTGGTTTAAAACAATTATCCATCATCACTCATCTGGAGAATCAAGCTAGTCAAAAAGTAGCCTTAAAATCAGGCTTTAGCCTCGTCCGACAGTTTAAGGGAAGCGATCGCTATACACGAAAAATGAGGGACTATCTTGAATTTCGATACATAAAAGGAGAATTCAATGAGTAAACACCAGGAAATTTTGTCCTATCTGGAAGAGTTGCCAATTGGGAAGAGAGTTAGCGTTCGCAGTATTTCCAATCACCTAGGTGTTAGTGACGGAACAGCCTACCGAGCTATCAAAGAAGCTGAAAATCGTGGAATTGTTGAAACTCGGCCACGTAGTGGAACTATACGGGTCAAGTCCCAGAAAGTGGCTATTGAGAGGCTAACCTATGCTGAAATTGCTGAAGTCACCTCATCTGAAGTTTTAGCTGGTCAGGAAGGGTTGGAGAGAGAGTTTAGCAAATTCTCCATTGGGGCTATGACAGAGCAAAATATCCTGTCTTATCTCCATGATGGCGGTCTTTTGATTGTAGGTGACCGTACTCGTATTCAACTTTTAGCCTTGGAAAATGAAAATGCAGTCCTTGTAACAGGTGGTTTTCATGTCCAAGATGATGTTCTTGAGTTGGCTAATAAAAAAGGGATTCCAGTTCTGAGGAGTAAACATGACACTTTTACAGTAGCGACCATGATTAACAAAGCCCTCTCAAATGTTCAAATCAAAACCGATATTCTGACAGTCGAAAAGCTCTATCGTCCCAGTCATGAGTATGGTTTTTTGAGAGAAACGGATACAGTCAAAGACTATCTAGACTTGGTCCGTAAGAACAGAAGTAGCCGTTTCCCAGTTATTAACCAACACCAAGTGGTTGTTGGGGTTGTTACCATGCGTGATGCGGGAGATAAGTCACCCAGCACAACGATTGACAAGGTGATGACGCGGAGCATCTTCGTAACAGGCTTAGCGACTAATATTGCCAATGTCAGTCAACGAATGATTGCAGAAGATTTTGAGATGGTTCCCGTTGTCAGAAGTAACCAAACCCTACTCGGTGTCGTAACACGACGAGATGTCATGGAAAAGATGAGCCGTTCTCAAGTTTCTGCTTTGCCGACTTTCTCAGAGCAAATCGGGCAAAAACTCTCTTATCATCATGATGAAGTCGTCATAACTGTTGAGCCCTTCATGCTGGAGAAAAATGGTGTCCTTGCTAATGGAGTCTTGGCTGAAATCCTCAACCATATGACCCAAGACCTCGTTGTCAATAGCGGACGTAATCTCATCATTGAGCAGATGTTGATTTATTTCTTGCAGGCTGTGCAGATAGATGATACTCTGCGGATTCTGGCTCGGATTATTCACCACACGAGACGCTCAGCTATTATTGATTATGATATTTATCATGGGCATCAGATTGTTTCAAAAGCAAATGTTACGGTTAAAATTAATTAGAATCTAGGAGAAAAAATGATAACTTTAAAATCAGCACGTGAAATCGAAGCCATGGACAAGGCTGGTGATTTCCTAGCAAGTATCCATATTGGCTTACGTGATTTGATTAAGCCAGGCGTGGATATGTGGGAAGTTGAAGAGTACGTTCGTCGACGTTGTAAAGAGGAGAATTTCCTTCCTTTACAGATTGGTGTGGATGGGGCAGTTATGGATTATCCCTATGCCACTTGTTGCTCTCTTAATGACGAAGTAGCTCACGCTTTCCCACGTCATTACATCTTGAAAGATGGCGATTTGCTCAAGGTTGACATGGTACTGGGTGGTCCGATTGCCAAATCCGACCTCAATGTCTCTAAACTTAGCTTCAACAATGTTGAACAAATGAAAAAATACACCCAAAGTTATACTGGTGGTTTAGCTGACTCATGTTGGGCTTATGCGGTTGGTACACCGTCTGAAGAAGTGAAAAAACTGATGGACGTAACCAAGGAAGCTATGTATGTAGGAATTGAGCAAGCAGTTGTCGGCAATCGTATCGGTGATATTGGTGCAGCCATTCAAGAATATGCTGAAAGTCGCGGTTACGGTGTCGTACGTGATTTGGTTGGTCATGGTGTTGGTCCAACTATGCACGAAGAGCCAATGGTTCCTAACTACGGTATTGCAGGCCGTGGACTCCGTCTCCGTGAAGGAATGGTGCTGACTATTGAACCCATGATCAATACTGGTGACTGGGAAATCGATACAGATATGAAGACTGGCTGGGCTCATAAGACTATAGATGGCGGCCTGTCTTGCCAATATGAACATCAGTTTGTGATTACTAAAGACGGTCCTGTTATCTTGACTAGTCAAGGTGAAGAAGGAACGTATTAAAATGAAAGGAGCTTAGCTCCTTTTTTTGTGTCAACTTTAGTCAAAATAAATAAGCGTAGCAGACTTCTTACAAATTTATTCTTTTGTAGTAAAATAGGATTAGAATTTTGAGAAAGTAGGTAATTCGTTGGAGTCGATTATATTTCTAGTATCCGTTTTTTTAGCAGGTATCCTGTCCTTCTTTTCACCCTGCATCTTTCCTTTGCTACCTGTCTATGCTGGTATTTTACTGGATGATCAGGGAAATTCGAAAAGCTTTCGCTTTTTTGGAAGAGACGTTGCATGGTCTGGTTTAATTCGAACCTTGTGCTTTATTGCAGGAATCTCCCTCATTTTCTTTATTTTGGGATTTGGAGCTGGATTCCTAGGGCACATGCTCTATGCAGACTGGTTTCGTTATGCTATGGGAATAGTCATTATTCTTTTAGGGTTTCACCAGATGGAAATCTTGCATTTCAATAAACTGGAGATTCAAAAGACAGTCACCTTCAAACAATCAAAGTCGAATCACTATCTGTCAGCCTTTTTACTTGGGATAACCTTTAGTTTTGGTTGGACCCCTTGTATCGGACCCGTTTTAAGTTCGGTCTTGGCTCTGGCGGCTTCAGGTGGTAATGGTGCTTGGCAAGGAGCCGTGTTAACATTAGTATACACATTGGGAATGGCCCTTCCTTTCATTGTTTTGGCCTTGGCTTCGGGCTGGATTATGCCCTATTTTAGTAAATTAAAACCCCATATGATTCTACTAAAGAAAATCGGCGGAGCTTTGATTATTTTGATGGGATTGTTATTAATGCTAGGGCAGTTAAATGCCTTGTCAGGAATTCTTGGATAAAAGGAGAAAAAATGAAAAAAGTTATTTTTGCTGGATTGAGCCTCATGTCTCTATTTTTGTTGATTGCCTGTGGTGAAAAAGAAACCAAACAGACAAGCAGTCCCAAACAGCCTGCTGTACAACAAATCGCAGTCGGTAAGGATGCGCCAGACTTCACCTTGCAGTCTATGGATGGCAAAGAAGTCAAGTTATCAGACTATAAAGGGAAAAAGGTCTATTTAAAATTCTGGGCTTCTTGGTGTGGACCATGTAAAAAAAGCATGCCTGAGTTGATGGAACTAGCTGCCAAACAAGATCGAGACTTTGAAATCTTGAGTGTCATTGCACCTGGTTTACAAGGTGAAAAAACAGTTCAAGACTTTCCAAAATGGTACCAAGAACAAGGCTACAAGGATATTCCAGTTCTATATGATACGCAAGCAACTACCTTCCAAGCCTACCAAATTCGTAGTATTCCAACAGAATACTTGATTGACAGTCAAGGTAAAATCGGAAAAATCCAATTTGGTGCTATTAGCAACGCTGATGCAGAAGCGGCTTTTAAAGAAATGAAATAAAGAAAAAATCGCGATTGTTCGCGATTTTTTTATAGTTTTTCATTGATAAAGCGGATAAATTGATTCCACCAAACCTTCAAAAAGAAGGCTTTTTCTACTTTCTTTTCAGAAACCATTTCAAAAGATGGTTTGTCGGAAGTAAGATAACCTTGGCCAATCAAATCCTGATCATCATAGGTTAGAGTACCAACAACCTTGCCTTCTTTCAATGGAGCCATTTCTGATGTTGATTTCGGTGTGAATTGGAGGGCTGGTGTAGTACCGCTTCCGATGCGTTGGACGATGGAAATATCTGACTTAGCGACAGCTGTCACATTGTCTTCTTTACCATCAAGAACTGTTACTTTACTATCGTTGTATGCTTCACCTTTCTGAACGACAGTTTTTAAGGCAAAGTTTGCAGAAATATAATCTAAAAGTGCAGAAGTTGCGGTAAAACGTGCATAAGGGTTGGTATCTTGTTGATCTGCATTCAGAACAACCGTAATAATACGCATCCCTTTCTCGACAGTTGTCCCAACGAATGAAGCACCAGCTTTATCAGTAGTACCTGTCTTTAGTCCATCAATACCACCACGATAGGCTGGCATTCCCTCCAACATATAGTTGGTTGAGTGGATTTCAAGTCCTGCAAAGGTAGAAGTTGGTTTTTTGGTGATCTCCAAAACTTGAGGATAATCTCGGATGAGGTTACGAGCGACGATTGAAACATCGTAGGCACTCAACTTGTTTTCATCGTCTTTCTTTGAACCAGGATAGATATTATCGCCAAGGGTCTCATTATTTAAACCAGTAGTGTTTACAATAGTTGCATCTTGAATTCCCCATTCAAGAAGTTTAGCCCTCATCTTGTCTACAAAGTCTTTCTCAGAACCAGCAATCTTTTCTGCTAGTGCAATCGCAGCGCTGTTCGCGCTGGATACCATTGTAGCCTCTAATAGCTGTTCAACAGTATAATTTCGAGCTTCCATAGGGACGTTACTCGCCTCAGAATTAGTTGTAAGTTTGTAAGGATAGTCCGAAATATCAACAGGTGTAGATAGGCTGATAGTTCCTTGTTCCAGAGCTTCATAGACCAGATAAACTGTAACCAGTTTTGTAATAGAAGCAATTTCTACAGGCTGATTTGCATCTTTTTCATAGAGGATTTTTCCAGTTGTAGCCTCTACAGCAATAGCATGTTTAGCAGCAACATCAAACTCCTGAGCAGAAACAGTAGAAGCTGTTCCAAAAACTAAAAGTGTCATAAAAGATAAAATTATTTTTTTCATATTAGCTTTATTTTATCATAAAGAAAAAAAATATTCTCGCTTTTTTACTAAAGCCATCTTATCTTTTTCAGAAATGTGGTAAAATAGAGAGAAGGAGGATACCTATGTTCCGTAGAAACAAATTATTTTTTTGGACAGCTGAAATTTTATTATTAACACTGATTTTCTATCTTTGGAGAGAAATGGGAGCCATCATTACTCCCTTTGTTACGGTTGTGAATACCATCATGATTCCATTTTTGCTTGGTGGATTTTTTTACTACATTACAAATCCAGTCGTTACTTTCTTAGAAAAGAGATGTAAGATCAATCGTCTAATTGGTGTCTTGGTCACTCTTTGTGCCTTGATTGGTGCTATCGTTGTAGGGGTCGTTTATCTCTTGCCGATTTTGATTAATCAGTTGACCAGCTTGATTATTTCTAGTCAAAATATCTATAGTAGACTACAAGATTTGATCATCGATTTGTCCATGAATCCAGTCTTCCAAAATATTGATATTCAACAAACAATTCAACAACTGAATCTCTCCTATGTGGATATCCTCCAGAATATCCTGAATAGCGTCAGCAACAGTTTAGGAAGCGTTCTTTCAGCCTTGTTTAGTACAGTTCTGATTCTCATTATGACCCCTGTATTCTTGATTTATTTCTTGTTGGATGGTCATAAGTTGCTACCAATGTTGGAACGTACCGTCTTAAAACATGACAAATTGAATCTTTCTAGCCTTTTAACCAATCTCAATACAACTATAGCGCGCTATATCAGTGGAATTGCGATTGATGCGGTTATTATTGGATGTTTAGCCTATATTGGCTATAGCGTTATCGGATTAAAGTACGCCCTAGTTTTTGCTATTTTCTCTGGAATCGCAAATTTGATTCCTTATGTTGGTCCAAGTATTGGCTTGATTCCAATGGTGATTGCCAATGTGTTCACGGATCCTCATCGTATGTTGATTGCAGTTGCTTATATGCTTATTATTCAACAGATTGATGGAAATGTTCTCTATCCACGCATCGTTGGAGGGGTTATGAAAGTACACCCGATTACGATTTTGGTGCTCCTTTTACTGTCAAGTAATATCTATGGTGTCATAGGGATGGTCGTAGCAGTACCTACTTACTCCATTTTTAAAGAAATTACTAAGTTCCTAGCGAAATTATATGAAAACCATAAAGAAGCTCATAAAGAAGCTCATAAAGAAGCTAAGGAACTGGAAAAAACAGAATCAAATTAAAATCAGGGAAACCTGATTTTTTTGATGAAAATACTATCTCCCAACAAAAAGAAGTTTGAATTCATATTGCCATAAAGAAGCAGAAGAACAGGATTTGATAAGATTTAGATTAATTCACAAAATATGTGTAAAACACTTGCAATTTAGCAGAAATTTGATAAAATAGTAAGGAAAGTTAGACTGTATTGCCTACTGTCTATCTATAAAATATATTTTATTGGAGGCTTTTACTCAAATGGCAAAAGAAAAATATGATCGTAGTAAACCACACGTTAACATTGGTACTATCGGACACGTTGACCACGGTAAAACTACTTTGACTGCAGCTATCACAACTGTATTGGCACGTCGCTTGCCTTCAGCAGTTAACCAACCAAAAGACTATGCGTCTATCGATGCTGCTCCAGAAGAACGCGAACGCGGTATCACTATCAACACTGCGCACGTTGAGTACGAAACTGAAAAACGTCACTACGCTCACATCGACGCTCCAGGACACGCGGACTACGTTAAAAACATGATCACTGGTGCCGCTCAAATGGACGGAGCTATCCTTGTAGTAGCTTCAACTGACGGACCAATGCCACAAACTCGTGAGCACATCCTTCTTTCACGTCAGGTTGGTGTTAAACACCTTATCGTCTTCATGAACAAAATTGACTTGGTAGACGACGAAGAATTGCTTGAATTGGTTGAAATGGAAATCCGTGACCTCTTGTCAGAATACGACTTCCCAGGTGACGATCTTCCAGTTATCCAAGGTTCAGCTCTTAAAGCTCTTGAAGGTGACTCTAAATACGAAGACATCATCATGGAATTGATGAACACTGTTGATGAGTACATCCCAGAACCAGAACGTGACACTGAAAAACCATTGCTTCTTCCAGTCGAAGACGTATTCTCAATCACTGGACGTGGTACAGTTGCTTCAGGACGTATCGACCGTGGTACTGTTCGTGTCAACGACGAAATCGAAATCGTTGGTATCAAAGAAGAAACTCAAAAAGCAGTTGTTACTGGTGTTGAAATGTTCCGTAAACAACTTGACGAAGGTCTTGCTGGAGATAACGTAGGTGTCCTTCTTCGTGGTGTTCAACGTGATGAAATCGAACGTGGACAAGTTATCGCTAAACCAGGTTCAATCAACCCACACACTAAATTTAAAGGTGAAGTCTACATCCTTACTAAAGAAGAAGGTGGACGTCACACTCCATTCTTCAACAACTACCGTCCACAATTCTACTTCCGTACTACTGACGTTACAGGTTCAATCGAACTTCCTGCAGGTACTGAAATGGTAATGCCTGGTGATAACGTGACTATCGACGTTGAGTTGATCCACCCAATCGCCGTAGAACAAGGTACTACATTCTCTATCCGTGAGGGTGGACGTACTGTTGGTTCAGGTATGGTTACAGAAATCGAAGCTTAATTCGATTAAGTTCCCAGAAGAACAATTATTTAAGTCAGACACTAAAAGAATCTTGCCTTGCAAGGTTCTTTTTTCTTCTTACTCTATTTGAAGTGCTTCTACTCTAGCAGTATAATCGTTTTTTTGGTATAATAAAAGTTATGGAAATCGAAAAAACCAATCGTATGAACGCCCTTTTTGAATTTTATGCGGCGCTTTTGACAGACAAGCAGATGAACTATATAGAACTCTATTATGCTGATGATTATAGTCTTGCTGAGATTGCTGAAGAGTTCGGTGTCAGTCGTCAGGCTGTCTATGATAATATCAAGCGGACGGAAAAGATTCTAGAAGATTATGAGATGAAATTGCACATGTATTCGGACTACATTGTCCGCAGTCAGATTTTTGACCAGATCTTGGAGCGTTATCCCAAGGATGACTTTCTGCAGGAGCAGATAGAAATTTTAACAAGTATTGATAATAGAGAATAAGAGGAAGAAAAATGGCATTTGAAAGTTTAACAGAACGTTTACAGAACGTCTTTAAAAATCTACGTAAAAAAGGAAAAATATCTGAGGCTGATGTCCAGGAAGCGACCAAAGAGATTCGTTTGGCCTTGCTGGAAGCCGACGTTGCTTTGCCTGTTGTAAAGGACTTTATCAAGAAGGTTCGTGAACGTGCAATCGGACATGAGGTCATTGATACCCTCAATCCTGCCCAACAGATTATCAAAATCGTTGATGAGGAACTCACAGCCGTTTTAGGTTCTGATACAGCTGAGATTATCAAGTCACCAAAAATTCCAACCATTATCATGATGGTCGGTTTACAGGGGGCTGGTAAAACAACCTTTGCTGGTAAGCTGGCTAATAAACTCAAGAAGGAAGAAAATGCACGTCCTTTGATGATTGCGGCAGATATTTATCGTCCAGCAGCCATCGATCAGTTGAAAACACTTGGACAACAAATTGATGTTCCTGTCTTTGCACTTGGAACAGAAGTGCCTGCTGTTGAAATTGTTCGCCAAGGTTTGGAGCAAGCGCAAGCCAACCATAACGACTATGTCTTGATTGATACGGCAGGTCGATTGCAGATTGATGAGCTCTTGATGAACGAGCTTCGTGACGTTAAGGCCTTAGCCCAACCAAACGAAATCCTCCTTGTCATTGATGCCATGATCGGTCAGGAAGCGGCTAATGTTGCCCGTGAGTTTAATGCTCAGTTGGAAGTAACTGGTGTCATCCTTACCAAGATTGATGGAGACACACGTGGTGGTGCGGCTCTGTCTGTTCGTCATATCACTGGTAAACCAATCAAGTTCACTGGTACGGGTGAAAAGATTACAGATATCGAAACCTTCCACCCAGACCGTATGTCAAGCCGTATCCTTGGTATGGGGGATATGTTGACCTTGATTGAGAAAGCTTCTCAGGAATACGATGAGCAAAAAGCCCTTGAAATGGCTGAGAAGATGCGTGAAAACACCTTTGATTTCAATGATTTCATCGATCAATTGGATCAGGTGCAAAACATGGGGCCAATGGAAGACTTACTCAAGATGATTCCAGGTATGGCTAACAATCCTGCCCTTCAAAATATGAAGGTGGATGAGCGTCAGATTGCGCGCAAACGTGCCATCGTATCTTCCATGACACCTGAAGAACGTGAAAATCCTGATCTGTTAAATCCAAGTCGTCGCCGTCGTATCGCTGCTGGTTCTGGTAATACCTTTGTCGAAGTCAATAAATTTATCAAGGACTTTAACCAGGCTAAACAGCTCATGCAAGGTGTCATGTCTGGAGATATGAATAAAATGATGAAGCAAATGGGAATCAATCCCAATAACCTTCCTAAAAATATGCCAAATATGGGAGGAATGGATATGTCTGCCCTTGAAGGCATGATGGGACAGGGTGGCATGCCGGATATGTCAGCTCTCGGAGGAGCAGGAATGCCAGATATGAGCCAGATGTTTGGTGGTGGACTAAAAGGTAAAATCGGTGAATTTGCCATGAAACAGTCTATGAAACGCATGGCCAACAAAATGAAAAAAGCGAAGAAAAAACGCAAATAAAAAAGGGAAGCAGAAGTGCTTACCTAAAAAAGAACTCTGAATCCGATTCAGAGTTCTTTTGTGTTTGATTGGTTTATTCCCACTCAACGACTAAATAAGGTCGTCAAATCGTTTATATAACAGTGTTTTTAGCGTGTGTTTATGATTTTGGAGACAGTTTTGGAGACTCTCTCAGTATTGCTTGATTTCCATTGAAATTAACTTTTGTATTTTTAGCGTGTTGTATATTGATTAATCCAGTCATTTCATTAGCCAGTTCCTTATCAACTCCTGACCACATATGAGCATAGTGCTTCAAAATGATCTCTGGACTTGAGTGTCCTAGTCGTTTTGAAACGATCAGCACCGATGCGTTAAGCTCGTTAATAAGGTAGGATGCGTGAGAATGTCGTAAACCTTTTGCTTGAATCAATGGGACATTTGCTAATTTGGCATAACGCTTAATGATTCTTGAAATGGTTGATTTAAGCATAGGGTTACCATCGTAACTTAAAACAAAATTTACTTTTCCAAGTTCAGATTGACGTTCTTTCCATGCTTTCAAGATTTGGATGGTATCATCATCTAAAGTAACGATACGGAGACCAGCATCTGTTTTAGTGTGGTTCTGTCTTTGCCAATTATTCTTATTAGTCATAATCAGCATATGAGCCACTCTGAGCTCTTTTTTCTCAAAATCAATATCGTTCCACCAGATTGCTGTTCCTTCGTTCACACGCACCCCGGTACAGAAGTAGAGCCACAGCATAACAAAGCATAAATGCTCATAGAAATCAGAAATGCAGATATTGCTAATAACTTCTTCAAAGTCGTTTTTTGTCCAATACTCAGCGATACTTTTCCCTTTTGGAATAGATTTTACTTTCATTGAAACATTCTTCTGTAGATATTGCATATCAACAGCAAAATCCAATGACTTTCTAAAAGTTCCAAAAGTAAGACCTGCATAGGCTTGCGAATAATTACCACCATTTTTAGCTAATAGCCATGTTCTAAAGTTCTGAACTTCACGAACAGTTATGTCTTTGAGTTTTTTCTTCCCAAATCGATTGAAAACAATTTTTAAGGACGGCTGACGTGTTGCATAAGTATGTTCGCTTACTTCTGACTGATAGTAAGGTAAATAAACTGTATTCATGAACTGCTCATAAGTCATATCGTAATTAGAGTATCCATCTGACTGAAGATAGTCATTTTTGACCCTAATCGCTTCTGTATAGGCTTCTTTTGCAGTAGTGAATTTTTTACCATTTGAGTCTTTACGAGACTTTTTCTTGATACGTTTACCAGTGATTTTATCGTTACCTAGGCTAACTTCATAGTAGAATTGACCTTTATCATCAATATACACATCTTGGAAGTTTGTTTTAGCCATAAATTACCTACTTTCTATTCGTTCAGTAACTTAAAGCCAAGAATCTCCTCAACAGCTTCGATTGGAACAGTTCCTAATCGTCTATTGTTGTAAATGGTATACCCTTGTTGTACCATATTCAACTTAGTTTGTCTAATAATTTGTTGAGCTGTAGCTTTTGCGTAGCCTAGTTTAACCAAATCATCAGAAGTAATAGTCAACAGATTTTTACTATTCATTTTCTTCCTCCTTCTTGATATTGTTACGCTGAGGATTGCAACGCCGAGAATCAAGATACTTAGCAAAGAAGTAGGTACGTTCAATGATGAGCCCAAGAAGGGGAGTATGATTCGCACGTGCATACCATACTAGCTCTTCAAACTCAGTGAAGTCATTCTGTTCAATGATATCCACCACCTCTTGCATGAAGTCATCTGAGTTCATCTCTACAAGGAACTTATCAAGGTTAAATCCACAGCCTACCTCAATATCATTCAGATCATATTGCGTTTTATCCTTATTCTCAGCGTGGGTAAAGTAGTCAAAGAGTCCTTTTGGAGATTGGACAACTTCCACGTGAGAAGGGCCGTTCAGCTTATCTTTGATTAGTTCAGATACTTGTTTGTAGCTCTTGAGTGAATCGAAGAAGAATGCTCTGTGTTTGTGAGCCTTTTTCAATTCTCCTGTTTGGCGATTGATGTCTTTATCGTGCCACGGGCTCAAGATAAAGGGAATATGCAATTCTTCAAGAATTACAAGATAGTCTGCAGGGGCGCTCTCTTTGTAGAATAAGAATGTCCACTTGCTAGAACGTTGTTCTTTTGCCATTTTTCACCTCATTTCTGTGATTACTGATTATTGGATAAATGGGGGGGCGTAGTAACCCCCATTTATCTTGGTCAATAGAAAAGAAGGGAGCTATTTGGCTACTGCTAAACGCAAGCCATAGCCCCCTCTTTTACCGTTTTTTACCAACTAACCAAAGGTTATTGCGACCCCGATTAGGTGCAGAGAAGTAGTAGTCAGGATGCTGACTAGATACTTCCTCTTTTAGTTGGGAAGTCATATCACTCAAGACTTTTTGCCCCTGCTGGTCTCTTGGGACTTTAATGAATACTCTGACTTCATCTTTTTGGATGTCTACAACACTCTTACGAGCACAACGATTGAAGCTGCCGTTGATTGGGTTGTGGGTTGTAATGGTTTGGTTATCTATTTTTGTGACTTTCTCTGATTTTTCACGTTGTGTCAGGAAATTACGGAGCTTGAAAGTGTGGTAGATGGATTTGAAATAGTTGAAAAGATTATCAAATCGAACACGATTCATGATTTCAAGCGTAACGGATGCAAACAATGCACCTAGTAAGTAGCTCATAACCGTATAAGAGTATTGGCTTCCCATTGTTAGATAGCTACTGACTTGCGAAAGGTCAAGGGCGATAGGAAGCGTTAGGGCAATAGTGCTCGCTAGAAAGTCTAATGACCATCCAAGAAATCCTGTTATAAGTGAAAAGAGAATCAAGTAGATGTTGAGGTTGTAAGTCCTCATGAAGAATGATTTTTTTATCATTAGAGAATACCTTCCGTTGTGTAGTATGTAGGACAAAGTAGTGGGAGTACCTGATAGGGATGCTCATTGTCAATGACCTGTATCAAGCCAGTGCCGTGTCCAGTCGGAATAACAATACCTTCAGGATTTAGGTCAGGGAACAAAAATTGAACAGATTTGCTATTTATATTTCCAATCTGAATTAGAACATTAAGCTGTTCCCGTACTGATACTGGAATCGTGGTGTGGTCAAATCGCTGGCTTACTAAGAGCAAGTGAATTTTTGTAGCCCGTCCAAGTAGAGCAATTTGTGACAAAAGAGAGAAAAAAGATTCCTTGATTGCCTTATTGACTCCCTCTGAAAGAGCCAGTACCTCGTCTATGACAATTGTGAGATGTGCGAATTCATGACGGGGATTGTCATATAGAATTGCTTGACGTTGTTGAATCAGATTTAGGCATTGACTTAAACTCTCATTGACCTCTGAAACGAAATCAGACTTAGAACGGTTCTCCACGGGATGAATGACTGCTATTTTGTGTTCGCGAGCCCAACGACTTGGGGAATCAAACTTAGGGTCTACGATGATGAGGTCGCTCTGATTTTTGAGAACGGAGAGCAGGTAGGTAAGGGCATAACTTTTCCCTGAGCCCGAGTTTCCACAGATAGCCATGTGGTTCACCTTATCAAGATTGAGAGTAAAATTTTCCATAATTGGAATCTGATTCTTTGGTAGGTTGGATGTGTATTTGTCAAGGTCAGGGATGACCAAACGTTTTGAGATACCCACCTTCCAAGGGAAGAAGAGTCCACGCTGAACATGAATGTCATCTGTCTTGAGAGGGATAAAGTAAGTGGCATTCTGTTTCAGAAGTGTATAGTGAAGGTACAAGGAAGCGTTAGCAATCAAGAATATTTTGTTATAGAGTTCATCATCTAGGATGTAGGTACAAGGAAGCCTAGGGATGAAGATGAAGCCACCCTCTTGAATGACAATATTGAAGCTATTGGTGTAGCTTGTTTCCCCCTGCATCAGAGCCCCAAGAGCCATGTTGAGGCTCTGGAGCAAGTAAGATTGCAGGACAGTATCTGCTTTAGTTGCCATTATTTGACCTCCTTGATACCGTCAGCTTTGAAGTAGACATTGTAGCGAACCTCAACGGCTTGGAGATTTTCAAATTCAATCAAGCTTAGAAATTCAGGAAGTTTGACCTTGTCTTCAAATTTTACTTGGAAAGGTTCAAGCCCTTCTTGAACAAAGGTTGCCTTGTAGGCGATAATCTCACCGGTTGGCTTTCCATCTTCAAAGAGTTGTTGGGGTTCAAGCTCAGTGCTTAAACTGTGAATCGGTTTAGTAGGAATGACATATTCCGTTGCAGTTGTGGCTGAGTAGCCATCTTTCTTGTGTTTGGTTTTAATTGCCATGGGTTTTATCCTCCTTTATGGCTTAATTGTTTTGTTAGGGGGACGTGCTCAGTTTGAATCGTGAGCTGGACTGTCTTAGCTAAGTACATATCTATGATAGACGTTTTAGACTTTTCTTGATTTCAAGATTTTTGAAAGTGTAGCACTCAAAGTTGTGCTACGAGTGAGACGAATTCGATTAACCATTCAACTAGGCTATCAGCAATTTGGTAAGATGTTTCTTCCTTTGGAAAATCAGGGAAGAAATCATATAATTCAGTTGCCAAGGTTGAGAGATTTTGTTGAATACCTTTCTTTTTGGATTTGAAAAGATGCTTTGTGGAATCGTGTCCTTCAGAAAGAATAAGTTCTGTCAATTGAGTAATGAGAAACTTGCAAAAGTCAATACTAGGGAAGAAAACACTCTTTACATTAGGAAGATTTAGTGTTTCTTGCAAGGCATCTACAGTGTCTAAGGTAATATTTCGTTTACCTCTTAGGATTTGACTAACGGCAGGAGCAGAGATTTCTATAGGTTCATCAAAATTATAATAAAAGATACTGTTCTGAGCTTTACCTTGCTCAATCAATTCTTGTTTGATAGCTTGACCAAGTAATTCACAATAGAGAGTTTTAACTTTAGCTTTTAGCATAAGTTGTCCTTTCCTGTCCTCAGACGGAAAGAAACAAATGAGCAATTACAGTTACCGAGTAGATGCAAGAATGGCACAAAAAAGAAACGGTGAAACAGTAATATGCAAAACTAAACCTTTACCGCATAGTAATCATATTGTTTCGATCCGTCCTTTGCTGGCCAGCTTTTGGACTTTTTATTTTTTGAGATATAAATATCCCTGATATTATTATAAAGTCAAAAAACGTGGTATAATTTAGACATAAATAATTTATTTTAATGAAAGAAATACCAGGTTTTGTATGAAGTTCAAGAATACTAAGAAATACTTGCTCGATATTGCTTCCCTTCGGTTAGATTGTAAAGTGAGAGAGATAAATAGAGAACGTAAAGAAGTATCTTCTCGGGAATACTATTGGGAACATGGTAAAAAGAAAAAACAGAATCCAAAATATAGCAAGTTGTCAAATGAAGAAATATATTCAAAAAATGCCCCTTTAATTGGACAAATTCGAGGAGGAAAAATAAATAAAAAAAATCCTCATTTATTTACCAATTCAGCAGTTAGGGCAATTTACAATAATTGTAAAATTAGTCCAACCGATACCGGCTTTGGATTAAATGAAGAAGAACAAATCAATTTTAGAAAACGAAATATGATGTTCAAATCATATGACGAAATTTTTTTCGGAAGTGAGTCGGAACAGCGTACAATGGAGACGTTTTTTCCAACAGCATTGATGCTAGATATTTTGTATGAAAAATATGATGAAAACTTATGGAGAATTGTTTTAGGTTATGTCCCATTAAATATTGTGTTTGAGAAAATAAAGCAAAATGTCAAAGATACTAAAAAGGTGTATAGCCTTCTTGTTAAGGATAACTGGGAATTACTTATGACAGGTATTTTTAGAGCCAGTGAAAGATTTGGTACACATGAGAATTCTTTTGAAGATATCTTTACATTGGATATAGAATACTTTGTAAGTTTTTATAATTCATCCTTCCCGAGTAGGCAGGAGGGGGAGAATAGATTGGCAAAGATTGAAAGAGTTTTATCTTTGTTTTATGAGGAGGTGTTGAAAGACAAGTTTGAGCAATTTATAAATGAGAGAGAAGGATTTGAATATCATAGTATTGAATCTATGGTTGCTATTCAAAAAGAAGCTCAGGGATATAAGAAGAGAATTATTGAATTTGAATCTTCGAAATTATTAGGAATTTATAGCTCTTCTTGGGATGATAATTTTTTAGACGAGCTTGAGGCTCTCAATGCAAAAGAAGAACTAATAGATGAATATTCGGATTTGCTCCATGTTACTAGGATATCCAAATTGATTGACAGAGTTTTTGAGGAAATGACTGTTTTACAGAGTAAACATGAAGACAGTAATCACTGGGGTGGTAACTATCTTGGGTATATCAAAAAATATCAAAAAGGGAATGAAATATTAGCTTATTTTTCCTCTGGTGATTCCGCTGAATTAAAGCCATTGATACTAGACAGTGAAAAACAAGCAGACCGATGGAACGAACATCTTAGAAGGAGATTATACATCAAAAAGCATCCTAATAGCTATTTAGCAAAAGAAGAACGAGAGCAAATGGAATGGTTTAGAGATAGGAGAAATAAAAAACTTTGAGTTTTATGTCTCAAAGTTTTTTGGATATGTCTATAAAATTATTGAAGACTGAATTTTTATCCTTAAATGGTATAATAGAGTGAATATGAAAAATTGGTAAAGGAGTACCCTTTAGTGCATTGCTCACACAATATACTAAATAACTATTAAATCCTTTTTGCTGATGAAATATGTGAGGTATGTGATGTTAGATAAGGGGAACAGTGATCAGTCTAACAAGACTGTGATGACACTAAAGGAACAGAAGAATCAAGCAAATGAGTTTGTTGCACGTTGGAAAGATAGAGGGAATGAACGACAAGATTCACAGCCTTTTTGGCTTGACCTTTTGCAGTCAGTTTATGGCATTGAAAAGCCAACTGAGTATATCACTTTTGAAGATAAGGTTATGCTTGACCATACCAGTTTCATTGATGGCTATATTGAAAAGACTAAAGTCTTGATTGAGCAAATATGAAGAACTTATTAAAGAAAAATAATTTCCCTAAGACTGGACATACTGGTTACTGGTTAGGGGTAAGGAGTGTAGCGAGGTGGACAATGTACATAATCAACTGGATTAAAGATAGACTGAATCAGAAAAAAGAAAAACTAGAATCCGTTTCATATACAAATGTAAAGGAACTTGCATTAACTAAAATGTCAGATTCTCCAATATTGTTTGTTGACAATGGAAAAGAAAACATAGGTTACGATTATCAAACGTATGAGAGTATTACTTATTTATTAAAAAATGGCGGTAGTCTCAACTATCTTATAGCTGATAGAGACATAAAAATTTCTTCTCATAAATTTGTACCCATTGAATATAAAGGAAAAAATCTTTACGAATTAGATCTTGGTAAAATAGATGTATTCCTTAAGGATTTGAATTTAGGATATTTTTATGAACAAGACCACTATGGAGGAGCAACTTATACACTTTCATCATACATTTTAATGGCATTATGCTGTGACAATTACAAACATTACGATATTAAACTCAGTATATATCGAGAACGTGATGCAAGAGAAGCGTATAATGCAGGAATTGACATCTATTACTCAGTAATGAAGCAAAAAAAAATGTTAGCCAAATTCTTCCTCGAAACAGCATAATACTAAAAGCTGAGGAGCGTGAAAGTGATATAGTTTATTATAAACAGCTTATTGAAAAATCAGAAAAAAAGTTACTTTCTCTGCCTAGTAATAGAGCTTGGGAATCTATGCCTACACAACCAATATACATTTTTCACTATAAAAAAGATGCCCCAGCATTTGGTAGTTCTATAAGAAAAATTGAAATGAAGGAAATTGATAACTTTTACATTTCTAAGTCTGGAGAATACATTAAACATAGTGTAGTGGAAAGAATTGGACTAGAAGGTGATTGTTTGATTCACATCACATTTTCTAGAGAGTTAAGCAATAAACAAAAAGAAAAATTAGACAACTATTTTTATAACGATTTTTCATTTGAAAAAATTCCTTTAGATGACTATAAGCAAATTGCGACACAAAAAGTAAAAAAATTAAACGAGCAAATCGAACAAGGATTAGATATTTTTGAAATTATCTCGGGGAATAAATACTAATGTTAAAGCTATATAAAAAAACGAGGCAGGTGTAAATACCTGCCTTTTGTATACCTCTATCAAAATGAAATAAAAAAGAAGTTCATAAATCGAACTTCTTTTGGAGACAATTCAAATGAATTCACCCCATTTTTAAGACCAATTAAAACAATTCAAATGCTGTTAAATTAAGGTTTCTTAGCCAAAGTTACTCTTATATTTTACTCCCACTCAACAGTTGCAGGTGGTTTACTTGTAATATCGTAGACGATGCGGTTAACGTGGTCAACTTCATTTACGATACGAACTGAGATTTTTTGGAGAACTTCCCAAGGAATCTTCGCAAAGTCAGCTGTCATTCCGTCGATAGAAGTGATGGCACGGATAGCGATGGTATAGTCGTAAGTACGACCGTCACCCATAACCCCTACTGAACGAACTCCAGTATTAACAGTGAAGTATTGCCAGATATCGCGGTCGAGACCTGCTTTAGCGATTTCTTCACGAAGGATAGCGTCTGATTCGCGGACTGTTTCAAGTTTTTCTTCAGTGATTTCACCCATAACACGGATGGCAAGACCTGGACCTGGGAATGGTTGGCGCCATACGATGTGGTCTGGCATACCAAGCTCTGTACCGAGGGCACGGACTTCGTCTTTATAAAGAGTGTTCAATGGCTCAATCAATTCAAACTGCATGTCTTCTGGAAGACCACCCACGTTGTGGTGTGATTTGATGGTTTGAGCAGTATCTGTACCAGACTCAATCACGTCAGTGTATAGTGTTCCTTGAGCAAGGAATTTCACATCTTTTAGCTTACTTGCTTCGTCATCAAAGACATAAACAAACTCGTTACCGATGATTTTACGCTTTTGCTCAGGATCAGAAACACCAGCAAGTTTGTCAAGGAAGCGTTTTGCAGCGTCTGCTTTGACGATATTCAAACCAAACTTACCACCAAGCATGTCCATAACTTGGTCAGCCTCTCCCTTACGGAGAAGACCGTGGTCTACAAAGATACAGATTAATTGATCACCGATTGCTTTCTGGAGAAGAACGCCAACGACAGAAGAGTCAACACCACCTGATAGGCCGAGAAGAACACGCTTGTCACCTACAGTCTCACGGATTTTCTTGATCTGCATATCGATAAAGTTGTCCATTGACCAGTCGCCTTTAGCCTGACAGATGTTAAGGGCAAAGTTGCGAAGGATATCATTCCCGTATACAGAATGGCGAACTTCTGGGTGAAATTGGATACCATAGATGTGCTTTTCAGGGTTTTCAATAGCTGCATAAGGACAGTCAGCAGAAGTACCAGTACGAACAAAATCAGCTGGAATTTCTGTTACAGCATCGCCATGGCTCATCAAAACAATCTGTTCTTCAGGAGTTCCTTCAAAGAGGGCAGAAGGGGTATGGGTAAGTGGTGATTGGCCATACTCGCGGTTACCAGCATCACCTGCAGGGACAACTTTTCCTCCAAGTTTATGAGTTAAAAGTTGCATACCATAGCAGATTCCCAAAATTGGAATGCCAAGTTCAAAAATTTCTGGGTCAATATCAAATGAACCATCTTCGTATACAGAGTTTGGTCCACCAGAGAGGATGATCCCTACAGGGTTAATCGCACGAACCTCTGCGGCTGAGATTTTATGACTTTTTAGCTCTGAAAAAACACCAATTTCACGAATACGGCGTGAAATCAGCTGGTTGTATTGGCTACCATAGTCCAGCACGATGATTTTTTCGACATCTTGCAAATCAGTTGAAATGTTGCTCATCTTTTTCCTTTCTCAAAAGAAATATCTTTTTCAATATTCTATCACAAATAGGGGCGAATTACCAACTAAACAAGGCAAAGTTTGACTTTTTATTAGCAAATACGGTACAATGGAGAAAATAAAGAAAAGAAGTGAGAATCATGTTACCAGCTTATATGAAAATCCACGATCAGATCAAAAAGGATATAGATGAGCATCATTGGAAAATTGGTGAGAGACTTCCAAGTGAGCGAGATTTAGCTGAACAGTTTCAGGTTAGCCGGATGACATTACGCCAAGCTATCTCTCTCTTGGTTGAGGAAGGAGTTTTGGAGCGTCGTGTAGGAAGTGGGACTTTTGTCTCTAGCACTCGTGTCCAAGAAAAAATGCGGGGTACAACCAGTTTTACGGAGATTGTCAAATCTCAAGGTAAAGTCCCTTCTAGCCAACTCATTTCTTACAGAAGAACCATTCCAAATGAGCAAGAGGTCGCTAAGCTAGGGATTACTCCGACAGAGAATATTATTCGCATGGAACGGGTACGTTACGCTGACCAAGTTCCGCTAGTCTATGAAGTCGCATCCATTCCTGAGAAATTTATTAAGGATTTCAAAAAAGAAGAAATCACCAGTCATTTCTTCCAAACGTTGCAGCAACATGGCTACCGGATTGGCAAATCCCAACAGACCATTTATGCGAGATTGGCTAAGGAAAAAATTGCTCACTATCTAGAAGTTGAAAAGGGGCATGCCATTTTAGCCTTGACTCAGGTCTCTTATCTTGAAGATGGGACGGCTTTCGAGTATGTAAAGAGCCAATACGTTGGTGAACGCTTTGAATTTTATCTTGAAAATAACTAGTCTAGAAAGGCTAGTTTTTTGTTTTAGAAAAGATTAGAATTGTCAAAACAATCTGTCTAGGCTTGATTTTATCTATTATTTACTATAAAATGAGAAGGAAAAACGTCAAACTTTTATATTGCAAATAGGAGAAAAAATGACAAAAACATTAAAACGTCCTGAGGTTTTATCACCTGCAGGGACTTTAGAGAAGCTGAAAGTAGCTGTTCAATATGGTGCGGACGCAGTCTTCATCGGTGGACAGGCCTATGGTCTTCGTAGCCGTGCAGGAAACTTCACCTTTGAACAGATGGAAGAAGGAGTCCAGTTTGCTGCTAAGTACGGTGCAAAGGTCTATGTGGCTGCTAACATGGTTATGCACGAAGGAAATGAAGCTGGTGCTGGAGAATGGTTCCGTAAGTTGCGCGACATCGGGATTGCCGCAGTTATCGTGTCAGATCCGGCCTTGATTATGATTGCAGCAACAGAAGCACCAGGTCTTGAAATCCACCTTTCAACCCAAGCCAGTGCGACCAACTATGAAACTCTTGAGTTCTGGAAAGAACTTGGTCTAACTCGTGTGGTTTTGGCTCGTGAAGTTTCAATGGAAGAATTGGCAGAGATTCGCAAACGTACAGATGTCGAGATTGAAGCATTTGTCCATGGGGCCATGTGTATTTCTTACTCAGGTCGTTGTACGCTTTCAAACCACATGAGTATGCGTGATGCTAACCGTGGTGGTTGTTCTCAATCTTGCCGTTGGAAATACGACCTCTACGACATGCCATTCGGCCAAGAACGTAAGAGCCTTAAAGGTGAAATCCCAGAAGAATTTTCGATGTCTGCCGTAGATATGTCTATGATTGACCATATCCCAGATATGATTGAAAATGGTGTAGACAGTCTTAAGATCGAAGGTCGTATGAAGTCTATTCACTATGTTTCAACAGTAACAAACTGCTACAAGGCGGCTGTGGATGCTTATCTCGAAAGTCCTGAAAAGTTTGAGGCCATCAAACAGGACTTGGTGGACGAGATGTGGAAGGTTGCCCAGCGTGAATTGGCAACTGGATTCTACTATGGTACACCGTCTGAGAATGAGCAGTTATTTGGTGCTCGCCGTAAGATTCCTGAGTACAAGTTTGTCGCTGAAGTGGTTGCGTATGATGATGCGACTCAAACGGCAACCATTCGTCAACGGAATGTCATCAACGAAGGCGATCAAGTCGAGTTTTATGGACCAGGTTTCCGTCATTTTGAGACTTATATCGAAGACCTTCATGATGCCAAGGGCAATAAAATCGACCGTGCTCCAAATCCAATGGAACTTTTGACCATTAAGGTTCCACAACCTGTTCAAGCAGGGGACATGGTCCGCGCGCTCAAGGAAGGTCTTATCAATCTCTATAAGGAAGACGGGACAAGCGTTACAGTTCGTGCCTAGAGAAGGAAAAGTGAATGAATCAAGCACAAGGTTTGTTAGTTGATGATGAAGGCAGATGTGTTCATTATCATGGCGAAAAGGACATCGTTTCTCTTCAGTGCTATGAGTGTAAAAAATATTATGCTTGTTATCGGTGCCACAATGCTATAGAAACGCATGTGTTTTCGCCCTATCCCTTGGCGCTTTCTGAGGATCGACCGATTTTATGTGGGGCTTGTAAGAGGACAATGACTTTCCAAGAATACCAAAAACAGATGGCTTGTCCGTACTGCAGTGCTCCATTTAATCCAGGTTGCAAACTACATCATTCATTTTATTTTAAATAGACAAAAATAGATCCATGCTTTAAGCTTGGGTCTTTCATTATGTTTCAGAAAAATTAGAAAAAATACGGAATTTCTCACCTTAAAAAGAGAACTTTTCCATATAATAGTACTAAAAATAGTAAAATTAGAAATTAATTATCTTAAACGCTTTCAATGTTAGTAAAAAGTTGACAAAAACAAATTTTAGGACTAAACTAAGGAAGTAAATTTAAATAAAAAGGAGAATTCATCATGAATTTAACATTTTTCGGTCTATGTCTTGCCTGTATGGGTGTATCCCTTGCAGAAGGATTTTTGATGAACGGTTTGTTCAAGTCTGCAGCACGCCAACCAGACATCATCCCACAATTGCGTAGTTTGATGATCATGGGGATTGCCTTTATCGAAGGAACATTCTTTGTAACCTTGGCGATGTCATTTGTCATTAAATAGACAACTCTATTTAGAAATGGAGGTGTCAAACCATGGAAGAAAGTTTGAATCCAACCGTTAATATTGGACCAATATCCTTTGATTTGACCCTGCTTGCCATGTCTCTTGTAACTGTTTTGATGGTTTTTGCCTTTGTCTACTGGGCAAGTCGTAAAATGACCATCCGTCCAAAGGGCAAACAAAATGCTCTTGAGATGATTTACGACTTTGTGATTGGTTTTACCAAACCAAACATTGGAGAATCATACATCAAGGATTATTCCTTATTTCTGTTTTCTCTATTTCTGTTTATCTTGGTTGCCAATAATATCGGCTTAATGGCAAAAGTACAAACAACAAACGGTTATAACTTGTGGACTTCCCCAACAGCCAACCTTGGATACGATTTATCCCTATCATTCTTGATCACTTTGATCGCCCATGTAGAAGGAGTTCGTCGTAGAGGCGTTAAAGAATATTTGAGAGCATTTGTTACACCTGGCTTTATGACTCCGATGAACATTTTAGAAGAGTTCACCAATTTTGCTTCCTTGGCGATTCGGATCTACGGAAATATTTTTGCCGGTGAGGTCTTAGCTGGATTGCTATTAGCCTTGTCACAAAATGCTTTGTATTGGTATCCTTTTGCCTTTATCGCAAACATGTTATGGACAGCCTTTTCGATTTTCATTTCATGTATTCAAGCCTATGTCTTTACCATGTTGTCATCGATGTACATTGGTAAGAAGATAAATGCTGGGGAAGAGTAAGTAGAGGAGGATTAGAAGATGGATTTAACTATTAGTACCATTATTGGTGACTTTATTCTTATCGCTGGTTCCTTCCTTTTATTAATTTTTTTAGTGAAAAAATATGCCTGGGGAAATCTTACCAATATTTTAGATGAACGTGCTGAAAAAATTTCTTCAGATATTGACGGAGCAGAAGCTGCCCGTAAGAAGGCCGAAGAACTCGCTAGCAAACGTGAAGCTGAGTTGGCAGGTAGCCGTTCGGAAGCTAAGACAATTATCGAGAATGCAAAGGAAACAGCTGAGAAAAGTAGAGCTGACATCTTGGCTGAGGCGAAACTGGAAGCAGGACGCTTGAAAGAAAAAGCTAACCAAGAAATTGCTCAAAATAAAGCGGAAGCTTTACAAAGCGTTAAGGGTGAGGTAGCAGATTTGACGATTAGTCTCGCTGGTAAAATCATCTCACAAAACCTTGACGGACAAGCCCATAAAGAACTCATTGATCAGTACATCGATCAGCTAGGAGAAGCTTAATGGACAAAAAGACAGTAAAGGTAATTGAAAAATACAGCATGCCTTTTGTCCAATTGGTGATTGAAAAGGGAGAAGAAGACCGTATCTTTTCTGACTTAGCTCAAATCAAGCAAGTCGCAGAAGAAACAGACTTGCCTTCTTTTTTAGGTCAAGTGGCAGTAGGTGAGTCGGATAAGGAAAAAACCGTTCGTTTCTTCCAAGACTCAGTGTCACCATTAATGCAAAACTTTTTTCAGGTGCTGCTATACAATCACAGAGCAAATTTATTTTATGAAGTAATTGTAGATTGTTTGAGTCGACTTGAAAAAGAAACGAATCGATTTGAAGTAACGATTGCCTCCGCTCATCCATTAACAGATGACCAGAAGGCGCGATTGCTTCCTTTGATTGAGAAAAAAATGTCTCTGAAAGTTCGGACTATCAAAGAACAAATCGATGAAAGTCTCATTGGTGGTTTTGTCATTTTTGCCAATCACAAGACAATTGATGTGAGTATTAAACAGCAACTTCGTGTTGTTAAAGAAAATTTGAAATAGAAAGTGGTGTTCTTTTGGCAATTAACGCACAAGAAATCAGCGCTTTAATTAAGCAACAAATTGAAAATTTCAAACCCATTTTTGATGTGACTGAAACTGGTGTTGTAACCTATATCGGGGACGGTATTGCGCGTGCCCACGGCCTTGAAAATGCCATGAGTGGAGAGCTCTTGATTTTTGAAAACGGCTCTTATGGTATGGCGCAAAACTTGGAATCAACAGACGTTGGGATCATCATTCTCGGTGACTTCACGGATATCCGTGAAGGAGACACTATCCGTCGCACGGGTAAAATCATGGAAGTTCCTGTCGGTGATAACTTGATTGGACGTGTTGTGGATCCACTTGGTCGTCCCGTTGATGGTCTCGGAGAAATCCATACTGACAAGACTCGTCCAGTAGAAGCACCAGCTCCTGGTGTTATGGAGCGTAAGTCTGTATCAGAACCATTGCAAACAGGTTTGAAAGCTATTGACGCCCTTGTACCGATTGGTCGTGGTCAGCGTGAGCTGATCATTGGTGACCGTCAGACAGGGAAAACAACCATTGCAATCGATACCATCTTGAACCAAAAAGGGCAAGATATGATATGTATCTATGTAGCGATTGGACAAAAAGAATCAACAGTTCGTACGCAAGTAGAAACACTTCGTCAGTACGGTGCCTTGGACTACACAATCGTTGTGACAGCCTCTGCTTCACAACCATCTCCATTGCTCTTCCTAGCTCCTTATGCCGGAGTTGCTATGGCGGAAGAATTTATGTACCAAGGCAAGCATGTTTTGATCGTTTACGATGATCTTTCAAAACAAGCGGTCGCTTATCGTGAGCTTTCCCTCTTGCTTCGTCGTCCACCAGGTCGTGAAGCCTTCCCAGGGGATGTTTTCTACCTTCACAGCCGTTTGCTTGAGCGCTCAGCTAAAGTTTCTGATGAGCTTGGTGGTGGATCTATTACAGCTCTACCATTTATCGAGACACAAGCGGGAGATATCTCTGCCTATATCGCAACCAACGTGATTTCTATCACTGATGGACAAATCTTCCTTGGTGATGGTCTCTTCAATGCGGGTATTCGTCCAGCCATTGATGCGGGTTCATCTGTATCCCGTGTAGGTGGTTCGGCACAGATTAAAGCCATGAAGAAAGTTGCTGGTACACTTCGTATCGACCTTGCTTCATACCGTGAGTTGGAAGCCTTCACTAAGTTTGGTTCTGACTTGGATGCAGCAACACAGGCTAAGTTAAACCGTGGACGTCGTACTGTGGAAGTATTGAAACAACCTGTCCATAAACCACTACCTGTTGAGAAACAAGTAACCATTCTCTATGCTTTGACACATGGTTTTTTGGATACGATTCCTGTAGATGACATTGTTCGTTTTGAGGAAGAGTTCCATACTTTCTTTGATGCTCATTATCCAGAGATTTTGGAAACCATTCGTGAAACAAAAGACTTGCCAGAAGAAGCGGTCTTGGATGCTGCGATTACAGAGTTTCTCAATCAATCCAGCTTCCAATAAGAATAGAGGTGTCAGATGGCAGTATCTCTAAATGATATTAAAACAAAAATCGCCTCAACCAAAAATACGAGTCAAATCACTAATGCCATGCAAATGGTATCGGCTGCCAAGTTAGGTCGCTCTGAAGAAGCAGCGCGCAACTTTCAAGTTTACGCTCAGAAGGTCCGTAAGCTTTTGACGGATATTCTGCATGGTAACGGATCTGGTGGTTCAACCAATCCGATGCTCATCAGTCGCCCAGTTAAGAAAACAGGCTATATCGTTATCACTTCAGACCGTGGCTTGGTTGGAGGTTATAATGCTTCCATCCTTAAAGCCGTTATGGAGTTGAAAGAAGAATACCATCCAGATGGTAAAGATTTTGAGATAATCTGTATTGGTGGTATGGGAGCTGATTTCTTTAAGGCTCGTGGTATTCAGCCAATCTATGAACTACGTGGCTTGGCGGATCAACCTAGTTTTGATGAAGTTCGTAAAATTATTTCAAAAACGATTGAGATGTACCAAAACGAACTTTTTGATGAATTGTACGTCTGCTATAACCATCATGTCAATACTCTCACAAGTCAAATGCGTGTGGAACAAATGCTTCCGATTGTTGACTTGGATCCAAATGAAGCGGATGAAGAGTATAGCTTAACCTTTGAGTTGGAAACGAGCCGTGATGAGATTCTAGAGCAGTTGTTGCCACAGTATGCTGAAAGTATGATTTACGGGGCTATTATCGATGCCAAGACAGCTGAAAATGCTGCAGGTATGACAGCCATGCAAACGGCGACCGATAATGCCAAAAAGGTCATCAATGATTTGACAATCCAGTATAACCGTGCTAGACAGGCGGCGATTACACAAGAAATTACAGAAATCGTAGCGGGGGCTAGTGCCTTAGAATAAGGCTTTGCCTCCCTCGTATTAAAATGAACTTATACTCAATGAAAATCAAAGAGCAAACTAGGAAGCTAGCCGCAGGCTGTACTTGAGTACGGCAAGGCGACGCTGACGTGGTTTGAATTTGATTTTCGAAGAGTATTAGGACCTAGTTGAACTAGGAACCGACAGTATCTTATATAGAATAGGAGAAGGAGATGAGTTCAGGTAAAATTGCTCAGGTTATCGGCCCCGTTGTAGACGTCTTGTTTGCAGCAGGGGAAACACTTCCTGAGATTAATAATGCACTTGTCGTCTACAAAAATGACGAAAGAAAAACAAAAATCGTCCTTGAAGTAGCCTTGGAGTTGGGTGATGGTATGGTCCGTACGATCGCCATGGAATCAACAGATGGTTTGACTCGTGGAATGGAAGTTTTGGACACAGGCCGTCCAATCTCCGTGCCAGTAGGTAAAGAAACTTTGGGACGTGTCTTCAACGTTTTGGGAGATACCATTGACTTGGATGCTCCTTTCGCTGAAGACGCTGAGCGTCAGCCAATTCATAAGAAAGCTCCAACTTTTGATGAATTGTCTACCTCATCTGAAATCTTGGAAACAGGGATCAAGGTTATCGACCTCCTTGCCCCTTACCTTAAAGGTGGGAAAGTTGGACTCTTCGGTGGTGCCGGAGTTGGTAAAACAGTTTTGATCCAAGAATTGATTCACAACATTGCCCAAGAACACGGTGGTATTTCAGTATTTACCGGTGTTGGGGAACGTACTCGTGAGGGGAACGACCTTTACTGGGAAATGAAAGAATCAGGCGTTATCGAGAAAACAGCCATGGTATTTGGTCAGATGAATGAACCACCTGGAGCACGTATGCGTGTTGCCCTTACTGGTTTGACAATTGCCGAATACTTCCGTGATGTAGAAGGCCAAGATGTGCTTCTCTTTATCGACAATATCTTCCGTTTCACTCAAGCTGGTTCAGAAGTATCTGCCCTTTTGGGTCGTATGCCTTCAGCCGTTGGTTACCAGCCAACACTTGCTACTGAAATGGGTCAATTGCAAGAGCGTATCACGTCAACTAAGAAGGGTTCTGTAACCTCTATCCAAGCCATCTATGTGCCTGCGGATGACTATACTGACCCGGCGCCAGCAACAGCCTTCGCTCACTTGGATTCAACAACAAACTTGGAACGTAAGTTGGTACAGTTGGGTATCTACCCAGCCGTTGATCCGTTGGCTTCAAGCTCTCGTGCCTTGGCACCTGAGATTGTTGGTGAGGAGCACTATGCAGTTGCTGCGGAAGTCAAACGTGTCCTTCAACGTTACCATGAATTGCAAGATATCATTGCTATCCTTGGTATGGATGAACTTTCTGATGAAGAAAAAACCTTGGTTGCACGTGCCCGTCGTATCCAGTTCTTCTTGTCTCAAAACTTTAACGTTGCAGAACAATTTACTGGTCAACCTGGTTCTTATGTACCAGTAGCAGAAACAGTTCGTGGCTTTAAGGAAATTCTTGAAGGAAAACATGACCAGCTACCAGAAGATGCCTTCCGTGGTGTCGGTTCAATCGAAGACGTCATTGCTAAGGCAGAAAAAATGGGATTTTAAGAGGTGATCTATGGCTCATTTAACTGTCCAGATCGTGACACCAGATGGCCTCGTCTATGATCACCATGCCAGCTTTGTATCGGTACGAACTCTGGATGGTGAGATGGGGATCTTGCCACGACATGAAAATATGATTGCGGTTTTAGCGGTTGATGAAGTGAAGGTGAAACGTATCGATGATGATACTCATGTGAACTGGATTGCAGTGAACGGAGGAATTATCGAGATTGCTAATGATATCATTACTATTGTAGCAGACTCAGCAGAGCGTGCTCGTGATATTGATATCAGTCGGGCAGAACGTGCGAAACTTCGAGCTGAACGAGAAATCGAAGAAGCTCATGACAAGCATTTGATTGACCAAGAACGTCGTGCAAAAATCGCATTGCAACGTGCTATCAACCGTATCAATGTCGGAAATAGACTATAAAAAAATGAACTTGAAACTCAAGTTCATTTTTTTTAATGTGGGAAGTTGATGCAGACTCCTTCAGGGACATGGAAGTCGTTAGAAAGCTCTGCAAGACGACCACTTTTAGGATTGCGCTTAAAGACGGTTGCGTTATCAGAATCTTGATGAACAGCAATGAGAAACTCTTGATCAGGACTCAGGTCGAAATCACGTGGATTTTTACCATGGCTTGGTACAATCTCTAATAATTCCAAGCTACCATCAGCGAGGATTGTATAGACTGCAATGGAATCATGACCTCGGTTGGATGCATAGAGGTATTTGCCATCTTTTGAAAGACGAATGGCAGCAGTAGCATTAAAGCCTTCGTATCCATCTGGTAAGGTTGAAATAACTTGCATGCGTTCAAATTCACCAACCCCATCATAAATCAAGACCTCTATCGTACTATTAAGTTCGCAGATGAGATAGGCAATCTTATAGTGATGGTGGAAAACGATGTGGCGAGCACCTGCTCCAGCTTGGCTATGATAAGTATAGAGTTTACTTAGTTTTCCTTCTGGACTGACATCGTAGGTCGTTACTTCATCCGTACCTAGATCACATGTGACGAGATACTGGTCAGGTGTTAGATCTGTAAAGTGGACATGAGGAGAAGTTTGATTTTCATGAGGACCTTGTCCACTATGCTGAACTAGATCCGTTTGGATAAGGCTACCATCCGTTTGACGTTTATAAACCAGAACTTGACCCCTATGATAGTTGGCCCCATAAACGAGACCACGCTTTTCATCCACTGCCACATAACAATGGGGAGCGCCTTCTTCAACCACATGATTTAGCAAAGCGCCATCTGTCTTGTAAGCAGCGATTCCGCCTAAGCCATCCTGACTCCCTACGGTGTATAAGTGTTGCTGTTGGTCAAAGGCAAGGTAGGTTGGACTTGGTTCAGCAGCAAAGAGTTCAAGATTTTCAAGCTGGCCTGTTTCTGTATCAAAATCTGCCTTGTAAATCCCTTTAGATAAGCGACGAGTGTAAGTTCCAAAATAAACAGTTTCTTTCATGTCCATACCTCTTAATAATGATAAGTTCATTATACCACAAAATGGCAGTCATGAAGCACTAGATTCATTCATGTAAGCACTTTAAAAAAGAGTTATTTTAGTCTAAAAATGGTATAATGAGAGAATGACAGAAAGGATGTATTTATGGAACATAAAGAGAAACATTTTAGCCTATCCTGGTTCTTCAAGTGGTTTTTAGATAACAAAGCTATCACCGTATTTTTAGTAACCTTGTTACTGGGGCTGAACATTTTCATTCTAAGTAAGATTAGTTTTATTTTTTTACCCGTTTTAGACTTTTTAGGGGTTGTCATGTTGCCAGTTATTTTATCTGGTTTACTTTATTACCTCCTTAATCCGATTGTGGACTGGATGGAGAAGCACAAGATCAATCGTGTTCTTGCCATTAGTATTGTTTTTGTCATTATCGGACTCTTTATCATTTGGGGATTGGCAGTCGCAATTCCTAATCTGCAACGTCAAGTCTTAAATTTTGCGAAGAATGTGCCGACATACCTGGAAGATGCTGATAAGGTGATCAATGACCTTGTAACCAAACGCTTGCCAGATGATTTTAGACCACAGTTGGAGCAGGTTCTTTCCAATGTTTCTAGTGAGGCGACCATGTGGGCCAGCAAAATCTCTTCTCAAGCTGTTAACTGGGTTAGCGCCTTTATCAGTAGCGTTTCCCAGGTCATTGTTGCGGTTATTATCGTACCCTTCATGCTCTTTTATCTTTTGAGAGATGGGAAAGGCTTGCGAGATTACCTGACTAAATTCATCCCAAACAAGTTAAAAGAACCTGTCGGACAAGTTTTGTCAGATGTTAATAAACAGTTGTCAAACTATGTTAGAGGGCAGGTTACAGTTGCTATTATCGTGGCAATTATGTTTATTATCTTCTTTAAGATTATTGGTCTCAGATATGCTGTGACTCTTGGTATTACGGCTGGTATCCTCAATCTAGCACCTTACTTGGGTAGTTTTCTAGCGATGTTGCCTGCTCTGGTTTTGGGCTTAATAGCGGGGCCTGTCATGCTTTTGAAAGTGATTATTGTCTTTATTGTTGAACAAACGATTGAAGGTCGCTTCGTTTCTCCACTTATTTTAGGTAGTCAGCTAAACATCCATCCCATCAATGTCCTCTTTGTTCTCCTAACTTCAGGATCCATGTTTGGTATTTGGGGAGTCTTGCTGGGAATTCCTGTCTATGCTTCTGCCAAGGTCGTTATCTCAGCTATCTTTAACTGGTATAAAAAAGTCAGCGGTCTGTATGAAGAAGAAGGGGAGGAAATCAAGAGTGAACAATAGTCAACGCATGCTCCAGGCTTTGGATGAACAGGATTTAACCAAAGCGAATCAGTTTTTTCACAAAGCCCTCGAAACAGATTCAAGTGAGGTTCTCTATGAACTAGCAAGCTATCTAGAGGGAATTGGCTTTTATCCTCAAGCGAAAGAAATTTACCAACATATCGTTTCAGAATTTCCAGAAGTGAATCTGAACTTAGCCAGCATTGCTAGCGAGGATGGCAATGTTGAGGAAGCCTTTGCTTACCTTGAGGAAATCACACCCGAAAGTGACTGGTACGTGTCGGCTTTGGCCTTGAAGGCTGACCTCTATCAGTTGGAAGGATTGACAGATGTAGCGCGTGAAAAGTTACTGGAAGCCTTAAATTACTCAGATGATGCCTTATTAGTTTTCGGTTTGGCTGAGTTGGATAGCGAGCTAGGGAATTATCAGGAAGCGATTCAGGGCTATGCTCAATTAGACAATCGCTCTATCTATGAGCAAACGGGTGTCTCAACCTATCAGCGAATTGGCTACGCTTATGCCCAGTTAGGTAAGTTTGAAGCTGCAACTGAATTCTTAGAAAAAGCTTTAGAATTAGAATACGATGACCAAACTGCCTTTGAACTGGCTAGTCTTTACTTTGACCAAGAAGAGTATCAAAAATCTGTTCTTTACTTTAAGCAGATTGATACCATTTCACCTGATTTTGAAGGATATGAATATGGTTATAGTCAAGCTTTGCATAAGGAACATCAGGTGGAAGATGCACTTCGTATCGCTAAACAAGGTTTGGAGAAAAATCCATTTGAAACTCGGCTCTTGCTTGCTGCTTCACAGTTTTCGTATGAATTGCATGATCCTAGTAGTGCAGAGCAGTTTCTCCTTACTGCCAAAGGAGATGCAGAGGATACAGAAGAAATTTTCCTTCGCCTTGCAACCATTTATATGGAACAAGAACGGTTTGAGGACATCATCGCTCTCCAAAGTCAAGAACCTGAAAATCTCTTGACCAAGTGGATGATTGCCCGTTCTTACCAGGAAATCGAGGATTTAGATAAGGCCTATGAACTCTATCAACAACTATCGTCTGATCTCAAGGAGAATCCTGAATTTCTGGAGCAGTATACTTATCTTTTACGTGAATTGGGGTATTTTGAAGAAGCCAAAGTGCAAGCTGAAGCTTATTTAAAACTCGTTCCAGATGATGTTCAAATGCAAGAACTCTTAGAAACACTTTAAAAGTTATCTCTCTAAAAGAACGTATCCGTCAATTTGGCAGATACGTTTTTTTGAAAAATAGAATTTTTTTACAAAAACCCTTGCTAAATTGTTTATTTATGCTATAATAGGAACAATAATTTTTAGGAGGTGCAGTATGTCTTATATGTTTGAGATATTACCAAGTTTATTGAACGGTGCAAGTATGACTCTTCAAGTCTTTGCTCTGGTCTTGATATTTTCAATTCCTTTAGGTATTGTCGTTGCCTTTGCTTTGCAAGTTCGCTGGAAACCCCTCCATTATCTGATTGACCTTTATATTTGGGTGATGCGAGGGACTCCCTTGCTCTTGCAATTAATCTTTATTTACTATGTTCTCCCTAGAATTGGGATACGTTTAGATCGTTTGCCTGCTGCTGTAATCGCTTTTGTATTGAACTATGCAGCCTACTTTGCTGAAATTTTTCGTGGAGGGATTGAAACCATTCCAAAGGGGCAGTATGAGGCTGCTAAGGTCTTGAAGTTTAGTCCATTTGACACAGTGCGCTATATTATTTTGCCTCAGGTTACAAAGATTGTCTTACCGAGCGTCTTTAATGAAATTATGAGTTTGGTCAAGGATACTTCATTGGTTTATGCCCTTGGGATTTCAGATTTGATTTTGGCTAGTCGGACAGCAGCCAATCGGGATGCCAGTCTTGTTCCTATGTTTTTAGCCGGAGCGATTTATTTGATTATGATTGGTCTTGTAACTATTGTTGCGAAAAAACTTGAGAAGAAGTACAGTTATTACAGATAGGAGGATTGCTATGTTAGAATTACGAAACATCAACAAGGCCTTTGGTGGCAAACAAATCTTAACCAACTTCAGCCTATCAATTCCTGAAAAGCAAATCCTTGCAATCGTAGGTCCATCTGGAGGAGGAAAGACTACCTTGTTACGTATGCTAGCTGGACTGGAAACCATCGATTCTGGAGAAATCTACTATAACGGCGAATCGCTAGCTATAGACGAACTAGAAAAGCGCAATCTTCTGGGATTTGTTTTCCAAGATTTTCAACTCTTTCCGCATTTGTCAGTTCTAGATAACTTAACTCTGTCGCCTATAAAAACCATGAGCATGGAGAAGGAAGTTGCTGAGAAGAAGGCGCGTGGTTTGTTAGAACAACTTGGGTTAGCAGGGCATGCAGATGCCTTTCCATTCTCACTTTCAGGTGGGCAAAAACAACGGGTGGCCTTAGCGCGTGCTATGATGATAAACCCAGAAATTATTGGATATGATGAGCCTACATCAGCCTTAGACCCAGAATTGCGATTAGAAGTGGAAAAACTTATCCTTCAAAATAAAGAGCGTGGGATGACTCAGATTGTTGTGACCCACGATCTTCAGTTTGCGGAAAACATTGCTGATCAGATCCTTAAGGTCGATCCAAAGTAGGACTAGGAGGTGCCTATGAAGAGAAAGAAAATTGCCCTTGTACTTGCTCTGTTCTTTAGCTTCTTCCTGACAGCTTGTACTCAGAAGGCAAGTGATCCAAGTCAGGATAATTGGGCCAAATATCAAAAACAGGGTAGCATTACCATTGGCTTTGACAATACCTTTGTTCCCATGGGATTTGAGGAAAAGAATGGCCAGTATGCAGGTTTTGATATTGACCTAGCCCAAGCTGTCTCTGAAAAACTAGGAATTCAGATTAAATTTCAACCCATCGACTGGGATATGAAAGAAACCGAACTACAAAATGGTACCATTGATGCCATCTGGAATGGCTATACAGCAACAAATGAACGGAAAGAGAAGGTTGCTTTTACCATTCCTTACATGGAAAATCAACAAGTTTTGGTCTCTAAAAAGTCTCAAAAAATCCACTCAGTTCAGGATATGACTGACAAAGTTTTAGGGGCCCAGGCTGGATCTTCTGGTTATTTGAATTTTGAAGGACAACCAGAACTACTCAAGAATCGAGTGAAAGACCAGAAGGCTAATCAATACCAAAGTTTCAATGAAGCCTTAATTGATTTGAAAAATGATCGGATTGATGCCTTGTTGATTGACCGGGTATATGCCAATTATTATCTCCAGTCTGAAGGAATATTAAATGACTACAATGTCTTTTCAGCTGGATTTGAAAGTGAAGCTTTTGCAGTGGGTGTTAGACCTGCTGATAAAACTTTGCTAGATGCATTGAACCAAGCCTTTATCTCGCTATACCAAGAAGGAAAATTCCAGGAAATCAGCCAGAAATGGTTTGGGGAAGATGTAGCCACCAGTCAAGTTAAAAATCAAGAATAAGAAAAAGAGATTGAGTTTTTCCTCAGTCTCTTTTTGCATCGAAAAATCCTCTGGCAAGTACCAGAGGATAAGGGGTTATTTCATTGTTGGGAAGAGCAATACATCACGGATAGTAGTTGTATCAGTGAGGAGCATGCAGAGACGGTCGATACCGATTCCCAAACCACCTGTTGGAGGCATACCGTATTCAAGAGCCTCAATGTAGTCGTAGTCGATGCCTGTTGCTTCATCATCACCAAGCTCTTTAGCTTTAGCTTGAGCTTCAAAACGGCTAAGCTGATCAATTGGGTCGTTCAACTCAGTAAAGGCGTTACCGTATTCCTTGGTCATAATGAAGAGCTCAAAGCGGTCAGTAAAGCGGTCGTCTTCAGGGTTCTTCTTAGCAAGTGGAGACACAGCTACTGGATGACCATAGACAAAGGTTGGTTGAATCAAGGTTTCTTCAACGAACTCTTCAAAGAAGGCGTTGATAATGTGACCAACTTCAGTGTAGTGTTTCTCAACTGGAACTTTCTTCTCAGCAGCGATAGCTTTAGCTTCCTCGAAAGTCATGTCTTGCCAGAAGTCTACACCAGTAATTTCCTTGATAGCATCTACCATGTGAACGCGTTTGAATGGTTCGTTGATTTTGATTTCAGTTCCTTGGTAGTTAACTGGACCATCACCCTTAACTGCCTTAGCAGCGTGTTGGATAATACCTTCCGTCAAGTCCATGATATCTTGGAAGTCTGCATAAGCTTGGTAAACCTCGATAGAAGTAAACTCAGGGTTATGAGTAGCGTCCATTCCTTCGTTACGGAAGATACGGCCAATTTCATAGACTCGTTCCATACCACCAACGATAAGACGTTTTAAGTGAAGCTCAGTCGCGATACGAAGGACCATATCAATGTTTTGGGCATTGTGGTGAGTGATAAATGGACGGGCAGCAGCACCACCGGCTTCATTATGAAGAACAGGTGTTTCCACTTCAAGGAAACCTTTTTGGTCTAGATAACGACGGATTTCAGAGATGATTTTTGAACGAGTGACAAAGCGTTCAAAGCTTTCACGATTAGAAATCAAGTCAAGGTAACGTTTACGATAAATTGTTTCAACGTCTGTCAAACCGTGGAATTTCTCAGGAAGCGGGCGAAGTGCTTTAGACAAGTGTGTGATGTGTGTGGCCTTGATAGAGAGCTCTCCCATATCAGTACGCATGACTTCACCTTCGACACCAAGGAAGTCACCAAGGTCTGCTTTTTTGAAGATTTCGTAGTTTTCTTCGCCAACTTCGTCTTTACGAACGTAGATCTGGATTTGACCTTCTCGGTCTTGAAGATGGGCAAAGCCAACTTTTCCTTTTCCACGTTTAGTTACTAAGCGTCCAGCGATAGTAGCAGTTTCATTTAATTCATGTAGTTGTTCTTTATCGAGTTCTGCAAATTTATCTTTTAGTTCTTGTGAGTTAGCAGTACGTTCAAAACGTTTTCCGAAGGGATCGATTCCTTGTTCACGGAGCGCAGCCATTTTTTCACGGCGAACGATCTGCTGGTCATTTAGTTCTTCCATATGTTCTGTAGACATGGGTTCCTCCTAATTTTACTCAAAATTTGATACGATGAGTCATTTTTTGCGATACTCCCATTTTATCATAAATAGCAGAGAAATTCACGGATATTCTTTGAAAACTAAAAAGAACTTGACTATTAAGATCAAGTTCCATTATTTTCTTTGATAGGAAGTGTCATTCCATCTTTCCAGAGTGAAGGTTTCAAAATTCTCGGTCTCTAAAACTGTCAGACTAGCATTGGCCAAGCCTCCATCTTTGCGAAGGTGAGCCTCTTTATAGCCTAAGAGAGTGCGTAGGCTAGCAGTGAGATTTGCCCCATGCCCGACAATCAAAATTCTTTCAGCCGGACTTTCTTTCAGAGATTTGATAAACTGAATGGTTCGCTGAGTCGTAGAGTAGAGAGATTCGGCTTCAAACATCCTCGTATCAAACTGGGCCAGATTAGAGCGAAAGGCCTTGATTTGTTGTGGGTAGATGGCATTGAGCGTAGCGATTTTTAATCCCTCTAGTTTTCCAAGTTGCCATTCACGTAGGTTAGGAATGCTCTTTAAAGGACAAGGGGCTAGGAGTTGACTTTGGATAATCTCAGCAGATTTGACTGCTCTGGGTAAATCACTAGAATAAATCGTATCAAAAGGAATTTCCTTGAGATGTTGACCCAGTTGTTTTAAAACGTCAATGGAATCTGGAAGAAGGGGAGAGTCGCCGCTAGCACCTTGAAAACGTCCTTCAAGATTCCAGACAGTCCGACCATGACGGACAAAATAGAGTTTCATCAGTTGTTTTCCTCCAAGAGATCAGCAAAATTTGCTTTTACAAAGCTGGCTAAGTCTTGAGGTCGAATGATGATACTATGCCCGACTTCTCCAGCAGAGACAATCATTTGGTCTAAATCCAAAGCAGTCTGATCAATAAAAATAGGATAATTGTGTTTTTGGCGAATGCCGACGGGGTTATTAGCCCCATGAATATAGCCTGTCGTTTTTTCCAGATCTTTTTGAGGAATCATGCTCACTTTTTTATTACCAGAAACCTTTGCTAGTTTTTTCTCAGCGAGGTGTTCTGTTATGGGAACGATTCCGATGATTGGCCCCGTCTTATCACCCAGCAGAGCCAAGGTTTTAAAGATATGTGTTCGATCATATTCCGAAGGAAGTTCACCCTCAAGCGCGTTGATATGAATACCAGTATGGTTAATACCCGCCTTGGTCAAGATTTGTTCGACCAAGGTTTTCTTAATCTTAACTTTCTTTGCCATTATTTATACTTATCCTCCAATTGACTCATCCAGATACCAAGCCAAATACCAAGTGCAAAGAAGAAGGCGATGAGAACATAACTCACGATAGAAAGTCCAGTGTATTGGATACTTTCAGCACTTCCAGCATTTGGAATCAAAATCAAGAGGGTGCTTGATAGCACAATCCCAATGATAAAGTGATACACACGCGAGTGGTAGTTGTTCAAGGCATGGTCCATTAATTTTGAAAAAATGATGAGGGTTGCACCTGCACCTATTCCGATAGGAAGGAAAGTACCGAATAAATCAAAGGTCTTAAAACCAGAGAGCATTGGAGCGTACAATCCTAAAATCAAGAGTAGATTTGACGGACTTAAACCAGGCACCAAGACACCAAGCGCTAAAAGAGCACCCGCTAAGATGAAATTAGCGAAACTAGCACTGAGAGAACCAACAACAAAGTTTAGCGCGTAGAGCCCTAGGCCTGAAAGGATAAAGGTAGTCCAGAACCAGACTAGGTCGATCTTGTCACGATCAGATTCTCGAGTAGATTCTTTAAGGAGGCTAGGAACTGTACCGATGATGGCTCCCGCAAAACTCCATAAAACATAGACCTGGTAATTTTCTAGCAGATACTCGATTGGATAAGAAAACAAACCAATGCCTAGCAACATCCCGATTGCTACTGGGATAAAGTATAGGACATTCGCTTTAAAATCCTTAAAAGGATGAGCCAGAAAGCTAATCATTCGCTCGTAGATCCCCAAAATAGCTGCCAAAACACCGCCTGAAATTCCTGGTAAGATAAATCCTAAGGCGATGACGATTCCTTTAATAACTCTTGCAATCCATGAAAACATCATAAAATCCTCAATTTCATAAAATTCTTTCTCTATTCTATCAATTATAACACAGACGAGGAGAAAATGAAAAAACAAGTGAAAAAGAGAGCGATTTTCACTTGTCTTATGGTCTTAAAAATAGTTTTCTGAAGGTTTCTTCTTTTTCCTTCAAGGTAGAAATAAGATTAATATCTAAATGATGTTCAAATCCAGCAATTCTTCCTTTTGAAGTGTATTGATGGAGGTCGTAGTCTAAACTGGTATTGGGTGTTGTTTCAAAGTAACCAGAGTCTGTCCCGTAGGAAGGAATCCAAATAGCAGTAAACTTATCTGTATTGATACTGTGTTCTTGCATGAAGTAAACTCCAATATAGATGCCGATGTTTTTAGCACCTAAAGATTCCAGTTTAGCACGAAAGGCTTCAACCCCTTCATTCATATCAGACATTGTTTTTTCTTCCACGTCCAACCAATAGTAACTAGGGTTGTAAGGAGAAGCAGCATTATAGAAAACTTCAGCGGCTTTTTCCATTTCTTCCTTGCTGGGGCTAGCTAGATAGGCATAGACTCCAACTGGGACATTCCGCTTTTGAAATTCTGTAATATGACTTTTATAGGCTTTATCAATACCATTGGCATAAGCGGCATCATTTTTTTCAGTATGTTGAGCCCCATTGTGGACGCGAACAATAACACCTGAAATATTTTGAGACAAGGTATCGTAGTTGATTTCCTCAGGTCTTTGCCAACCAGAGACATCAATAATAGGTTTGTCAAGATTATGCAAGGCCTGATTTTCAACCTGGACAGCATTTGGTTTTGACTTGACGGGATGGTCTTCATAAGTTGGTCTATTGAGGATCAAAATAGCTATAAATATAGTAAATAAAGTAAAAATAATAGCTGGATGAATCTTTTTTCTCATATTTAAATAGTTTAACGTAAATAGATAAAAAAATCAAAGAAAACATCGGAAAAAGTGAATATATGGGCGTCTTTTCCCTATTTCTCTGTTTGTTTACTCCTAAGAAACTAAATTATGGTATAATATAAGGGAATTTCTAGAGAAAAGAGAAGATTATGTCAAATTATGCCATTATTCTAGCAGCGGGTAAAGGTACTCGCATGAAATCAGATCTTCCAAAGGTACTTCATAAAGTAGCTGGAATTTCGATGTTGGAACATGTTTTTCGTAGTGTTGGTGCGATTCAACCTGAAAAAACAGTTACTGTAGTTGGTCACAAGGCAGAGCTAGTTGAGCAAGTATTAGCCGGTCAGACAGACTTTGTTACCCAATCAGAACAACTAGGAACTGGGCATGCTGTCATGATGGCAGAGCCTATTCTCCAAAATCGTACAGGCCACACATTGGTTATCGCTGGAGATACTCCTCTGATTACAGGTGAAAGCTTGAAAAACCTCTTGGATTTCCATATTAATCACAAAAATGTTGCGACGATTTTAACAGCTGAAGCAGCTGATCCTTTTGGATATGGTCGTATCGTCCGTAACGATAATGCTGAAGTTCTTCGTATTGTTGAGCAGAAAGATGCCACAGACTTTGAAAAGCAAATTAAGGAAATCAATACAGGAACTTATGTATTTGACAATGAGCGTCTTTTTGAAGCCCTTAAAAACATCAACACCAACAATGCCCAAGGTGAGTACTATATTACTGACGTGATTGGTATTTTCCGTAATGCGGGTGAAAAGGTTGGGGCCTATACTCTCAAGGATTTTGATGAAAGTCTTGGCGTAAATGACCGTGTAGCTCTTGCGACTGCGGAAGCAGTGATGCGTCGCCGTATCAATCAAAAGCACATGGTTAATGGTGTTAGTTTTGTTAATCCGGAAGCAACTTACATCGATATTGATGTTGAGATTGCTCCCGAAGTCAAAATCGAAGCCAACGTTACCTTGAAAGGTCAAACGAAGATTGGTGCGGAGACTATTTTAACAAATGGAACTTATATCGTAGATAGTACCGTTGGAGCTGGAGCCGTGATTACCAACTCTATGATTGAGGAAAGTAGTGTTGAGGACGGTGTAACAGTTGGTCCCTATGCTCATATCCGTCCAGGTTCAAGTCTGGCTGCTCAAGTTCACATTGGAAATTTTGTTGAAGTAAAAGGATCTTCAATCGGTGAAAATACCAAGGCTGGTCATTTGACTTATATTGGAAACTGTGAAGTGGGTAGCAACGTTAATTTTGGTGCAGGAACTATTACAGTTAACTACGATGGCAAAAATAAATATAAAACTGTCATTGGCAATAATGTCTTTGTTGGCTCAAACTCAACTATTATTGCTCCTGTAGAACTTGGGGATAATTCTCTGGTTGGAGCGGGTTCAACCATTACCAAGAATGTTCCTGCTGATGCCATTGCTATCGGCCGTGGACGTCAGGTCAACAAAGATGAATATGCGACTCGCCTACCTCATCATCCCAAGAACCAGTAGGAGTTTGTCATGGAATTTGAAGAAAAAACGATTAGTCGGAAGGAAATCTATCAAGGTCCTATCTTTAAATTGGTGCAAGATCAGGTAGAACTGCCAGAAGGCAAAGGTACTGCCCAACGTGATTTGATTTTTCACAATGGAGCTGTTTGTGTACTAGCTGTGACAGCTGAAGACAAAATCGTTCTCGTTAAGCAATACCGAAAAGCTATCGAGGCGGTTTCTTATGAGATTCCTGCTGGTAAACTAGAACTTGGTGAAAATGCTGATCCAATGGCAGCGGCCCTTCGTGAATTGGAAGAAGAGGTTGCCTACACAGCTAAGTTAGAACTGTTGTACGATTTCTATTCTGCGATTGGATTTTGTAATGAAAAACTAAAACTCTACCTTGCTAGTGATTTGGTCAAGGTGGAAAATCCTCGTCCACAAGATGATGATGAAACTTTGGAAGTTCTAGAAGTGAGTCTAGAGGAGGCTAAGAACCTAATCCAGTCAGGTCATATCTGTGATGCCAAGACCATTATGGCGATCCAGTACTGGGAACTACAAAAGAAATAGAGGAGCAACCCATGGGAAAACCTTTATTAACAGACGAAATGATTGAACGTGCCAACCGAGGTGAGAAAATCTCAGGACCACCTCTTCAAGATGATGAGGAAACAAAGATCCTACCAACGTCTTCACAACATTTTAGTTATTCACGCTCTAGAGACCACGGTTTTAGTCAAGATACACTTACAATCGAAGTAGAACCAACAATTCATAAGAGTCGCCGCATTGAGAACACTAAGAGAAATGTTTTTAATTCGAAACTCAATCGCATCTTGTTTGCAGTCATCCTACTTTTGATTTTGTTAATTTTAGCGATGAAACTCTTGTAATTGAAAGGACTTGAAATGAAAATTGGAATCATTGCTGCCATGCCAGAAGAACTCGTATATTTGACTCAGAATTTGGACAAACCTAAAGAAGTCCAAGTCCTTGGAAATACTTACTACACTGGCTCTGTTGGCAATACAGAAGTCGTTCTAGTTCAGAGTGGGATTGGAAAAGTCATGTCGGCTATGAGTGTAGCAGTGTTAGCTAACCACTTCCAAGTAGAAGCTATCATCAATACAGGATCAGCAGGTGCTCTTGCAGATGGGATTGCTGTTGGTGATGTCGTGATTGCAGATAGACTAGCTTACCATGATGTGGATGTGACTGCTTTTGGCTATGCTTATGGCCAAATGGCGCAACAACCGCTTTATTTTGAATCAGACAAAACCTTTGTAGCCAAAATCCAAGAGAGTCTATCTCAGTTAGAACAGACCTGGCACCTAGGCTTGATTGCTACAGGAGATAGCTTTATAGCTGGAGATGATAAGATTGCTAGTATCAAATCCCACTTCCCTGATGTTTTAGCAGTTGAAATGGAAGGGGCTGCCATTGCACAAGCAGCTCAGGCTCTTGGCCTACCTTTCCTAGTCATTCGTGCAATGAGTGACAATGCCAATCACGAAGCCTCTATCTCTTTTGATGAGTTTATTATCGAAGCTGGACGTCGTTCTGCCCAAGTCTTACTAGCCTTTCTAAAAGCTTTAGATTAAGCGGAAATTTGACAGTTTATCTAGCTTATGATAAGATTTAAATAAAGAAAAGCTAGAAAACGTTTCAGAGGATATTATGAGTATTGAAATGACCGTCAGTGAGATTGCAGAGGTCTTAGGACTATCTCGTCAAGCAATCAACAATCGTGTCAAAGAACTTCCAGAAGAGGACACGAAAAAAAATGACAAAGGTGTAACTGTAGTTACTCGAAGTGGCTTGATTAAGCTAGAAGAAATCTATAAAAAAACGATTTTTGAAGATGAACCAGTCAGTGATGATGTCAAACAACGTGAACTGATGGAAATCTTGGTCGATGAGAAAAATGCTGAAATTCTTCGTTTGTACGAGCAGCTCAAGGCAAAAGACCGCCAGTTATCAGAAAAAGATGAACAGATGCGTATCAAAGACCGACAGATTGCTGAAAAGGACAAACAGTTGGACCAACAGCAACAGTTAACTCTTCAAGCGATGAAGGATCAAGAAACCTTGAAACTCGAGTTGGACCAAGCAAAAGAAGAAGTCCAAGCAACCAAAAAAGGCTTTTTTACTCGCCTTTTTGGAGGAAAATAAAGAAGCTGTTTGGGTTACTCACTAACCTAATGGCTTCTTTTATTATTTATAGTTTATTTTGGGTAGTAATTGAGGTAAATAATGGAAAAATTAAGAGATTATATCGCCTTTGATTTGGAATTCAATCAACACGAGGGGGTTACCCATTTAATTCAAGTATCGGCAGTCCGCTTTCAAGATGGACAAGAAAGTGCTGCTTTTGATTCTTATGTTCATACTACAGCACCATTGAAGAGTTTTATCAATGGTTTGACTGGAATCACAGCTGAAACCTTGAAAGATGCGCCAAAAGTAGAACAAGTTTTAAAGGACTTTCAAGAATTCGTTGGCGACATACCTATCGTTGGTTACAATGCAGCTAAGAGTGATTTGCCTATTCTCTTGGAGCATGGTATTGATTATCGTGACCAGTATAAGGTTGATCTATATGAGGAGGCTTTTGAACGCCGTAGTTCTGACCTACACGGCATAGCCAATCTTAAATTACAAACTGTAGCGAATTTTTTAGGCTTTCACGGGAAGTCTCATAACAGTTTAGAAGACGCCCGCATGACGGCGCGTGTTTACGAGGCTTTTTTGGAATCAGATGAAGGAAAGCTATTAATAGAAGACCAGAGTAGTTTTTCTATGAATAATCCTTTCGGTGGCTTAGATTTATCCCAATTTTTAGACTAGGAGTGCTTATGAAACCTGAAAAACCTAAAAAGCTAGGTTTTAGGAAGATATACTATAACCTAGATAAGATTTTATTTCTATTTTTCTTGATATTTATGATGGTTGAGTTTGTCTGGCTACCATTAAATTCATGGATTGCTGGCATCCTTCTGAGACAAACTGGTTATTTGTTTATCTCCTACAATAACTTTTGGGCGATTATACAAGGCTCGCCTTTTATCAGTTTAGCCTTTCTCATCTTAATTGCAATCAATCTCCTGGTCGCCTATTTCCAGATTTGTCTTTTGTTTATCGGGGCGCGGCACCTTCTCTACCATGAAAAGAGAACCTTGATTGAGTATAGTAGAAAAGTCTTTCACCAGAGCTTTCTATTTGTCAAACGATTGAGCTTTTGTAAGATGGCTTTTGTCTTTTTTTACATTGCTATGCTTTTCCCGTTCATCCGTAAGATTTTAAAAATCTATTACCTCAACAAAATTATTATCCCTGATTTTATCGTTACATACCTAGAAGATAAGAACTGGCTGGTAGGGCTGTTGATCATAGCATCCGCTTGGATCTTTCTCTACATTTCTGTTCGCTTCATGTTTGCCCTTCCTAAGATTCTCTTTGAAAGAAAGACAGTAAGAGAAAGTGTGAAATATAGTCTCCAAAAGACGAAGAAAAACGTCCTTTTCTTCTCTTGGCATCTCCTACTCATTATCATTAAAACCTATCTCTTCTTCTTTGTCTTGTTAATCCCCTTGCTCTTTGCTCAGGCAGTAATGGATAATTTTACTCAAAAAGAATCCTTGATTCTTGGTGTGATTAATTTTGTCTTGATTAAAAACCTCCATTACATGACTCTGACTTATTTCCTAGTGAAGTTTGTTTCCTTCCTGACAGGAGAAGAGTTGGAGATCATGCCAAGGCGAAAGAAAGACCATTTGATGAGGTGGGGAGTCATGGGGTGTGCAAGTATCTTCTTTGCTTTAGAAGGTTACATCTATTTGGAGTCTCCGGATACCAATACACCTTTAGTGATTTCGCACAGAGGAGTAAGTAATAAAAATGGTGTTCAAAATACTGTGCAGTCTTTGGAAAAGACAGCTCAACTAAAACCAGATCTCATTGAAATGGATGTTCAGGAAACGAAAGACGGTCAGTTCGTGATGATGCACGATGCTAACCTTAAATCGCTTGCAAGAATTAATGCTACACCGCAAGACTTAACTCTGGATGAATTAACAAATACAGATATTTACGAGAATGGTTATCAAACAAAGATTTCAAGTTTTGATGATTATTTAGAACGTGCAAATACATTAAACCAAAAATTGCTGATTGAGATTAAAACCAGTAAAAAAGATAGCCCACAAATGATGGACCATTTTCTCGAAAAGTATGGAGCTACTATCAAGAAATATGGTCACCAGATGCAGTCACTAGACTATCATGTGATTGATAAGGTCTTGGCTTATGATTCTGAAATTCCAGTGTACTTCATTCTGCCATATAATAGTGTGTTTCCGAGAACCAAGGCGACTGGTTATACCATGGAATATTCAACTTTGGATGAATACTTTGTCAATAAACTCTGGACAACTGATCAGAGACTCTATGTTTGGACAGTAAATGGTTCGGAGGCATTTGATAAAGCCGTTCGCCTCGGCGCAGATGGCATGATTACTGATGATCTTGAAATGGTCCAGTCACAAGTCACAATGGCTCAAGACGATCCGGAATATACGGAATTACTCTTAAAGAAAGCAATGGAATTCTTTGATTTCTAAGAAAAAAAGAGAAACATCTGTTTCTCTTTTTTTGTGGATTAGAAAGGCAATTTTCCAGCGAAAGCTCCTAGTTTCTTCTTAGTCGTTTCATCAATTTGTTCAAGAGCAGCGTTAACTGCTTGAACAGTCATATCTGAAAGTGTTTCGAGATCTTCTGGATCTACAACTGCTGGGTTGAAGTCAATGCTGACAACTTTTTTGTCTCCAGTCAAAGTTGCTTGGACAAGGTCCTGAGCTGATTTTCCAACAAATTCCATGGCAACGAGTTCTGCTTGGCTTTGTTCCATTTGTTTTTGAAGTTTTTGTGCTTGGCGCATCATGTTTTGCATGTTCATCATGGCGGTTTACAGTTTCCTTTTTCTATTATTTTCTTTTTTATTTTATCAATTTTAGGGGCAAAAGTCTATTATTTGTTTAATTCATGAGATATATAACCTTTTATAATGAGTCTCTCAAACAACTTTTTTGTTTAATTCATGAGATATATAACCTTTTATAATGAGTCTCTCAAACAACTTTTAAGAAATTTACTATGCACACCTAGTATTCTTTGATAAACAAATAATTTCATTTAAGCTTTCTTTAAGGTTTCTATTATATCCTAAAGAACTCTATATTAACCGAACGTTGAGAGGAGAATATAGAGGATAACCTATTTTTATTTCTTAATTTGTTATGGTCTTTCCAAATTTAGTAAGGCATTGTTCACTTTTTGCCTTAAATGGTGTGTTGATTAGACTAAATGACACTCTGTCTTTTCTTCATGATGGAGACAGATTGTGATATAATAGATGGTAATGAGTTTTTTAGAATAAACTAAAGGAGAATATAAATGATCTATGCAGGAATCCTAGCCGGAGGAACTGGCACACGCATGGGAATCAGTAATTTACCAAAACAATTTTTGGAGTTGGGTGATCGACCTATTTTGATCCACACAATTGAAAAATTCGTCTTAGAACCAAGTATTGAAAAAATTGTAGTTGGAGTTCATGGAGATTGGGTGTCACACGCTGAGGACCTAGTTGACAAGTATCTTTCTCTCCACAAGGATCGCATCATCATTACCAAAGGTGGGGCTGATCGCAATACCAGTATCGAGAAGATTATTGAAGCTATTGATGCCTATCGTCCAATCACTCCAGAAGATATTGTGATTACCCACGACTCTGTTCGTCCATTTATCACACTTCGCATGATTCAGGACAATATAAAACTGGCTCAAAATCATGATGCGGTTGATACAGTAGTAGAAGCAGTTGATACCATTGTTGAAAGTACTAATGGTCAGTTTATCACTGATATTCCAAATCGTGCTCACCTCTATCAAGGTCAAACGCCTCAGACTTTCCGTTGCAAGGATTTCATGGATTTGTATGGTTCCCTATCTGATCAAGAAAAGGAAATCCTGACGGATGCATGTAAGATTTTTGTTATCAAAGGAAAAGACGTTGCACTAGCTAAAGGGGAATATTCAAATCTTAAAATCACAACTGTGACAGACCTGAAAATCGCGAAAAGTATGATTGAGAAAGACTAAGGCTATGATTAATCAAATTTATCAACTGACCAAACCAAAGTTTATCAATGTAAAATATCAAGAAGAGGACATTGATCAGGAGAATCATATCCTGATTCGTCCAAATTATATGGCGGTTTGTCATGCAGATCAACGTTACTATCAAGGGAAACGCGATCCAAAGATATTGGCTAAAAAGCTTCCTATGGCCATGATTCACGAGTCTTGTGGAACTGTTATCTCAGATCCAACTGGTACTTATGAAGTCGGTCAAAAGGTAGTTATGATTCCCAATCAACCGCCTATGCAGAGTGACAAGGAGTTCTACGAGAACTACATGACAGGGACCTACTTCCTATCTAGTGGCTATGACGGCTTTATGCGAGAATTTGTCTCTCTTCCAAAAGATCGTGTTGTGTCTTATAATGATATTGAGGACACAGTTGCAGCCATAACTGAGTTTGTAAGTGTTGGCATGCATGCTATGGATCGCTTCCTGCATCTTGCTCATAGCAAGAGAGAGCGCATCGCTGTTATCGGAGATGGTAGTTTGGCCTTTGTGGTTGCCAATATTATCAATTACACTCTACCAGAAGCAGAGATTATCGTTATTGGTCGCCATTGGGAAAAATTGGAGCTCTTCTCTTTTGCAAAAGAGTGCTACATCACGGATAATATCCCAGAGGATTTGACCTTTGATCATGGATTTGAGTGTTGCGGTGGTGATGGTACAGGACCAGCTATCAATGACCTGATTCGCTATATTCGTCCACAGGGAACGATTCTCATGATGGGAGTGAGTGAATACAAGATCAATATCAATACGCGAGATGCTTTGGAAAAAGGATTGTTATTAGTAGGCTCATCTCGTTCAGGACGCGTCGATTTTGAGAAGGCTATTCAAATGATGGAAGTCAAAAAGTTTGCGAATCGTCTGAAGAATATCCTTTATGTTGAAGAACCTGTGAGAGAAATCAAGGACATTCACCGTGTCTTTGCTACAGACCTAAATACTGCTTTCAAAACAGTATTTAAGTGGGAAGTGTAGAAGATGGAGGTTAATTGTGGAGAAACTCATCAAAGAAAAAATTTCTTCTTTACTATCTGATGAAGAGGAAGTACTCAGTGTTGAACAGCTGGGAGGCATGACCAATCAAAACTATTTGGTTAAAACAACCAACAAACAGTATATTGTGAAATTTTTTGGTAAAGGGACTGAAAAACTCATCAATCGTCAAAATGAAAAGTACAATCTTGAACTTTTAGAGGATTTAGATTTAGATGTCAAAAAATATCTCTTTGATATTGAGTCAGGGATTAAAGTAAATGAATACATCGAATCAGCAGTAACTCTTGATTCAACATCAATTAAGTCCAAGTTTGAAAAGATTGCACCAATTTTACAAACCATCCACGCTTCAGGGAAAGAATTAAGAGGAGAATTTGCTCCTTTTGAGGAAATCAGCAAATATGAATCCTTGATTGAGGGAGCTATCCCTTATGAAAACTATGAAGCTGTAAGAAAAGATGTATTTTCACTAGAAAAGAGATTGGCTGATTTGGGTGTTGATAGAAAGTCCTGTCACATCGATTTGGTACCAGAAAACTTTATCGAGTCACCACAAGGTCGTTTGTATTTGATTGACTGGGAATACTCTTCTATGAATGACCCAATGTGGGATTTGGCAGCTCTTTTCTTAGAGTCTGAATTTACAAAGCAAGAGGAAGATGCTTTCCTTTCCTACTATGAAAGTGACAAAACGCCTGTATCACGTGAGAAGATTCGTATCTATAAAATCTTGCAAGATACTATCTGGAGTTTGTGGACAGTGTACAAAGAAGCTCAAGGGGCTGATTTTGGAGATTACGGTGTCAATCGTTACCAAAGAGCTGTCGAAGGTTTGACTTATTATGGAGGTTAGGATGAAGAATAAAAATGGTGTTTCCTTTGGTCTGCTCTCTGGTATCTTCTGGGGATTAGGTCTAACGATTAGTGCTTATATCTTTTCAATTTTTACAAATCTTTCGCCTTTTGTTGTGGCTGCCGCTCATGATTTCTTGAGTATCTTTATCTTGTTAGCTTTTCTTTTGGTAAAAGAAAGAAAAGTTCGTCTCTCGATTTTCTTAAATATTCGAAATGTAAGTGTAATTATCGGAGCTTTACTAGCAGGACCAATAGGTATGCAGGCCAATCTTTATGCGGTTAAATATATCGGTAGTTCACTAGCTTCATCTGTATCAGCTATTTACCCAGCAGTTTCAGTTTTGCTCGCCTTCTTCATTTTGAAACACAAGGTTTCAAAGAATACAGTATTCGGTGTTTTCTTGATTATTGCAGCGATCATTGCTCAAACCTACAAGGTTGAACAAGTTAACTCGTTTTACATTGGGATTCTTTGTGCCCTTATCTGTGCCATTGCCTGGGGGAGTGAAAGTGTTCTCAGCTCCTATGCTATGGAAAGTGATTTAAGTGAAATTGAAGCCTTGTTAATTCGACAAGTAACCTCATTCTTGTCCTATCTAGTGATTGTGCTCTTTTCTCACCATTCATTTGCAGAAGTAGCAGATGGGCAATTGCTCGGTTTGATGTTAGTCTTTGCAGCATGTAATATGATTTCATACTTAGCCTACTACATTGCTATCAACCGTTTACAACCTGCAAAAGCAACTGGGTTGAACGTAAGCTATGTCGTATGGACAGTATTGTTCTCAGCAATGCTTTTAGGTACACCACTCGATATGCTGACAATCATCACTTCACTTATTGTTATGGCTGGTGTTTATATTATTATTAAAGAATAAAGGAGATTCGTGTGAAAGCGATTATTTTAGCAGCGGGCCTAGGAACTCGTCTGCGCCCTATGACTGAAAATACCCCAAAAGCTTTGGTTAAGGTTAATCAAAAACCTTTGGTAGAATACCAAATTGAGTTTTTGAAAGAGAGAGGAATTGATGAGATTATCATCGTTGTCGGTTACCTCAAAGAACAATTTGACTACCTAAAAGAAAAATATGGTGTTCGTTTAGTCTTTAACGACAAGTATGCTGATTACAATAACTTTTACTCACTTTATTTAGTAAAAGAAGATTTGGCTAACAGCTACGTCATCGATGCAGATAACTATCTTTTCAAAAATATGTTTCGAAACGATCTTAAACGTTCTACCTATTTTAGCGTTTATCGTGAAGACTGTACGAATGAGTGGTTCTTGGTTTACGGTGATGACTACAAGGTTCAAGACATTATTGTTGACAGCAAGGCTGGTCGTATTCTGAGCGGAGTTTCATTCTGGGATGCACCAACTGCTGAGAAGATTGTTGGCTTTATTGACAAAGCTTACGAGAGTGGTGAATTTGTTGATCTTTACTGGGACAACATGGTTAAGGATAATATCAAAGAATTAGATGTCTATGTCGAAGAATTAGAAGGAAATAGCATCTATGAAATTGATAGTGTAAAAGATTACCATAAGTTAGAAGAGATTTTATCTACTATTGAGTAAGGAAAGAGAAGAAGGCTTGAGCCTTCTTTTTTTGTGTATTTTATAACAAGAATGTTTGATATTGATTGTATTCTTTAAATGAAACAAAAATTACAAAAAAATGAACAAAATAAAACAAAAATTATTGACAACGATTTCATATAGTGTTATACTTATTACATAAAAGATAATTGAAAGAAGGGAAAATGTTATGGGATTAGATCATTTCTTTGACAAAAACCTGGTGTTTTGCTTAGAAGCGGATAATCAAGAACAACTCTTTGATCAGGTAGCAAGCTTGTTGGAAGAACGAGAAATTGTCACTCCAACTTATCGTGAAGCCTTGATCACGCGTGAAAAGTCATTTCCAACTGGTTTAGATATGGATTTTCTAGGAAAGGACTTGCCAAATGTAGCGATTCCTCATACAGATATTGTTCATAATCTAGCTGAGAAAGTGGTGGTTGTTCGATTAGAAAAACCAGTAACTTTTCACAATATGATAGCTCCTGATAAGGAAGTAGAAGTATCCCTACTCTTCTTTATCATTAACAACTCAAGTTCAAGTCAAACAAATATTCTGGCTCAGTTGATGGACTTTTTCACAGGAAATGGACATCTGGAAGATCTATCAAAAATTTCCGAACCAGAAAAACTTTATGCTTACATTTCCGAAGCAACCGCTTAATCTTGTCTATTAAAAAATAAAATCGGAGGAAATCCAAATGATTAAAATTCTTGCTGCCTGCGGTGCAGGTGTTAACTCAAGTCACCAAATTAAAAGTGCTCTAGAAGAAGAACTTTCAAACCGTGGTTATGACGTTCACTGTGATGCAGTCATGGTGAAAGATGTAAACGAAGACCTTATCAAGGGCTACGATATCTTTACACCAATCGCTGCAACTGACCTTGGTTTTGAACCAGGTATTCCAGTAATTGAAGCTGGACCAATCTTGTTCCGTATTCCAGCGATGAGCGCACCAGTATTTGACAATATTGAAGCAGCTATCAAAGAACATGGACTAAGCTAATTTATTCTTTATCTTGTTAACATTCATATAACTAAAAAAACGGGAGGAACTATTATGGATGTCATTATCGAACTAGCCAATAAGATTTTCAAGCCAGTCTTGGAAATGGGTGGTCCTATCATCATGCTGATCATCTTGACAGTATTGGCCTTACTATTTGGAGTGAAATTCTCAAAAGCGCTTGAAGGTGGTATTAAACTTGCCATCGCCCTTACTGGTATCGGTGCCATCATCGGTATGCTCAACGGAGCTTTCTCAGCATCACTTGCGAAATTCGTTGAAAACACAGGTATTCAGTTAAACATCACTGACGTTGGTTGGGCACCACTTGCTACGATTACTTGGGGATCTGCCTGGACACTTTACTTCTTGCTTGTGATGTTGATTGTCAACGTTGTGATGCTTGCAATGAAGAAAACGGACACACTTGACGTTGATATCTTTGATATCTGGCACTTGTCAATCACTGGTCTTTTGATCAAATGGTATGCAGACAACAATGGTGTTAGCCAAGGAGTTTCACTTTTCATCGCAACTGCAGCAGTTGTTCTTGTAGGTGTTTTGAAAATCATTAACTCTGACTTGATGAAACCAACATTCGACGACCTTCTTAATGCACCAAGTTCATCACCAATGACTTCAACTCACATGAACTACATGATGAACCCAGTCATCATGGTTTTGGATAAGATTTTTGAAAAATTCTTCCCAGGTCTTGATAAATATGACTTTGACGCTGCAAAATTGAACAAGAAAATCGGTTTCTGGGGATCTAAATTCTTCATCGGTTTCATTCTTGGTATCGTTATTGGTTTGATGGGTACTCCACACCCAGTTGCAGGTGTAGAAGGAGCTGATAAATGGGAACTTGTTATTAAAGGTTGGTTGAGCCTTGGTTTGACTGCCGGTGTAGCTTTGGAACTCTTCTCACTTATCGGATCTTGGTTCATCGCAGCCGTAGAACCACTTTCACAAGGTATTACAAACGTTGCTACTAAACGTCTTCAAGGACGTAAATTCAACATCGGTCTTGACTGGCCTTTCATCGCTGGTCGTGCTGAAATCTGGGCTTGTGCCAACGTACTTGCTCCAATCATGCTAGTAGAAGCTGTGCTTCTTTCAAACGTCGGTAATGGTATCTTGCCTCTTGCAGGTATCATCGCTATGGGTGTGACTCCAGCTCTCTTGGTTGTTACACGTGGTAAACTGCTCCGTATGATTATCTTCGGAACACTCTTGTTGCCTCTCTTCCTTCTTTCTGGTACTCTTATCGCACCATTTGCAACAGAACTTGCTAAAGGTGTAGGTGCCTTTCCTAAAGGTGTAGATAGTGCTCAATTGATCACTCACTCAACTCTTGAAGGACCAATTGAAAAACTATTTGGTTGGGCAATCGGTAATGCTACAACAGGTGATATCAAAGCAATCCTTGGTGCAGCAGCCTTCCTTGTATTCTATGTAGGTATCTTTGCTTGGTATAGAAAACAAATGATCAAACGTAACGAAGAATACGCAGCAAATGCTAAATAATTCGCTCCTATAAAATGTAAATTGTGAAAACTAGGTTGTTAATTTCCTACATTGGGAGTGACAACCTAGTTTTTCGTATAAAAATCTAAAAATAGTTGGAGAACATTATGGTGATTGAAATCAAATCAGACCAGTTAACAGTCCAGTTTAAAACCTTAGGTGGCGCCTTGTCGTCCATCAAGGATCGAGAGGGCATTGAGTATCTGTGGCAAGGAGATGCCACTTACTGGAGTGGACAAGCGCCTGTACTTTTTCCAATCTGCGGCTCTTTAAGAGAAGATACAGCCTTCTACAGTCATGCAGATGGAACGGAGACGAAAGGAAACATTCCTCGTCATGGTTTGGTCCGTAAAAATGAATTTGACTTAGTTGATCAAACAGAAAACAGTGTTACTTTTGCTATCGAAGATGATGAGAATACTTATCAAAACTATCCTTATCACTTCCGCCTTGAAATCACTTATCTAGTGACTGGCAAGACTGTTCGTACTCAATACAAGATTCTCAATAAAGAAACTAATAAAGTAATGCCATTCTTTATAGGAGGACATCCAGGCTTTAATTGTCCTCTGCTAGATGGCGAAACTTATGAAGATTACTATTTAGTGTTTGAGAAAGAAGAGACTTGCTCTGTTCCACGTCCTTTCCCAGAAACAGGAATGTTAGACTTCCAAGATAGAAGTCCATGGTTGGATGGGCAAAAAGAATTAGACCTTAGCTATGATCTGTTTAGTGTTGATGCAGTGACTTTGGATGAGTTGCAATCCAGAACAATTGTCCTTCGTTCTCGTAAGCATGAGAAGGGATTAAAAGTACACTTCCAGGAGTTCTCAAATCTCATCATTTGGTCAACTTTGAATAAGGGACCATTCATTGCATTTGAACCTTGGTCTGGATTATCTACATCTCTTGAAGAAGGAGATCATTTAGAAGATAAGAAAAACGTTCGTCTCTTGGAACCCGGTCAAGTAGATCAGATTGGCTTTGATATTGAAATATTTTAGATAAAAAACCACAAAAACAAACATTTACTGTTGACTTTTTCTATAAATAGGAGTATATTATGTTTGTAAGCAACAAATGATGTTTGTAACAAACAAATAATCACTTGTTATATTCTCTTTCGAGGAGAAAGTTTGTTTCTAGGAACTTGATTTCCTAGACTTGGATAAGCTATCGAACAGCTTATTCAATCAAATTTGTCAATAAACTGCTAGAAAGTCTTTTGTAGGTAAACTGCTAACTATAAAAGTCTTTACTAGCCTAGAATAATAAAAAGGAGTATACAATATGTCTATTGTTATCGGTGCAGATGCTGCAGGTTTGAGATTGAAAGAAGTTGTGAAAGACTTCTTGGAAAAAGAAAACTTCCACGTCGTGGATGTCACAGCTGAAGGTCAAGATTTTGTTGATGTGACTCTTGCTGTTGCTGCAGAAGTAAACAAAGAAGAACAAAACCTTGGTATCGTGATTGATGCTTATGGTGCTGGTCCATTTATGGTCGCAACAAAGATCAAAGGAATGGTTGCTGCTGAAGTTTCTGATGAACGTTCAGCTTATATGACTCGCGGCCACAACAACTCTCGTATGATTACTATGGGAGCAGAAACAGTTGGTGACGAATTGGCTAAAAACATTGCTAAAGGTTTTGTTAACGGCAAATACGACGGTGGTCGTCACCAAATTCGTGTTGATATGTTGAACAAAATGTGCTAATTAGATTACAGTAAGAAAGGTAAGTTAAAAATGAGAATTGCAATTGGATGTGACCACATCGTAACAGATGAAAAAATGGCGGTTTCAGAATTTTTGAAATCAAAAGGATATGAAGTCATCGACTTTGGTACCTATGACCACACACGTACTCACTACCCAATCTTTGGTAAAAAAGTTGGTGAAGCCGTTACAAGCGGTCAAGCTGATCTTGGGGTATGTATCTGTGGTACTGGTGTTGGTATCAACAACGCTGTAAATAAAGTTCCAGGAGTTCGTTCTGCCTTGGTTCGTGATATGACAACAGCACTTTATGCAAAAGAACAATTGAATGCCAACGTTATTGGTTTTGGTGGTAAAATTACTGGTGAATTGCTCATGTGCGATATCATTGAAGCTTTCATCAATGCTGAATACAAACCATCAGAAGAAAATAAAAAATTGATTGCGAAAATTGAGCACGTTGAAACTCACAATGCTCATCAAGCAGATGCAAACTTCTTTACAGAATTCCTTGAAAAATGGGATCGCGGTGAATACCACGACTAAGAGGTGACGCATGATTTTAACAGTCACAATGAATCCATCCATTGATATTTCTTATCCTTTGGATGAATTAAAAATTGACACTGTCAACCGTGTGGTGGACGTGACCAAGACAGCTGGTGGTAAAGGGCTCAATGTTACACGAGTGCTTTCAGAATTTGGTGATTCTGTTGTTGCTACCGGTTTGGTTGGTGGTAAACTTGGTGAGTTTTTAGTAGAGCATATCGACGATAAAGTAACGAAACGTTTCTTCTCCATTCAAGGAGAGACTCGTAACTGTATTGCTATTCTACACGGAGACAATCAAACAGAAATCCTTGAAAAAGGTCCCGAAGTTCTTGAACAAGAAGGGCAAGATTTCTTGGCTCATTTCGAAAATCTCCTTGACACTGTAGAAGTAGTTGCTATCTCTGGTAGTCTGCCAGCAGGTCTTCCAGTTGACTACTATGCAAGCTTAGTAGAACTTGCTAATCGCAAAGGAAAACCAGTTGTTCTAGATTGCTCAGGTGCAGCACTTCAGGCGGTTCTTGAATCACCACATAAACCAACAGTAATCAAACCAAACAACGAAGAATTGTCTCAGCTTCTTGGGAAAGAAGTTTCTGAGGATTTGGATGAATTAAAAGAAGTTCTTCAAGAGCCTCTATTTGCAGGGATTGAGTGGATAATCGTTTCACTTGGTGCAAATGGTGCTTTTGCAAAACATGGTGATACTTTCTACAAGGTATATATTCCTAGAATTCAAGTTGTCAATCCTGTCGGATCTGGAGATTCTACTGTTGCAGGTATTTCATCAGGACTTCTTCATAAGGAATCGGATGTAGAACTCCTCATCAAGGCCAATGTCCTTGGTATGCTCAATGCTCAAGAAAAAATGACAGGTCATGTCAATATGGCCAACTATCAAGCTTTATATGATCAATTAATAGTAAAAGAGGTATAAAATGGCTTTAACAGAAAACAAACGTGCATGCTTAGAAAAACTTTCAGATGAAAACGGCATTATCTCAGCTCTTGCCTTTGACCAACGTGGTGCTTTGAAACGCCTCATGGCTCAATACCAAACAGAAGAGCCAACAGTCGCTCAAATGGAAGAACTCAAAGTATTGGTAGCAGATGAATTGACTAAATACGCATCCTCTATGCTTCTTGACCCAGAGTATGGACTTCCAGCTACAAAAGCGCTTGATGCCAATGCTGGTCTTCTCCTTGCTTATGAAAAAACAGGATACGACACAACAAGCACCAAACGCTTGCCAGACTGCTTGGATGTTTGGTCTGCCAAACGCATCAAGGAACAAGGTGCAGATGCTGTCAAGTTCTTGCTTTACTACGATGTAGACAGCTCTGACGAACTCAACCAAGAAAAACAAGCCTACATCGAACGCATCGGTTCTGAGTGTGTGGCGGAAGACATTCCATTCTTCCTTGAAATCTTGGCTTACGATGAAAAAATCGCTGACGCAGGTTCTGCAGAATACGCTAAAGTGAAACCACACAAGGTTATCGGTGCCATGAAGGTCTTCTCAGACCCACGCTTCAACATCGATGTCTTGAAAGTGGAAGTTCCAGTCAATGTGAAATACGTTGAAGGCTTTGGTGAAGGTGAAATCGTGCATACTCGTGAAGAAGCAGCAGCCTTCTTCAAAGCTCAAGACGAAGCAACAAATCTTCCATACATCTACTTGAGTGCGGGTGTATCAGCTAAACTCTTCCAAGAAACGCTTGTCTTTGCTCACGAATCAGGCGCAAACTTCAACGGCGTTCTTTGTGGCCGTGCAACTTGGGCTGGATCAGTTGAAGCCTACATCAAAGACGGTGAAGCAGCAGCTCGTGAATGGTTACGCACAACTGGATTTGAGAACATTGATGAACTCAACAAAGTTCTCCAAACCACAGCGACTTCATGGACTGAACGTGTGTAAAATAATAATTGGACCGTTTGATCATTTTCGTCTAAAAATAGAATTTTTGTGATTGAGAGTGTTTACAATCTTTTATCTTGGTGGTATAATTAAACCATAATTTAATAGTAGTGAGTGTTACTAAGTAATATTAGGCATGATCACAGATGAATTAGAAAATAGTGAATTTTCTAAGCTCATTTGTGGTCTTTTTTGTACTCATATACCTTTAAGATATAAAAGGAGGTTGCCATGTATCGAATTCTAAATCCAATGAATCACAATGTCTCGCTTGTCAGAAACGACAAAGGAGAAGAAGTGATTGTGATTGGTAAAGGGATTGCATTTGGAAAGAAGAAAGGGGACTTAATTGCTGAAAATCAGGTTGAGAAAATCTTTCGGATGAACACAGAAGAGTCCAGAGAAAACTTTATGGCTCTTCTCAAAGATGTTCCGCTTGATTTTATCACAGTGACTTATGAAATCATTGATAAGCTATCAAAGAAATATCATTATCCGATTCAAGAGTATCTCTACGTAATCTTGACAGATCATATTTACTGCTCTTACCAAGCTCTAACACAAGAAAGGTACAAGGATAGTAATCTGCCAGATATTTCTACCAAAAATACCCAGTTGAACTCAAACTAGCAGAAGAGTATGGTGTCAATGGTATCCGTATTTCAATCGCTTGGTCACGTATCTTTCCAACTGGTTATGGGAAGGTTAATGACAAGGGGGTTGAGTTCTATCATAATCTATTTGCAGAATGTCACAAACGGCATGTTGAGCCCTTTGTGACCCTCCATCACTTTGATACGCCAGAAGCTCTACATTCAAATGGAGACTTCTTAAACCGTGAAAACATTAAACACTTTGTAGACTACGCAGCCTTCTGTTTTGAAGAATTTCCTGAAGTTAACTTTTGGACAACCTTTAATGAAATTGGGCCGATAGGAGATGGTCAGTATTTGGTTGGAAAATTCCCTCCAGGTATTCAGTACGACCTTGCCAAAGTCTTCCAATCTCATCACAATATGATGGTGTCGCATGCGTGTGCAGTCAAGCTATATAAAGATAAAGGCTATAAAGGTGAAATTGGTGTGGTTCACGCCCGGCCTATTAAGTATCCTCTGGATCCTGAAAATCCTGCAGATGTCCGTGCAGCTGAGTTAGAAGATATTATCCATAACAAGTTTATCCTAGACGCGACTTATCTAGGACGCTATTCTGAAGAAACCATGGAAGGTGTCAACCATATCTTAGCAGTCAATGGTGGAAGCTTAGATTTGCGTGAAGAAGACTTCGTAGTCCTAGAAGCTGCAAAAGACTTGAACGACTTCCTTGGAATTAACTACTACATGAGTGATTGGATGCAAGCCTTTGATGGCGAAACAGAAATCATTCATAACGGTAAGGGTGAAAAAGGAAGCTCTAAGTATCAGATTAAGGGAGTTGGACGTCGAGTAGCGCCTGACTATGTCCCACGTACGGACTGGGATTGGATTATCTATCCTCAAGGTTTGTATGATCAAATCATGCGCGTGAAACAAGATTACCCAAATTACAAAAAAATCTACATCACAGAGAATGGTCTCGGATACAAAGACGAGTTTGTGGATGGGACAGTCTACGATGATGGGCGGATTGATTATGTTAAGAAACATATGGAAGTGATTGCAGATGCAATCTCTGATGGAGCCAACGTCAAAGGCTACTTTATCTGGTCATTGATGGACGTCTTCTCATGGTCAAACGGTTATGAAAAACGTTACGGTCTCTTCTATGTTGATTTTGAAACCCAGGATCGCTATCCAAAGAAATCAGCTCACTGGTACAAGAAACTAGCTGAGACACAACTTATTGAATAAAATTCAACAAAAATTCCCCACCAAAAGGCAGGGGAATTTTTATGGTTTTGATAAAAGAATGGTTGTTTGTTTCGACAGATCTTCAAATGTCTCCTGACTCAGTTTGGCATCTGAAACGATGGTATCAATTTCTGAGATATTGTAGAAAGTATAAAAATCAAACTTATTAAACTTACTGTGGTCTGCCAGTAAGTATTTTTTATTGGCATTGTTCAAGGCGATTCGTTGTACCTCGCCCTCTTCTTCACTGAAAGTAGCAATTGCCTTATCCTTAATACCATTACAGCTTACAAAAGCTTTAGAAAACTGAAGATTGGTCAAATCCTGTAAGGTAAGTGTCCCTACAAAAGCACCCGTGATAGAGCGATAATTTCCACCAATTAAGATTAAATCTGTTAGTTTTCGTTCGTTTAGGATGAGAAAAACAGGAAGACTGTTTGTTACGACACGAATGTTATCAATAGGGAGCTCACGAGCAAAACACTCCAAGGTTGTTCCTGGGCCGATAAAAATGGTTTCACCTTCGTCAATCAAATGACCTGCAAAACGGCTAATTTCTTGTTTTTCAGCAATCTGCAAGCCTTGTTTTTCGACGTTTGAGCGTTCGTTGTTTAAGAGAGAACCTGTACGAAGTTTTTCAGCACCACCATGCACACGAACCAGCAAATCCTTATCTGCCAATTCTTGTAAATAGCGGCGAGCTGTCATATCTGACACATCAAGACTCTCCATAATCTCTTTTACAGTAATAGTGCCTTTTGTGTTTACTGCTTCTAGAATACTATCTAGTTTTTCTTGCTTTAGCATCCTTATCACCTCGATTTCTACTATTATTATCTTACCATAAAACGCTCAATCAATCAAATAGAAAAAAACAAAACAAAACAAAAACAAAAATATCATGGTTGTTTTAAACAAACCATGATATTTTGAATGTTTGGTCAAATTAGTCTAAACCGTAGTTGTAATCCTCGTCTTGCATGGCTTCAACTTCACCAAGGAGGTAACCATTTCCGACTTGAGAGAAGAAGTCGTGGTTAGAAGTTCCTGTTGAAATACCGTTCATGACGATAGGATTGACATCATCAGCTGAATCTGGGAAGAGTGGATCTTGTCCTAGGTTCATAAGGGCCTTATTTGCATTGTAGCGAAGGAAGGTTTTTACTTCCTCAGTCCAGCCAACACCGTCATAGAGGCTTTCTGTATAGCCCTCTTCGTTCTCGTAGAGAGTGTAGAGCAGGTCGTACATCCATTCTTTAAGTTTTTCTTGCTCTTCTTCAGGCAATTCGTTGAAACCAAGTTGGAATTTGTAACCAATATAAGTTCCGTGAACAGACTCATCACGAATGATCAGTTTGATGATTTCCGCAACGTTGGCCAGTTTGTTGTTACCGAGATAGTAGAGGGGCGTAAAGAAACCAGAGTAGAAGAGGAAGGTTTCAAGGAAAACACTGGCAACTTTCTTTTCTAGTGGGCTACCATTGAGATAGATTTCATTGATAATTTCCGCTTTTCTTTGTAGGTAGGGGTTAGTGTTGGTCCATTCAAAGATTTCTTCGATTTCAGCCTTGGTATTCAAGGTTGAAAAGATAGAAGAGTAAGATTTTGCGTGGACAGATTCCATAAATTGGATGTTGTTAAAAACAGCTTCTTCATGCGGTGTACGGATGTCTGAGCGAAGCGCCTGAACCCCTGTTTCAGATTGCATGGTATCCAAAAGGGTCAAACCACCAAAGACTTTTCCAACCAAGTCTTTTTCTTTGTTTGATAGTTTTCTCCAGTCGTCTAGGTCATTTGACAAGGGGATACGCGTATCGAGCCAGAATTGCTCCGTCAGTTTTTCCCAAGTTGATTTGTCGATGACATCTTCGATGGCATTCCAGTTAATGGCTTTGTAGTAAGTTTCCATTTGAAATCTCTTTCTGTATGTAATAATGCGATTGTCAAATCCTCTCTATTTTATCATAGTCTGAGAAGAGTATCGCACAAAAAGTCGGAAGCCCGACTTTTTAGTTTTTCATAGTATTTAAGATACTTATCAAGTTTTTTCTGGTGGGTAACTTAATCAGTAGTCTGAGAAAATGTGGTTGCCTCAGATAAAAATTAAATCACACAACTTTCACATTGGTTAGCACCGACTTCTCCACCGTCGTCTGTAAAGGTACGGACGTAGTAGATAGACTTGATACCCTTGTTAAAGGCATAGTTACGAAGGATTGACAAGTCACGTGTCGTTTGTTTGTTTTCTTTCTTCCATTCGTAAAGACCTTTTGGAATGTCGCTACGCATGAAGAGAGTGAGTGAAAGCCCTTGGTCCACGTGCTCAGTCGCAGCAGCGTAAACATCAATCACTTTACGCATATCCATGTCATAAGCAGAAGTGTAGTAAGGAATGGTATCTGTAGACAAGCCTGCAGCTGGATAGTAGATTTTACCGATTTTCTTCTCTTGACGTTCTTCGATACGTTGTGTAATCGGGTGGATAGAAGCAGAAACGTCGTTGATGTAGCTGATAGAACCATTTGGAGCAACAGCTAGACGGTTTTGATGGTAAAGTCCATCTGCTTGAACCTTTTCGCGAAGTTCAGTCCAATCAGCAGCACTTGGGATAAAGACGTCTTTGAAGAGTTCTTTGACACGGTCTGATTTTGGAACAAACTCGCCTGTCACATACTTGTCAAAGTAGCTTCCGTTAGCATAGTCTGATTTTTCAAAGTTGTGGAAGGTGATACCGCGTTCACGCGCGATGTTATTAGATTCTACCAAGGTCCAGTAGTTCATAAGCATAAAGTAGATGCTTGTAAATTCAATTGACTCAGGTGATCCATATTCGATGAGTTGTTGAGCAAGGTAGCTATGAAGTCCCATAGCACCAAGACCAAAGGTGTGAGCTAAACTGTTTCCGTGGTCAATAGTAGGGACAGCTACGATGTGTGAACTATCTGTAACGAAAGTAAGGGCACGAACCATCGCACGGATAGAACGACCAAAGTCAGGTGACGTCATCATGTTGACCACGTTGGTTGATCCAAGGTTACATGAAACGTCCGTTCCCATTTGAAGGAATTCTTGAGCATCGTTGATCAAGCTTGGTTCTTGAACTTGAAGAATCTCAGAACACAAGTTACTCATGATAATCTTACCATCTACTGGATTAGCACGGTTGGCTGTATCAATGTTGACTACATAAGGGTAACCAGATTCTTGTTGCAATTTAGAGATTTCAGTTTCCAAATCACGCGCCTTGATTTTTGTCTTGCGGATGTTTGGATTTGCGACCAATTCATCATATTTTTCAGTGATGTCGATGTAGTTGAATGGCACACCGTATTCAAGCTCTACAGAGTAAGGGCTAAAGAGATACATTTCTTCATTTTTACGAGCTAATTCGTAGAATTTATCGGGCACCACAACTCCAAGTGAGAGGGTCTTAACACGAACCTTTTCATCGGCATTTTCTTTCTTAGTTGAAAGGAAGGCGATGATATCTGGGTGAAAGACATTGAGGTAGACAACCCCAGCACCTTGACGCTGACCAAGTTGGTTTGAGTAGGAGAAACTGTCTTCGAAGAGTTTCATAACTGGAACGACACCAGAAGCTGCTCCTTCATAACCTTTGATAGGTGCACCCGCTTCACGAAGGTTGCTGAGGGAAATTCCCACACCACCACCGATACGTGAAAGTTGAAGAGCAGAGTTGATGGAACGTCCGATAGAGTTCATGTCATCAGTTACTTGAATCAAGAAACAAGATACCAACTCCCCACGACGAGCCCGACCAGCATTCAAAAAGGAAGGGGTAGCTGGTTGGTAACGTTGGTGGATGATTTCATTGGCAATATCAGTCGCAATTGCTTCATCCCCGTCAGCAAAGTAAAGTGCATTAAAGAAGACACGGTCTTCCATACTTTCAAGGTAATATTCACCGTCATTAGTCTTCAAGGCATACTGGTTGTAAAATTTGTAGGCAGCCATGAATGACTTGAATTGGAAGTTTTGATCCTTGATAAATTGATGCAATTCTTCCAAAAACTCTGGACGGTATTTCTTAAGAAATGCAGTTTCAATGTAGTTGTGTTCAACGAGGTAGTTGATTTTATCAGTAATTGAATCAAAAACCATGGTATTTGGAACCACATTTTCTTTAAAGAAGGCATCCAAGGCTTCCTTATCTTTATGAAGCATGATTTGTCCATTGACAGGACGGTTAATTTCGTTATTGAGACGGAAGTAAGTTACGTCCTCAAGATGTTTTAATCCCATAAAATTTCCTTTATCTAATTACAAAAGAAAGGCCTCTAAGTTAGCCCTAGAAGCAATCTCTTCTGGATGATGTACTAAGATTATGCTAATTGTTTCAGTTTTCCTGGTTGGAAGCCTGAAAAGACTTCAGTTGGTGTTTGGATAACAGGAGCAGCGCTGAAACCGAGCTCTTTAACTTGATCGATGTACTCTGGTTGCTCGTCGAGATTGATCTCACGATAAGCGACATTGTTGCTGTCCAAGAAACGCTTGGTCATCTTACATTGGACACAGTTGTTTTTAGAATAAACGGTTACCATTTTCGTAACTCCTCTTTCAAAATTGATTACTTTCTTAGTATATCAGAAAAAAAAACTTTGTCAAACTTTTTAAACTAAATCTTGTGCTAAAAAGTTACAGTTTCAAAAACAAAGCACAAGATATAGTGTTTTGTCAGAGTGTAAAATTGGGTTTTCATTGAACTATCAAAGTTTATCAAAACAAAAAAACTATATACTGTATATTGGTAAGATAAATAGAAGATTTTCAGCAAGTTATCTGAAAGGAAATAGAAGAAAGTCCATAAAACACTTGAAAAATAATCTAGAAGGTGATATAATACAGTCTTGTAAGGGTTATCACATATAATCCAAAAAAGAAATAACTAAAGGAGAGTCAAACTATGGCTTCTAAAGATTTCCACGTAGTGGCAGAAACAGGTATTCACGCACGTCCAGCAACATTGTTGGTTCAAACAGCTAGCAAATTTGCTTCAGATATCACTCTTGAATACAAAGGTAAATCAGTAAACCTTAAATCTATCATGGGTGTTATGAGTCTTGGTGTTGGCCAAGGTGCTGACGTTACAATTTCAGCTGAAGGTGCAGATGCTGACGATGCAATCGCTGCTATCACTGAAACTATGGAAAAAGAAGGATTGGCATAAGGAAAATGACAGAAATGCTTAAAGGAATCGCAGCATCTGATGGTGTTGCAGTTGCAAAAGCATATCTACTCGTTCAACCGGATTTGTCATTTGAGACTATTACAGTCGAAGATACAAACGCAGAAGAAGCTCGCCTTGATGCCGCTCTACAAGCATCACAAGACGAGCTTTCTGTTATTCGTGAGAAAGCAGTAGGTACGCTCGGTGAAGAAGCAGCTCAAGTTTTTGACGCTCACTTAATGGTTCTTGCTGACCCAGAAATGATCAGCCAAATCAAGGAAACAATCCGTGCGAAGAAAGTGAATGCAGAAGCAGGTCTGAAAGAAGTAACAGACATGTTTATCACTATCTTTGAAGGCATGGAAGACAACCCATACATGCAAGAACGCGCTGCGGATATCCGCGACGTGACAAAACGTGTATTGGCAAACCTACTTGGTAAAAAATTACCAAACCCAGCTTCTATCAATGAAGAAGTGATTGTGATTGCGCATGACTTGACTCCTTCAGATACAGCTCAATTGGACAAAAACTTTGTAAAAGCTTTTGTAACCAACATTGGTGGACGTACAAGCCACTCAGCTATCATGGCGCGTACACTTGAAATTGCAGCAGTATTGGGTACAAACAACATCACTGAAATCGTTAAAGATGGTGATATTCTTGCCGTTAACGGTATCACAGGTGAGGTTATTATCAACCCAACTGATGAGCAAGCAGCAGAATTCAAGGCTGCTGGTGAAGCTTATGCGAAACAAAAAGCTGAATGGGCTCTCTTGAAAGATGCACAAACAGTAACTGCTGATGGTAAACACTTTGAATTGGCTGCCAACATCGGTACTCCAAAAGACGTTGAAGGTGTCAATGACAACGGTGCAGAAGCTGTTGGTCTATACCGTACAGAGTTCTTGTATATGGATTCTCAAGACTTCCCAACAGAAGATGAGCAGTACGAAGCTTACAAGGCTGTACTTGAAGGAATGAACGGTAAACCTGTTGTCGTTCGTACAATGGATATCGGTGGAGATAAGGAACTTCCTTACTTCGATATGCCTCATGAAATGAACCCATTCCTTGGATTCCGTGCCCTTCGTATCTCTATCTCTGAGACTGGAGATGCTATGTTCCGCACACAAATCCGTGCCCTTCTTCGTGCTTCTGTTCACGGTCAATTGCGTATCATGTTCCCAATGGTTGCGCTCTTGAAAGAATTCCGTGCAGCGAAAGCAGTCTTTGACGAAGAAAAAGCAAACCTTCTTGCTGAAGGTGTTGCAGTTGCGGATAATATCCAAGTTGGTATCATGATCGAAATCCCAGCAGCAGCAATGCTTGCAGACAAATTTGCTAAAGAAGTTGACTTCTTCTCAATTGGTACAAACGACTTGATCCAATACACAATGGCAGCAGACCGTATGAACGAACAAGTTTCATACCTTTATCAACCATACAACCCATCAATCCTTCGTTTGATTAACAACGTTATCAAAGCAGCTCACGCTGAAGGTAAATGGGCTGGTATGTGTGGTGAGATGGCTGGTGACCAACAGGCTGTTCCACTTCTTGTCGGAATGGGCTTGGATGAGTTCTCTATGTCAGCAACATCTGTACTTCGTACGCGTAGCTTGATGAAGAAATTGGATACAGCTAAGATGGAAGAGTACGCAAACCGTGCCCTTACAGAATGCTCAACAATGGAAGAAGTTCTTGAACTTCAAAAAGAATACGTTAATTTTGATTAATCGAAAAGTCCTTGCAACTCAGTTGCAGGGACTTTTTTAAAGAATTTTCAAGAAAATCTTTTTTATATAAAGTCCATTTTAGAGAAAGTAGCGGTGAAGAATTAAAAAATACTTAACTGGTTCATAAAATTCTTGACAAGTTGCAAATTTAGGAGTAAACTATTAACCAGTTAATTAATAGAGAGGAGTTTCTGCAATTTAGAAATGAATTGCAAATAGAAATATCAAAAAAGAAAGTGAGTTTCAATGAAAATTAATAAAAAATACCTTGCTGGTTCTGCGACAGCTTTAATTTTAAGTGTCTGTTCTTACGAGTTGGGACTGTATCAAGCTAGAACAGTCAAAGAAAATAATCGTGTTTCCTATATAGATGGAAAACAGGCGGCACAAAAAACGGAGAATCTGACTCCTGATGAGGTTAGCAAGAAAGAAGGCATCAATGCGGAGCAAATCGTCATCAAGATAACAGACCAGGGCTATGTCACTTCGCATGGCGACCACTATCATTACTATAATGGCAAAGTCCCTTATGACGCTATCATCAGTGAAGAGTTGCTGATGAAGGATCCAAACTACCAGCTCAAGGATGAGGATATTGTCAGTGAAATCAAGGGTGGTTATGTGATCAAGGTAGATGGAAAATACTATGTTTACCTTAAGGACGCATCTCATGCGGATAATGTCCGTACAAAAGAAGAAATCAATCGACAAAAACAAGAACATAGTCAGCATCGTGAAGGAGGGACTTCAGCAAATGATGGCGCGGTAGCCTTGGCACGTTCACAGGGACGCTACACCACAGATGATGGTTATATCTTTAATGCCTCTGATATCATAGAAGATACAGGTGATGCCTATATCGTTCCTCATGGCAATCACTTCCATTATATTCCTAAGAGTGATTTGTCTGCCAGCGAATTGGCTGCTGCAGAAGCCTTTCTATCTGGTAGAAGTGGCCAATCAAATACGCCTACTTATCGCCGTAGCAATAACAACAGTGCTAGCAGCGATGTAGATAGATGGACTCCATCCTATAATAATCAAGGCAACAGCTATAACAATCAAAGCAACAGCTATACGAACACGAACACAGCTAACAACAGTAGCGACGATAATCAAGCAAGTCAGAGTGATGGGGATATTGATAGCCTTCTGAAACAACTTTATGGCTTGCCACTCAGCCAACGACACGTAGAATCTGATGGCCTTGTCTTTGATCCGGCACAGATTACGAGTCGAACAGCTAGAGGAGTTGCTGTGCCTCATGGGAATCATTACCATTTCATCCCTTATACACAGATGTCTGAATTGGAAGAACGAATCGCTCGTATTATTCCTCTACAGTACAGTTCGAACCATAGGGTGCCGGATTCAAGACCAGAACAACCAAGTCCACAACCGACTCCGGAACCTAGTCCGAGTCCACAACCTGCACCAAATCCTCAACCAGCTCCAAGCAATCCAATTGATGAAAAATTGGTTAAACAGGTGATTCGAAAAGTAGCTGATGGCTATGTATTTGAGGAGAATGGAACCTCACGTTATATTCCTGCTAAGAAGCTTTCAGCAGAAACAGCAGCAGCCATTGATGGTAAACTAGACAAGCAAGAAAGTTTGTCTCATAAACTCGGAGCTAAGAAAACCAATCTCCCATCTGGTGATCGAGGATTTTACAATAAGGCTTATGATTTACTAGCAGCAGTTCATCAAGACTTACTTGCTAATAAAGGGCGTCAAGCTGATTTTGACACTTTGGATAAACTGTTGGAACGTTTAAATGATGAAAGCAGTGATAAAGTCAAGTTGGTGGATGATATCTTGGCCTTTCTAGCACCGATTCGTCATCCAGAACGTTTAGGAAAACCAAATGCGCAAATTGCCTACACTGATGATGAGATTCAGGTAGCCAAGTTGGCAGGCAAGTATACAACAGAAGATGGCTATATCTTTGATCCTCGTGATATCACCAGTGATGAGGGGGATGCCTATGTAACTCCACATATGACCCATAGCCATTGGATTAAAAAAGATAGTTTGTCTGAAGCCGAAAGAGCGGCAGCCCAGGCTTATGCTAAAGAGAAAGGTTTGACTCCTCCTTCAACAGACCATCAGAATCCAGGAAATACGGAGGCTAAAGGAGCAGAAGCTATCTACAACCGCGTGAAAGCAGCTAAAAAGGTGCCGCTTGATCGTATGCCTTACAATCTCCAACATACCGTGGAAGTTAAAAACGGTAGTTTAATCATTCCTCATTATGATCATTACCATAACATCAAATTTGAGTGGTTTGACGAAGGACTTTATGAGGCACCTAAGGGGTATACTCTTGAGGATCTCTTTGCGACTGTCAAGTACTATGTCGAACATCCAAACGAACGTCCACATTCAGATAGTGGTTGGGGAAATGCAAGTGACCATGTTCAAAGAAACCAAAATGGTCAACCTGATACCGACCAAACGGAAAAACCAAACGAAGAGAAACCTCGGACAGACAAACCTGAGGAAGAAAAGCCACGCGAAGAGAAGCCTCAAAGTGAGAAACCAGAATCTCCAAAACCAACTGAGGAGCCGGAAGAAGAATCACCAGAGGAACCAGAAGAACCTCAGGTCGAGACTGAAAAGGTTGAAGCGAAGTTGAGAGAGGCTGAAGAGCTACTTGCAAAGATCCAAGACCCCATTATCAAGTCCAATGCCAAAGAAACTCTCACTGGCTTAAAAAATAACCTGCTATTTGGTGCTCAGGATAACAATACCATTATGGCTGAAGCTGAAAAGTTGTTGGCTTTATTAAAGGAGAGCAAGTAAAGGTAGCAGTATTTTCTAGCTCCTAAAAACAGGATAGGAGAACTAGAAAAGTTAAAATCGAAAATGAGAATAGAATGTAAGTTCTAGTTCTCATTTTTTTCATGAAAATGTGCAAAATATCTTGACATATAGTGTAAATAAAGATAAACTATTTACTAGTTAATTAAATGGTTAAATACCAGTTAAGGAGTAATGATGAAAAAAAGAACATTTCTATTATTAATGGCAAGTTTGCTGGTTCTTGTCTTAGGAGCATGTAGCCAAAAAGAAAAACAAGAAGCAAAAGGGATGAAGATTGTAACAAGTTTTTACCCAATCTATGCCATGGTCAAAGAGGTATCAGGGGACTTGAATGATGTACGGATGATTCAGTCAAGTAGTGGGATTCACTCCTTTGAACCGTCAGCTAATGACATTGCTGCTATTTATGACGCGGATGTCTTTGTCTACCATTCTCATACGCTCGAATCTTGGGCTGGAAGTCTAGATCCTAACTTGAAAAACTCAAAAGTTAAAGTTTTAGAAGCTTCTGAAGGAATGACCTTGGAACGTGTACCGGGCTTAGAAGATGTAGAAGCTGGTGACGGCATCGATGAAAAAACACTCTATGACCCTCACACTTGGTTAGATCCAGAAAAAGCAGGTGAAGAAGCTCAGATTATCGCTGACAAACTTTCGGAGATTGATAGTGCTAATAAGGAAACGTATCAAAAGAATGCTAAAAACTTTATCGCTAAAGCCCAAGAATTGACTAAGAAGTACCAGCCTATTTTTGAAAAAGCGAGTCAAAAGACCTTTGTTACACAACACACAGCCTTTTCTTATCTCGCTAAACGCTTTGGTTTGAAACAACTTGGTATAGCAGGGATTTCCCCTGAACAAGAGCCAAGTCCGAGACAACTAACAGAAATTCAAGAATTCGTTAAGACCTATAAGGTTAAAACCATCTTTACTGAGAGCAATGCTTCTTCTAAAGTCGCTGAGACTTTGGTCAAATCAACAGGAGTTAGCCTAAAGACCCTCAATCCTTTAGAAGCAGATCCTGAAAATGACAAAACTTACTTAGAAAATCTAGAAGAAAATATGAGTATTTTAGCAGAAGAATTAAAATGAGGAGATGATGAAAATGAAGAAGAAATACCTTGCAGCAGGATCGGCTCTTGTCCTTTCCCTAAGCCTTTGCATCTATGCATTGAACCAACACCAGGTGGAAGAAAACAAAGATAATAACCGTGTGTCTTATGTCGATGGGAAGCAAGACACTAAAAAAACAGAGAATCAGACACCAGATCAAGTTAGCAAAAAAGAAGACATTCAGGCTGAGCAAATTGTTGTGAAAATTACCGATCAAGGTTATGTGACTTCACATGGTGATCATTTCCATTATTACAATGGTAAAGTTCCTTTTGACGCGATTTTCAGCGAAGAACTGTTGATGAAAGATGCCAATTATCAACTGAAAGATGCTGATATTGTCAATGAAATCAAAGGTGGTTACATTATCAAGGTGGATGACAAGTATTATGTCTACCTTAAAGATGTGGCTCATGCTGATAATGTTCGTACGAAGGACGAAATTGAGCGCCAAAAACAAGGTCATACTCATGATGCACCAACTTCTAACAGTGCAGTGGCGCTTGCGCGATCACAAGGTCGTTATACTACAGATGATGGCTACATCTTTAATCCGTCTGATATTATTGAGGATACTGGTGATGCTTATATCGTCCCTCATGGTGGACATTATCACTATATCCCAAAGAGTTCCTTGTCTGCTAGTGAATTGGCTGCTGCCCAAGCCTACCTTTCTGGAACTAGAAAACAACCGAGTGTGACTGACTATCGTCCAAGTCAAAATGGAACCAGTCAAACCACTAATCCTAGTCAACAAACTGAAAGACCAAGCAATCCAGAAGAGAGCTTACAAACTCTATTGCAGCAACTCTATGCTCTTCCAAGTAGTCAACGTTATGCTGAATCAGATGGCTTGATTTTTGACCCTGCTAAGATTTCAAGCAGAACACCGAGTGGTGTGGCGATTCCTCACGGAAATCACTATCATTTCATCCCATATACAAAGCTTTCTGCCTTGGAAGAAAAGATTGCGCGTATGATTCCTTTAAATAGCGACAGTAGGAAGCCAACACCTTTGGAAAATCCAAGTAAACCAGTAGAGCATCCAGCTCAACAAGATCATCATCATGACCAAGACGGTGACCAAGGAAGTCAAGATACCAAACATGAAGATCATGACCATGATGGAGTGGAGCATGACCACCACGGTGAAGAACATGATCATGGTTTTGCAGCTGACCGTGTTATTAGTGAAGATGAGCAAGGGTTTGTAGTTTCTCATGGAGATCACGCTCATTATTTCTTTAAGAAGGACTTGACTGCAGCTCAAATCAAAGCTGCCCAGGATCACTTGAAAGAAAATCATCAGTCGCAGCACGTTCAACCACTTGCAAAGACTGTGGAAAGTTTCTCAAGAGATACTAGCGATGAAGAAAAAATCAAGTATATCTCACAGACATACGGAGTTCCGCTCGAAGCGATTCGTATTTCAAATGGATTCTTTGTCTTTGGAAATCCGGATCAAGCCTATGATCCAACCCATATCCATCCCTATGCTGTTCGAAAAGAACATGTTCGTATTCCTCTCCAAACTGGGAACCCAGAACTGGATTTCCTAAATGAACTGTATACGACTGCCCTACGTGATGGGGTATCTCCTTATAGTTTACAGGTAGAAAGTGGTAGTTTTGTGATTCCTCACGGAGACCACAATCACTACATCAAGGTTCAAACTAAGGGCTATGAAGTAGCTTTGAAAAATAAGATTCCAGCCCTACAATCGACTTATCAACCTGGAGCATTTGATGAACAAACAGTTCTATCTAAGGTGGATCAACTGTTAGCAGATAGCAGAAATCTCTACAAAGACCAGCCAATCATGCAGAGACGGGTTGAACTTGCTTTGGGGCAGTTCACCGAAAATATGAAAAAACTGGCAACAAACTCAACTGCTGGATACCTAGCAGCCTTGGATCTCTTTGATAAACAATACATCCATGTGGATCAAAGTGTGGCACCGGTTGAAACTTCACCTTTAGATAAGAAGTACCAAGCCTTAGTAGATAAGATCAATACACTGGATACGGACACTTATGGCTTGCCTAAGAAAGATCTTTTAGTACATTTGCAGGAAGCAAAACTAGCACAGGATGAGACAGATTTGGCTGCCATTGAAGCGAAACTTCAGGCCTTGCAAGATTTCCGAGATCGGACAGGAGTCACAACAGTAGAGTACATCAAGTACTTCTACGAACATGTGTCTGATGGTCGTTTGAGAGAAGAACTTCGGAACCGTGTTGCTAAATTGACATGGGAACTTTACCAGTCACAATCTTTCCTAAAAGCAACCGACTTGAACAAGCTATTCCCAACTATTTACCAAACTAAGCTAGAAGTAGAAGAGGCTCTCAAAGAAGAACCCGTATCTACAAAAGCTGGTAAGACTATTCTAGATACGGAAAAAGTAGATAGTCAAACTGCTAAGACCGCCATCTATGAATTCCTAAAAGAACTCTACGGTGATTTTATGCCAGAAGAGCGGGTTAGCCATGTTAAGAAGGAAGAAGTAGATGCTCTCCTAACTAAAGCTGCTCAACTCCTAGCACGTGTCAAAGAAGATGGTGTCAAACAATCCCTAGCTGAAGAAGCAGCTAATATCAAGGTGGCTATTGAAAAGGAAAATGCAGACCTTGACGAAGCTAAAACACAACTTGAGGATCTTTTAAATCGTATTGCAGCGACTATCCAACGAGAGAAAAAAGAAGCAGAACAAGATCCGCAAACCGTGATCATCTACCAAAAACTCTATAATGTCATGCTCTCTCTTCACAAGTACTTAGAGGATAACAAAGGAACCGATGCAGACTTTGAACGTGTTGATGCTCTATTTGATCAACTTGCAGCCAAAAGCAGTGATAAAGAAGGTCTCCTCACTCTAGCTAAAGAAATCATTAGCTTGAACCAGGAACTCCGTTCAAAAGCAAGTGAAACTGATAGCCAATCTAAGTCTGAGAAAGACAGTGAAACAGCTGCTTCTCAAGCGACAGAAAAGCAAGCACAAAGTGAGTCTGATACAAGTGCTCAACCAAATGAATAAAAAGAAAGGCGAAGTAGCTGAGCTACCTCGTCTTTTTTAGTCTTTATAAGATACAATGCCAATGATGGTATCCACCGCACGCTCCATAGTCTGAAGGCTGACGTATTCAAAACGTCCATGCATGTTTTCACCACCAGCAAAAATATTTGGAGTTGGGATACCCATAAAGGAAATTTTAGACCCATCTGTTCCACCACGAATTGGTTCAATAATTGGCGCGATTCCTAAATCTTCCATAACAGCTTTAGCAATAGTAATAGGCGTCATGTCTTTCTCAATGACTTCCTTCATATTGTAGTACTGGTCTGTCAGAGTCAAGCTAACGCGATCATTCCCAAGTTCTTGATTCATCTTGTCAGCAATAGACTGCATAGCTACTTTACGAGCTTCAAAGGAATCCTTTTCAAAGTCACGAATGATGTAGCTTGCACGCGCTTCCTCGACACTACCTGTCACATCCATAAGATGATAGAAACCTTGATAACCGTCTGTCAATTCAGGTCGGTCATTCTCTGGAAGTTGATTATGAAAATCAATCGCTAACTGTAAAGCGTTGACCATCTGACCTTTAGCAGTACCAGGATGGACATTGCGCCCTTGGAAATGAAGCTCAGCAGCAGCTGCTGAGAAAGTCTCGTACTGAAGTTCTCCTAGCGGACCACCATCAACAGTATAGGCAAAATCAACATCAAAGTCTTCTGCATCAAATTTATTAGCTCCAACCCCGATTTCTTCATCTGGACCAAAACCAACACGGATTTCACAGTGTTTGATTTCGGGATGAGCAGTCAGATATTCAATAGCAGTCATAATCTCAGCAATTCCTGACTTGTCATCAGCACCCAGCAAGGTCGTGCCATCAGTTGTGATAAGCGTTTGGCCTGGATATTTCTCAAGGCTCTTGAAATCAGCAGGATCGAGTTTAAAACCAGAATCACCCAAGTCGATAGCTCTACCATCGTAATTTTCGATGACTTGCGGATTAACTCCCTCAGCATTAAAATCAGCAGTATCCATGTGGGAGATGAAGCCAATCTTGCGTGACAAGCTTGGATCGTTTGCTGGTAAGGTCCCAATAGCAAAACCATTTGGAAGGTAGTAAACGTTTTGCAGACCGACACGTTTCATTTCAGGAATAAGAACGTTGGTTGCAAAATCTACCTGGCTTTGCGTACTTGGAGTAGTAGTCGAGTGTTCATCAGAACGCGTATTGACCTTAACGTAGGTCAAAAAACGATCTAAAAGGTTCGGATAAGTCATAAAAACTCCTTTAACAATTAAAAATAAAATGCTATCTTCAGAAAAAACTAATTCTGAAGGTTTCATGATTTAATAATAAAATAACTCAAATCCATAATAATCTCAAATAGAAAAACGGTTATTCTATTCTTTTTCATTTTACCATAGAATAGTTTGAAAGACAAAGAAGAATCATGCTATTTTACAATCAATATAATATAAAATAATTATATTGATTGACACTGTTTGGAGTTTAGTGTACAATTGTTTTATAAATTCTATAGATTGATATAGTAATAATATAAAAACATTCTAGTTAAGGAGAATAAAATGAACATTCGCTTTGATTTTAAGAAAGTTCAAATTATTGCGCGCCGTTTAGTTACACTGTTAGCTATTCTCTTTTTGTGTGCTCCGATAGGTATGTTAAATGCTGATTCTAATACAGAACCTCAGACAACTCTTCACAAGACAATTACTCCGATATCCGGACAAGATGACAAGTATGAGTTGTCATTGGATATCACTTCCAAACTGGGAACGGAGACCCAAACGGATCCCTTGGATGTTGTTTTAGTAGCAGACCTCTCAGGAAGTATGAGTAAGAGAGATGTTCCTTCTTCTACCGGCCGAACAATTACAAGATTGGATGCTTTAAAAAATACCCTTAAAGGAACTCGAGATCGTCAGGGCTTAATTGATACCATTTTATCCAATTCAAATAATCGGTTATCCATGGTAGGTTTTGGCGGAAAGATTGATAATAAGTTTGCGGAACAAGCATGGAATTCCTACTACCGAAAATGGGAGTGGGGGTATCGGTATTGGCCGTATGAAGAGAGAACAGCATTTTATGATGGTGTGTCCCCATGGGATGATGCGGAAACAATTTTAAATTGGAATAACGATGCTAGTGGTTCAAAGACTGCAGTCAGTAATATGAGAATTGCTGGTGGCAAATCAATAGGGACTGAATCAGGAATCGGTACAGGAACCAATATTAGCGCAGGTATTCGTATTGCCAATCAATTGATAGATAGTGCAAGGTCTAATGCTAAGAAGGTTGTTATTGTTCTATCAGATGGTTTTGCCAATATGTATTACAATGACAATGGTTATACAGTTTACAACTATAACAATCAGAATGGATCAGAAACGGCGCCTGAATGGTTCTGGAATAATTTAGATGGATCTATCAATAATCTAGCCTATAGTCTCGCTCCAAAACTAGATGGTTTTTATTCCATTAAGTTTCGTTATTCAAATAACGTCGATAGTATTACCAGTTTGCAGTATTATATCAGGTACCACAATTCTTCCATTCCTAATGAAATCCTATCCGCAAACAATGAAGACCAGTTACGAGACAGTTTTAAAGATATCACTGATAAGATTCTGCCACTGGGAATCCACCACGTGACCATCAAGGATGTTCTTTCTAAGTATGTCCAGCTATTACCGAACGGATCGTCAGAGTTTCGTGTAGTGAAAGAAACGGCTGGTAGCAGTGAAACATTAACCGAAGAGCAAGTAACTTTTGATACCAAGACAACCTCTGGTGGATTAGTGGAAGTTACGGCTAAATTTTCTCCGAATTATTCCTTAGAAGATGGAGCTAGATATGTCCTTAAATTTACTGTTACATCTAGTCAAGATGCTCTGGATGCCATTGCTGGTGATAAGAAGATAGAGGCTGGTGATGCTGATGGTTCTGATGTCAATAAACTCTATTCCAATAAGGGTGCCAGTGTCACCTATTCCTATGGAATAGGCACCTCACAAACCAAGACCAAAGAATACTCTGACAACCCAACATTTAAGCCTTCAGATCCATTAACGGTAGCAGTGGAAGTTGAATGGCAAGGTGTGACGGGTGCGAGAACTGTTATTACAGCTGATCAACCGAGTAATATTGAACTGAAACTGGTTCAAAAGAACAATAACGGAGGTTCTGATAATCAAGACTATCGAAAAACCAATGTGAATGTTGGTAAAAACGTATCTAATGAAAAGAGGAACTTTGAAAAAGTTGCCAAAGGATATCAATACGATTTAATTGCACCGGACGTCCCAGCCTTTACCAAAGAAATAAAAAATGTTGGTACAGAATCTAAACCATCCTTTAAGGTAATCTATAAACAATTGCCAAGTCTGACAATCAAAAAAGTGTTGAAATTCGAAAACAACTTGAACAAGGAATTTTGGATTAAGGTAAAACTAACCTCTCCTGATTCTACGCCATTGAATGGAACTTTTGGTGAGATAACTGTTGTGAATGGTGAAGCGAGGATTCGTGTTGACAAACGAAAACGTTGGAAAGGTATTCTAAGCTATCTTCCTCGAGGAAGCCACTACAAGGTTGAAGAAGAAGCCACATCAACAATTGGTTACCACGTTACATATGAGAATCAAGAGGGCGATCTGAATAAAGACGAGACCAGTACTGTCACGAACCACAAGCTTCCAAGTTTATCAGTCACAAAAAAAGTTACAGGTGTATATGCCAACCTATTAAAATCCTTCAAGATTACCATTAACATCAGGGATGCTCAGGATAGACCATTGAATGGTTCCTATAATGTATTGGTGAATAACAAAAGAACGATCTTGCAGTTTACTGACGGTCGAGCGTCTGTTGATCTTAACAAAGACCACACGATAAAAATTTATGGGCTACCACTCGATAGCTCCTATACCGTAGAAGAAGAATCAAACTCTTCGCGTGGATATCAGGTATCTTATGAAAATCAAGAAGGCAAGCTAGATGGGGATAAGTCCGCGACAGTCACGAATAATAAGAATAGCGTGCCTGAAACCGGAGTTGACTTCCTCAGCAGTACACTTGTGTTAGGAATAATCCTTCCTCTAGGGGGAATCTTCTTTACAATCCTACTCGGATTTCTAGTGGTACATAGGAGAAAATAATGCTACTTAAAAAGAAACATAAGAAAACAGTAACACAAGTCAATCGGGATAAGTCTCCGCCTAGTGTATGGGGAGATATCCTCTACTTAGTCAGTAAGCTTTTGATGGTTGGGTTTATACTGGCCACCCTTTACTTTTTTGTCTTTGGACTATTGAGATACAATGACGATGGCATGAAGCCAGCCTTAAAAGATGGCGACTTGGTTGTCTACTATAGGTTGGATAAACGTTATTCGATTGGTGATCTGCTTGTCTATAGTTATAAGGGTAAGGAAAGAGTGGCGCGTGTCATTGCAACCGAAGGAAGTACGATCGATATAAACGAAAATGGTCTCATCATCAACGGTTCTCCTCAACAAGAGCAGGATATCTATAAAGAAACGCTGCTCTATAAGGAAGGGGCTACCTTCCCGATGAAAGTCCCAGCAGGACAACTATTTGTCCTCGGAGACAATCGAACAACGGCTGTAGATAGCCGTGCTTTTGGAACCATTCCTATACAGGATACCCATGGCAAGGTGGTAACAGTCCTAAGGCGACGGGGCTTTTGATGACAATTTATGAAAAAAGAAATTTAAAAATAAAAGGAATAATCATGAAAAAAACATTTTTGAAAAAATTAGTTACTGCAAGTATTGCAGCTGTAACCGCCTTGTCGGTCTTTAGAGGAGTGCCAACATTTGCAGATGATAATGATGTGGCAACTGCCAAAGCAACTGGTGAAACAAGTGCAAAAGTTTCAATTAATAAGGTGTTGAATATTGCGGAAGGAATTACAACACCTGAAGCAACTTTTACATTTACTTTCACCCCAAAAACTGGTACATCATCAAATGGTGCACCTTATGAAACGATTGATTCTTCTAATGGTCAAATTACAGACAAAAATGTATCTTATTCTGGAACAGACGTTTTAGCAACTGGCCAAACTAACATTAAGAAAGAAACCGGCGATATTTTTAGAGAAGTGAACTATACACATGCTGGTGAATATGTCTATACTGTTGCTGAAAAACAAAATGTTGGTTGGAATGTTATTCAAAAAAATGGTTCACCTATTGATTTTATGACATATGATAATCGTAGCTATGAAATGCACGTTATTGTTAAGAACAAAACTACAGGAGGAACATATATTTCTTCTGTGTATTTTAAACAAGTATCCCCAAGTGTGAATGGTAAAGTAAAACCATCTGAAAGTGGAACTACTTACAAATATGATCTTTTCACTAACATTTATCGTAAAAATGCTGGTAAAATTACAGATCCAAATGAACCAAACCCTAATAAACCAAATGTTTCAAAAGTTGACCCAAATGCTAAATCTTTAGTAATTAAAAAAGTTGTATCAGGTGCTACTGCAGATAAATCAAAAGATTTCACTTTCAAGCTTACTTTCACAAAAGCATCTACAGAAACTTCACAATCAATCACTGGTAAAATCGGTGAAACCTCAAAAACATTTGTCTATGGTCAAGAAACGACTATAACACTACGTCACGATCAATCTTTGGTGTTTGACACAATTCCTGCTGGTACCCGTTATAAATTGGTTGAAACTGGATCTCAAGGTTACACAGCTTCAGCTGCATATAAGGAGAACGGAGCATCAAAAAATCAAGCTGGTACAGTTTCTACAAATTTCACTCAAGATAGTATTCTTGTTGGTGAAAAACCAAACGATAACACTATCACAAATAGCTTACCAGATGTTACCCCTACTGGTCTCTTGATTGACAATCTTCCTTTCATCTTGATGATTGGTCTTGGTTTGGCTGGATTTGTTGTTTTGTCTAAAAAACGCAGACAAGCTTAGGCAAGTGGTTTGAATTATGAAAATCAAGCGTGAGAAACCAAAAAGGAGTTTGTCTAGGCGTCTCGTTCTTGCTGTAGATGCATTGATGAATCATATCTTGCTCCTCTTGGCAGCCTTAGTCTTTCTCTTTGGTTTCTACGCCCTTTGGGATGCCAATCAGGTTTATTCTCAGGCTTCATCAAGTGAGTATGAGGCTTATAGACCTGTTAGTGCCAGTGAGAAAGATGAGCTTGCTAGTTTTTCTGGCTTTCACAAGCTACAGCAAGTAAATCCAGAGGTTCTCGGTTGGATCAATGTCTATGGCACCAATATCGACTACCCCTTAGTCCAAGCCAAAGACAATGAAAAATACCTGAACAAAGATTCCAAGGGAGAATTTGCAGCTACAGGAGCTATTTTTCTTGAGGCTCGAAATGAATCTAAGTTCGAAGACTTTAATACCATCATCTACGGACACCATGTAGAAAATGGGGTTATGTTTGGAGATGTAGCAAAGTTTTCTGATAAGGAATTTTTTGACCAGCATCGCTACGGTAGTATTTACTATAATGGCGTTGAAAAAGGTCTTGAGATCTTTGAAATGCTCGAGGTAGACGCCTATGACTTTAACATCTACGATCCAGGTATTAATGGAGATGATCGGCGCCAAGAATATATCGATCACTTACTCTCGGTTGCCATTCACAAACGAGACATTACACTGGGGCCAAATGACCATATCATCCTTCTCAGTACCTGTTTCCTAGACGTAACAAATGGAAGACATATTGTAGTTGCCAAGATTACGGATACAGTTCCAAAGAACACCTTCCATACGAAAAAATCAAAACCATTCCCTTACAGCGTCTTTGATGATTCGTCGCTCGGACGATTTCTCTCATCGATTCCTTTGTGGATATGGTATATCATCTTATTTATCTTGCTCTTGCTATTGATCTTCTTGCTCATCATTCTCTACTTGATCTTGCGTCGTAGAAGAGAAGCAAAGGAAGAAGGAGCAGATACCATTACTGACTAAACTACCAATAAAAGAGAAAGGGACAGCCTCTCTTGCTCTTTTATTTTCAAGGCTAGAAAGGAGAAAGAAGGAAAAATGAAAACAAGTACAAGTCACAAAACCATAAAGGTCATTTTATCCCTCTTTCTAGCTTTTTTCTGTCTTTTTACAGCTGATAGAGTCCTTGCGAGCGACTACGATCATTATAATCCCATTGAAAAGGATGCCAGCAGTACTGGTTTTGAAACCCTGCAGCACCTCAACAAGGAAGTCTGTGGTTGGATTAGCCTTGATGGGACCAAGGTAGACTATCCCCTCTTGCAGAGTCAGGACAATGTCAAATACCTTGACCGCAATGCCTTTGGTGATTATACTGTGTCAGGTTCTATATTCCTAGACTATCGTTTTAACCCCAACTTTACCGACTTTAACACCATCATTTATGGTCACTCCATGGCTTCTGGTGCTATGTTTGGGGAGATTCAAAAATTTGCGGATCAAGATTTTTTTGAAAAGCATCGCTATGGCTCTATCTACTACAATGGTCGAGAACGTGGTCTTGAGATATTTGGGATTTTAGAAGTAGATGCCTATGACACGGAGATTTATCGGACTTTGAGTTCCAACGATGAGGAACACCAGGCCTACTATCAATATCTGCTAAGTAAAGCTAAGTACAAGCGAGATGTTTCGCTGACCTCAACGGACAAGATTGTTTTGTTAAGCACCTGTTTCCTTCATATTACCAACGGAAGACATATCCTCTTAGCTAAAATAACGGATGCACCAGTAAAAGCAGCCCAGGATAAAAGTGGAGAAGCAGTAGGGACGCGGTATTTCGATCAAGGCCTACCAACGCATTGGATTTATATCCTTGCCTTTCTTCTCCTGATTATCATTATTTTACTCCTTGTCGTTATCATCCTAATCATAAGACGAGATAGAAAGACAAAAGAACAAAAGAAATAGTAGACGTCGGAAGCGTTTACTATTTTTTTCTTTCATGATAGAATAGATAGTGAAAATAATAACATAAGGATGATAACATGAAAAAAGCAATATTAATGATGACCTTTGGATCTCCAGAGGAGATTAGTTTTGAAGGAGTAGCAGAATTTTTTACAAACATTCGTCGTGGAGTCAGACCCCAAGATCACGAAATTCAGACCCTCTATGACAACTACGTCCTTATCGGTGGGACGCCCTTGCAGCGGATTACAAGGGAAGAAGTTGCTTTAGTAAGAGAACATTTAGGCGAAGAGTACGGTATCTACTTTGCCAATAAGTTTTCTCGTCCCTTTATCCCAGACGTGATCAATCAGATGGAGTCTGATGGTATTGAAGAATGTATTTGTTTGATTTTGGAACCTCATTATTCTTTTTACTCAGTCATGGGGTATGAAAAGTTTTTGGAAAGCCAGCAGATCCGATTTTTAGTTATTAAGGACTGGTATCAACAAGAGCCTTTGCTGGACTTCTGGACAGATGAGATTAGAAAAATTTTACGAAATCAGGTGGGAGAAGAATCTTTCAAGGTAATCTTTTCAGCTCACAGTGTTCCCATTTTTGCCTTGGACTATGGAGATCCATATATCGATCAGATTTTTGATAATAGCAAGCTAATCGCTGAACAACTCGGCCTAGCAGCCGACCAGTATACCAATACTTGGCAGAGCGAAAGCGATATTGGAATCCCTTGGATTAAGCCAGATGTTTTAGAATATTTACGAGATCAAAAGCAACATCCTGAGCATTATATTTTTGTCCCGATTAGCTTTATCAGTGAACACATTGAAGTCTTGTTTGACAACGATGTAGAATGTTATGAGTTGTGTCAAGAATTAGGTATTACTTATCATCGTCCACCTATGCCCAATACGGATAGCCGTTTAATTGACGCTTTAGTTGCTACTGTACGAGCCAACGAAAACAAGGAATTTAAAGCTTTTCTTCCAGAAGAAGAAACCTTCGATGAGTTAGCACCGTCAGCAACTACAAAGGATATTATGGAGGAGACAGACGACCTTCAGATGCCAGAATTTGTCAAAAAACTCATTGAGAAAAAAGGCCGTGAGAATGTGAAGATGCCTTACTTGATTAAGAAAATGCTCGAAAAGGCTGGGAAGTTACCAAAAGAGTAAGGAAAAAAGGATTTAGCTTTAAGCTAGATCCTTTATCTGTTTTATTTTTTCTCAAGAAGAGCTTTGATTTCTTGAAGAACTTCGAGTTCAGTTGGAGCAGCAGGTGCTTCCTCAACCACTTCCTCTTTCTTACGAAGGTTTTGCGCTTTTTCCATAGCTTTAATAACGAAGAAAAGCACAGTACCTACAACGAGAAAGTTGATAATAGCACTCAAGAATTTACCATATGTAACACCATTCCATGCAAGCTCAGCGATGTTTTGTACTTTCGCAGCTTCCAAAGCTGGGTTCAATAGAAGTGGAGTGATGATATCATTAACAAATGAAGTAACGATAGCACCAAAAGCAGAGGCAATGATTACACCGACAGCAAGGTCAACAACATTACCACGAAGCAAGAATTCTTTTAAATCCTTTAACAATTTCATAATGTCCTTTCCTAAATTTCTAATTTATTATATCCTAAAATGTGACAAAAAGCAACTTGAATGCTCAAAGTGGTCAGTTGCTCCTTTTAAAAATATAGATTTTACTGAAAATGTAGTTTAAAATGATAATCAGAATTTGTGCTAGGATAGTTTCAATCGTATTAACTCTATCTATATTATATTCAACAAACTGGCCAATAATGCCAGGAAAGGTTGTAACAAAGAAATAAGTTAAAAGAATGTCAAGACCAAGAGTAGAGAGACGAGCTAAGAAAAACTTAGCCAGACGGGTTGGCCAATTCCTTCTCTCTTGTTTAAAGACGATTGTATCATTTGTGAGAAAGGCAAAGAGAATCCCAATAATATTAGCTAGGGCAGTTGCGAGGATTTCCTGGTGACTGATATGGTAAATAACCAAACGTGATACAATAGAAACCAGAGTAGTAGCACCACCAAAAAATAGGTAGGAGAGGATTTCGTTATCAAAGAAAGCTTTTATTAGTTTTTTCATGATTTTAGTATAGCATAAAACTGGCTAATGTGCTATACTAGTAAGGTTGATAACCTCAACCCTTGGTGCTTAGCTTCTTTCACCAAGCATATTTTACGCGGGAAACCGCTAAAGGAGAAAACATGAAAAAATTAACTGTTCGTGACATGGCAGATATTGCTATTGTTGCTGCTATCTATGTGGTTTTGACCATTACCCCACCACTGAATGCCATTAGCTACGGTGCTTACCAGTTCCGTATTTCTGAGATGATGAATTTTTTGGCTTTTTACAATCCTAAATACATCATCGGTGTGACGATTGGTTGTATGATTGCTAATTTCTTTAGTAGTTTTGGCATAATTGATGTCTTTGTCGGCGGGGGATCTACTCTAGTTTTCCTTAGTCTAGGTGTTTGGCTCTTTAGCAAGTATAAGGAAGACTATTTGTTCAATGGTTTGATTCGAAAAGATCATTTCTTATTTTCAATCCTATTCTCAATTTCAATGATTACCATTGCAGCAGAACTTCATATCGTTGCTGAAGCTCCATTCTTTTTCACTTGGTTTTCTACAGGAATTGGAGAGTTTGCATCTCTTATCGTTGGTGCAATCCTAATCGGAAAACTAGGACAGCGAATCGATCTAACAAAATAAGAAGTTTATAAGCTAGATTCTTGATAGATCTAGCTTTTTTCATTTCAGAAATTTAAAAGAGAGCGCTTGACAAGAGCATAGAACTATAGTATACTTTTTAGGTAAGCTGATTTAGCTCAGTTGGCAGAGCGCATCCATGGTAAGGATGAGGTCGCCGGTTCAATCCCGGCAATTAGCATGATAGAAACAAAATGACCTTGGGAGACCAAGGTTTTTCTTATACCTCTATGAAAATGAAGCCCAAGAGTTTCGACTGTTGACAAAAGTGACTCTATCTAGTAGAATAGTAGATGCGATGAGTCGATAGGTAGTCTTCGGACTGCTATTGAGCATAAGGAGGTCATAACGCAGGAGCGGACCTTGATGAGTTGTGTGAACCTGCTCATCACATGAAGATGCCTCTTAGTCCCTGGTCAATGACTAGGGATTTTTAGTTTTCAGAAAATATAACCCAAAAATGCTTTTCAATTTCTGGAAAAAGTAGTATAATACATCTATTATAGAAATTTTTAGAAAATTCCGAAAGAGGTTATTTATGGGATATACAGTTGCTGTAGTCGGCGCGACAGGTGCTGTCGGAGCTCAGATGATAAAAATGTTGGAAGAATCAACACTTCCAATCGATAAAATTCGTTACCTTGCTTCTGCACGTTCAGCAGGCAAGACTTTGAAATTTAAAGACCAAGATATTACGATTGAAGAAACGACTGAGACCGCTTTTGAGGGTGTTGATATTGCTCTCTTTTCAGCAGGAGGTTCGACATCTGCTAAGTATGCACCGTACGCCGTTAAAGCTGGTGCGGTAGTAGTGGATAATACATCTTATTTCCGCCAAAATCCAGATGTGCCTTTGGTTGTTCCAGAGGTCAATGCTCATGCACTTGATGCCCACAACGGCATCATTGCCTGCCCTAACTGTTCAACTATCCAAATGATGGTAGCTCTTGAGCCTGTTCGTCAAAAATGGGGCTTGGACCGTATCATTGTTTCAACTTACCAAGCAGTCTCAGGTGCTGGTATGGGAGCGATTCTTGAAACACAACGGGAACTTCGTGAAGTCTTGAATGATGGTGTAAACCCACGTGATTTGCATGCGGAAATCTTACCTTCAGGCGGTGACAAGAAACACTATCCTATCGCCTTTAACGCTCTTCCACAAATCGATGTCTTTACTGACAATGATTACACTTATGAAGAGATGAAGATGACTAAGGAAACTAAGAAAATCATGGAAGATGATAGCATCGCAGTGTCTGCAACATGTGTTCGTATTCCAGTCTTGTCAGCTCACTCTGAGTCAGTTTATATCGAAACAAAAGAAGTGGCTCCAATTGAAGAAGTGAAAGCAGCTATTTCAGCTTTCCCAGGTGCTGTTCTTGAAGATGATGTAGCTCATCAAATCTATCCTCAAGCTATCAACGCTGTTGGCTCACGTGATACCTTTGTCGGTCGTATCCGTAAAGACTTGGATGCTGAAAAAGGAATCCACATGTGGGTTGTTTCAGATAACCTCCTCAAAGGTGCTGCTTGGAACTCAGTTCAAATCGCAGAAACGCTTCACGAACGTGGATTGGTTCGTCCAACAGCTGAATTGAAATTTGAATTAAAATAGTCATATCGTTTAGGAGTTCAGATGAACTCCTTCTTTGAAATAGAGAGGTGTTTCTCATGTCTTATCAAGATTTAAAAGAGTGTAAAATCATCACGGCCTTTATTACCCCTTTCCATGAGGATGGTTCCATCAACTTTGATGCTATTCCAGCCTTGATTGAGCATTTATTGGCCCATCACACAGATGCAATTCTTCTAGCTGGAACGACTGCTGAGAGTCCAACTTTGACCCACGATGAGGAGTTGGAACTCTTTGCGGCTGTACAAAAGATTGTTAATGGACGTGTTCCTTTGATTGCGGGTGTAGGTACCAATGATACGCGTGACTCGATTGAGTTTGTCAAAGAAGTCGCAGAATTTGGCGGTTTCGCTGCTGGACTTGCAATCGTACCATACTACAACAAACCTTCACAAGAAGGCATGTATCAGCACTTTAAAGCTATTGCAGATGCTTCTGACTTGCCTATTATCATCTATAACATTCCAGGGCGTGTGGTAGTGGAATTAACTCCAGAAACCATGCTTCGTTTGGCTGACCATCCAAATATCATTGGTGTCAAAGAATGTACTAGCTTGGCAAATATGGCTTACTTGATTGAGCACAAGCCAGAAGAATTCTTGATTTATACAGGTGAAGATGGAGATGCCTTCCATGCCATGAACCTTGGTGCGGATGGGGTTATTTCTGTTGCCTCCCATACAAATGGAGATGAGATGCACGAGATGTTCACTGCCATTGCAGAAAGCGATATGAAGAAAGCTGCAGCTATTCAGCGTAAATTCATTCCTAAGGTCAATGCCCTCTTCTCTTATCCAAGTCCTGCTCCAGTTAAGGCAGTTTTGAACTACATGGGATTTGAAGCGGGGCCAACTCGTCTACCTCTTGTTCCAGCACCAGAAGAAGATGCCAAACGCATCATCAAAGTTGTCGTAGATGGTGACTACGAAGCAACTAAGGCAACTGTAACAGGTGTCTTAAGACCAGATTACTAATAAAGACAATAAAATCCATGACCGCAAGAACGATCATGGATTTTTCTTATTTTCCTAAACAGAATTGGCTAAAGAGTTGGGTAATGAGTTCATCAGGAGCTGCATCACCTGTGATTTCTCCAAGAATTTCCCAAGTACGAGTCAAGTCAACTTGAAGCAAATCAACTGGCATCCCCAGTTCCAGCCCTTCATTAACAGCTTGTAAGCTTTCAACGGCCTTTTCAATCAAGGAAATATGACGGGCATTTGACAAGTAAGTAGCATCTTGCTCGACCAAGCCAGCATTTTCAAAGAAGAGGTCGTTAATACGCTCTTCGATCTTATCGATATTTTGGTTTTTAAGAACTGAAATACGAATGATATCTTCTGGTAGTTCCGAAGTTTCAATCGCTTCAGGAAGATCAGTTTTATTGAGTAGAATAATGCGGTTGGTATCCTGACTGATTTCTAGGAGTTGACGATCTTGGGCTGTCAGCGGTTCACTGGCATTTAGCACTAGTAGCACTAAGTCAGCTTCTTTAAGGGCTTTTTTCGAACGCTCGACACCGATTTGCTCTACGATGTCATCTGTTTCACGAATTCCAGCTGTATCAATCAATTTGAGAGGGACACCGTTGATATTGACGTATTCTTCGATGACATCTCGTGTCGTACCAGCGATGTCTGTTACGATGGCCTTATCTTCACGCAGGAGATTGTTGAGAAGACTGGATTTCCCAACGTTGGGACGGCCGATGATAGCCGTTGAAATTCCTTCACGGAGGATTTTACCGCGACGGGCTGTCCGAAGGAGATTGGTTAACAATTGCTCAAACTCCATAGTCTTCTCGCGGACGACTGCAGTAGTAGCTTCCTCAACATCATCATACTCAGGATAGTCGATATTGACCTCTACTTGGGCAAGCGTATTGAGGATTTCTTGGCGAGTATTATTAATGAGGTCAGAAAGGGAACCATCTAGTTGTTTGACAGCAATGTTCATAGCCTTGTCTGTCTTGGCACGGATGATGTCCATCACCGCCTCAGCCTGTGTTAAGTCCACGCGACCGTTTAGAAAGGCGCGTTTGGTAAATTCACCAGGTTCTGCCAACCGAGCTCCTTCACGGATAGCTAGTTGGAGAATCTCATTGGTCACCGCAATCCCACCGTGAGTGTTAATCTCGACAATATCCTCACGAGTGAAGGTCTTTGGAGACTTCATAGCTCCAACCATAACCTCGTCCATGACCTTACCAGTTTGAGGGTCAGCGATATGTCCGTAGTTGAGAGTATGGCTTGCAACCTTGCTCAAGTCTTTTCCTTTAAAAATCTTTTGGGCAATAGCAAAACTATCTGTTCCGCTCAGGCGGACAATACCAATGGCTCCTTCACCTAGTGGAGTAGAGATAGCAGCGATGGTATCAAATTCACGTGTAATCATACTAATTCCTTTTGTATTTCTTTTCTTTGGATATGTATCCAAGCATCTCTTCAAATTGTAACAAAATTAGACTATTTCTTCAATGGATGCTACTTGGAGATTGAAAAAGCCTAAGCAATTCTGCTTAAGCTGGTTTATTTGGTGCGCATTTCTCCTTGAGGAAAGTAAGTTCCTTCTGGCATGTCGTTGATGATGACATGAACGGCTGATTGAGGGGCTCCAGTGTTACGGACAACAGCTTCCGTTACTTCCTTAGCAAGAGCTTTCTTTTGCTCGAGCGTGCGACCTTCAAATAAATCGATGCGTACAAATGGCATAATAGCTTCCTCCACTAGTTTTTGATTTCTTCTATTTTACCACATTTTGCCGTTTAAAGCTTCAGAAAATTATGATATACTAGAATGTAGCAAAAATTTAGAAATGGACGTGAAATAGAAGCATGGCACAGTTGTATTATCGTTATGGGACCATGAACTCTGGTAAGACGATTGAGATTCTCAAGGTGGCCTATAACTACGAGGAGCAAGGAAAGGGAGTTGTGATTATGACTTCGGCTCTGGATACACGTGACGGTGTTGGCTATGTATCTAGTCGGATTGGCATGAAACGCCCAGCCATTGCGATTGAGGAAACGACGGATATCTTCGGCTATATCCGAAACTTACCTGAAAAACCTTACTGTGTGTTGGTTGATGAGGCCCAGTTTCTCAAGCGTCACCATGTTTACGACCTAGCTCGTGTTGTTGATGAGTTAGACATACCTGTCATGGCTTTTGGTTTGAAGAATGACTTTCGCAATGAATTGTTCGAAGGCTCCAAATATCTCTTGCTTTTAGCAGATAAAATCGATGAGATAAAGACCATCTGTCAGTATTGTAAGAAAAAGGCGACCATGGTGTTGCGAACTCAAGATGGCGTGCCAGTCTATGATGGCGAACAAATTCAAATCGGTGGCAATGAAACTTATATCTCAGTCTGCCGAAAACATTATTTTGCACCAATGATAGCATCTAACAAGGAGCGCAACTATGACAATTGAACTAAGAGATGTTACAATGGAAAATTATTTTGATGTTTTGAATTTGGATGTCAAGGAACATCAAAAACAATTCATTGCAACCAACGCAATTAGTTTAGCTGAAGCATATGTCTACACTAAAAACGGAGATTTTGTAGCTCCATTGACAGTTTATGATAATGATGCAATTATAGGTTTTGTGATGATAGCTTATGATAAAAAGATCGGAATTAGTAGTGGAAATTATTTACTATTTCGTTTTATGATTGATAAGAATTTTCAAAATCAAGGATATTTTAAACCAATTATGGATAAAGTGCTGGACTATGTTCGGACAGCGCCAGCAGGTTTAGGCAATAAACTTTGGTTGTCTTATGAACCAGAAAATGAACATGCAAGATCTTGTTACCTCAGTTATGGATTTAAAGAAACTGGGGAAATATTTGAGAACGAAGTAGTAGCAATCTATGATTTAACAATTGAGAATAAGGAGAAAAAATGAACATCTATGATCAACTACAAGCTGTAGAAGACCGTTATGAAGAATTAGGAGAGTTGCTCAGTGACCCTGATGTCGTTTCTGACACCAAGCGTTTCATGGAGCTTTCAAAAGAAGAGGCTTCCACTCGTGACACCGTAACAGCCTACCGTGAGTACAAACAAGTCCTTCAAAACATCGTTGACGCCGAAGAGATGATTAAGGAATCAGGTGGAGATGCGGACTTGGAGGAAATGGCCAAGCAAGAACTCAAAGATGCCAAGGCTGAAAAAGAAGAGTATGAAGAAAAATTGAAAATTTTGCTCCTTCCAAAAGATCCTAATGACGACAAGAACATCATCCTTGAAATCCGTGGAGCGGCTGGTGGTGACGAAGCGGCACTTTTCGCCGGAGACCTTCTAACTATGTACCAAAAGTATGCGGAAGCACAAGGCTGGCGTTTTGAAGTCATGGAAGCTTCTATGAATGGTGTCGGTGGTTTCAAAGAAGTGGTTGCCATGGTTTCGGGTCAATCTGTATATTCTAAGCTTAAGTACGAATCAGGTGCCCACCGTGTTCAACGTGTCCCTGTAACAGAGAGCCAAGGGCGTGTACACACTTCGACAGCGACAGTGCTTGTCATGCCTGAAGTGGAAGAAGTAGAATACGATATTGATCCAAAAGATCTTCGTGTGGACATTTACCACGCATCTGGTGCTGGTGGTCAGAACGTCAACAAGGTTGCGACTGCCGTTCGTATCGTTCACTTACCAACTAATATCAAGGTTGAGATGCAGGAAGAACGTACCCAGCAGAAAAACCGTGAGAAGGCCATGAAAATCATCCGTGCGCGTGTTGCTGACCATTTTGCTCAGATTGCACAAGACGAACAAGACGCTGAACGTAAGTCTACTATTGGTACTGGTGACCGTTCAGAACGTATTCGTACTTACAACTTCCCACAAAATCGTGTCACAGACCATCGTATTGGTTTGACACTCCAGAAACTAGATACCATTTTGTCTGGTAAATTGGATGAAGTCGTGGATGCCTTGGTTCTTTATGATCAAACACAGAAATTAGAAGAATTAAACAAATAATGAAACTAGCTCAATTATTTTCAGATTTTGAAGAAGAGTTGATAAGACAAGGAGAGGAAGCTGAAAGCCTCTCTTTTGTCTATCGTAGCTTAAAAAATCTCTCTTTTACGGACTTTGTCTTTGCCCTCCAGCAAGAGGTAACAGAGGCCGAAAAACAATTTGTAGAAGAAATTTTCCAGCAGTTAGCGTCCCATAAACCAGCTCAGTATATCATCGGACAGGCAGATTTCTTTGGAATGCAGTTAAAAGTGGATGAGCGGGTTTTGATTCCTCGTCCAGAAACAGAAGAGTTGGTGGAACTCATCCTAGCTGAAAATCCTAAAGAAAATCTCAAGAACTTGGATATTGGTACTGGAAGTGGTGCCATAGCCCTCGCACTAGCAAAAAACAGACCAGATTGGTCAGTGACAGCAGCAGATATTTCACAAGACGCCTTAGAGCTTGCATCAGAGAATGCTAAAAATCAAAATCTTAATATATTTTTTAAAAAATCTGATTGTTTTGCAGAAATTTCTGAAAAATATGATATAATTGTATCCAATCCACCCTATATCTCTCGTGAAGATGAGTCAGAGGTCGGTTTGAATGTTTTGCATTCGGAGCCTCATTCAGCTCTCTTTGCAGATGAGGATGGCCTAGCTATTTACCGCAGAATTGCGGAAGATGCAAAAGACTATCTCACAGATGGTGGCAAGATTTACCTTGAAATTGGATACAAGCAAGGTCAAAGTGTTCCTGAACTTTTTAGGAAACATTTTCCTGAAAAACGGGTACGAACACTCAAAGACCAATTTGGTCAAGATAGGATGGTTGTAGTTGATGATGGACAGGATTAGACAAGAGTTGGAAAAGGGCGGAGCTGTTGTTCTACCAACCGAGACAGTTTATGGTCTCTTTGCTAAGGCCTTAGATGAAAAAGCTGTCGACCATGTTTACCAACTCAAACGTCGTCCTAGAGATAAGGCGCTCAATCTTAATGTTGCTTCTCTAGAGGACATCTTGCACTTTTCAAAGAAACAGCCAACTTATCTCCAAAAGCTTGTAGAGACCTTTTTACCAGGTCCCTTGACCATTATCCTCGAAGCCAATGACCGAGTTCCCTTTTGGGTCAATTCTGGTCTTGCAACGGTGGGATTTCGGATGCCGAGACACCCCATTACCCTAGATTTGATTCGAGAGACAGGTCCTTTGATTGGGCCGTCTGCCAATATTTCGGGTCAGGCAAGTGGAGTGACCTTTGCTCAAATTCTAGAGGATTTTGACCAAGAGGTTCTGGGTCTGGAAGACGACGCTTTTCTAACTGGACAGGATTCAACTATTTTGGATTTGTCTGGAGACAAGGTGAAAATCTTACGCCAGGGGGCGATTAAGCGAGAAGATATTCTTGCTCGGTTGCCAGAGATTTCTTTTGAGGAGGAATGAGATGTTAAGAGATTTGCAAGAAACAGATGTGAATGCTATATGTGAGATTAACAAAGAGGCTTTGGGTTATTCTTTTAGTCCAGAGGACACAGCTAGTCAACTAGCTAGACTGTCTCAGGATTCTCAGCATTTCCTACTTGGCTATGAGGATGCAGCCAATCATGTCTTACTTGGATATGTCCATGCTGAAGTTTATGAATCTCTCTATTCCAAAGCAGGATTTAATATCTTAGGCTTAGCGGTTTCGCCTCAAGCGCAAGGGCAAGGTATCGGTAAAAGTTTACTGCAAGGGTTGGATCAAGAAGCAAAAAGACGGGGTTATGGGTTTATCCGCTTAAACTCTGCTGATCATCGTCTGGGAGCTCATGCATTTTATGAAAAAGTTGGTTATACTTGTGATAAAGTGCAGAAACGGTTTATTCGCATCTTTTAGTTTATTTTCTTATTGGAAAAACAAACTAAAGGACCAGTCACACTATAAAGGAGAAGACCTATGATTTTTGACAAAGACGATTTTAAAGCATACGATGCTGATCTCTGGAATGCTATTGCCAAAGAAGAAGAACGCCAGCAAAACAATATTGAGTTGATTGCTTCGGAAAACGTGGTTTCCAAGGCTGTTATGGCAGCTCAAGGGTCTATCTTGACGAATAAATATGCTGAAGGTTACCCAGGACGCCGTTATTATGGTGGAACTGATGTAGTAGATGTGGTAGAAACTCTAGCTATTGAACGTGCAAAAGAAATTTTCGGTGCTAAATTCGCCAATGTCCAACCTCACTCAGGAAGCCAAGCTAACTGTGCGGCTTACATGGCCTTGATTGAGCCTGGTGATACCGTTATGGGGATGGATTTGGCAGCAGGTGGACACTTGACCCACGGAGCTCCAGTTAGCTTCTCTGGTCAAACCTACAACTTTGTTTCTTACAGTGTTGATCCTGAAACGGAACTCTTGGACTTTGATGCTATCTTGAAACAAGCCCAAGAAGTAAAACCAAAACTAATCGTAGCGGGTGCTTCAGCCTATTCTCAAATTATCGACTTCTCAAAATTCCGTGAAATCGCAGATGCTGTTGGGGCTAAGCTTATGGTCGATATGGCCCATATCGCTGGTTTGGTGGCAGCCGGACTTCACCCAAGCCCAGTACCATACGCTCATATCACTACAACAACGACCCACAAAACTCTTCGTGGACCGCGTGGTGGTTTGATTTTGACAAATGATGAGGACCTAGCTAAGAAAATCAACTCAGCTATTTTCCCTGGTATTCAGGGTGGTCCTTTGGAGCACGTTGTCGCTGCTAAGGCGGTTTCCTTCAAAGAAGTTTTGGATCCGGCTTTCAAGGAATATGCTGCTAATGTCATCAAAAACAGCAAGGCTATGGTTGAAGTCTTCTTGCAAGACCCTGATTTCCGTATCATTTCTGGAGGAACTGAAAATCACCTCTTCCTAGTGGATGTAACTAAGGTTGTAGAAAACGGAAAAGTTGCTCAAAACTTGCTGGATGAAGTCAATATTACCCTAAATAAAAACTCAATTCCATACGAAACCTTGTCACCATTCAAGACAAGTGGAATTCGTATCGGAGCAGCAGCCATCACTGCACGTGGATTTGGTGAAGAAGAAAGCCGTAAAGTGGCTGAACTCATCATTAAAACCCTTAAGAATGCAGAAAATGAGGATGTCTTAGAAGAAGTGAGAAGTGAAGTCAAAGCGTTGACAGATGCCTTCCCATTATACGAGGACTAAAACTTTTATGGACATTTATATTAAGAAAGCCATTATCCATCAGTTCAGCCCAGACGATACTGAGTTGTTTCTAGCGGATAAGTTTCTCAATATCACTCCAAAAATCGAAGAATACTTGCGCAAAAAAATCGAACGCGTGTATTCAGATGAAGCAAAGACTGGGATTTTCGAAGAAGAAAATCCCTTCTTCAATCACATCACAGACGATTTGTTGGAGACATCAGTAACACTGGCTAATCTCTGGAAAGAGGAGTTCAGCATTTCTGAAAATCTCAAGACCAATGACTTGGTTTTTGTTCAGTTTTCTAAAGAAGGCGTTGAACATTTCGCTTTTTTGCGAATTGCCTTGCGGGAAACCTTGACCCACCTCGGTGGAGAAGTTGATAATCCAATCAAGCTGACTCAGAATAACTTGCCTGGATTTGGAACGGGGGCTGATGAGGCCTTGGTGGTCAATCTTCAAAGTCGCAAGTACCATCTGATTGAAAAACGAATCAAGTACAATGGGACTTTTTTGAACTACTTTTCAGAAAATCTCCTAGCTGTTGCCCCTAAGATTTCGCCAAAAAAATCCATCAAGAAACTGGAAAAAACGGCTCAGAGAATTGCAGAGTCCTTTAACACAGATGATTTTCAATTTCAATCCAAGGTTAAATCAGCGATTTTCAACAATCTTGAAGAAAGCAATGAACTGTCTCCTGAGAAATTGGCTAACGACCTTTTTGACAACAATCTGACAGCTCGTTTGAGCTTTATTGATCAAGTCAAGGAAGCCGTACCAGAACCAGTCCAGTTTGATGAAATTGATGCCAGTCGTCAGCTCAAGAAATTTGAAAACCAAAAACTTTCCTTGTCAAATGGAATTGAGCTCATTGTTCCTAATAACGTCTATCAAGATGCGGAGTCTGTTGAGTTTATCCAAAATGACAATGGAACCTATTCTATCTTAATCAAAAATATCGAGGATATTCAAAGTAAATAATGTTTAAATTTATAAGAAGAGTGCTTGTGCTAGCAGTCTTCCTTTTCGCAGGATATAAAGCTTATCATATCCATCAGGATGTTAAACAAGTCATGACCTACCAACCCATGGTTCGAGAAATCTTGAGTGAAAGAGATACCCCAGCCAATGAAGAGTTGGTGCTCGCCATGATTTATACCGAAACGAAGGGAAAAGAGCGGGATGTCATGCAGTCTAGTGAGTCTGCTAGTGGCGCTACCAATACCATCAAAGACGATGCCTCTAGTATTCGCCAAGGGATACAGACACTAACAGATAACCTCTATTTGGCACAGAGCAAAGGAATAGATGTCTGGACCGCCGTTCAAGCCTATAATTTTGGACCTGCCTATATCGACTTTATCGCTCAAAATGGCAAGGAAAATACTCTGGCATTAGCCAAGCGTTACTCCCGAGAAACGGTCGCTCCAATCCTTGGTAATACTACTGGGAAGACCTACACCTATATCAACCCTATTTCTATCTTTCACGGAGCCGAACTCTATGAAAATGGTGGAAATTATTACTATTCGAGACAGGTTCGCTTTAATCTCTATATCATGAAATTCTTTAATTTCTTTTAAACATCTGGTTTGACCAGGTGTTTTTCACTATAAGTTTTCTTTAAGATTGTTTTATTAACCTAGAAAGGTAAAGGAGGGAATATCCCATGAGAAAGAAATTCTTTCTAACAAGTGCTGCAATATTGTGGGCCGCAACAGCTATGACGAGTGTCCACGCAGCAACTGATGTTCAAAAAGTAATCGATGAAACCTATGTACAACCCGAATATGTTCTAGGTTCTTCTCTATCTGAAGACCAGAAAAATCAAACTCTTAGCAAACTTGGCTATGATGCATCAAAAGACACCAAAGATATCAAAACTATGACACCTGATATCTATTCGAAAATTATGAATGTGGCTAATGATGCTAGTCTACAGCTCTATTCATCAGCTAAGATTCAAAAGCTAGGTGACAAGTCGCCTCTAGAAGTCAAGATTGAAACGCCTGAAAATATCACCAAGGTGACGCAGGATATGTACCGTAACGCAGCGGTGACGCTGGGAGTGGAGCATGCAAAAATCACAGTTGCAGCACCCATTCCAGTTACAGGAGAGAGCGCCCTAGCAGGGATTTACTACTCGTTAGAGGCCAATGGTGCCAAAGTACCGCAAGCCAATAAAGACTTGGCTCAAGAAGAGTTGAAGGCTTTGTCTGATATCAATGCTGAAAACAAGGACAAGTCAGGTTACGATGCCAATAAGCTCAATGCGGCTATGACAGATATCAAGGCAGGAATCGCAAAAGCAAAAGAAGCCAAAGGCAATCTGACAGAAGAAGATGTACGCAAAATCGTTGAAGACACTCTAAAAAACTACAAACTCGATCAGGTTATAACAGGAAACCAGGTCAATATCATCATCAATTTTGCACTCAACCTTTCAAAGAGTGACATTTTGAACAATGCTGATTTCACCAAAACCCTAAATGACCTCAAGGAAAGCATTGTTTCCCAAGCTGGAGATAGCTTTAAAAATATCAACCTCAACTTTGATGCCAATAAAGCGCTAGAAGACGGGGGCAACTTCTTTAGCTCCCTTTGGCAAGCCATTGTCAACTTCTTCAAGAGTTTTGGTGCTTAGGTCATTTCATGATATAATAGATGGTAACAGAAATGTTGCCGTCTTTTTTTGTCGGCCGATAGAAAGTGAAAAATATGTTAAAGAAAAATGATATTGTAGAAGTTGAAATTGTCGATTTGACCCATGAATGTGCTGGAGTTGCTAAGGTAGAAGGTTTGGTTTTCTTTGTAGAAAATGCTCTACCAACTGAGAAAATCCTCATGCGAGTTCTTAAAGTCAATAAAAAGATTGGCTATGGAAAAGTTGAAGAATATCTTACTTACTCTCCACATCGTAACCAAGACCTTGACCTAGCTTATCTACGCTCAGGTATCGCTGATTTGGGGCATCTTGCCTATCCAGAGCAGCTCAAGTTTAAAACCAAGCAAGTCAAAGACAGTCTCTACAAGATTGCTGGTATTACAGATGTAGAGGTCGCTGAAACACTTGGTATGGAGAATCCTGTTAAGTATCGAAATAAGGCGCAGGTTCCCGTTCGTCGAGTGAATGGTATCTTGGAAACTGGTTTTTTCCGTAAGAATTCGCACGACCTCATGCCACTTGAAGATTTCTTTATCCAGGATCCTGTCATTGACCAAGTTGTGGTAGTTCTACGCGATTTGCTTCGTCGTTTTGATTTAAAACCTTATGACGAAAAGGAGCAGTCTGGCTTGATTCGGAACCTTGTGGTGCGTCGTGGTCACTATTCAGGACAAATCATGGTTATATTAGTGACTAAACGTCCTAAAGTTTTTCGAGTGGAGCAATTGATTGAACAAATTATCAAGCAGTTCCCAGAGATTGTGTCTGTCATGCAAAATATCAACGACCGAAATACCAATGCGATTTTTGGTAAGGAGTGGAAGACTCTTTATGGTCAAGACTATATTACGGACCAGATGTTGGGAAATGACTTCCAAATCGCTGGCCCAGCCTTTTATCAGGTCAATACTGAAATGGCAGAGAAACTTTATCAAACAGCTATTGACTTTGCAGAGTTAAAAGAAGACGATGTGGTTATTGATGCCTATTCAGGAATTGGAACGATTGGATTATCCGTCGCCAAGCATGTTAAAGAAGTCTACGGTGTTGAAGTGATTCCAGAAGCAGTAGAGAATAGCCAGAAGAATGCTTCTTTGAACAAGATTACAAATGCCCACTATGTCTGTGACACGGCTGAAAATGCCATGAAGAACTGGCTCAAGGAAGGTATCCAACCAACCGTTATCTTGGTCGACCCACCACGCAAGGGTTTGACCGAAAGTTTTATCAAAGCAAGTGCTCAAACAGGAGCAGACCGCATTGCCTATATCTCTTGCAATGTCGCAACCATGGCACGTGATATCAAACTATATCAAGAATTGGGATATGAATTGAAGAAAGTACAGCCGGTGGATTTGTTTCCGCAGACGCACCATGTTGAGGCGGTAAGTTTGCTAGTCAAGGAGTAAAACGACGAAGATTAGCATTTACTTCCGCCCATGCGATAGCTGTCCGTGATTGACAAGTGCTAGCACGCAGACAGAACGGAGATAGCGAACCGCTGAGTGTGTCGCTCTGCTCGTAAAAGCTTAGAAACCTTTGAACGAAAGGGATAATGAAAGCCTTGATTGCAAGGCTTTTTGCTTTATGGTGGGTAAGTATCAGAGTGAGAAAATTTTTGGAATGAGTAGAAGTGATAGCTAGAAATTATCAGTTTCTATTTCCATTTACCCTGTGGGTACGTGTTTGTTTCCATTGACAAGGAGTTTGTGGGAATAGAAATGTACCCACCTTGTTTGAATCAAGTGAAGTGTAGTTGAAGGAAATCTGTTGAAAGCAATACTTCATTTTACCGAATAAGTAATAATTTAGGCAACTTCAAATCGATTAAAAAAACTATTTTAAAGGTTAAGAGTAGACAAAAATTGTCCACTCTTTTTTGCAAACTCAATTTATCAATAAATGAAATGAGGGAATGTAAAATGAAATATTTTGAGGTTGAGTTAGAAAATCCTGATGAATTTTTAAAACTACAAACAGAAGATTTTGTGAAAGCTAATCGCTTGCTACTAAGGAAGATAATCCAGAGCGTTACAGTCTATGAAGAAAACTTCGTCATATCCTTTAAATCTGGCATCGAATTGGAAGTATGAGTCTCATTCCATAACTTTTATATTGAACATATCATCTTGTTGTGTTATACTATAAATTGATATAAACAAAGATGTAGGAGGAACCGAAACTATGACAGCCTCAATGCGTTTAAGATAAGCTGGCAATAAAAAAAGCAGAATCTATACCCGATGATAGGCTTTTTTGTTGTGCTTATTTATACGATATTGAGCATTCATTAGTTACGGTGAGGATATTGGTTATTTAACTATACCTTTATTTAACTATGTCTTTAATATGAATGTTTCCAAATTGTATGTATGCAGACCAAAAGCCACATTGTGGGGTTTGGCCTGCATTTTTTATTGCCTAGAATGCTATTCAAAATAGAAATTCAAGCAAAATAATATGCAGGAGATAATATAAATGGAAAAATACAACAATTGGAAACGAAAATTTTATGCAATATGGGCAGGGCAAGCAGTATCATTAATCACTAGTGCCATCCTGCAAATGGCGATTATTTTTTACCTTACAGAAAAAACAGGATCTGCGATGGTCTTGTCTATGGCTTCATTAGTAGGTTTTTTACCCTATGCGATTTTGGGACCTGCCATTGGTGTGCTAGTGGATCGTCATGATAGGAAGAAGATAATGATTGGTGCCGATTTAATTATCGCAGCAGCTGGTGCAGTGCTTGCTATTGTTGCATTCTGTATGGAGCTACCTGTCTGGATGATTATGATAGTATTGTTTATCCGTAGCATTGGAACAGCTTTTCATACCCCAGCACTCAATGCGGTTACACCACTTTTAGTACCAGAAGAACAGCTAACGAAATGCGCAGGCTATAGTCAGTCTTTGCAGTCTATAAGCTATATTGTTAGTCCGGCAGTTGCAGCACTCTTATACTCCGTTTGGGATTTAAATGCTATTATTGCCATCGACGTATTGGGTGCTGTGATTGCATCTATTACGGTAGCAATTGTACGTATACCTAAGCTGGGTAATCAAGTGCAAAGTTTAGAACCAAATTTCATAAGGGAGATGAAAGAAGGAGTTGTGGTTCTGAGACAAAACAAAGGATTGTTTGCCTTATTACTCTTAGGAACACTATATACTTTTGTTTATATGCCAATCAATGCACTATTTCCTTTAATAAGCATGGAACACTTTAATGGAACGCCTGTGCATATTTCTATTACGGAAATTTCCTTTGCATTTGGGATGCTAGCAGGAGGCTTATTATTAGGAAGATTAGGGGGCTTCGAAAAGCATGTATTACTAATAACAAGTTCATTTTTTATAATGGGGACCAGTTTAGCCGTTTCGGGAATACTTCCTCCAAATGGATTTGTAATATTCGTAGTTTGCTGTGCAATAATGGGGCTTTCGGTGCCATTTTATAGCGGTGTGCAAACAGCTCTTTTTCAGGAGAAAATTAAGCCTGAATATTTAGGACGTGTATTTTCTTTGATCGGAAGTATCATGTCACTTGCTATGCCAATTGGGTTAATTCTTTCTGGATTCTTTGCTGATAAAATCGGTGTAAATCATTGGTTTTTACTATCAGGTATTTTAATTATTGGCATTGCTATAGTTTGCCAAATGATAACTGAGGTTAGAAAATTAGATTTAAAATAAACAATATTGGAGGAATATTTATGTATCTTATTTTCATGTAACTCTTCCTGCTAAAATCGCAGGGTTTTCCCTGCATACAAGCAAATGAAAGCATGCGATTATAGACAGGAGGAAATGTTATGGAATTAATATTAAAAGCAAAAGACATTCGTGTGGAATTCAAAGGACGCGATGTTTTAGATATAAATGAATTAGAAGTATATGATTATGACCGTATTGGTTTAGTAGGAGCAAATGGTGCTGGAAAAAGCACTTTACTCAGGGTACTTTTAGGAGAATTAACTCCCCCAGGATGTAAAATGAATCGTCTGGGTGAACTTGCCTATATTCCCCAGTTGGACGAAGTAACTCTGCAGGAGGAAAAAGATTTTGCACTTGTAGGCAAGCTAGGTGTTGAGCAATTAAATATACAGACTATGAGCGGTGGTGAAGAAACAAGGCTTAAAATAGCACAGGCCTTATCGGCACAGGTTCATGGTATTTTAGCGGATGAACCTACGAGCCATTTAGACCGTGAAGGAATTGATTTTCTAATAGGACAGCTAAAATATTTTACAGGTGCACTGTTAGTTATTAGCCATGACCGCTATTTTCTTGATGAAATAGTAGATAAAATATGGGAACTGAAAGATGGCAAAATCACTGAGTATTGGGGAAACTATTCTGATTATCTTCGTCAGAAAGAGGAAGAACGTAAGAGCCAAGCTGCAGAATACGAACAATTTATTGCGGAACGTGCCCGATTGGAAAGGGCTGCGGAGGAAAAGCGAAAACAGGCTCGTAAAATAGAACAGAAGGCAAAAGGTTCTTCAAAGAAAAAAAGTACTGAAGACGGAGGGCGTTTAGCTCATCAAAAATCAATAGGAAGTAAGGAAAAAAAGATGTATAATGCTGCTAAAACCCTAGAGCACAGGATTGCGGCCTTAGGAAAAGTAGAAGCTCCGGAAGGCATTCGCAGAATTCGTTTCAGGCAAAGTAAAGCATTGGAGCTCCATAATCCATACCCTATAGTCGGTGCAGAAATTAATAAAGTATTTGGGGATAAGGCTCTGTTTGAAAATGCATCTTTTCAAATTCCGTTAGGAGCAAAAGTGGCGTTAACTGGTGGTAATGGAATCGGAAAAACAACTTTAATCCAAATGATCTTAAACCATGAAGAAGGAATTTCTATTTCGCCTAAGGCAAAAATAGGTTACTTTGCACAGAATGGTTACAAGTACAACAGTAATCAGAATGTTATGGAGTTTATGCAGAAGGATTGTGACTACAATATATCAGAAATTCGTTCAGTGCTAGCATCTATGGGGTTCAAACAGAACGATATTGGAAAAAGTTTATCTGTTTTAAGCGGTGGAGAAATTATAAAATTGTTGCTTGCTAAAATGCTCATGGGTAGATATAACATCCTAATAATGGATGAACCCAGTAACTTCCTTGACATACCAAGTTTAGAGGCTTTGGAAATACTAATGAAGGAGTACACCGGAACTATCGTGTTTATCACCCACGATAAACGATTACTCGAAAATGTAGCAGATGTAGTTTATGAAATTAGAGATAAGAAAATAAATCTGAAACATTAAATTTAAGGTAGTCGCTGGTCAGTATAGTCTGTTCTGGTTGGCGACTCCATTGTTAAAGAGTATAAAGACTTTAGATTTTATGAATATTAAAAATAGGAACAGTCAATTGAACTGCTCCTATTTTTCTGCTAAATATATTGTAGTTTTCTTATATGTATAATGATAGATTAGCGGATTCTCATCTACGGTACTTACTTCAAATATGAAGAAGTGATCGCGGTTATCTCTGGACTTTTCCTTATTGAGGACAAAGTAATTCTTACGTGAAGTCGCCATTGTTTTTAGGATATCATCAGTTAGGAAGGTCAATGGAATATTCATGTTAGAGTAGCGGTAGAAGTCACGTTCAAAATCTTGGTAGCTCTCGCTATAATAGTCCATTTGTAGGTGATTACGCTGAAACTCAAGCTGATTCATAGAGCACCTCCTCGACAAGTTCAATACTAATAATGTCTTTTAATTTCAAATTGATGTGACCTGTTGTAGTTTTTATCAAAATGAAATCTTTGGTCAGACTTGGTATTGTTCCAGTGTAGGAAACACGCTTGTTTTTTTCAATCACTTGAATGCGTGTGCGTAGCTGCCCGGCGTATACTTGACTGAGGAGTAATAATTTCTTCTCTAGTGATAAGTCAGACATGTACGTTACTTTGTTTGTATCATCAGAGAGTGCTGATGCATGTTCAGATAGGAAAAAGCCCATCCATTTTTGCATCTTTGTATCCTGGTACTCTCTTGCTGATTGAAATGGTAAATATGAACGGTCAATCATATCAAATCCTTTCTATGCAGAGGCAAGGGTATTTTTATCAAATTGAATCGTAAAACCTTGAATTCCCCCACCTGTGTAACATTCTTTAAAGCGATTGATTACCTCAGTATAGATTATCACAGATGAGCTTGTTGGCTTAATGCTAAATGTAAATTCCAATGGTAATCGGTTTTCAGATTTAGCATGTACTAGTCGTATCGATATTTCAGTTGTTTTGAGTTTTCTCTGACGAAGTTTTGAAGTTGCTGTTTCAACGATTCCATGTAAAAATCTTTCAAGCATTTCAATATCATTACATCCTTTGCTACGGATTTCTGAAAATTGTACTGTATTTTTTTCTTGTTTCATTTTAATCCCTCCAATCCACCCGCGGAATGACCACCGATAAGTTTACTGCGTTCAATATTTCTGGAACCTTCAGTTAGGACGGTTCCTTTTTGTATGGCTAAAAAACCAAACTGTTCTCTGACAACATCAATAGCTGTCTGAAGTCTATTATCTTTTTCAATTTGTTCTACATCATCAAAGAGTGATAGTAGAGTATAGCTTTCATCTACGAAGCCACTATAAGATACACCAATTTGTCTCACTGCACCAGAGGTGTATTTTTTCGGAATAATACAAGTACATGACTCACCATTGTTTTGGGGAGATTTGCGGGTTCAATTTTATTCTGAGCATTTATAGATTTTTTCATCTCAGTCCTAGAATAGCCAATATGAATAGAAACGACAGTAGTCAATACTAGGGCTACTGTTCCGTTCCACAGTATCATTTAAAAATCATTTTCACACCCTTTCGTCTATTAGTATAGAAGAAAGCTCTCAGCACACGTGGAGTGCGTAAGTTATTTAGAGAAATGTAGTTAATCAACTCGCTTTTTTATTTCAAAGCGAGATGCTTCAAAACTCCACTGGAGCCTTGAACATATATAAAAATAAAGTTATTGTGTGACTGAAATAATCAGGCACTTGGATAGAATAGAATCGAAAGGACTATTTGATGAAAAAACAACCGCAAATAATGGAAAAGGAACGTTTGGGAGCCTTTATTGACGCTGTGTTAGCCATCGTTATGACTATCTTGGTTTTGGAGCTGGAAAAGCCAAAAACCTTTGATTTGCAAGGACTATGGGAGCTTAGAACAAATTTTCTTGCCTACGGTATTTCTTTCTTTTGGCTGGGAGCTATGTGGGTCAATATCCATTCTTCTTCGCATCTCATTAAAAAAGTTAGCCAAAAAACAGTCTGGGCAACCATTATTATGCTCTTTTTCTCCTCCCTTTTTCCCTATACCACTCAGCTCATAGCAACCCATTTCGACAATGGTAGTATGCAAGCATTCTATGGGGTAATCGTTCTACTCATTAGCTTTTCAGTATTATGGTATTACCGTACCTTGGATGAAGTGAATGATATAGCTGAGATGCATGCGTTAAGACGAGGACGAAAGCGTTGGATACGATGGGATATTGGTATTAAAATGTTAGGGCTTATCTTATCTCTGACAATCTTCCCAGCAGGAGTAGGACTGTCAGTCCTAGTAACACTTTTATTTATTGTTATCCCGAGACAATTTAAAGTCTAATCATTTAATCGACTCATCTGTTTTATTCGGGACTTAGTTGACTGCTTCCGATTCTGAGATTTTTGAATTTGTATTGATAAGCATTGCATTCAATACTTTTCTATAGGAATTCACTGAAATAACAGTCAAGACATATGATGTGTGTGACTCAGCTTGTACAAGTTGAGATAGTCAGGAATTTGAATAATTTTTTTGTAACAGTTATAATGACAATTATGAATAAACTTGTTTAAACTTTATGTCTCTTTAGAAAGTGTGTTAACTTGAAAGAACAAATATTTTTGATGGGTGGGAATCCCCCAATAACGAAATATAGCATTGTTGATAAAATTGTGTCATCAAGAAAGATTGAAAGAATTGTCATTTTTACAGTTTTTCGAGATAATTGGCAACCCTATATGAAAAAGTACACGGAAGTTTTCCAAAGTCAATTTCCTAATCTAAACACTGATTACTTACTTTTGGACACTGAGCAGATTGATTTTGATAGCTATTTAGATGCTGATCTAATCATCATTGGTGGAGGAAATACGGAAAAATATATAGCTACTTATGTCAATCAGGAGTTCAAAAATTATATCGATCATATGCTTAATAAAGGGGCAAAAGTTATAGGGTTTTCTGCAGGAGTCCTATTATTAGGAGAAAAAGTCTATGTCTCACCTAATGATAATTCAGATCATCAGATAAAGATAAAAAATGGATTAGGACTCTTTAGTCAGTTTTTAATTAGTGTCCATTATGATTCCTGGAATGATAAAGCTAATAAGGATAGAGCAGAAGAACTCGTCAGTGTTCCCATAATTCCACTAAATGATCATTCCTGTCTTGAATTGGATAGACTTGGAAACATTATTGAGAAAATTGACTAGTTTTAATCATGCGAATCTGAATCTACGAAACTAAAGTATTGACGAAATGAATAGTGAAAAGCCTTGATTGTAAGGCTTTTTTGTGTTTTTATGATAGAATATAGGTAGTTATAATCGATAGCAACTAAGAAGCAGTAAAAATATTATTCATAAAATAATCAAGATTAGGAAGAAAAAAATGACAGAAATTGATAAAAGGAACTTAAAAAATTATCTTTGTTTTACATTTGGAATTACTTATATATCTTGGGGGCTTCTTGCCATATTTACACAATCTTATATTTTGGGATTAGAGACATTTATAGGAAGAATATTACATATAGTTGGTGCACTTGGACCAGCTATTGCAAGTGGCTTTTATTTAAAAAGTAATAATATAAAATTTAAACATTTTTTATTTAATAGGATAGAAAATAGTAGTATTTATTTCATTTATCATATGTTAGCAATTTTGATACTATTTTCTGTATCTTCCTTAGAATTAAACGGAGTATCCATTTATCTGATGCCGTTATTCTTTATACAACTAATTTTTTTGGGTGGTGGACATGAAGAATTAGGATGGAGAGGAATATTACAACCATTACTTGATAAAAAATATACTTATTGGCAATCTAATTTGATTGTAGGATCAATTTGGGGAATATGGCATCTGCCTTTATGGTTTATAGTTGGAGAAAGTCATCAAGGATTTCCTTTTATTTTATTTTTTATATATACATTATTTTTAAGTTTTGTTTTAGGGCTTCTTTACCGTCAAACGAAATCTGTGGGATACTGTGTATTATTTCATGCATTCGCAAATTTGTTAAATCTCTATTTTGTGCTAAAAATTAATCTTATTTTTATTATCATTTTTATTGGTTATTTGATTTATACTATATTGGCGAGTAATAGAATTAGTAAGGAAACAACATTTTAAAATTTAGATCAGGATATCCATTATTGAGAGTAACGTGTGGTCATTCTAGATAATCAATGTTAGAGACTTTTCTATTTGATGAGACATCACTGCTTGTACGAGCTGATTAAACAAGGGTGTAGCTAGTGAAAGTCCTACAGTAAGGAGTTTAAACATGAAATTCCATGAATTTGGTGATAAGAATTTGCCTCCTATTTTACTGATACATGGTGGTGGCAGTTCTTGGTGGAATTATCTTCGTCAAGCACGAATCCTGTCAGAAGAATACCGTATTATTCTACCCACTTTGAATGGCCACGGCGAGGAATATCAACTTGATTATGTTTCTACTGAAGATTCTGCTTTGGAGATTCTAGACTATATCAAAGCAAACTGTGGTGGGAAATTGTTTGCAATCGGTGGTGTTTCACTTGGTGGTCAAATTGCCATGGAGCTTTTATCTTTAGACAGTGAAATTGCTGAGAAGGCCATCATAGATGGAAGCCTTTGTATTCCTCAACCAAGGTTAGCTAAAATCAGCATCTTTCTAGTGTCTCTATTTGGTAAACTGATGTTCAATAAATTCTCTTGCAAACTTCAGTTAAGCATGATGAACAAACTCTATCCTAAACTGGCTTATCCAGAGGAAATAAAAGATTATTATTTGGAGGATTTGCCAAGGACGCCTATCAAAACATTGGTGACCATTTACAAAAACTATATGGGATGTTACAAGCTGAAAGATATGATTTCTGCTAGCAAGGCTCAGGTTCTGTATATCTATGGTGAAAAAGAATTGAACTGTGTGAAAGAATCAGCGAAATTATTTCATCAGCTACATTCAAACACAATTTTGTATGAAGCAAAGGGCTATAACCACGGTTATTTATCAGCTTACCTGCCTTATGAGTGGATTGATTTGGTGGTGCCATTTTTAAAGAGTGACTCATTAGAAATGTGTAACGAATCTGATATGCCATAAGGAGGAATCTTATGCTAGGAGCAATTATTGGAGATATTGTAGGTTCAGTTTACGAATGGAATAATATCAAAACGAAAGACTTTCCATTATTTCGGAAGGATTGTTTTTTCACGGATGATACGGTAAGTCCGAACCACTGAGTGTGTGAGTTTGTTAGTGAAACATTTTTAATATTTATAAGATTTAAAGTTGATTACAAAAAGGAAGTATTATCATGGGAATATTCGATGATTTTGAGTACAAAGAAAACTACCTAGATGAAGAAAAAGTAATTGAAATACTTAAAAAGATTTTAAGAGCAATTCATCTAAATAATTATAGAGATATTTTGGATTGTGTTGATGGTTCAGAAGTTGATGATGTAAGAGAGTTACTTGAATATATTGACGATTCATTACAATTAAATGATTTTGATAAAATTGATGAATATGGTGTAGATTGTAATTTCCATCCGAATTATGAGTACTCCCAACTACAAGTTTATGAATTTAATGATCAAACTGGCTTTGTTGTTGAATATGAGATGACCTCCGATTCTGAATTAGTAGATTTAACCCTACAATTAGAATTTTTATACAATAATGATGGTTACAAAATAACTTCTATAGATGTCGATCCTGGATAAACCAAACTTAATTATCTTCGTTATATGATAAATGCGTATATTAAGGCTAGATAATTTGATTGTAAGTTGCTTAAAATATCGGTTAGTTTTTCAAATATTGGGAAAATGAAATATGTATCTATTGGAATTGTACCAAAATGATTATTCTAAAGATTTAGTCGTGTTTGATTTTTTAGAAGATGGAAAAGACTTTGTATCTCACTGATGATACGGTAAGTCCGAACCGCTGAGTGTGTGAGTTTGTTAGTGAAACATTGCTAATCCTCAAAATAAAGAAACTAAAACTCCATTATTTTGAGATGACAACCTAAACTGTTTTTAAGGAGGTAAAATATTGATAGAGAGTAGACCTGGGTTTGATAAAATCACATCCTTTGATGAATTTAATAAATACTATTGGTATCGTGATGAACTTTCACAGATATGCAAGTCATTAGGGCTTGAATATAGAGGTACAAAACAGGAACTCAATGATATTATTGAGCAGTACTTCAAGGGGAATTTGATTAAAAAATCATCAATAAAAAGCAAGAAGAAACAAGTAGAAGTCGTTACTTTAGATACGCCCTTACTTGAATGTGGATTCGCCTTTAATGCACACTTTAGAGAATATTTCTCAACTCTAACAGGTGTTTCGCCCTTTAAATTTACTGCTGATATGGCCACTGCCTGGAGAAAAGTCAAAAGAGAACATGATTTGAGTTTTACAATCCAAGATATGCTAAAAGTTTATTATGGAGATTCAGATTATGCCAAGTATGACCATTCGGTTTGTCAATGGAATCAATTTTTAAAGGATTTCTGTGCAGACGAAAATAGTGGCAACTACTCGAACAAACTAAAAGTAGCTTCTATTCTTTGGAAAGAAGTTCGAGACTCAAAGAAAGAAAAAGTTTATTCAAAAAAACTTTTGACTAAATATGCAGATAAAATAAAAGAGTATGACAAATAGAAATGTCTGTCTAAACCAATAGTTTATAAGGAGAAATGCCATGCTAGGATCTATTATTGGAGATATTGTAGGTTCAGTTTACGAATGGAACAATATTAAAACAAAAGACTTTCCATTATTTCGTGAGGATTGTTTTTTCACGGATGATACGGTAAATCCGAACCGCTGAATGTGTAAGTTTGTTAGTGAAACGTAGCTAATCCTCTCACCTTTTCATTTTAAGGTAAGAAGGCTTCCTGCTTTTTTAATCCTATGGACGAAAAATACGGCAAAACCTTATTTTATACAGTAAATTTTCTAACGTTAGAAAAATAGATTTGATGCATTTAGATAAACAAATTATAAATAGGAGAATCGAATGTTTAATTTTTTTAAAAAGAAAGATCCTAAAAACCTCGAAATCAATTTTCATGACAATTCAATGGTAATGAACGGAACCAGCTTGTCTTTTCCTTTATCTTTGAAAGATATTGAGGCCGTGTTAGGAAAGCCTGATCAGGTTGTCAAAAAAGAAAGTAAATACATAAAGTACGTTTACGACAATGCTGGTATTGTATTTGAACATTCGTCTTCTATCCGGAATCATTTAAAGAAATGCAGGGTCTATATTGATGATGAGCATCTACTTTCTACAATCAGTTTCTACTATGGTGATGTTGTAAAACCTATGTTTGGAGAAGAAGAATTACCCAAGATGCCTTGTCAAGCCGTAGTATCCACTGATGGGAAGCCTCCCTATTTTCTTTATGATAGACACAGAACTGGGGATTTCAATTTTATTTTATGGACCCCTCATGGAACCAATTTTAATGGAAGACCAGATGTAATGAGATATCCACTCACCATTTCTTACTATCCAGAAATCAAGCATGAACGTCAAAAATCAAATCCAAAAGTTGTTCAAGAAAAATATCTTCATTTTGATAATCTGAATTTTAAACTAGCTATTATCCAAGTATTGATGTATGATTTAGATATTTTAAAGCCAGCTTTTGATATTTTTGATTTTTCAGAGGAATTTAGCGAGTTGGATATTGATACAGAAAGTACAGAACTTGTAGAGCCTGCCTTAGAATACTTTAAAAATCTTCAGATTTCACAGAAGTATGCAAGTCTTGTAAAAGAGATTGATATGGATGGCGGTAATGAAATTTTTATGAATCTGATTCCTCAGTGGGATGGTGAGGATAGTACTTTTGATTTGAATGAGGTTAGTTTGGTTGAATTAAAGCAGTTCCCAAATTTAAAACAAGCGACAATCATGTCAAGTAATTTTGAACAAGTTAAGGAAACTTTTGCTAAAGCTGGAGTCGACGTAGAACTAGTGTAAGTTTAACTAAACATTTATAAATTTTTGAAAAAATCTTACTGTTATGACTCGAAAAAAGGATTAAGTAAAATATGAAAAAGTTTAAATGGTGTTTATGGGTAACTGGGGTTCTTGTTATTCTTATGACAGCATCTTCATTGAATGCTTGTAGTTTGGGTGGTGAAACCATTCCCAAAAACAGAACAAGGGAACAGTACGAGTTTGAAAAAACGTTTGATCCTATGTTTAAATTTTTGGAACAAGAGCAGAAGGATTTTAATGGGCTGGAAGCTTATAAAAGCAGCGTCTATATAAAAAATGGTGACGAAGTCAAAAGATGTGAAATCGACCTAGACATTACCAAGGCAGATGGTAAGGGCGACTATAGAATACAAATCGGAGAAAATAAAAAAACGGTTCCCGTTAGTTATTCTAATGGCAAGTTGCATTACGATTCAGCGATAGATCCTTTATTTGATGAAGAAATTCTTAACTTAGTTGTCAAAAGAGATGTTTTTGACTCCTTGAATGTAAAAAGAACGTTAAGAACTGGAACAACAGAGCTTAGTGAAATTATCTACCAGCCAGAAACTCAGTCTGAACTCTTTCAGAAACTGAAAATCAAATATGATCTACCAGAGGAAACTACATGCCAAATCAGGGTAAATTACTCAGATAAAACAAATTATGGGATCACAATACAGTTAACATCGAAAGAGATGTCTGTCAAAATTGGTTTAACTATTATTAAAAAACGGGGCTAACGATTTAGGAATGTTATTGAAAAGAGTTTTTTAACTCTGAGAAGGATTTAAAGGTGACTATGAAGGTAAAATTTAAAGAAACGAATAAAGTATTTTTCAAAATAGTAGAAGTAGAGGGAGAAAAGTATATTCTAGATTTGACGACTGTTAGACCAAAATCCTATTTCTGGGGTTCTCTTCCCGATGAAATTACTGCAAAAATGCAAAAGTTAGATAAAAGAGATATGCGTTTTGAGAGTGTAGCTCCAACTATGAGTAAATCAATTGGGATTACAATTGGTACAGCAATAGGGGGATCTGGCTATCGGCTTGTGACAAATTTTTTTAGAAACAATGGGATTAGTCATAACCTTCCTTTAAAGATAGGCTTATATGGCCTATTCATTTCCCTAGCTTATCTTGCTTTCTGGTTCATTGCCATAAGAGCTCGTCATAGCGTCCAAAAAAGACTTGAGAATAACGTTACAAATTATAAAATAACCTTTAAACCAGTTGGAAATAAACGTCAATTAAAACATTACAAACTTCTTCCTTTTATCCTTGTTCCGACTCTTGGATGTTTTGCATTTTATCTATATACTGTTAATGGAACAGAGGGAGCCTTACTTGTTATTAATAGTATTCTATTATTGGGATTTTTTACAGTGATTTTAGGCATGTCACCACTCCGAGAAAGTGTCGAAAAGCAAGAGATTATTTTTGATAGAATAGAGAAGTTATAAGTTAAGATGAAAGCTGTTTATGATCCTATTTTGCAGGTCACATTGGGTTATTTTATAAGAAAAAATTAGGGAATTAATTAGAAAGTATTTGAGGAATAGACGTGTAATTAAAATTTAAAAATTCAAGCATGATGTGCTTTCAAATTGTTCAGATAAATCACGAATCGAAGAAGTATGTCATGGATACAAGTACTATAAGCCCAAAGAGCTATTATTGGGGAATAAAAACAGATACGATTACAGTGAACATGGTAGAGATTGAAAAGAATAATAACCAGTTTGCAATTAAACCTAGAAGACCTGTAAATGCGACAATGGTAGCCATTATCGTTCAACCAATTGTCAAGGTTAGCTATGATATCTTAAAGAAACTTTTTATTCAAAACAACCTTAGTGACCAATTGTTAATAAAGTTATTTCTCTTTGCAATTTCTATGCTGATTTCTTATTTTGCCATTCTGATTTCATTAAAGTTATCCCATAATAAAGCAGATAAATGGATTCCTCAAAACAGCAATAAATACACAGTGACCTTTACAACTATTAAAAAAAGTAACGGAGGAGTATATCCTTTGGTTGGAGCAATTGCCCTTTGTTTACTTTTCTTTCTTGGTTTGAATAATGGAACAGAAGGGGCTTTTTTGGTAATCAATGGAATCATATCGTTATTCTTTTTCATGTTTACTCTAGGAAGTTTTCCAATCGCTCATCCATACAAGCATGGTCAAATTGAGGTTGAAAAGATTGAGAAAATATAGAATAAATGATATTGATTCAAGTATTAAACTTATTCGTGAAGCATTTTGTTAGTCAATGACTCATTTAAGGTTCAGAACTTCTCTCGTAATGCCACATTGTAATTTAGAAAAGGAGTAAAAATGAATTATTTAGAAATACGTAAGAAATATGCATTTTATAGAAAAGTCGTGATTGTTTTGGCTGTTCTTCTCAGTCTTTTTGTAGCTTGGATGGTGAAAGATAGGACTACTCAAACCCTTTGTATTTTATTCATAAGTGCACTTTTATTTCTTTTCATTGCACTAATCAGAAGAGGGTATGTAAGGAGTGGTACTAAGTTACTGCATATGGACTTAGATTTACCATCTTGGAAGCAATACATTGAATTGAAGAAAGATGCAAAAAGAGCTATTATAAAAATGGATGTGACACTAACATCTGTTGGGTATTCCTATATGATTGGTGATTTCGATGCTGCCATTAAGGAGGCTTCTGAAGCAATGACTGATCAAAAACTGAAGCCGAAATACAGGGATTTCTTTGAGAGTTACCTCGTTCGTTCGACAGTTCTTGCAAACCCTAATCTGACCAGGGACCAGCTTGATCTTATATTAAATAAAATGTCCATATCAGATCCAACTCTAGCTGAGAAAACAAAAAGCGTAAGTATTGCGCTTTACGATTTAACAATTGCTCATCAATCCAATGATTACTTTGAAGAATTGGAAAACGAATTTAAATATCAACAATTGGAAATCACTTATTATCAAGCTTTGAACTCTAAATTAAAAGGAGATATGACCAGGGCGAATGAGTTGTTTAGAAAACTCGCTCAAGAAGATGAACAGCTCTATATCGTACGGAAGTCTAAAGAATTTTTAAATAGTGAATCTATTAATTAGCGATGAATAAGTACAGAAAAGGATAAAAAGGATTAAGTGTGAAATCAAATAAATTATTGCTAATAAACGGAGTTATTTCTTTAATTGGAGCTTTAACGATTACTTACCTTTCTTCTAAAATGTGGAAATTTGAAATCATTTACTGGGTGATACCTAAGCTTGTTAGACTTTCTAGTTGGGATGGAATCTACTTTTCAACTTGTTTAATATTGCTGTTTTTTGGTTTTGTAGCATTCCTTCTTCATGATGAAGAATCAAAAGTCAATAAGAAGACTTATCAGTTTCTTTTGATTGCATCTATTATTGGTTTTATTCCGATATTAGCTGGATTTTCCAGTGTGTTCGCATTTGTTTCAGCCATTTTATACTTAATGGATTATATAAAATTGTCGAAAAAGTAAAGTAGTGGATTGTTAACAATAAGTATTTATTCTTGTTTAAGTTGAGGTTAGTGCTTGATACATTAACGTATCTATTCTAGTTAGTGGATTCGATTTTTCAAGCATTTGGATGGCGTTTCCATAACTCAAGTGATATAATTAGTTACTAGAATTTTTGTAACTATTAAAGGAGTATTATCAATAAAAAAAGTAATGTTAATTATCAACCCTACCTCTGGTGGGGAAAAGGCTTTGGATTACAAAGAAAAGCTGGAGAATAAAGCAAAAGAATATTTTGAGCATGTGGAAACCAAAATTACCGAAAAAGCGTTAGACGCAACACACTTTGCTGAGGAAGCGTCTCGTGAGCAGTATGATGCAGTGGTTGTGTTTGGAGGGGACGGGACTGTCAATGAAGTTATTTCAGGTATTGCTGAGAGAGACTACATTCCGAAGTTAGGGATTATCCCTGGCGGTACTGGTAACCTCATTACGAAACTGTTGGAAATCAATCAAGACATTGATGACGCGATAGATGAACTCGATTTTAATTTAACCAACAAGATTGATATAGGTAAAGCAAATGATAACTATTTTGGTTATATCTTTAGTATCGGTTCTCTGCCTGAGGCGATTCACAATGTGGAGATTGAGGACAAGACAAAATTCGGTATTTTTGCCTATGCTGTAAATACCATGAAGTCTGTCATGACGGATCAGGTCTTTAATATTAATGTCGAGACAGAAAATGGAAATTATGTTGGTGAAGCTAGTCATGTTTTGGTTCTCTTGACAAATTACTTCGCTGATAAGAAAATCTTTGAAGAAGACAAGGATGGCTATGCCAATATTTTGATTCTAAAAGATGCTTCTATATTCTCTAAATTATCCGTCATTCCTGATTTACTAAAAGGAGATGTTGTCGGCAATGATAATATTGAGTATATCAGAGCGCGTAATATTAAGATCTCTTCAGATAGTGAATTGGAGTCAGATGTTGACGGCGATAAATCGGATAACCTACCTGTTGAAATCAAAGTCCTAGCTCAGCGAGTAGAAGTATTTTCAAAACCGAAAGAGTAGAAGGTAAAAATTAGTTTATCTCTCACAGAGAAATAAAGTTTCATATCAACGATTGGAGGAGGAATGAATTCTCTACTTGATGAATTTCGAACAATTTGTTCTCATTTAAACCAAGTCGGAATCACTCCGACGCTCATGGGGTCTTTGGGTTTTGAATACCGTTCAAATGAAGAATGGCAGCCATCTGACATTGACATTCATGTTCCTGGAGATCCTAGAGGATGGGAAGCACCTGATCATCTCCGGATTTATGACTGGGACAAGATAATGAAAGTGATGAAAGGCTTAGGCTACGTTTTAATAGATATTCATGAGCATGAATTCCAAAAGGATGGTCTGAGTGCTGAGTTTGGAAGTATCAATTCTTTACCTGATTTTGCAGGAGTTTCGGAATCGGATATAGAGTTGATTCATCTCGATGACATCACATTTCGTGTACCAAACCTAGAACAGTTTTTAAGTATTTACAAGGCTTCTTCCCAAGATTCTTATAGAAATGACCACAATAACAATAAGGATTTTAAAAAGATAGAGTGGCTGGAAAAACATTTGTAAATCATCAATCAGAAAGTAGTAGGTATTAAGACTTACTGCTTTTTTATTCTCAAAAACAATCCACTCGAAACTACGAACAAACCTTGCAAATAAAATACGAAAGTAGTATACTAGAATCACAATCATGAAAACGTTTGCGTCGTTAATGCAACCAAGTAAATCAGGAGACAGAACAATGGAATTACCAGCCATTTACCACAAACCAGAGTCGGAGTATGCTTATCTTTATAAAGACAAGACAATGCACATTCGTATCCGGACCAAGAAAGATGATATTGAAAGCATTAGCTTACATTATGGAGATCCTTTTATCTTTATAGAGGACCATTATGAAGCAATCAAGAAGATGCACAAAGTAACTTCCGATGCCTTGTTTGATTACTGGCAAGTGGAGATTACGGTCGGCCATGCTCGACTCCAGTATCTTTTTGAACTCATAGATAACCAAAATCAGAGTATTTTATATGGCGATAAGGGATGTGTTGAAAACACACTAGAAAATCTTCATTATGAAGGAAATGGCTTTAAAATTCCTTATATTCATGAGATTGATGCTTGCCATGTTCCTGACTGGGTGGCCGATACAGTTTGGTATCAGATTTTTCCAGAACGTTTTGCTAATGGGAACCCTGAGATTTCACTTGAAGGTACGCTAGTTTGGGATTCCTCTATCAAACCAAAGACGAGCGATTTCTTTGGTGGTGATTTACAAGGCATTATTGACCATCTGGATTACTTGCAAGACTTAGGGATTACAGGTCTTTATCTCTGTCCGATTTTTGAATCCCCGAGCAATCACAAGTATAATACGACGGATTATTTCGAAATTAACCGTCATTTTGGAGACAAGAAAATCTTCCGTAAACTGGTGGAGGGAGCCCATCAGAGGGGCATGAAAATCATGCTGGATGCTGTTTTCAATCATATCGGGGACCAGTCTCCACAATGGCAGGATGTTCTCAAGCATGGTGAAAAGTCGGAATATAAAGACTGGTTCCATGTTCAAGAATTCCCCGTGACCAAGGATAAGCTGGGAAACCCAAGAAAACTCCCTTACCATACCTTTGCCTTTGCCAGCTATATGCCCAAGCTCAATACGGCCAATCCTCAAGTGAGAGACTATCTGTTAAGCGTTGCGACTTACTGGATTGAAGAGTTTGATATCGATGCATGGCGCCTGGATGTAGCAAATGAAGTAGACCATCAATTTTGGAGAGATTTCCATAAGGCTGTCTTGGCTAAAAAGCCTGACCTTTATATTCTTGGAGAGGTTTGGCACACTTCACAGCCCTGGCTAAATGGAGATGAATTCCACGCAGTCATGAACTATCCTCTCTCTGACAGTATCAAGGATTATTTCTTGCGAGGGACTAAGAAGACACCTCAATTTATCGATGAAATCAATAGCCAGTCTATGTACTATAGACAACAGATTTCGGAAGTGATGTTCAATCTTTTGGATTCGCATGATACGGAGCGCATTTTGACTACTGCCAAGGAAGATGTTCAACTCGTTAAGTCGGCTCTTGCTTTCCTCTTTTTACAAAGAGGGACACCGTGTTTCTACTATGGAACAGAGTTGGAGTTAGGTGGAGGACCAGATCCAGATTGTCGTCGTGTCATGCCTTGGGAACGTGTTTCAGACAGTAATGACATGCTTAATTTTATGAAGAAGTTGATTCAGCTTCGCAAGAGTGTCTCAGATATAATTCAGAACGGGACCTATAGACTGAAAGAAATCAAGCCAGATGTGGTATCTCTGGCATGGGATTATGATGGACAAAAAATCCAAGCTGTTTTTAACCAATCAACTGAAAATTATCTTGTAGATAGTGATGTTGTAGCTCTAGCAAGTCATTGCCAAGTATTGGAGCAGCAACTGGTGATATTGCCTAAAGGTTTTGTGATTCAATAAAAAATAGGATTAAAAAGGCTGTAATGAATGGGTGATTCGTGCAGTCTTTTTTTGACTTATGTAGTATAATAAAGCTAAGTCACGGATTACCGGATGAGGGATTAGTGAAGAGTGTTTAAAGAAAAATAGGGACTTGTGCTTTAGAAAGGAAATTTCATGAAACGATCGAGAAAAGTAGTAGCCTTGGGACTGTGTTTGCCCTTATTTCTTGGTTTGGCTGCTTGTCAGCAAAATAATACGAGCACTGAAGCTACAAATCAGACACAGACCAGTTCAGATAAAGTTCCTTGGACGGCTTCATATACCAATTTAAACAGTCAGGTAAGTTCCGAAGAGGTCAAATCTCTCTTATCAGCTCACTTGGATCCAAATAGTGTTGAGGCATTTTTCAATCTTGTTACAGACTATAATGTGACTGTCGGCTCCACTGGTTTAAGTGGGGATTTTACCTCTTTTACGAAGACAGAATACGACGTAGAGAAAATCAGCAATCTCTGGAATCAAAAAAAGGGTGACTTTGTTGGGACCAACTGTCGCATCAATAGCTATGCGCTCTTAAAAAATTCGGTCACCATTCCAAAACTTGAAAAGAATGATCAGCTGCTTTTTGTGGATAACGATGCTATCGATAAGGGAAAAGTATTTGATGCGAAAGATAAGGAAGAGTTTGATATTCTATTTTCTAGAGTGGAGACGGAAGCAACGACGGATGTAAAAGTTCACGCGCAGAAGATGGAGAAATTCTTCTCTCAGTTTCAATTCAATGATAAAGCTCGAATGTTGTCTGTTGTATTGCATGACAATTTGGATGGAGAGTATCTTTTTGTCGGGCATGTTGGTGTTTTAGTGCCAGCTGAGGAGGGTTTCTTATTTGTAGAGAAACTGACTTTTGAAGAGCCCTATCAAGCTATTAAGTTTGCGAGTAAAGAGGATTGTTACAAGTATTTAGCTACAAAGTATGCGGATTATACAGGTGACGGACTTGCTAAGCCTTTCATCATGGACAATGAAAAATGGGTTGAAGGATATTAAGATAGGCAAAGGAGAAGCAATATGGAGACTGTAATAGCGCTTTTAGTTATTATTCTTATCGGATTCTGGGCTGTAAACATTCTCAAGCCTCGTAAGTCAAATAAAAAAGAAAGATTTTTAGGCTATATGCAGCGCTATGATATAGATGGTGAGGGTTATCAGTCAGAAGTCTGGGAAGTGACAGAAGATGAGAATGAGAAATAAGGAGAAGTATCCAAAAACAGTAGATTTCTTGCCTTTTTCAAGAAAGGGGACTAATAGGAGGAAACATTATGGGAATGATTGCTAATTATCAATATCTATCTGACAATGAATTAAGCCAAATAAAGCGGTATTCTTGTCAAGAAGAGGATTTGCTTGACTTAGTAGAAGATTATCCTGAGGGAAATGATACGTTGATAGATATTGACAAAATGTGGGATGTCTTACTCTTTGTTATGACAGGTTTTAGTAGTTCAGAATTTATGGATGACGACCCCTTGAGAGAAGCTGTCTTGGGAGTAAACTCCTTTAGAAAATGTATCAGAGTATGCAGCCTATACTGAACACTCAAAGATAGCTGAGATTGTTCAAGCTTTAGAGAATTTTGACATGGATAGGGCTCTGGCAGACTTTAGCATGGAAGCATGCAAGAAGGCAGATTTGTATCCCGATATTTGGGATTATCTTGATGAAGAGGAAGAAATCAAGGATGATATTCGAACCTGTTTTGTAAAAATGAAAAACTTTTATAAGAAAATCTTAACACTCAAAGGAAATGTCTTAGTGACTATTTGTTAACTACTTTTACCAACTGTTAGTCAGGTGCGTGATGAATGCACATCTAGAAAATTGTACACCTGATGACTTGTCTGGTGAAGGAAATATTCCACAGTATAGTTGGGCGGAATAGATAGAAATTGGTTATAGAATTTGTAAGCATAATAGATTTTAAGCTTTAAGATGGAGGATTAAAGAGATGGAAAAAATTGAATGGGAAAATGCAAAGACGCGTTTAGATGCCTTGCTTGTCATTGTTGAGTATCGAACAGATCCAAACAAGCCCTGGCTTCGATTGATCAGTAAGACTGAGGAGTGCTATGGGGTCCGTTACCTTATCGACAACGGTTCTGGCGATTCTCTAGATGTGATCTTTACTGATAAAATGATTTTTATAAAGGGCTTTGATCATGAAAGCAGTTTGAGTCAATTTGCTGCGGATGAGTGGAATCAAGATATCATAGACGGATTTTATAAAGGACTGGATGAAAAGTATCAAAACCTTTACTCAGAAGAGCAAAAAGATGAAACAACCTTCTTTATCTGGTATGACGGACAAGAGCATCAAAATACCTACCAAGATCAGGACGGTGGCGAATGGTTATTATCCTATTTCTTTGACAGTTTTGAGAAATTTCATGAGTTTGTAGAGTACTATTATTCAATTACCGTAGATGAGGACTTACTTAGAAAACTTTACAAACAAGGACAGCTTTCAAAAGTAGAATTGGAGCAGTTGATTCACACTTCCTAGCTGGAAATATGTATAAAATCTGATGAAAAGAATTGATTTTCAATATCAAGTCATACTTTAAGATTATTAAAATATCTAATGATTGTAGTTTCTTTTTTCTTACTTCTTTGACGTTTTAAAGCGATTTCTTTTTGTCATTGAATAATATTTCACGAACAAAAAAAGAAATTCTTTAAAAAAGTTTCACAAAATCCTTTACAAGCTCTTATAAACATGATATAGTTATAAGGCTTAGAAAATGAGAAGATGTTTTCTAGCAAATATAAACCCGAGTAAAAAATGCCTACGGACAGGCAGGGTTGAATGCCGAAGCGTGGTTGAAAAGCCACATTATTGATAGGGTTAAAAGCCTACTTTTATAAGTTGATGTTAGGACGCTTGTCCTAATTCATAAATTTTAGTGTGGTGAAAGCACACGTCATCTTGTGAAACGATCAATAAAGTACGTAATATTTGCTACTAGAGAGTTAGGAAACATCGGGAACAGACATACTCAACAGAAACCAAAATAAACACGTCAGAAGATTGCAGAGCAGGTGAAAACCTGCTCTTTTTTCATAAGTCAACCTTAGTCAACCTTTAGTCACCTTTATCTTCTTGAGGTGCTAAAAATATGGTAAAGGAGTATGTCTTGAAGAAGTTAGATCAAAACCAAGCCCCAATTTACGAGGCCTTGGTCAAGCTACGCAAGAAAAGGATTGTTCCCTTTGATGTGCCAGGTCACAAGCGTGGACGAGGAAATCCAGAACTTGTCGAACTGTTAGGGGAAAAATGTGTTGGTATTGATGTCAATTCGATGAAACCCTTGGATAATCTAGGCCATCCCATTTCGATTATTCGGGATGCAGAGGAGTTGGCAGCAGATGCTTTTGGAGCAGCCCACGCCTTTCTCATGATTGGGGGAACAACCTCATCAGTTCAGACCATGATTCTTTCGACCTGTAAGGCAGGAGATAAGATTATTCTGCCACGAAATGTCCACAAATCTGCTATCAATGCGCTGGTTCTATGTGGTGCCATTCCCATCTATATCGAGATGAGTGTAGATCCTAAAATTGGCATTGCTTTAGGTCTTGAAAATGAACGGGTGGCCCAGGCCATTAAGGAACATCCAGATGCTAAAGCTATCCTAATCAACAATCCTACTTACTATGGAATTTGTTCGGACCTCAAGGGTTTAACGGAAATGGCCCATGAAGCGGGCATGCTGGTTTTAGTGGATGAAGCCCATGGAGCGCATTTGCATTTTACAGACAAATTGCCATTGTCAGCTATGGATGCTGGAGCTGATATTGCGGCGGTCTCTATGCATAAGTCTGGTGGGAGTTTGACTCAGAGCTCCATTTTACTTCTTGGGGAGCAGATGAATCCTGAGTACGTTCGTCAGATCATCAACCTGACCCAATCAACATCTGCCTCTTACCTACTTATGTCTAGTTTGGATATTTCTCGACGAAACTTAGCTCTTCGTGGTAAAGAGTCTTTTGAAAAAGTCATTGAGCTCTCCGAGTACGCTCGTCGTGAAATCAATGCTATCGGTGGTTACTATGCCTACTCAAAAGAATTGATAGACGGTGTGTCAGTCTGTGATTTTGACGTGACCAAGCTGTCAGTGTACACTCAGGGGATTGGGTTAACAGGTATCGAGGTTTATGACCTCCTACGAGACGAATACGATATTCAGATCGAGTTTGGGGATATTGGCAATATATTGGCCTATATTTCAATTGGTGACCGCATCCAAGACATTGAGCGTCTGGTTGGTGCTTTAGCTGATATTAAGAGACTTTACTCACGAGATGGAAAGGACTTGATAGCTGGAGAATATATTCAACCCGAGTTGGTCCTGTCTCCTCAGGAAGCCTTTTATTCAGAGAGAAGAAGTTTAACATTGGATGAATCCGTTGGACAGGTCTGTGGGGAATTTGTCATGTGTTATCCTCCAGGAATTCCAATCCTAGCTCCAGGTGAACGCATTACACTAGAAATTGTAGACTATATCCAATTTGCCAAGGAACGTGGTTGCTCCCTCCAAGGGACGGAAGATCCAGAGGTCAATCATATCAACGTCATTAAGAGAAAGGAGAACTAGATGGATTTATGGTTTTCTGAAGTTCATACTCCAGATGTGAAATTGTCCCTGAGAACAGCCAAGCAACTCTACGCTGGTAAGAGTGAATGGCAGGATATCGAAGTATTAGATACGCCAGCTTTTGGGAAAATACTGATTTTAAATGGGCACGTCTTGTTTTCAGATGCGGATGATTTTGTCTACAATGAAATGACCGTCCACGTACCCATGGCTGTCCATCCTAATCCTAAGAAAGTATTGGTTATTGGGGGTGGCGACGGCGGTGTTGCCCAAGTTTTGACACTGTATCCAGAATTGGAACAAATCGATATCGTTGAACCAGATGAAATGCTGGTTGAGGTTTGTCGTGAATATTTCCCAGATTTTGCTGCTGGATTAGATGACCCTCGTGTTACCATTTACTATCAAAATGGACTGAGATTTTTACGAAACTGTGAGGATGATTACGATATCATTATCAACGATGCGACAGATCCATTTGGACATACGGAAGGGCTCTTTACTAAGGAATTTTACGGAAACAGTTACAGAGCCTTGAAAGAGGACGGAATCATGATCTATCAGCATGGGAGTCCCTTCTTTGACGAGGATGAGTCAGCTTGCCGAAGCATGCACCGCAAGGTCAATCAAGCCTTTCCAATCAGTCGGGTCTATCAGGCGCATATCCCAACCAGTCCAGCTGGCTATTGGTTGTTTGGATTTGCATCGAAAAAATACCATCCTGTTAAAGATTTTGACAAGGAAGGCTGGAAAAAACGCCAGCTTTTCACAGAATACTACACTGCAAACTTACACGTGGGAGCCTTTATGTTGCCCAAGTATGTTGAGGACATTTTAGAAGAAGAGGAAGGGAAAAAATGAGTCGTTTATTAGTTATTGGATGTGGGGGCGTTGCCCAAGTTGCTATTTCAAAGATTTGCCAAGATAGCGAAACCTTTACAGAGATTATGATTGCTAGCCGTACCAAGTCAAAATGTGATGACTTGAAGGCTAAACTGGAAGGTAAAACAAGTACAAAGATTGAGACAGCTGCCCTTGACGCTGACAAGGTTGAAGAAGTGATTGCCTTAATTGATAGCTACAAACCAGAAGCTGTTTTGAACGTAGCTTTACCATATCAAGATTTAACAATTATGGATGCTTGCTTGGCAACAGGTATCCACTATATCGATACCGCCAACTATGAGGCTGAGGACACAGAAGACCCAGAATGGCGTGCCATTTATGAGAAACGTTGTGAGGAACTAGGTTTTACAGCCTATTTTGACTACTCATGGCAGTGGGCTTATCAGGAGAAATTCAAAGAAGCAGGCTTGACAGCTATTCTTGGATCTGGATTTGACCCAGGTGTGACCAGCGTCTTTTCTGCCTACGCCCTTAAACACTATTTTGATGAAATCCACTATATCGACATTTTAGACTGTAATGGTGGTGACCACGGTTATCCATTTGCAACAAACTTTAACCCAGAAATCAACCTCCGCGAGGTTTCTGCGCCAGGTTCTTACTGGGAAGATGGAAAATGGGTCGAAGTCGAAGCCATGTCAATCAAGCGTGAGTACGATTTCCCTCAGGTTGGACAAAAAGACATGTATCTCCTTCACCATGAAGAAATCGAATCATTGGCCAAAAACATTCCAGGTGTTAAACGGATTCGTTTCTTTATGACTTTTGGCCAATCTTATCTAACGCACATGAAATGCTTGGAAAACGTTGGTCTCCTTCGTACGGATGCTATTAACTTTAATGGACAGGACATTGTACCGATTCAATTCTTAAAAGCCTTGCTTCCTGATCCAGCCAGCCTTGGCCCACGTACAGTTGGAAAAACCAATATCGGCTGTATCTTTACAGGTGTCAAAGACGGTGTTGAAAAGACTATCTATATCTACAATGTTTGCGACCATCAGGAATGTTACGCAGAAGTTGGTTCACAAGCAATTTCTTACACAACAGGCGTTCCAGCCATGATTGGGACCAAATTAGTGATGAACGGAACTTGGAAACAACCTGGAGTTTACAACCTTGAAGAGTTGGATCCAGATCCATTCATGGAAGCTTTGAATGAGTACGGATTGCCTTGGGTTGTGGTAGAAAATCCGCAAATGGTGGACTAATGAAGTTAGAACAAGTACCCACACCAGCTTACGTCATTGATTTGGCCAAGTTAGAAGCAAACTGTCGCATTCTACAATATGTTCAGGAAGAAGCGGGCTGCAAGGTTTTACTGGCCCAGAAGGCTTATTCTCTCTACAAAACCTATCCCTTGATTAGCCAGTACCTATCTGGTACGACGGCTAGTGGTCTCTATGAGGCTAAGCTAGCTAGAGAAGAGTTTCCGGGGGAAGTCCATGTATTTGCACCTGCTTTCAAGGATGCAGACTTGGAGGAATTGCTGGAGATAACGGACCATATCGTCTTTAACTCAGAGAGACAGTTGCGTAAACATGGTCCTCGTTGCCGAGAGGCTGGTATCAGTGTCGGTTTGCGCCTCAACCCTCAATGTTCTACCCAAGGTGATCACGCGCTCTATGATCCTTGTGTACCTGGATCCCGTTTTGGAGTCACTATAGACAAGATTCCTAGTGATTTGCTGGACTTGGTGGATGGTCTTCATTTTCATACCCTTTGCGAGCAGGGGGCAGATGATTTAGAGACAACCTTGAAAGCAGTCGAAGCGCAGTTTGGTCCTTATTTACATGAGGTCAAATGGCTCAATATGGGTGGTGGACACCACATCACTAGAGAAGACTATGATGTGGATTTGCTAATTTCTGAAATCAAGCGTATCCAAGAAACTTACAATCTTGAAGTCTATATCGAGCCGGGAGAAGCTATTGCTCTCAATGCGGGTTATCTAGCAACTGAAGTATTGGACATTGTCGAAAACGGTATGGATATTTTGGTTTTAGATGCCTCCGCGACCTGCCATATGCCTGATGTACTTGAAATGCCCTATCGTCCACCTTTGAGAAATGGATTTGAACCGCAGGAAAAAGCCCATACCTATAGACTTTCTTCCAATACCTGTCTGACGGGTGATGTGATTGGCGATTATAGCTTTGAAAATCCAATCCAAATCGGTGATAGACTTTATTTTGAAGATATGGCTATTTACTCCTTTGTCAAAAATAATACCTTTAACGGTATTGGCTTGCCAAGTCTCTATCTTATGAACGAGCAGGAGGACTGCAGCTTAGTCAAAGCCTTCGACTATCAAGACTTTAAAGGGAGATTATCATGATAGAAACTCCAAAAAAATTAGGCTTTCGTATGCCAGCAGAATATGAACCCCATCATGGTACCCTCATGATCTGGCCGACTCGACCAGGTTCGTGGCCCTTTCAAGGAAAGGCTGCCAAAAGAGCATTTAGCCAAATTATAAAAAACATAGCCCAAGGGGAAAGAGTCTATCTCTTGGTGGATCAGGCTCATCTATCTGAAGCCCAATCCTATCTAGGAGACAAGGTCGTTTATTTAGATATTCCGACAAATGATGCCTGGGCGCGTGATACTGGTCCGACCATTCTTGTTAATGACAAAAGAGAAAAGTTGGCAGTTGATTGGTCATTCAATGCTTGGGGTGGGGCCGTGGATGGTCTTTATCAAGATTATGAAGAGGATGACCAAGTAGCTAGTCGTTTTGCTGAGATCTTGAAAATACCTGTTTACGATGCTAAACCTTTTGTACTGGAAGGTGGAGCGATCCATAGCGATGGTCAAGGAACCATTCTTGTGACTGAAAGTTGTCTTCTAAGTCCTGGACGCAATCCCCACCTGTCTAAAGAGGAAATCGAAAACACCTTATTGGAGAGCCTTGGCGCTGAAAAAGTTATCTGGCTTCCCTATGGTATTTATCAAGATGAGACAAACGAGCACGTTGATAATGTAGCAGCCTTCGTTGGTCCTGCAGAGCTTGTTCTAGCTTGGACAGACGATAAAAGCGATCCTCAGTATGCTATGTCTGCAGCCGACCTTGAGATTTTAGAAAAGGAAACGGATGCAAAAGGTCGCACTTTCACTATTCATAAGCTTCCTATTCCAGCTATTCGTCAGGTTGTCACTAAGGAGGATTTACCAGGTTATACCTATGAATATGGGGAAGAGGAGCGTTATGAGGGCGAGCGTCTTGCAGCTTCCTATGTCAATTTCTATATTGCCAACAAGGCTGTCTTAGTTCCACAGTTTGAGGATGTTAACGACCAAGTAGCCCTAGATATTCTCAGCAAGTGTTTCCCAGACCGAAAAGTTGTAGGAATACCAGCCAGAGATATTCTTTTAGGTGGTGGCAATATCCACTGTATCACCCAACAAATCCCAGAATAGGAGAAAAAGATGAGAAATGTAAGAGTTGCAGCCATTCAGATGCAATGCGCTAAGGATGTGGCAACGAATATCCAAACAGCGGAACGTTTAGTTCGCCAAGCTGCAAAACAAGGCGCACAAATCATTCTCTTGCCGGAGTTGTTTGAACGTCCTTATTTTTGTCAGGAACGTCAGTATGACTATTATCAGTATGCCCAGTCGGTGACAGAAAATATAGCCATTCAGCATTTTAAATCGATTGCTAAGGAACTAGAAGTTGTTTTACCAATCAGTTTCTATGAAAAAGATGGCAATGTCTTGTATAACTCTATCGCCGTTATTGATGCTGATGGAGAAGTGCTGGGCGTTTATCGGAAGACCCACATACCAGATGATCATTATTATCAAGAAAAGTTTTATTTCACTCCTGGCAACACTGGTTTCAAGATCTGGGATACTCGCTATGCCAAGATTGGTATTGGTATCTGTTGGGATCAATGGTTCCCTGAAACAGCGAGATGTCTTGCATTAAATGGAGCAGAGTTACTCTTTTATCCAACAGCAATCGGTTCAGAACCAATTTTGGATACAGACAGTTGTGGTCACTGGCAACGTACTATGCAAGGGCACGCAGCAGCTAATATTGTCCCAGTCATTGCAGTCAATCGTTACGGTTTGGAAGAAGTCACTCCTAGTGAGGAAAATGGTGGACAAAGTTCCAGTCTTGACTTCTACGGTTCCTCCTTTATGACAGATGAAACAGGAGCTATTCTAGAGCAAGCTGAAAGACAAGGTGAAGCTGTTCTGTTAGCCACTTATGACCTTGATAAGGGAGCAAGCGAACGCCTCAACTGGGGACTGTTTCGTGATAGAAGACCAGAAATGTACAAACGAATTACGGACTAGAAGGTATCTTTCATAATAAATTTTTGATATTCACGCCTGTCTTACAAAAATGTAAGATAGGCTTTTTAAATGTAAGATAGGTGTACGATTATACGTGGAAATGTATGCTATACTCTATGTAGATCAAAAAGAAAGAGGTTTATTATGAAAAAATGGAATGCGACGCAGTTGAAGTACCTGATGGCGGCAGTAATGGTTCTAGACCATATCCCGCATATTACCGGGATCGTTTCTCCTCTGTGGGAAGGTATTTTTCACGCTATGACCCGTTGTGTGGGAGTTTGGTTTGCCTATATGGCTATGGAAGGCTTCATCCATACTCGAAATTTGAAAAACTACCTCATCCGCCTCTGGTCTTGGGCGCTGATCATGTTTGCTGGAAATAGCCTCCTCAATGCCCTATTTGCATCCAAAGGAGTAATGGTCACTAATAATATTTTCTTTACTTTGGCCATCGGTGTTACCATGCTTTGGATTGGTTTTCCCAGAAAAGAGCTGGATAAAAAAGAGAAGTTGTGGCGTCGGATTGGGCTTGCTGGTCTCTTGATTTTCGGTTGTCTTTTTACTGAGGGTGGTATCACCATGCTACCATTTCTCTTGATTAGTTACTCTTGTCGAAATCGCAAGGGCTTGCGAAATCTCCTCTATGCCTTTCTGTGGGCCTTCTTGTTAGTGACTTCCATCCAAATTTACGACACTTGGCACCAAACACTGGAAATGATGCTTTTCAATTCTGACTGGCTCTTTATCACCGTATTTCCTTTTACGGCCTTGTATAATGGACAGCGAGGAAAAGAAACCAGTTGGAGTAAATATTTCTTTTATATTTTCTACCCAGCTCATCTATGGATTATAACCTTGATTGCTTATTTGGTTAAGTAACAAAAAAGCAAATAACAGTAATTTCTGTCTATTTGCTTTTCTTTTTTATAAAATATACTTCTCAATCGCACGCGCAACGCCGTCTTCTTCATTGCTGGTTGTAACGTCATTGGCTAAGGATTTGACATGGTCGCTGGCATTTCCCATAGCAATGCCAAGCCCTGCAAACTGAAGCATTTCGATATCGTTATTGGCATCGCCCATGGCCATAATCTCTGAGGGCTCGATCTTCAAAATCGCTGCTAGTCGAGAAAGAGCAGTAGCCTTTGTTGTTCCAAGTGGCATGGCTTCATAAATGACTGGCTGCGAACGAACACCGCTAAATCGTTGACAGAGTTCCTCAGCAAACCGTTGCTCAAAATCGTCTGTTTGCTCTTTTGTTCCTAAAAACATTCCTTGGAACATCCGATATTTACCACTGGTGGCTTCCTCAAGGGAAATTTCAGTCAGGTCTGAAAAGACTAGCTTGGCATCATTTTGAACGATTTGATTAGGCTTGCCACCGAGGACAAAATAATGCTCCTCATCAAAAAGAGTCAACTGGACGTCGCTTTTTTCTGCTAAGTCATAGAGGTATTCGATGTCAGCTGGACTGAGTTCTTGCCAGTCAACTAGACTCCAGTCACTGGTCTGGTGGGTTGAACAACCATTATTGACAATGACATACTCGTTCTGGAGGTCCAGTCCCAATTTTTTATAGTAAGGAAGGACACCGAAAAGCGGGCGACCTGTACAGAGAACCAGTTTGACACCTTTTTCAATGGCTTGGTGAATGGCAGTAATGTGGGCTTGTGGGATTTCCTTGGCTTCGTTAAGGAGGGTTCCGTCCATATCCAAGGCTAGTAGTTTAATCATAAGACTTCCTTTTCTAGGTGTTTTGCTATTATTATAGCATATAGACTATAAAATGTCCGACAGAATTGTAACATTCGACTTTCCTTTTCTTGAAAAACAAAATAAATTCTTATATAATATGTATACTTAATATTTTAGGAGAAAAAATGTCAAAGTATCACTTTAATTCAATTTACAAAAATGATGAAACAGAGTCTACAGGTCTTCTGTTCATTAAAGTCTACAACAAGTGGGAAAGCAACTTAAAAAGAGTTTTGAAATCAGTTGGTCTTACTCTGCCTCAATTTATCGTTTTGACTTCGCTTTTGTTTCTGTCTAATAGAGAGGAATATATAACGCAAGTTGATATTGCTCGGTTCACTGGTATGGATGTCATGACGGTTTCCCAGATTGTTAGACTACTGGAGAAGAAAGACTACATTAAGCGTGATCAACACCCAAAGGATAGTCGGGCAAAACTTGTCTCAGTGACGAAGTCTGGCGCAGAGAAGGTCAATCAAGCTTTACCTTTAGTAGAAGGGGTTGATGAAGAATTTTTTGATAAACTTTCTGAAGATAGAGAAAGTTTTAATCGCATGTTAGTAGAGTTGGAGGATAAAAATGCCTAGATATTGGGTCGGAGTTGTTTCGAAGAACCATGTTTTAAGAGGAGTTGAAGGAAATTTTTGCCAGGTCTGTCATGGAAAGGGTGGCCCCTTAAATCGTATGAAAAAAGGTGACTATCTTTTATACTATAGTCCAAAATACGATATGAACGGTCAAGATAAGTTACAGGCTTTTGTGGCCGTAGGTAAAATTATAGACGACAAGGCCTATCAAGTAGAGCAGTTCGAAGGATTCTTTCCCTTTAGACGTAATGTCGAGTATTATCAACCAGTCAAAGATTGCTCCATAGAAATAGCTAGACAACATCCTGAATGGAGAGACTATACTTCTCGACTTCGTTATGGACATTTTGAAGTTTCCAAAGACTTTTTCCTCTATATCTTTCAGCATATGAAAATGGATGATGAAGTATGATTGATTTGCTAGTTAAATGATTGTCAACTAGAATTTTGGATTTGGACTGTGAAGCGAACTTTGCTATAATAGAGTAAGAAACTTTGATAAACCAAACGAGGCTGAGATGAAATTACTTTATACTGATATTCGGACTTCTTTGACTGAAATTTTAACGAGAGAGGCAGAAGAGCTAGTTGCTGCAGGCAAGCGGGTTTTCTACATCGCCCCCAACTCTCTTTCATTTGAAAAGGAACGCGCCGTGCTGGAATGCTTGTCCCAGCAGGCTTCTTTTGCGATTACCGTCACGCGCTTTGCTCAAATGGCTCGTTACCTAGTTTTAAATGATTTGCCTGCCAAGACCAGTCTAGATGATATCGGCCTTGGGATGGCCTTTTATAAATGCCTTGCAGAACTGGATCCCAAAGTCTTACGTGTGTATGGTGCAATTAAGCAGGATCCTCAATTTATCCAGCAGTTGATTGAACTTTATCATGAGATGACGACTGCTCAGATGAGCTTTTTGGACTTGGAAAGTTTGACGGATGAGGATAAACGAGCAGATTTACTCTTGATTTTTGAGCAAGTGACTGCCTATCTCAATCAAGGTCAGTTGGCTCAGGGAAGTCAGTTGTCCCATTTGATTGAGGCTATTGAGAATGACAAGGTAAGCAGTGATTTCAGTCAGATTGCCTTGGTTATTGATGGATTTACCCGTTTTTCTGCCGAGGAAGAGCGTGTAGTGGATCTGCTCCATCGAAAAGGTGCCGAGATTGTTATTGGGGCTTATGCAAGCAAGAAGGCTTATAGCAGTCCGTTCACTGAAGGGAATCTCTACCAAGCCAGTGTGGAATTTCTTCAACATTTGGGGGCAAAATACCAAACACCTGCTCAGGATCGTTCTCAGACACATGAGAAAATGGATAGTTTTGACAAGGCCTCTCGTTTGCTGGAGTCTTCTTATGATTTTTCAGAACTTGCTTTAGATGTAGATGAGAAGGACAGTGAAAACCTGCAAATCTGGTCTTGTTTGACGCAAAAAGAGGAGTTGGAGCTGGTGGCTCGCGCTATTCGTCAGAAATTACATGACCATCCAGAACTGAGTTACAAGAATTTTCGCATTCTCTTAGGGGATGTGGCTTCTTACCAGTTATCACTGAAAACCATTTTTGACCAGTATCAGATTCCTTTCTATCTTGGTAGAAGTGAATCCATGGCTCATCATCCTTTGACTCAGTATGTGGAGTCTATTTTACGTTTGAAACGCTACCGTTTTCGTCAGGAGGATTTGATTAATCTCCTCAGAACTGGTCTGTATACCGACCTTAGCCAAGCGGATATTGATGCTTTTGAGCAATATATCCGCTATCTTGGCATCAATGGCTTGCCAGCTTTTCAGCAGAACTTCACAAATTCCCATCATGGAAAATTTGATTTAGAACGCTTGAATGCCCTTCGTCTGCGCGTTTTGGCGCCACTTGAAACCTTATTTGCCAGTCGAAAACAAAAGGCTGAAAATCTCTTGCAAAAGTGGAATACTTTTCTAAAAAATGCTGCTTTAAGCAAGCAGATGCAAGAATTGACAGCTACTATGGAAACACTAGAACAGGAAAGACAAGCCGAAGTTTGGAAAGCCTTCTGCCATGTTTTAGAACAATTTGCGACCGTTTTTTCCGGTTCACAAGTTAGTCTAGAGGACTTCCTGTCCTTGCTTCATTCTGGGATGAGTTTGTCCCAGTATCGCACCATTCCAGCAACTGTTGATACTGTTCTGGTGCAGAGTTACGATCTGATTGCCCCTCTGACCGCTGACTTTGTCTACGCCATTGGGCTGACTCAGGATTATTTACCCAAAATTGCGCAAAACACCAGTCTGTTAACAGACGAAGAAAGACAAAGCCTAAACCAAGCGACTGAAGAGGGAGCGCAATTACTGATTGCAAGTAGTGAAAATCTCAAGAAAAATCGCTATACTATGCTTTCCTTAGTTAATGCTGCCCGCAAGCAGTTGGTGTTATCAGCTCCAAGTCTTCTCAATGAAAATGAGAGTAAGGAATCGGCCTATCTTCAAGAGCTAGTCCATTTTGGATTTAGCCGGATAGAGAAGAAGATTCATCACAAAGGTCTGTCTAAGGATGATATGGGTTCTTATCACAGTCTCTTGTCTAGTCTAGTTGCCTATCATCAACAAGCTACTTCTAGTGAAAATGAGCAAGATGTCACCTTTGTCAAGGTTCTGGCGCGTGTGATGGGTAAAAAACTTGATCAAAAAGGTCTTGCAAATCCTGCTCTCCCAACCAGTCCAAGCAGCAAACCATTAGAGAAAGAGACCTTGCAGGCTCTCTATCCAGCTGACAAGGAGTTTTACCTGTCTACGTCTGGTTTGACAGAGTTTTACCGCAATGAATACAGTTATTTCCTCCGTTATGTCTTAGGTTTGCAGGAAGAATTGCGCCTGCGTCCAGATGCTCGCAGTCACGGGAATTTCTTGCACCGTATTTTTGAACGTGCCTTGAAACTACCTGCTGAAAATTCCTTTGATCAGCGTTTGGAGCAAGCTATCAAGGAAACCAGCCAAGAACGCGAATTTGAAGCTATTTATCAGGAAAGTTTGGAAGCCCAGTTTACCAAGGAAGTTCTACTTGATGTCGCGCGAACTACGGGCCACATCCTTCGTCATAATCCAGCTATCGAAACCATTCAAGAGGAGGCAACATTTGGTGGTAAAGATCAAGCCTTTATTCAATTGGATAATGGTCGCAGTGTCCATGTGCGAGGCAAGGTTGACCGTATTGACCGCCTGAAAGCTGATGGAGCGCTAGGAGTGGTGGACTATAAGTCTAGTTTGACCCAATTCCAGTTTCCTCATTTCTTTAATGGGCTTAATTCCCAACTGCCTACCTATCTTGCTGCCCTAAAAAGAGAAGGGGAGCAGAACTTTTTCGGTGCCATGTACTTGGAAATGACTGAGCCTGTCCAATCTTTATTAGCTGTTAAAAGTCTGGCAGGAGCAGTAGCAGAAGTCAGCAAGTCTATGAAATACCAGGGACTCTTTTTAGAGAAAGAAAGCAGTCACTTGGGAGAGTTTTATAACAAAAACAAGGCCAATCAGCTGACAGACGAGGAATTCCAGCTCCTACTAGACTATAATGCCCATCTGTACAAGAAGGCAGCTGAGAAGATTTTAGAAGGCCAGTTTGCCATCAATCCATATACAGAAAACGGCAGAAGTATTGCTCCATACGTCCAGCAACACCAAGCCATCACAGGTTTTGAAGCAAATTACCACTTGGGACAAGCCCGTTTCCTTGAGAAATTAGAGTTGTCTGACGGCAAACGTCTGGTCGGAGAAAAACTCAAGCAAGCTTGGTTTGAAAAAATAAGAGAGGAGTTGAATCGATGAAGCCCATTTCCTTTTTAACTGAGGAAGAAATTCAAAAACTGCAAAAAGCAGAAGCAAGTTCGAGCAAGGAACAGAAGAAAACAGCCGAGCAAATCGAAGCCATTTATACCGCAGGGCAAAATATCCTTGTTTCAGCGTCTGCTGGTTCAGGGAAGACCTTTGTCATGGCAGAGCGTATTCTGGATCAGTTAGCACGTGGTGTGGAAATCAGCCAACTCTTTATCTCGACCTTTACCGTCAAGGCTGCTACAGAACTCAAGGAACGTTTGGAGAAAAAAATCAGCCAACAAATACAAGAAACCGATGATGTCGATCTCAAACAACACTTGGGACGCCAGTTGGCAGATCTACCAAACGCTGCCATCGGAACCATGGACTCCTTCACGCAAAAATTCCTTGGCAAACATGGCTATCTGATTGATATCGCACCGAACTTCCGTATTTTGCAAAATGAAAGTGAACAGTTACTCTTAAAGAACGAAGTTTTTCATCAGGTTTTTGAAGAGCATTACCAAGGTGAAAATAAAGAGAAATTTAGTCGATTAGTGAAAAACTTTGCTGGACGTGGCAAGGATGAACGAGGTCTGCGCCAGCAAGTCTACAAAATCTATGATTTCCTTCAATCCACCAGCAGTCCCCAAAAATGGCTGAACGAGTCTTTCCTCAAAGGGTTTGAAGAAGCTGACTTTGCAAATGAAAAAGACAAACTAACTGAGCAAATCAAGCAGGCGCTTTGGGACTTGGAAAGTTTCTTCCGTTATCATCTGGATAACGATGCCAAGGAGTTTCCAAAAGCTGCCTATTTAGAAAATGTGCAGCTGGTTCTGGATGAAATTAGCTCCTTAAATCAGGAGTCCGATAGCCAGGCTTATCAAGCAGTGCTTACGCGTGTTGTCGTCATCTCTAAGGAGAAAAATGGTCGAGCTCTGGCTAACTCCAGTCGTAAGGCCGATTTAAAGCCACTTGTTGATGCCTACAACGAAGAGAGAAAGGCCCAGTTTGCTAAACTAGGACAACTGGCGGACCAGATAACGATTCTCGACTACCAAGAACATTATCATGAAGATACTTGGGATCTAGCTAAAACCTTCCAAAACTTTATGAGTGATTTTGTGAATGCTTATCGTGAACGTAAACGCCAGGAAAATGCCTTTGAATTTGCTGATATCAGTCATTACACCATTGAGGTTTTAGAGAATTTCCCACAAGTCCGCGAGGCTTATCAGGAACGATTCCATGAAGTCATGGTCGATGAGTATCAGGATACCAACCACATTCAAGAACGAATGCTGGAATTGCTGTCGAATGGTCACAATCGCTTTATGGTGGGAGATATCAAGCAGTCCATCTACCGGTTCCGTCAGGCAGATCCTCAGATCTTCAATGAAAAATTCCAACGCTATGCGCAAAATCCCCAAGAAGGCAAGTTGATTCTCCTCAAGGAAAATTTCCGTAGTAGTTCAGAAGTTCTGTCAGCAACCAATGATGTTTTTGCACGCCTTATGGACCAAGAAGTCGGAGAAATCAACTACGATAGCATGCACCAGCTTGTTTTTGCCAATACCAAACTGACTCCTAATCCTGAGAACAAGGCAGAGTTTCTCTTATACGACAAGGACGATAGTGGGCAAGAGGAGGAAGAGAGCCAAGCAGAAACGAAACTCACTGGAGAAATGCGTCTGGTCATCAAGGAAATCTTGAAGCTCCATCAAGAGAAAGGTGTAGCCTTTAAAGAAATAGCCCTTTTGACTTCCAGTCGCAGTCGAAATGACCAGATCCTCCTAGCTCTGTCTGAGTACGGAATTCCAGTTAAAACCGACGGTGAGCAAAACAACTACCTCCAATCCCTAGAAGTACAAGTCATGCTGGACACCCTGCGCGTCATTCACAATCCCCTGCAAGACTATGCCTTGGTAGCCCTTATGAAGTCTCCTATGTTTGGTTTTGATGAGGACGAGTTGGCACGTTTATCCCTCCAGAAAGCAGAAGATAAAGTCCAAGAGAATCTTTTTGAGAAACTGATCAATGCTCAAAAACAAGCAGCTAGGCAGAAAGAGTTAATTCATACAGCTCTAGCGGAAAAATTAAATCAATTCATGGATATCTTGGATTCTTGGCGCCTGTATGCCAAAACTCACTCTCTCTATGACTTGATTTGGAAGATTTACAACGACCGTTTTTATTATGACTATGTTGGGGCTTTGCCGAACGGACCTGCTAGACAGGCTAATCTCTATGCCCTAGCTCTACGAGCTGACCAGTTTGAAAAGAGCAATTTCAAGGGCTTGTCGCGTTTTATCCGTATGATTGACCAAGTCCTAGAAGCCCAGCACGATCTCGCAAGCGTAGCCGTCGCACCGCCAAAAGATGCTGTAGAACTTATGACCATTCACAAGAGTAAAGGACTAGAGTTTCCTTATGTCTTTATCCTCAACATGGATCAGGACTTCAACAAACAAGACTCGACGTCAGACGTCATTCTCAGTCGTCAAAATGGGCTTGGTGTCAAATACATTGCCAAGGTGGAAACAGGAGCAGTGGAAGCACACTATCCTAAAACCATTAAACTCTCTATTCCTAGCTTAACTTATACGCAGAATGAGAAAGAACTGCAACTGGCTAGCTATTCAGAGCAGATGCGTCTGCTGTATGTTGCCATGACGAGAGCTGAGAAAAAGCTCTATCTTGTCGGCAAGGGTTCTCGTGAAAAGCTAGAAGCAAAGGAATATCCATCAGCTGAGAGCGGAAAATTAGATAGCAATACCAGACTGCAAGCAAGAAATTTCCAAGATTGGGTCTGGGCTATCAGTAAAGTATTTACCAAGGACAATCTCAACTTTAGCTATCGTTTTGTTGGTGAAGACCTGTTGACTAGAGAAGCTATTGGTCAATTGGAAAACAAGAGCCCTCTCCAAGATAGCTCTCAAGCAGACAATCGCCAGTCAGAAACTATCAAAGAAGCTTTGGAAATGCTGAAAGAGGTGGAAGTTTATAATACTCTTCACCGCGCAGCCATTGAACTACCAAGTGTTCAAACCCCAAGCCAAATCAAGAAATTCTACGAACCGGTTATGGATATGGAAGGGGTAGAAATTACTAACCAAACTCAATCATCGGAAAAGAAAATCAGCTTTGATTTACCAGATTTTTCAACTAAAGAAAAGGTAACTGGAGCTGAGATTGGTAGTGCAACCCACGAACTCATGCAAAGAATTGACCTCATTCAGCAACCAACACTTGCTAGCCTGACAGAAACTCTCAAACAAGTTCAGACTAGTCCAGCTGTTAGAGACAAGATCAATCTTTCTAAAATTCTTGCCTTCTTTGATACAGCACTTGGTCAGGAAATTCTCGCTAATACCAGCCATCTTTACCGCGAGCAACCTTTCTCCATGCTCAAAAAAGATCAAAAGAGTAAGGAAGATTTCGTTGTCCGTGGAATCTTGGATGGCTATCTGCTTTATGAGGATCGCATCGTTCTTTTCGACTACAAAACAGACCGTTACGATGAACCAAGTCAACTCATAGACCGCTATCGTGGTCAGTTAGCCTTATACGGAGAGGCTTTATCTAGAGCCTATTCGATTGAAAACATAGAAAAATACTTGATTTTGCTCGGCAAAGACGAGGTTCAAGTTGTAAAAGTATAACCTAGAAAGGAGACCTCATGACACTTCCAGTTAGAAAATCCCTGCACGATGCGGTTTTACAGGCTTCAAAAGCCGATACTTGGGATCAAGCTACCAAGGAATGGAATGAAGTTTCCTTGATTTTTAATGGCATTGGCCGTAGTAATTGTGTTTGCGGGAATGCCATAAAATACGCCTACGAACTCTTTAATGGTGTCACAGGCCAACGCCTCTTTCCAATCGGTAGTGACTGCGTCCGTCATTTTCATCGTATTATCCTCGATCAGCAACTGGAAGAGGAAGACAAGCTTCTCAGAAAACTTGAAAACCTAACCAGAAAGGCTCAGAAAAAGGAAAAAATCAAGGTCAATAAAAGCGACTTTGACGAACGACTTTTAAAATGGTTTTGGGAAAAAGGTGTTTTCAAAGCCAATCGTGGCAATCATTTTGCGCCTGAGAGAGACTATCAGCTCTTCCTAGAGGTCTTTCAAGGGGGAAATTGGACCAAGGCAGATCCAAAGAAGAAGGCTCGTATGGAAGAAGTGCTGGAAAAGTGTATCAAACCTTTTTTACTTGGTAAGACCGATGACCAACTCTACCTTGTCAAACTAGGCAAGGAGAAAATCGACTACGAGCAGCATCTACGGATTCAAGCAGAGAAAGAACGCAAGAAAAGAGATAAAATCGCCAAGCAATACGCTGACAACCTCATTCTTGCCATGGGACCTGCAGAACGAGTCTATCAAGATTACTTTGGCTTTACAGAAACCTTGACCCAAGAAGAACGAAAATGGGAAAAAATCCTCTTTGGAAAAAATAGAGACGAACGGGCTATCAAGGTTAAACAAAACCAAAAGGAGTTGGAAAAGGATCAGCGAATTGCAAATCAAGATCCTATTGAACGAAAGCAGAAGCAGACTTGGCTTCTTAATTCCTATTTTCGGGATTTGCCTGATGAAAAAGCTAGATTTTCTCGGCTTCTATTAGAATATCGAAAAAGTGGAGAAGTAGCCTTTTCAGATGAATACTTATCTGAGCATCTCATCGATTTTTTCTACAAGATGAAAGCCTTTGAGTTTGAAATTGCACCAGAACAAGTCCGCGATTTTCTAAAAGAATGCCTTCAGGCAAAACATCTATCATCTGCACAAGAAAGTTGGACTAGAGGGATTCTCCTCAATTGTCTTCATCCGTTTTTAGATAGGTTACTCATATAGAAAAAATCCTACCTTGTCTATGCATGGTAGGATTTAAGTATCTCCAAAGATGTACTGGTAAAGTTGGACAACTTTCTGAAAACATTGTGTGTCCATTCTTGTTATTTTTTGAGCATTTCGCATCCGAAAATCAAAGGTATACAGTTGAAATGGATTGACAGCACCATCTACCTTGTCCGACGAGACAGGAACGAGCAAGCCTTTTTCTGCCAAACCTTGTTGGCCATGAGTGATGGGACAGACAGCCACAAAACCAGTTTGCAAGGCATATTCTCTCCTAGAAACTACCAAGGCAGGTCGCCGTTTCTGGATTTCCCGACCGACTGATGGATCAAAGTTCAGCCAAATGATATCCTGCTTTTCAGGAATATAGTCAGATTTCGCTATCAAGTGACCTTACCCCTTCAAAATCGTTTGTCATTCTCAAATCAGCAATCCCATCAAAGGGATCTTTTAATTTTGGAGCTAAGACAATGACTCCGTCAATCCCTTTGTAGACAACCATTTCTTGACCTTCTGTCATACCTAAATTTTTAGGAATGGTTACAGTGAGAGAATTCCCAACCTTCCGAGTCTTTACTGTATTCATTGCTCTACCTCCACGAATTAGTATATACTAAGTATATACCTATTGGCAAAAAAAGTCAAGTAAATTCAGACTGGCATCAAGGATGTGTCGGACCTATACTATTTGTCATTTATTATGGTCAAAGCCTGTGCAAAAGTTCCTCATTTATGATAGAATAGGTAGTAAGAAAGAAAACGTTTTTACTACGTTTTTTTTAGTCGGAAGGGGAAAATATTATGGCTACTATTCAATGGTTTCCGGGCCACATGTCTAAGGCTCGGCGGCAAGTTCAGGAGAATTTAAAGTTTGTTGATTTTGTGACGATTTTGGTGGATGCTCGGCTACCTTTATCTAGTCAAAATCCTATGTTAACCAAGATTGTGGGGGATAAACCAAAGCTTTTGATTTTGAATAAGGCAGATCTTGCTGACCCCGCAATGACCAAAGAATGGCGTCAGTATTTTGAATCACAGGGAATCCAAACTCTGGCTATCAACTCCAAAGAGCAAGTAACTGTAAAAGTTGTGACGGATGCAGCTAAAAAACTCATGGCTGATAAAATTGCACGCCAGAAAGAACGCGGTATCAAGATCGAAACCTTGCGGACCATGATTATCGGAATTCCAAATGCCGGTAAGTCAACTCTCATGAACCGTTTGGCTGGGAAAAAGATTGCAGTTGTCGGCAATAAACCAGGTGTTACTAAGGGGCAACAGTGGCTCAAAACCAATAAAGACCTTGAAATATTAGACACGCCAGGGATTCTCTGGCCTAAGTTCGAAGACGAAACCGTTGCTTTGAAACTAGCCTTGACTGGAGCAATTAAAGATCAACTACTCCCTATGGATGAAGTGACCATTTTTGGTCTCAATTATTTCAAAAAACATTATCCAGAAAAGCTAGCTGAACGCTTCAAACAAATGAAGATAGAAGAAGAAGCACCTGTTATCATCATGGATATGACCCGTGCTCTCGGTTTCCGAGATGATTACGACCGCTTTTACAGCCTCTTCGTCAAGGAAGTCCGTGATGGAAAACTCGGTAACTATACCTTAGATACATTGGACGACATTGATGACGACGATTAAAGAAATCAAAGAACTTCTTGCTACTGTCAAAGAATTAGACAATCCCCTTTTTCTTGAACTGGAAAAGGATAGTCGCTCTGGAGTTCAAAAGGAAATCAGCAAGCGTAAAAAAGCCATTCAGGCTGAACTGGATGAAGACCTTCGCCTAAAAACTATGCTTTCCTATGAAAAAGAACTGTATAAGCAAGGATTGACCTTAGTAGCAGGTGTTGACGAGGTCGGCCGTGGTCCTCTTGCTGGACCTGTAGTCGCTGCAGCCGTTATCTTGCCAAAAAATTGTAAGATTAGAGGCCTCAACGATAGCAAAAAAATCCCTAAAAAGAAACATCTGGAAATTTATCAAGCTGTTCAAGACCAAGCCTTGGCAATCGGGATTGGTATCATGGATAATCAGGTCATCGACCAAGTCAATATCTATGAAGCAACCAAACTTGCCATGAAGGAAGCAATCTCCCAGCTCAGTCTCCAACCCGAGCACCTCTTGATAGATGCCATGAAACTGGAGTTACCAATTTCACAAACCTCCATTATCAAAGGAGATGCTAACTCCCTCTCTATCGCAGCTGCATCTATAGTGGCCAAGGTGACACGGGATGAATTGATGAAGGAATACGATCAGCAATATCCTGGCTATGATTTCACGACTAATGCAGGCTATGGAACAGCTAAACATCTAGAAGGGCTTGAAAAACTAGGTGTCACCCCAATTCACCGAACCAGTTTTGAACCAGTCAAAACACTGGTTTCAACTAAGAAAGACAAGTAAGAGGAAATGATTATGGAGGAACAGTCAGAAACACTTAGTTCCAAGAAAGAATTTGCCTTTGCCTCAAGCACCATATTATCCCAAGTTGGACGAGGAATCATTGTTGGTCTCGTCGTCGGGCTAATCGTCGGATCCTTTCGTTTCTTAATCGAAAAGGGTTTCCATCTGATACAAGGACTCTATCAAGATCAATCGCACTTAGTGCGCAATCTTTTTATCATTGGCCTATTTTATGTAATAGTTTGCTGGCTTAGCGCGAAACTAACTCGGTCAGAAAAAGATATCAAGGGTTCAGGAATTCCTCAAGTCGAAGCCGAACTAAAAGGACTCATGTCTCTTAACTGGTGGAGTGTCCTCTGGAAGAAATATGTATTAGGGATTCTTGCTATTGCCAGTGGCCTTATGCTAGGTCGAGAAGGACCAAGTATTCAACTTGGAGCAGTTGGTGGTAAAGGTATAGCCAAGTGGCTCAAATCTAGCCCAGTAGAGGAACGTTCCCTGATCGCCAGTGGAGCTGCTGCAGGTTTAGCCGCTGCCTTTAATGCACCGATTGCAGGCCTCCTCTTTGTTGTAGAAGAAGTCTATCATCATTTTTCACGCTTTTTCTGGGTCTCAACACTAGCAGCTAGTCTCGTAGCAAACTTTGTTTCTCTGCTCATATTTGGGCTAACACCTGTACTGGATATGCCAGATAACATTCCTCTCATGACCCTAGACCAGTATTGGATATACCTCCTTATGGGAGTTTTTCTCGGGTTTTCTGGTTTTCTCTATGAGAAAGCTGTACTCAATGTTGGTCGAGTTTATGATTGGGTTGGTCAAAAAATCCATTTAGATAGAGCTTATTATCCAATCCTAGCCTTTATCCTTATCATACCAGTCGGGATTTTCTTGCCACAAATTCTTGGTGGTGGAAATCAGCTGGTTCTTTCCTTAACTGAGCAAAATTTTAGTTTCCAAGTTCTATTAGCTTACTTTTTGATCCGCTTTGTTTGGAGTATGATTAGTTATGGAAGTGGCCTCCCAGGAGGAATTTTCCTACCCATTTTGGCGCTCGGTTCCTTACTTGGTGCCCTAGTTGGTGTCATTTGTGTCAATCTTGGGCTTGTCAGTCAGGAACAATTCCCTATATTTGTCATTCTGGGAATGAGTGGCTACTTTGGGGCAATTTCCAAGGCTCCCTTAACTGCCATGATCCTCGTAACTGAGATGGTTGGAGATATTCGCAACCTCATGCCACTTGGATTGGTAACCTTGGTTGCTTACATCGTCATGGATCTACTCAAAGGGGCGCCAGTCTATGAGGCCATGCTAGAAAAAATGCTACCAGAAGAAGCGACAGACGAAGGAGAAGTCACTCTTATTGAAATCCCTGTATCAGATAAGATCGCTGGAAAACAAGTTCACGAACTAAACTTGCCACATAACGTACTCATCACAACCCAAGTCCATAATGGCAAAAGTCAAACCGTTAACGGCTCAACTAGAATGTATCTGGGTGATATGATTCACCTAGTGATTCCAAAAAGTGAAATTGGAAAAGTCAAAGATTTGTTGTTGTAGATCATATTTACATAATTTATATTATGTCTTTTAAATTTTCGATTTCTTAATAAATTACATAAAAAAACCGATTCTCGCGCAGAGATCGGTTTTTGCTTCTTATATCGTTAAAACTAATTAAAATATTGTATAATAAGAAAAAGTAAGAAAAAGGAGGAAAGCTTAAATGAGTAATTCTAGCATCAAAACAAGTCATAAAAGGTTACTAATCGTTTTGTTAGTTGCATTCATCACAGCAGGAGCTATTTTTATGTTTAGTTTGTTAGGAAAATCGCAAGAAGAACATCGGAATAGAGAGTATGAAGTAAGTTTGGTTAATGCCTTAAAGAATTCCTACCAAGGGATTGAAGAGATTAAAATTTCCAATCCAGAATACACAAGCCCTCCTGGTTCGTGGTCTTGTGATGTAGAAATCAAATTTAAACATGAAGTAAAAATTAAGTATGGTGTTGGATATTCTCTAGACACTGAAGAAATAACAGATACTTCATTGGAATGGGAAAATAGAGTAAAAGATCGACAATTTTTAAATGAAAACAAGGGTAAAACTGCTTCGAAAATTAAGGTAACTTAATTCTAATAATGACGAAGGAGAGCAATAATGGCATTTAGTTATACTGATAAACAACTTAATGAATTAAATCACGGGAAGAATGTATATAGTGTCAATGCTGATTATGCTGAGAGGAATGGAAATAACAATGAGTGAAAACAGATTAAGAAAAAGCTATAAACCATTATTCATAGTTTTACTATTAGTATTCATCACATTAGGAGGTGTTTTTATGTTTTCTATGTTTGGAAAATCGCAAGAAGAACATCGGAATAGAGAGTATGAGGTTAGTTTGGTTAATGCCTTAAAGAATTCCTATCAAGGGATTGAGGAGATTAAAATTTCCAATCCAGAGTACACAAGCCCTCCTGGTTCGTGGTCTTGTGTTGTAGAAATTAAATTTAAAGATGAAAGAACTCTTTCATATGGAATTAATCATCATTTAAACTATAAAATCAATTATGGTGGCCGTCAAGAAACAAACGAAGATTGGCAGTATTTAGAAACTCATAGAGGGAAAACTTTAAAGTCAGTGAGAATTACTTATTCTGATAGCGAGCAAGGAGAACTATGATGAATTTCCATTATACTGATGAATAATTTAAACCAAGATTATGCTGTTTATAGTGTGAACGAAAAGTCTTCAAGGAGAAAAAGGAGAAAAGCTTAAATGAATATTTCCAGCAATAAAAAAAGATATATAAGACTACTAATCGTTTTGTTACTCGTAGCCATCACAGCAGGAGCTATTTTTATGTTTAGGTTGTTAGGGAAGTCTCAAGAAGAGCGTCGAAATAGAGAATATGAAGTAAGTCTGGTTAATGCGTTAAAGAATTCCTACCAAGGGATTAAGGAGATTAAGATTATGGATCCTTACTATAATGACAAACCGGGTTCGTGGTCTTGTGATATTTCAGTAGAGTTCAATGATAGTCAAACTATTACTTATGGAATTAATCACAGATTAACCTATAAAGAAAACCATGATGGTCTTATGAAAGGAAAAACTAATGAAGAAATTGATCAACAATGGTCGATACTTCAAAAACACATTGGTAAAACAGAATCTACAATATTAGTACGATATTCAAATGGTGAAACAGGAAAGCAATAATGGTATTTAATTATACTGATAATCAGTTGAATAATTTAACCCAAGATTTTCCTAATTATACTGTAAATGAAGAGTTTTCAAGTAGAAAAAGGAGAAAAGCTTAAATGAACAATTCCAACAAAAAAAAAACTCATAAAAGGCTGCTAATCGTTTTGTTACTCGTAGCCATTACAGCAGGAGGTGTTTCTATATTTAGTATGTTAGGGAAATCTCAAGAAGAACGTCGAAATAGAGAATATGAAGTCAGTTTGGTAAACGCCTTAAAGAATTCCTATGAAGGGATTGAGGAGGTACATATAACCGACCCTTCATATGCATCAATTCCGTCTGATTCTTGGGGCGCAAAAGTTAAAATATTTTTTTCTGATAGCAAACAACTAAGTTATATAATTGCATTTAATAAACAAAATAACGAAATAAGAAGTAGAGATTTTCAAAATAATTCTCGAAAAGATGATAATCAATATTTGATAAACCATCGTGGAATTACAGAAAAAAATGTAAAAGTGATTTATTCAAATGGTGAAACAGGGGAACAGTAATGGTATTTAATTATACTGATAAACAACTCGATGAATTAAAGCATGGGAAGAATGTATACAGTGTCAATGATGAATATGCTGAGATAAAGAGGAAATGATAATGAGTAAAGACAGATTAAGAAAAAGCTATAAACCATTATTTATAGTTTTTCTACTCGCAACTATCACAGCAGGAGGTGTTTTTATGTTTAGGTTGTTAGGAAAATCCCAAGAAGAACGTCGAAATAGAGAGTATGAAGTTAGTTTGGTAAATGCCTTAAAGAATTCATATGAAGGGATAGAAGAGATCAAAATTTCCAATCCAACATATACGAACCCTCCTGGTGACTGGTCTTGTAAGGTTGATATTTTGTTTGAAGATGGGGAAAAAATATTCTATGGAATTCCACATAACCTAGATGTGATAGAAAATTACAATGGTCGTATGACTTATGGACAGCGAGATTTTCTTAACCGAAGAAAAGGAATAACAACTAATACAGTTACGGTTACATACTCTAACAAAGAAAGAGGGAAACAGTAAATGAATTTTAATTATACTGATAAACAACTCAATGAATTAAATCACGGGAAGAATGTATACAGTGTCAATGCTGAATATGCTGAGATAAAGAGGAAATGATAATGAGTAAAGATAGATTAAGAAAAAGCTATAAACCATTATTCATAGTTTTTCTACTCGCAACTATCACAGCAGGAGGTATTTTTATGTTTAGTATGTTAGGGAAATCTCAAGAAGAGCGTCGGAATAGGGAGTATGAAGTTAGTTTGGTTGAAACTTTAAAAGATAGTTATGAGGGTGTTGAAGAAATTAGATTTTCTAATGCAAACTACACAAATCCGCCAGGAAGCTGGACTTGCGTAGTTGAACTATTTTTTAATGAGAGAAGCATAAAATATAAAATTAATTATTCAAAAAATGATAAACGTATTTCTGATGTATCCGTAGAAAGAGAGAATAGAAAAGAGGACCGAGAATTTTTAAATAGTCACTTGGGTAAGACTAGTAAACTCACAAAAATTATTTATTCAGATGGTTCAGAAGGAGAATATTAATGGTATACACTTATACTGATAAACAACTCAATGAATTAAATCACGGAAAAAATGTTTATAGTGTGAATTCTGAATATGCTGAGAGGAGTGGAGATAACAATGAGTAAAGACAGATAAAGAAAAAGCTATAAACCATTATTCATAGTTTTTCTACTCGCAACTATCACAGCAGGAGGTGTTTTTATGTTTAGGTTGTTAGGAAAATCCCAAGAAGAACGTCGAAATAGAGAGTATGAAGTTAGTTTGGTAAACGCTTTAAAAAATTCCTATGAAGGGATTGAGGAGATTAAGATTTCCAATCCAAACTACACAAACCCTCCAGGTTCATGGTCTTGTGATGTAGAAATCAAATTTAATGATGAAAGAAAAACTAAGTATAGGATAGGCCATGGACTCCATGATAAAAAGAATTATCAAGGATCATTGACCAATGAGAAAAGGCAATTCCTTAACAATTACAAAGGAGTGACCGACTTAAAAGTAATTGTTACATATTCAGATAATAGCACGGGAGAACAATGATGACATTTTCCTATACAGATCAAATCTCATTGAAAGTATATCTCCTGATGATTTAGAAAAAAAACCAACACCATAACTACCTCAGATGGTCAAGAATTCCGTGTCGTGGCGACTAAGTCTCACTGAATATCGGGATTTGATGCAGTATCTGTGACAATTGACTTGATTTTCTCTATTCTACTGTTATTTATCTTTAAATTATAGTAGAATAGAGAAAAGGAGAAAAGCTTAAATGAATAATTCTAGTAATAAAAAAAGCCATAAAAGGCTACTAATCGTTTTGTCATTCGTAATTATCACAGCAGGAGGTGTTTTTATGTTTAATATGTTAGGGAAGTCTCAAGAAGAGCGTCGAAATAGAGAGTATGAAGTCAGTTTAGTAAACGCCTTAAAGAATTCCTACCAAGGGATTGAGGAGGTAACGATTACGAATCCATCGTACAGCTCAATTCCTTCAGACGCTTGGGGGGCGGATGTGAAACTAAAATTTTTTGATGGAACATCTAAAGAACATGTTTTAGCATTTGATATAAACTCGAATAAAATTAGGATTGGAGTATATAATAAGGATGATGAAGAATTTCAACATTTTTTAAATTCTAGGCGAGGTTCTACTAAGTCAAAAGTTAAAGTTAAATATTCGAATGGTTCAGAAGGGGAGCTATGATGAATAAATACGTGTATACAGACAAACAACTTAATGAATTGAATCAAGGTCCGAATGTTTACAGTGTTAATACTGAGTTCGCACAGCGTAAAGAAAACCGAACAAACATTGTTACTGCTAAATCAGATAACGAGTTAAAAAAGGGTGAAACCAACACCATAACCACTTCTGACGGACAAGAATTCCGTGTTGTTGCCACTAAGTCTGACATTGAAACAGGATTTGATGGACTGGCAGTTGCACCTATTGTCAACGGCAAACCAGATTATAAAAATGTAGCCGTGATTGCTGCTGGAACGGATCCTGATAGTCCGGTGAATAAAACTATGTTCAGCTCACGCGACGTCAATAGTGCCATAATTGCAAGGCAAACTTATTTATCTCCACAATATAAGGTTGCTGACCAATTCGTAAAAGAGATTATGGACGACCCCCGATACGAAGTCAGCCAACTATCCGGTTATTCACAGGGTTCCTACATGCTGAAGGTAGGAGCTAAATACCACATCCCTACAACCACCTTTAATGCTTGGTTTAAATACGGTGCACTCACACTGGAAGAAAAAGCATTTATTGAAAGTAACCCTTCTATGTTTATAGATTACCGTAGAAAACATGATGATGTAGTACGTTGGAATGACTCTAATCACCCAGAATGGTACACCAGTCCGATTGATATTACAAATTCTATGCCTAGCACGATTCACTGGCTTGATGGGACTAGTCATAAAATTGGTGACTGGGAGTTTGATCCTGTAACTGGTCAAGTTGTAGATGGCAAAGGAGGAAAACCCTTAATCAGTGGCGTTTATCGAGCGTATGCCAACAGTCTCCGAGGAATGGCTCATTACAAGGACTTGAAGTCAAAATGGTCATCAGGTGGCATTAGTAGCTCTGAAGAAATATACTTAGATGCAGCTCAAGGTTCTATCCTATCATCATCAATGGCTACAGCAGCAAGAACAGGAGCTGATGAAGTGAGCGCCTTAGCCAAAAAAGCCAATCAAGAATTACAAGAAATTTGGTTAAAAATCGACTTTACGAGCTACACAGCATTAGCTCCCTATGAGGTTGATGCCCTTTTTGCTAGCCAAGGTATCACTCAAGCACAGTTTATCGATACGTTTCAGACAGAGACAAATCAAACAGCCACTAAGATGAATGCTTCCGCCCAAGCATTTGAAAATATGGATAAACAATTACAGGAAGTCATCGAAAAAACAGTAGCAACAGATAAGCAATTAGCCAAGGAGTTTCGACAATGGAAAGAAAAGATGTAAAATGGGAGGAAATTAGAGAAAAAGAGAGAGAACTGTATACTCTAGAAGAACGATATTATCAAGAAAAGAAGAAACTCGATAACAAAGCCCTTGATCTAGACGAACGAAATGCAAACTTAGAAAAACTAATTTCCGAAGAAGTTGATAAAATGTATCATACTTTGAGAAAATTTTCGTCAACGGCTGATGATGTTAGAGACTATTTTATAGAAATAGAAAATTTGAGACACTTTTCGAATCAAGTATACAGAGATCATAGGATTAAACTCGAAGATGAGAGAGAAAAATACAATAACGAGTTTCGCAAAAAAAGAAATGATTTAGACGAAGAATTTCACAAACTAAGGAGAGATTATGCAAGCACCAATGAATGAATACTACACAGATGAAGAATACCAATATGCACTGAAACAAATGTATCGAATGATGGAAAGAAACCGAATCATTACGGAAGCAAAGTTAGCAATAACAGCAAAGAATAAATTAAAAGATAACTTTAATAAGGCAGCTAAGAAAATTGCTACAGAAACCAAATCAACTATTACAAGCATAAACAGCCAAATGGACACTGCAATTCAAGGTAAAGTTCGCAAGAGTCTTGAAGAAAAGATACCAAATATGTTGCTCAAGTATGATGAAATTTAATAAAGGGTTCAGGATAACTGGGGGAAAGTTAGACTTCAGTTTTAAGTTTCTTATAACATCTTTCCGAAAAACTATAATTTTCTTGAAAAATATAGGAGTCTATGCTATACTACTAGTAGACTTAATTATGGAGAAAATACATGAAACGTGAGATTTTACTGGAACGAATCGACAAACTAAAACAAATCATGCCCTGGTATGTTCTGGAATACTACCAATCCAAGCTTGCTGTTCCCTACAGTTTTACAACCTTGTACGAATACCTCAAGGAATACGATCGATTTTTCAGCTGGGTTTTGGAGTCTGGTATTTCAAATGTTGATAAAATGTCTGACATTCCTTTATCGGTCTTGGAAAACATGTCAAAGAAAGATATGGAATCCTTTATCCTATATCTAAGAGAACGACCTTTGTTGAATGCCAATACAACCAAGCAAGGTGTTTCTCAGACGACTATCAATCGGACCTTGTCAGCACTTTCCAGTCTTTACAAGTATCTGACCGAGGAAGTTGAAAACGACCAAGGAGAGCCCTATTTTTATCGTAATGTAATGAAGAAAGTTTCAACCAAGAAAAAGAAAGAAACTCTTGCTGCCAGAGCTGAAAACATCAAGCAAAAACTCTTTCTAGGTGATGAAACAGAAGGTTTTCTAACCTATATCGACCAGGAGTACCCACAACAGCTCTCAAATCGCGCTCTCTCATCATTTAATAAGAATAAAGAACGTGATTTGGCTATTATTGCCCTTCTCCTAGCATCTGGTGTCCGCTTATCTGAAGCCGTTAATCTGGATCTAAGAGACCTTAATCTCAAAATGATGGTCATTGATGTCACTCGAAAAGGTGGCAAACGTGACTCGGTCAATGTCGCTGCCTTTGCTAAGCCTTACCTAGAGAATTATCTAGCAATTCGAAATCAACGTTATAGGACGGAAAAGACGGATACAGCACTCTTTTTGACACTCTATCGAGGTGTTCCCAATCGTATCGATGCTTCCAGCGTGGAAAAGATGGTTGCTAAGTACTCTGAGGACTTCAAAGTGCGTGTAACTCCCCACAAACTGCGCCATACCCTAGCAACTAGGCTCTATGATGCAACTAAATCGCAAGTTTTGGTTAGCCATCAGCTAGGACACGCCAGCACACAAGTCACTGACCTCTATACCCATATTGTCAATGATGAACAAAAGAATGCCTTAGATAGTTTGTAAATATTACACATTACATATTATAAATTATGTAAATTGTAGTTCAAAAAAGAAGCTGGCCATACAACCAACTTCTTTTCTTTTTACCCCACTACTGCTTCAGCGATTTCTTCACGGCTAATTCCAGAGAAGTAGCGTGTAATGTCAATAGTTTCTATGGCCTTAAGGACATCTTCGCGTTCATATTTCACGCCACGAAGGACATCTTCTACAGCTGCAACGTCCTCGATACCAAAGAAATCACCGTAAATCTTGATATCTTGGATTTTTGATTCAATGACGTTGGCAAAAACTTCAACCTTACCACTGGTGAATTTTGTACCACGACGGACGTTAAATTCAGGTGATTTACCGTAGTTCCAGTCCCAAGTACCGAACTTGGTATCCTTGATACGATTGATTTCGGCCAATTCTTGCTCAGAAAAAACGTATTCAGTCATCTCTGGATACTCTTTTTTCATGTATTCCAATAGCAAATCTCGGAATTCTTCAACTGTGATTTTTTCTGGCAATTCATTGACAATATTGGTTACACGAGCACGGACAGATTTCACACCTTTTGATTCAAATTTGTCTTTTGAAACCTTGAGGGCGTTAGCAAGGACTGACAAATCAACGTCAAAGAGCAAGCAACCGTGGTGCATGATACGCCCATTGATATAAGCTTGGGCATTGCCACAGAATTTCTTGCCATCAATCTCAAGGTCATTACGGCCTGTGAACTCAGCTTTAACGCCTAGTTGAGCCAAGGTATTGATAACTGGAGTTGAGAAGCTCTTGAAGTCAAATGCCTTGTTTTCATCTTCTTTTGAAATGATGGTGTAGTTGAGGTTGTTTAAATCGTGATAAACAGCTCCACCACCACTGATACGGCGGACTACCTCAATGCCATTTTCTCGGACATAATCACGGTTAATTTCTTCGATAGTATTCTGGTGACGCCCAACAATGATAGAAGGTTTATTAATCCAAAGTAGGAAGATTTGATCCTCATCCAAAAGGTGTTTAAAGGCATATTCTTCCAAGGAGATATTAAAAGCAGTGTCGTTTGAATGATTGATAATGTATTTCATAGTATTTCCAAAAATTTAGTTTTTAAATTCTGTTCATAGCAATCAAATTTTCTAAAGTGGTAAAAAGAAATGTAACGTGTTATCGTTACATTTCTCGGAAAAATTGAGACAAGAGGCTCAATTTTTAGGCATGGAACTCTAATAGAGGTCGCTGCCGTCCGTACTACTTTAAGAAAATTTAGTTGAAAATCTTGTTTATTTTTTCTTAGGTGAATGGATGGCCATTCCTAGAACATCCGCAAATGCTTCGTACATCACTTCAGAGTAGGTTGGGTGTCCGTGGATAGTCTTCAGCATTTCTTCAACAGTGATTTCCATTTCGATAATGCTTGATGCCTCGTTAATCAATTCTGCGGCTGCAGGACCAATGATGTGCACACCAAGGATTTCCCCGTATTTCTTATCAGCGATAACTTTTACGAAACCTTGAGCAGCATCAGATGCAATGGCACGACCGTTGGCTGCAAAGTTGAATTTACCGATTGCGACATCGTATTTCTCACGTGCTTGTTCTTCAGTCAGACCTACTGCTGCTACTTCAGGGAGAGTGTAGATAGCTGCTGGAGTCAAGTTCAATTTAGCAACAGCATGGTTTCCTTTGAGGGCATTTTCAGCAGCAACTTCCCCCATACGGAAGGCTGCGTGCGCCAACATTTTAGTACCGTTGATGTCACCTGGTGCGTAGATTCCAGGAACAGAAGTTTCCATGTACTCATTGACCTTAATACCACCACGATCCAATTCAAACTCAACATCGCCAATTCCTTCAAGGTCTGGTACACGACCGATTGAAAGAAGAGCTTTATTTGCAATGATATCGTCTTTTCCTTCAACCTTGATACGAAGTTGGCCATTTTCCTCGATGATTTCTTGCAATTTTGTACCTGTCAAGATGGTCATACCTTTGCGTTCCAAAATCAAGCGAAGATTCTTAGACACTTCCGCATCCATAGCTGGCACGATACGGTCCATCATTTCGATAACAGTTACTTTTGAACCAAATGTCATGAATGCTTGGCCGAGTTCGATACCGACAACCCCACCACCGATGATTACGAGGCTTTCTGGAACTTCGTTCATTTCAAGAATATCATCGCTGGTCATCACAAGTGGAGATTCCATACCAGGGACGTTAATCTTGCTGACTTTTGAACCACCAGCAAGGATAATTTTCTTGGTTTCAAGCAATTCAGAACCATCTACCAAGACATTCTTGTCTTTAGTGATTGTACCAACACCCTTATGAACAGTAACTCCGTAGCTACGAAGAAGACCCGCAACACCACCTACCAAGGTATTGACAACTTTAGATTTAGTTTCTAAAAGTTTATCCATATCTACAGTGAAGTTTGGATTTTCAATGACAATACCACGGTTTGCTGCATGACCGATGTTTTCGATGATTTCAGCGTTGTGAAGGTAGGTCTTAGTTGGGATACAGCCGCGGTTCAAGCAAGTTCCACCGAGTTCAGATTTCTCAACAAGGGCAACCTTACCACCGAGTTGGGCTGCTTTAATGGCTGCTACATATCCAGCAGGACCTCCACCAATCACAACGATATCAAAGGCATCATCGCTCTTGCCGTCGTCGTTTGAAGCACTAGCTGCGGGAGCAGGGCTAGCTTCTGGCGCAGCCACACCAGCTGTTGGGATATTTTCCCCTTCTTCACCAAGGTAACCGATAACTTCAGTTACTGGGACAGTTTCACCATCTCCTTTGAGGATGGCAATCAAGTACCCATCTTCTTCGGCTTCCAATTCCATGCTGACTTTGTCAGTCATGATTTCCAAAAGGATTTCTCCTTCTTTTACAAATTCTCCGACTTTTTTATTCCATTGGACAATTTGTCCTTCTGTCATATCTACGCCGGCTTTTGGCATAATTACTTCTAAGGCCATGTCTTACTTCCTTCTAAATCTCTAAAATAACAATAGCTGACTTAAACCAACATTGAGATCGGATTCTCAATCAAGGCTTTCAAGTCTTTCATAAACTTAGCACCAGCCATACCATCTACGACACGGTGGTCAATGGTTAATCCTAGGCTCATGATAGGACGAATAACAATCTCACCATTGACAACTACAGGTTTTTCTACTGTTGAGCTCACCCCGAGGATTGCTGAGTTGGGTTGGTTAATAATCGGACCAAAGGACTGAACACCAAACATTCCCAAGTTACTAATTGTAAAGGTTGAGTTTTGTAACTCACTTGGAGCCAATTTGCCATCCAAGGTACGACCAATCACGTCTTTAAATGCAACGACCAACTCTGACAAGTTCATCTTCTCAGCATTGTAAACAACTGGTGTCATTAGACCGTTATCCATACCAACCGCCATCGCAAGGTTGACATAGTTATGAGTGATAATGGTCTTGCCGTCTTCTGTCAATGAAGCGTTGATGTATGGGTGTTTCATCAATGTTTTCACAACAGCGAGTGAAAGAAGGTCTGTTACAGTAGTCTTCTTACCAGTCGCTTCCATAATCGGATCAAGAACCTTCTTACGAAGGGCCAGCATTTCAGTCATATCAACTTCATAGTTGAGTGTGAAAGTTGGCGCAGTTAGGTAAGATTCAACCATACGTTGCGCGATAACCTTACGCATTGGTGTCATTGGAATACGCTCAATCTCACCATAAGGAGTGATATTGTCTGGAACTTCTTCCACTTTTTCGATTTGAGCAGGAGACTTGATGGTGTCGTTTTCGATATTTTCAGGAAGCAAGGCCAAAACGTCCTTCTTCATGATCTTACCACGATGACCCGTTCCTTGGATTTCCTGCCAAGCAATGTTATGTTCGAGGGCAATTCGTTTTGCAAGTGGCGAAATGCGAACCACATTTGTGTCTTTATAAGTTTCCACGTCTTCTTTGTGGACACGACCGTTTGCACCTGAGCCAGAAACGTCGTAGAGGTTGATCCCTAGATCATCCGCTAACTTTCTAGCCGCAGGAGTCGCTCTTAGCTTGTCATCAGCCATGACCTCTCCAATTCTATACTAAGATATTTAGGACGAAGAGGGCAATGAAAAAATAGGAGATTGACGATGTGTTCGATGAACACAAGGAAATCTATCTTTTTTTCACAGACCTCCGTCCGAATTCAATTACATGATATAAAGGGCGTCAAAAGCGACTGAAAAATAGGAAATCAATGCTGGCTTCGATGAAGCCAAGGAGATTTATCTTTTTTCCGAGCTTTTAGCCCGTGTTCAACTCTATGATATCAAGGGCGAAAAGAGTTTCGCACCTAAAAGATACAAAGTTTCTCGTCTTTTTTATTTTATTTACATAACTTATATTATGTATCATTCTTTGTTATAAGTCTTACGGATTGCATCTTTGATGCTTTCAACTGTTGGAATCATTGCATTTTCAAGGTTTTGCGCGTAAGGCATTGGCACATCTTCTCCGGCGCAACGGCGGATTGGTGCGTCTAGATAATCAAATGCTTCTGATTCTGAAATAATAGCTGAAATCTCTCCGATATAGCCACTTGTTTTGTGAGCATCGTTGACAAGCACCACCTTACCAGTCTTCTTCACTGAGTTAATGATGATATCCTTATCAAGCGGAACAAGGGTACGTGGGTCCACAATTTCAACTGAAATTCCCTCTTCTGCTAATTCTTCAGCAGCTTGAACTACACGGCGAAGCATTTTGCCATAAGTAACGACTGTTACATCTGTACCTTCGCGTTTGATTTCCCCAACCCCAAGTGGGAGTGTATAGTCTGGATCAACTGGCACTTCCCCTTTTTGGTTAAATTCTGACTTGTACTCAAGAATGATAACAGGGTTATTATCACGGATAGCTGACTTGAGAAGTCCTTTCATATCCGCAGGTGTTCCAGGAGCTACAACCTTAAGTCCAGGAATGTGAGTAAACCAAGACTCTAGAGATTGCGAGTGCTGAGCCGCAGAACCAACTCCGTTACCAGCTGCACAGCGGACAGTCATTGGAACCTGACCTTTACCACCAAACATATAACGTGTTTTAGCAGCTTGGTTAACGATATTGTCCATGGCAATAACCGAGAAGTCCATGAATGTCATATCGACGATTGGACGAAGTCCCGTCATGGCTGCTCCTGCTGCTGCTCCAGAAATGGCAGCTTCAGAAATAGGACAGTCACGGACACGCTCTGGACCAAATTCTTCAAGCATTCCAACAGAAGTTCCGAAGTCTCCTCCGAAGACACCGACGTCTTCTCCCATCAAGAACACATTTTCATCGCGACGCATTTCCTCAGACATAGCAAGGATAATGGTGTCACGGAAGGACATTGTTTTTGTTTCCATTTTTATCTCTTTCTCCTTAGTCCGCGTAAATATCTTCAAATGCTGATTCTAGTGGTGGGAATGGGCTTTCTTCTGCAAATTTAACAGAAGCTTCTACTGCTTCCTTGACTTGTGCTTGAATTTCTTCCAATTCTTCTGCACTTGCAATATTGTTTTCAATGAGGTATTTGCGTAGATTTTCGATTGGGTCTTTTTGTTTCCACAATTCCACTTCTTCACGCGTACGATATTTACCAGGGTCAGATGATGAGTGACCAAGCCAGCGATAAGTGATACTTTCGATCAAAACTGGTCCATTGCCACCACGAACATGGTCTACAGCTTTCTTAAATCCTTCATAAACATCGATGACATTGTTTCCATCTTCGATAAACATTCCAGGAATTCCATATGCCGCACTACGTTGATGGATATGCTCCACATTGGTCATTTTCTTGATATCCGCAGAGATCCCATAACCGTTGTTAATGCAGTAGAAAATCACAGGAAGGTTCCAGATAGAAGCCATGTTTACTGCTTCGTGGAAGACACCTTCGTTGGTCGCACCATCTCCAAAGAAGCAAACGACGATTTTTCCAGTGTTTTGCATTTGCTGACTGAGGGCTGCACCGACAGCGATTCCCATACCACCACCTACGATACCATTGGCACCAAGGTTACCAGCATCCAGGTCAGCGATATGCATAGAACCACCTTTTCCTTTACAGGTTCCAGTGTACTTCCCAAGGATTTCAGCCATCATGCCGTTGAGGTCAATCCCCTTAGCGATAGCTTGACCATGGCCACGGTGATTTGAGGTAATCAGATCATCTGGATTAAGAGCCAGCATCGCTCCGACGTTAGCAGCTTCCTCTCCGACAGAAAAGTGAGTCATACCGGGAACTTTCCCCTTTTTCACTAACTGAGCAATTTTTAAGTCCATGCGACGGATTTCTTCCATCTTACGGAACATCTCTAGCAAAAGATTCTTATCTAAAGTTGACATAATCTTGCCTTTCTAACTTTGTACTTACCTTACTATTTTACCTTTTTTAGTATACACTGTCAAAGTATATGGCTATTAAAATTTCACAATATAAAAAAATAAATCCCTGTTAAAACAGGGATTCTCTCTAGTTAGAGCATTATTTCACAAAGTCGTTTATCAGGATATTTTCTTAAAATTAGCTCAATCTTTTCATTACGGTTTTCAAACGCCATTGATACAAACAACCAGAAACAATCAAGCTGGCAATTAACCCAATCCAGTAGGCAAATGCCCCTAAGTCAGTTACTTGATCTAGTAGATATCCTAGAGGTATCGCTACTCCCCAGTATCCGATTAGACCAAGATAGAAAGGAACGATAGTGTCCTTATACCCTCTTAAAATTCCTTGGAGCGGAGCCGCAAAGGTATCAGCTAGCTGGAAAAAGAGACTGTAGGTTAGAAATACAGCAGTTGTTTCAATGAAGTGAGAGTCATTCCCATATAGACTTGCTACACGATCTCTAAAAATGTAGAGAAAAGATAGGGTAAGACCTGCAAAAATAAGGGCGGTTACTCTCCCCAGACGAGCATAGATTTTTGCATCCTCAAAACGTTTGGCCCCCACCTCGTAAGACACAACAATCGCCATAGCAGAGGAAATACTCATAGGAAAAGCATACATGAGACTCGAAAAATTCATAGCTGACTGGTGACTGGCAATGATGAGCGATGAAAACTTAGCCATGATTAGTCCAACCACGGAGAAAATGGCTACTTCAGCAAATACGGTTCCCCCGATTGGTAGACCTAATCGAACACCTTCCTTGATTTTATCTATATTTAGTGGAATGCGTTTTTCAAGATGTAACGCTTTTAACCTTTCTTGTTTGAATAAAACAAGAATAGAAATCCCCAATAAAACCCAATAGGCTAGTGAAGTTCCTAGTCCTGCTCCTGCGCCACCAAGCTCAGGGAAACCGAAAGCTCCATATATCAAGAGATAGTTAAAACCACTATTGAGCGGAAGTAATAGGAGCATGAGGTACATAGATAGCTTGGTCAATCCAAGAGAATCCAACAAAGAGCGAATGACACTGAACAGCAACAAGGGAATAATTCCAATAGACAGGTACCAAAGATAGGAAACTGCAACTGCCGCCACTTGAGCTTCTAGTCCGATGTTGGTTAAGACAGGTGGCGCTAAGAATACTACCATTCCAAGCAAGACCAAAGACAGTCCGAAAGCCAAGTAGATAAATTGGTAAAAATCAGATGCTACTTCTTCCTTTTTGCCCCGTCCCAGATGATGGCCTATGATGGGAACCATGGCCGAAACAATCCCTGTTAAAAAAGTAAAGAAAGGATTCCATAGACTCGTTGCGGTTGACACCCCCGCCAAGTCCATGGTATTGTACTGCCCAGTCATGGTTGTATCAACAAAAGAGGCAGAATAATTGGCAAATTGATAGATCAGAATAGGGAAAAATATCTTAAGAAATAAGACAAACTTGTCTTTAAATTGATGGGTTGGATACATATACGCTCTCTATTCTTATAGTTTCTAGAGCAGAATCCCATCTAGTTTTGGTAGACAATTTGTCCCTTGCAGATGGTATATTTAACCTGCCCTTTTAAAGTTTCACCGATAAATGGGGAATTAGCTGCTTTTGACGCAAAATGGGAGTCCACAAGGCGGTCAGCCTTAGCGTCAAAGATAGTGATATCCGCTGGACCATTCTCAGCCAAGTAACCTGCTTCAAAGTTGTAAAGCTTGGCTGGATTGACAGTCATTTTTTCTAGCAATTCCATCAAGCTCAACTCACCAGCTTCCACCAAATAAGTCAAACCAAGAGAAAGAGAGGTTTCCAAACCTGTCATACCAGATGGTGCTTTGGTGATATCTTCAACATTTTTCTCATCTGCATGGTGAGGCGCGTGGTCCGTTGCGATAACTGTGATAACACCTGACTTGAGACCTTCGATAACGGCACGACGGTCTGACTCCAAACGAAGTGGAGGATTCATTTTGGCATTGCTTCCTTGAGTTAAAAGAAGAGCTTCTGTCTTAGAGAAATGCTGTGGCGCTACTTCTGCTGTGACCTGCGCACCTAGTCCTTGAGCAAACTCCACCACCTTGACACTTTCTTCCTTAGACAAATGCTGAATGTGAACATGGGCCTTGGTTGCATAGGCAATCATAACATCGCGCGCAATCATAGCGTACTCAGCCACTCCTGTCGCTCCACAGATATGGAAATGTTCTTTAGCGATGTTTTCGTTAAAGCCAAGAATTCCATTCAAACCTGGATCTTCCTCATGAAGGCAGATAAAGGTATTGAGTTTTTTGGCTTCTACCATTGCTTCCTTAACCACTTTACTACTTTCAAGCGGAATTCCATCATCTGAAAAACCAACGGCTCCAGCTTCTAAAAGAGCCTTAAAGTCTGTCAAGTCTTGGCCATTAAAGTTCTTGGTAATAGTCGCAACTGTCTTGACGTTAATCTTTTCCTTGGCAGCAGACTGGAGAACTTCTTTCAAAGTCTCTACGTCCGAAATGGTTGGACTAGTATTAGCCATCATGACAACGGTTGTAAAGCCACCTGCAGCGGCTGCTAGGGCCCCAGTATGAATGTCTTCTTTATGAGTTTGACCAGGTTCACGGAAATGAACATGGATATCGACTAGTCCAGGCGCAACAACAAGGCCCGTAGCATCAATTAGCTCTGCTCCTTCTTCCTTGATTTCGGCAGCTATTTTGACAATTTTCCCATCTTGCACTAAAACATCACACACTTGATCCAAACCAGACTTGGGATCCATTACACGACCATTTTTGATTAGTAGCATCTGCTTTCTCCTTTATTCATAGAAATCAACTTGGGTATCCAACAATTTATCCCCATCATAAACAAACTTTGCTGAAAAGAAAGGTTTATCTTCTAAAAGCCACTCAACAAAGGTGTGATCACCCTCCCAAGTTGGCTTGCTTAAGACTTCATCATAGGGAACCCATTCTAAGGTCCCCTCATTGCAGTCAATCAAGTCACCCTCGAACTCTGTCACCTTAAAAACATAGGTGTACCAGTCTAAATCTGGCGTAAATTCAGGAAAAGTGATAACACCTTTAAGTACTGGCTTGGCTTTGAGCCCTGTTTCTTCGAGGATTTCACGCGCTGCACATTCCTGTGGAGTCTCACCTCGCTCTAGCTTTCCACCCACACCAATCCATTTGCCTTCATGGACATCGTTGGGCTTCTTATTGCGATGGAGCATGAGCAGTTCTTTTCCGTTATCAATGTAGCAAATCGTCGCTAACTGAGGCATATTCTCTCCTTATCTAAACCAATCGATTGGCACTTGTCCTGTCTCTTTTAAGAATGCATTGGCCTTGGAAAAAGGCTTGGAACCCCAAAATCCTCTATAAACCGATAAAGGACTAGGATGGGCTGATTCGATAACCAAGTGGTGAGGATTGGTAACCAAGGCCTTCTTCTTGCGTGCATAAGCACCCCAGAGTACAAAGACTACAGGTCTGTCTAGATTATTGACAACCCGAATCACAGCATCTGTAAATGGCTCCCATATCTGCCCAGCATGACCATTGGCCTGCCCAGCAGGAACCGTCAAGCAAGCATTGAGAAGCAAGACTCCCTGCTCAGCCCAAGACGTCAAATCATGAGATTTCTTAACGCCGATATCATCTGACAATTCTTTTAAAATGTTTTGCAAGGACGGCGGAGCTGGGATTGAGTCAGGTACAGAAAAACTCAAACCCTGCGCTTGACCTGGCCCGTGATAGGGGTCTTGCCCTAGAATCACCACCTTCACTTCTTCAAGCGGTGTAGTCAAGAGAGCCTGAAAAACTTTTTCCTTAGGTGGATAAACAGTTCCCTGAGCATAGACCTGTTCCATAAATTGATTGATTTTCCCAAAATAACCTTCAGGTAATTGCTCCTTAATCAAAGCATGCCATGATGAGTGTTGCATCGCCAACTCCTTCATTTTTACTGCCTCTATTATAGCAAAAAGTGGCTATCTAAACCACTTTTTACAGTTCTTATATATACTGTTATTGACCCTATTATTTGACATTAGTATTTACAGTATCAATCAGCCATTAAAAACTTTTCAATCATATCAATAGCATAGGAAAGTTGATTATTTACAGACTTCATCCGTTCAAAATTAGCGTCCATATAGTAGAGTTCAGATAAACCACCCCTAGGGAGAAAGAGTGAATAGTGGATATTCATCTTCTCTCGAGTACTTAACTCTATATGATTGCTTATGATATACTTTAACTCTTTTAACGAATTTACTTGAGCAACCACACCTTTTAACTGATACTGCTCGATGAGGTTTAGTAAATTGTCAATCTCTTCAATGACTTTAGTTTCCATATCATCCCCTCTTAGGAAAAGCACTACATAGCATCCAAATAATCCAGCAATTCTTGGTAAGAATGAACTTCATAAGTCGGCTGGGCTTGCGTCTTATTTTCCAGATGATGGGGATTGTACCAGATAGTACCAATACCAGCATTATTACCACCTTGAATGTCGGCGGTTAGAGAATCTCCAATCATTAGTGTCATTTCTTTATCAAATCCAGCAATCTCTTGACCGATTTTTTCATAGAATAGTGCATCAGGTTTTTGAGTTTGTAATTGCTCGGAGATGAAAACTTGATTGAAATAGGGAGCCAGACCTGATTGAGCCAAGCGCCCTGTCTGAATGGCAGTAATGCCATTTGTCGCAGCGTATAGCTCATAATCTCTTTCGATAAGGCTGTCCAAGAGTTCATGAGCACCCGAAAGAGTTTGTCCCTGCTGAGCGAGATAAAATTGGTAACGCTGGGCAAGTAACCTACCGTCTTTTTCCTGTCCAAAATGGGCAAATAAACGAGAAAAGCGCGTGTTAACCAGCTCTTGTTTACTGATTTTCTTTTGTTCCAAGTCCTTCCAGAAAGCCTTGTTCATAGGAACGTAGTAGTCTTTATAAGCCTGAATATCCACAACTCCTTCTTCCTTTAGAAGTTGCGTCAAAGCCACATCCTCAGCAGCATCAAAATCAAGCAAGGTGTGATCAAGGTCGAAGAGTAGAAATTTGTAGGGCATTGAGTTTCCTTTCTGAAAATTCATTAAGAATATTATAGCATAAATGAACCTTTGATTTATTGAGTTTCAAATACTTTTTACACTCACATTTTGACCGTGCTCAAGTGCAAATCTAAAACTAGTCAGCAAAACTTCGAATGAATCTTTTCCGGAACTAGTTATGAAATAATGCGATAAATTTGTTATATGCTCTGCGATATTATTTCCCCAAGGAGGAGTGAGTGACAAATCTTCAAAATCCCATATAACATCCTGAGGGAGAAATTTTTTCAACTCCTCTTGGATAGATACCAACTCAGCTATTCCACTCTCAACAGATTCAAAAGGAACATCTCCCCAGTAAAGCTTATTCATTATTACTGGGTATCTACTTCCCCACTGATTATTCTCTAAGCGAACATAAATAGTCGAAAAGAATGAATTAAAAAGACTCCCTTCTCCTATAGTCCACCAATTATAACCAACCATTAACCCTACAGACATAGATATTCTCCTATTCATTTTTAATATTATTTAACGTCAACTAAAGTTTTATACTGATAGTCTCTAAAACATACATTCATTCTCCCCTACCCCAACTCCTTGGCTATTCTGCTTTTTTCAAGTTTTCCCTTAACAATTCGTTTCCATAAAACAAGTAGATTCAAACTATAAGATAAGCGTAGGAGGAAATAATTAATCCATTCGATAAGGGCAAAAAGCTGTATTAGTGTGGCTATAATAGCCACTCGAACACTCTGGGTGTTCCAGACTATAAAAGGAAAGCCTGAAATAAGTAAAACAAGGTCTAGTATTCTGAAACAACCATATAGTTTGGGAACAGTTCCACTTCCGAACTGAGGTTTCGACAGTCTTCTAATCAAAATCGCCCAATAGGTCGAGCCTTGAAGCAATATAAATGTCAGTAAAGATAAAGGATAGAGAATGGTAATTAGACTCATCCAATCACCAAGACGATTTTTCAAAAGGAAAAAACACAACCAAAAGGATAGGATGGCTGTAAGCTCTCCCAAACAGAGGGACACCAACTCTTTTCTAACTTTCTCTTTTTTTATGCTCATCATCTCACCCATCTATCTATCATCCTATATCAGAAAAAAAGCTATTCGAATCATTTTCTAGTCAACATTTCTCAGAATCAAGGCATTCTAAGCGTCGAACTGCTCAATCCCTTTAATATCCGTGTGATTCGAAACTTAGAATTGCATTGATATAAATGTTTTGGTGCTATTCTAAGTTTATGACAAACCTAAATTTTAATTTTAGAAGGATTCTAAAGCTAGAATGGCTCTAAAATCACGAGAAATATGCTATTCGAAACTTAGAAGAACCTTTTTCTAAACTTCATACTCACTTTAACTAGTAGGACTTACAATTCTTCTGATGAGCTTTGAGTTTTTTCAGAGCCCAGTCATAGTGACTGGAGATGGCACTGACAAAGTAGGAACCTAGACTTGTTCCTCCCGTCCACTTATAGACACCTTTTGTGAACAATTCGTCATTGATGAAGCCTTCCATCAACTCTAAAACCTCTTTATGCGATTGATTGAGGAGTTTGGTCGCTTCTTCTAAGGACGTTCTCTGGTGCTTCTTCCAAAAAGCGACATTCATTTCCCCATAAGTTTTCCAATTATAAGGTTCAGGGAGAAAAGGTCTTTCATGACCCTTTTGATTGGAATGTACCCAGGTTAAAAGTAACTGATGCCATTCATAGAGATGGATCAGGACATCCCGTAGATTTTTATCTCTATTCCAGTGAGCTTCTTTTTTCTTTTGGTCTTTTGAAAAATCAAAAGGAGTCTGTAGCTCCTCTTCACTTAGCAGAGAAATTAAGAGATTAAGTTTTTCATAGTTTTCCTTAGAGGCTAACACTAGCTCCTCTTTCGTTCTCGGTCTAGGCATAGGAGTTCTCCCTTCATTTTCAACTAGAATAAGCTATTTTGTTACTTCATTATACCATAATCAAAAAGCAGTTCTTCATTTTACGAACAACTGCTTTTACTAACTATTTTTTTATGCTTATAGTCACTAGTTTACATATAAATCTCTAAAGCGACCATCCACTTCTGCTATCTGATAGAGCAAGTGGGCTAGTTCTTGGTAATCTTCTTTTAAACATGAAAGATGGGCTTGACCAAATAGAGTAGCCAATTCTTCTTTTAATCTTGCCCCTTCTGGATCATGGTCTTTTAAGAATTTACTGAGATAGAGATTTCGAACAGCAGCAAGTTTAAAGCTGAAATACTGATGCAATTGTTTTTGCTCCGTATTTAAGCCGTTTTCAGCAACTGCTTTTGCATAACATTCCAAAACACCGTTTTGGCCATTCAGATATCTGTTCTTCATAATCCTTGCTGTTTCCTGATAGATTTCAGTCTGACTAGGACTCCTGACCTTCTTAAAATTTCCCCACATGGAGTAGGCTCCGCGCTTATAGTCAATAGCCTCTGCCTTCCATGCTTCTAGTATGTCATTAAAAGCAACCTTCATACAGGCAAAACCAGCTGGATCATGCAAATAGAGGTGCTGATGATCAATGCCATACACGGTTACGAAGTGATCCACACCATAAAGGATTGTGTGATTGGGATTGTAAGTCAGATGGCCCATATCAAGAGGTCCCAGAACGACAGGTCCATTTGACAGAAATGTTTCCAACTTTCTTTTAACCTCTTCCAAATCTACTTCCGCGCCATCTTTTAGATAGAAGTCCTCATAGTCAAACCCAAGTATTTTTAAGGAATGAGAGATGGAAAGATCTGGCATTCCATTATCAAAAAATACTAGAGGGTGCTCCTCATCTTCCTTTACGATACTAGCTCCATTTCCCATCACCATAATTGCCTCTAAAAACTCTGCTTTAAAGTCATAGCCATAGCCATCCAGTGCCATTGCCAATGAATAACTATAGCAAAGTGACACATCTCCAAAATACATCTGCATATTCCTACCTCCTTATCTTCTATGGGACTATTATACCGAGAAAACTATTCGCATGCCCCATAAAATCCAAACAAAAAATATGGTTTGTTTGTTTACAGACATGAATGTCAACAATTAAAAACTCTGTAAAAGCTATCTTCTACAGAGTTTGATTTGCATCTTTATAAAAAATCAGAAAATGATCTAGTCCCTGATGACTGGTATCCAGAGTTCCATTTGGTAGTCTGAGGACGACATATCTCCTTTGAAATAAACTTCAAAGTCTGGGGCTCCTGAGTGGCGATAGCCAGTTTCTGGAAAAAAGACCTCTAAGACATATTTCCAAGCATTGTGAATGCTAGCAGGTATAGGGCCTTTGACTGGTACGATAGCATATTCAGCGGCTGGGATATCTTTGATGGACAGACCTAGTTCTTCTGCTTTAGTTTTATCCGTCACATCATAAGCAGCCATATAGTTGATGATTTCGCCTTCTTTGACATCCGAGCAGACGCCAAAAGATTGGCCACTGCCTAGACTCTCTAGGCTTTCAAAGCTGTGATGGGCATAGAGATGCTCCCAAGCAGACGGGCATTTGCTATTGTCAATAGCTTCCAATAGGACGCCTGCCACGGTAAAAGCAGGTTTCTTTTGAATCTTGATATCCATGTTCTTTCCTCCTGTGATTTTTAAGGATAATTGAAGTCTAGGAAAGATCCGATAAGGTTTTCCTTTTCGAACTTCTGAGGGAGTTGCACCATGGAATTTCTTGAAGGCTGTGCTGAAGGCGTCAGCAGACTCATAGCCGTATTTCATTGCTATGTTAATGACTTTCTCAGTGCTTTCCCGCAAGTCCATCACAGCCTCTGACAACCTGCGATTGCGCAAGTATTCTGCTAATGTCATATCTGCCAGGATAGAAAATAGCCTGCTAAAGAGAGAGTAAGAATAGCCCGATAGCTACTGAAATCTTTTCATATCCACTTCTCCAGTCAGTTGCTGCTCCAAATAATCCATGGTTTGATTGAATTGATGCATCATATTCTTCTTTTCTTACCTCCATAAGATACAAAGGTCATTAAAAGCAAAGTGAAAATGGGAAAATTATCGCTGGTTCTTCTGATTCTAGGTAATTTTTTCTTTTTCGCATAGCTTTTAGTCCGTGTTCAATTCTATCTATATTCTAACAAATACAGGATACTTCCACCCTAGAATCTTTGTACAAGATTTAAAGGTGTAAATTCTATAACTTATCTTTTAATTTCTCAACAAAGAGATAGGCTGCAGGGCAGGTCAAGGTATTCTTAATCGTCAAATGATTAATTTGATGGATCTTTTTCCGATCTGTATGGGGGAATTCACGACAGGCCTTGGGACGAACATCATAGATGCAGCAGAGATTGTCTCCTCCTAGAAAGGGGCAAGGCATGGATTTGAAAACTTTATCCCCATCTTCATCCACCTGAAGGAATTCCGCTTCAAAAGCCGGTAATTTCATCTTAAAGTACTTAGCGATACGGGTGATATCTGCTTCTTTAAAGTCGGGCCCCAAAGTCTTGCAACAGTTGGCACAGGCAGTGCAATCAATCTCAGCAAAGACTTCTTGGTGAATCTGCTGCGCAATCTTATCTAAGTTTTTAGGAGGTTTTTTCTTTAGATTAGCTAACACTTTGCGGTGGTCCTTCTGCTTTTGCAAGGCTAGCTGATGGTAATACTCAATATCAATCTCTTTAGACATAATTTCTTCCTAATACAAGTGTTTTTGTCTATTATACCATAAACTCTGCCCCTTTCTTATCCCCTTGAACAGAAAAAAGCCCTTCGGAAAAAATCCGAGGGGCTTCAAACCTTGTTCACTGAACTAGATTATTTTTTAAGGTTGTAGAATGATTTCAATCCACGGTATTCAGCTACTTCACCAAGTTGGTCTTCGATGCGAAGCAATTGGTTGTATTTAGCGATACGGTCTGTACGTGAAAGTGAACCAGTCTTGATTTGTCCTGCGTTTGTTGCAACTGCGATGTCAGCAATTGTTGAATCTTCAGTTTCACCTGAACGGTGTGATACAACTGCAGTGTAACCAGCTTCTTTCGCCATTTCGATAGCATCGAATGTTTCAGTAAGTGTACCGATTTGGTTAACTTTAATAAGGATTGAGTTAGCAGCACCTTCTGCAATACCTTTTTCAAGGTAAGAAGTGTTTGTTACGAAGAAGTCGTCACCAACCAATTGAACTTTACCACCAAGACGTTCAGTAAGAGCTTTCCAACCGTCCCAGTCGTTTTCGTCCATACCATCTTCGATAGTGATGATTGGGTATTTGTTTACCAATTCTTCAAGGTAGTCGATTTGTTCTGCAGCAGTACGTACAGCAGCGCCTTCACCTTCGAATTTAGTGTAGTCGTAAACTTTACGTTCTTTATCGTAGAATTCTGATGAAGCACAGTCAAATCCGATAAATACGTCTTTACCAGGAACATATCCAGCAGCTTCGATCGCAGCAAGGATAGTTTCAACACCGTCTTCAGTTCCTTCGAAACGAGGAGCGAATCCACCTTCGTCACCTACGGCTGTTTCAAGACCACGAGATTTAAGGATTTTCTTAAGAGCGTGGAAGATTTCAGCACCCCAACGAAGAGCTTCTTTGAATGATGGTGCACCAGCAGGTACGATCATGAATTCTTGGAAAGCGATTGGAGCGTCAGAGTGAGAACCACCGTTGATGATGTTCATCATTGGAGTTGGAAGAACTTTAGTGTTGAATCCACCAAGGTAGCTGTAAAGTGGGATTTCAAGGTAGTCAGCAGCAGCACGAGCTACAGCGATAGACACACCAAGAATTGCGTTTGCACCCAATTTACCTTTGTTAGGAGTACCGTCAAGTGCGATCATAGCACGGTCGATAGCTTGTTGGTCACGTACATCGTAGCCGATGATTGCTTCAGCAATGATGTTGTTTACGTTGTCAACAGCTTTTTGTGTACCAAGACCACCGTAACGAGATTTGTCACCGTCGCGAAGTTCAACTGCTTCGTGTTCACCAGTAGAAGCTCCTGATGGAACCATACCACGTCCGAAAGCACCTGATTCAGTATAAACTTCTACTTCAAGTGTTGGGTTACCGCGTGAGTCTAGGACTTCGCGAGCGTAAACATCAGTAATAATTGACATTTTTTACTCTCCTTTGAGTTAAATTTTTTACACCTCTATGATACCTTAAAAATAAGCGTTTTTCAAGAAAAAACGTTATCTTTGTGCAAATTTTCCTTAACTTTATAAAGTAATCGCTTTCTTTTATCTGTTTTCTTGCGATTTTTGTGATATACTGTTTTTATGACAGATTTATCAAAACAACTACTAGAAAAAGCTCATGGTGGGCCGAAATTAAACCCTGACGAACAACGCCGCTATCTCGGCACTTTCGAGGAAAGAGTTCTTGGCTACGCGGATATCAGTACTGCCAATAGTCCTGAATTAGAACATGGATTTTTCTCTATTTTAGAGGGTTTTCAAGAAAAGGTAGAGGCACTTTTTGTGAAGATTTCACCAAATATCGAGTTTGACAAACAGGTCTTTTACTTAAAGCAAGCAAAGGAAAGCAACTGTCAGGCGACTATTGTTTCAGATGATCATATCACCTCTCCTTTCGGTCTTGTCATTCATACAAATGAACCTGTTCAAGTAGAAGAAAAGGACCTTAGACTTGCATTTTCAAGTCTTTGGGAGGAGAAAAAGGCTGAGCCACCTAAAAAATCCATCTGGAAAAAATGGTTTGGTTAATGATTTCTCATGTTTAATAAACGGCCAATATTAGTAGCTGTGTGCTCCAAATAGAGACTTGTATTTTTCAAACTATCTTCCAAAGGTTCACTTTTCTCTAAAATAGAAAAGACAGCTTGTATATTTTCGAATGGTAGGGAAGGTAAATCCTCAGAAAGACTACCACAAATAGCAATAACAGGAACTCCGTTAGGGGTTCTTTTTGCTACTCCCATAGGAGCTTTTCCAACAAAGCTTTGACTGTCCAGTCTGCCTTCTCCAACGATAACCAAGTCTGCCCCTGCAACTTTCTTATCAAAATCAATCAAATCTAAACAAGTGTCAATTCCAGATACGATAGTGGCCTCAGCAAAGGAACAGAGCCCAGCCGCAATCCCACCGCCGGCTCCTGCTCCATTGAGAGACAGGGTTGATGGTGAAAATTTTTCATAGAACTCCTGTATAGCCAGATCTACTGTCTCAAACAAAGCAGGATCCAAGCCCTTTTGTTTTCCAAATGTATAGGTCGCTCCTTGATGACCACATAAAGGGCTCACGACATCTGCTAAAATGCGGATTTTCACATCTTCAGGAATCCTATACAACTCGCTGTCTGAAACTGACTCAAACTCAAGCAAAGTCTGACCGCAAGCTGGCAATTCTTTTCCATTCTTATCATAAAAGTGATAACCCAAAGCAGCTGCAATGCCAATTCCACCATCATTACTAGCCGTACCACCTACACCGATGTAGATTTCTTTCATACCTTGATCAATAAGATGGCGGATCAATTCTCCGATACCGCGAGTTTGGATGTGGAGAGGGTTTCGTTTCTCCTGCGGAATCTTTCCAAGACCAACCAAGTTAGCAACTTCAAAGAGCGCTATTTGATCTTTATAAAAGTAGCGCATGGCTTCTTTTAGCCCAAAAGGTCCTGTCACTTGGAACCATTTTTCTTCGAGGTCAAGCGAATGTCGAAGCGCATCTACAGTTCCTTCCCCACCATCGCCAACAGGGCAAAGCAGACATTCTACATCTGCTATCGATTTTTGGAATCCTCTTTTTATAGCTTGAGCGACCTCTTCTGCCGTCAAACTTTCTTTAAAAGAATCGGGTGCAATTACAATTTTCATAGTTCCCTCTCATTCTAAGAAATCAATCAAAGGTAGAACTTCCAAAAAATCCCTCGTATCTACATGACAAGCTATCTCTGTTTTTACGACCTCTTTGGCACAAAATGCAATACCACGTCCTGCTGACTTTAACATCAAGAGGTCATTGGCACCATCACCGATGGCAATCGTTCTTTCTTTGGGAAGTTCTAATTCCTTTCTCCATCTCTCAAGAGTAGCTTTTTTTACTTGACCTGTCACAATTTCACCAACTGATTTTCCTGTTAAAAAACCGTCTTTGACTTCCAACTGGTTGGCGGAGAAATAGGAAATACCAAGGGATTTTGCTAATCTTTCAACTATTGGTGTAAAGCCACCAGACACTAGACCGACTAGAATGCCCTTCTTTTGAAGTATGGAGATAAATTCTTGAGCATTCTTGGACAGATGAATGGATTTGAAGACAGTATCAAAGACCGAAACCGGAAGGCCTTTTAACAAAGCTACCCTCGCTCGTAAACTTGTTTCAAAGTCCAGTTTGCCTCGCATTGCCTGGCTTGTAATCTGCGATATTTCTTCTTCACAACCTGCTTCTTTTCCTAAAAGGTCAATCACCTCTTCTGCTATCAGGGTGCCGTCAACGTCCATGACACAGAGCCCCATTACTTGAGACATAAACTTTCCTTTCTAAACAGCCCAAAAATCGTATGAAAGAATCATACGATTTTATCTATTAGTTGACTAAACTATGGTACAAGTCAAGGTAAGATTTGCAGGCTGTATCCCATGAGAAATCACATTCCATAGCTTGTTTTTGTAGATTTCTCCAAACTTCCGGCTGGTACTTATAAACATCCAAGGCTGTTTGGAAACTCCAGTTAAGCCAGTATGGTGTTAAATTGTCAAAGCTAAATCCAGTTCCAGTTCCTTCGATTGGATTGAAGGATTGAACAGTGTCACGCAAGCCACCCACTTCATGAACCAATGGTAGAGTTCCATAGCGCATCGCCATCATTTGAGACAAGCCACATGGTTCAAAACGACTTGGCATGAGGAAGAGATCACAAGCTGCGTAGATTTCTTGAGCAAGTTTGACGTCAAAAGTGATATTGGCTGATAGCTTGTCAGGATAGACTTGCGCAAACCATGAGAAGGAATGTTCAAAAGCAGGATCACCTGTTCCTAAAAGAACGATTTGAACGTCCTCTTGCAAGAAACGATGCAAGCTTTCAACAACAACATCAAAGCCTTTTTGGCGTGTCAAACGAGAGACAATCCCAACTAGAGGAACATCTGGTCTCACAGGCAACCCAACTCTCTCTTGCAGTTTTGCTTTGTTTTGAGCTTTTCCAGACAAATCTTCTTTATCAAAATGATAGTCTAAAAGTGGGTCTGTTTGAGGATTATAAAGATCTGCGTCAATACCATTAACTATACCTGAAACCTTACCTGACTCCATGCGAAGAATCTGGTCCAAACCGCAACCAAACTGACTGGTCATAATCTCATGCGCATAGCTAGGAGAAACGGTTGAGACACGATCCGCGTAGAGAATACCTGCTTTCATCCAGTTAAGACAATCATTCCAGCGAAGGGTTCCATCAGCATAGCGTTCAAAGCCAACACCGAATAAATCCCACAACATTCCTTCAGAAAATTGACCTTGAAATTCCAAATTATGAATGGTTAAAACGGTTCTGATTCCTTGATATGCTTGAATCCAATGGTACTTTTCTTTTAACAAGAAGGGAATCATGGCTGTGTGATAGTCATGAACATGGAGAAGGTCAGGGATAAAGCTGATGCGTTCCATGGCTTCAAGAGCGGCCAGTTGGAAAAAGGCAAAGCGTTCACCGTCGTCAAAATCACCGTACACATGACCACGGAAGAAATAATACTGATTATCAATGAAGTAGAAAGTAACCCCATTCAAGACCGTTTTCTTAATACCACAGTACTGTCTACGCCATCCTACACTAACTTCAAAGTGGAGAACATCCTCGATCTGGTCACCGAACTTAGCTTCTACCATATCATAATAAGGCAAGAAAACTGCAACTTCGTGCCCCGCTTTTACAAGTGATTTGGGAAGTGCGCCAATGACATCGCCCAAACCACCTGTTTTTGAAAAGGGTGCTCCTTCTGCCGCTACAAATAAAATTTTCATGAATAAATATCCTCTGTTACTGTTTCACCCTTCTTCACTACAACTGGATGTTCTGCTGTGCCTCGAATGACAACACCGTCCGCAACCTCAACTCCCTTGTCTAGAATGGCAAATTCAACTTGGGCACCTTGCCCAATCACAACACGAGGGAATAAAATGCTGTCCTTCACCACACTATCTTTGTGAACATAAATGTTACGAGATAGGACTGACTGAACTACTTGACCCTCAATGATACTACCAGAAGCAAACTGAGAAGTACTTACTTTTGAAGTATTCGCATAGTAGGTTGGTTCTTCATTCTTAACTTTGGTATAAATCTTTTGATTTGGTGAGAAAAGTGAGTAGAACTTTTTAGATTCAAGCATATCAATATTTGCTTGATAATAAGACTGAACAGAATGAATGTTTGCTAAGTAGCCTGTGTATTCGTATGCAAAAGCACCTTCTTTTACAGCCAAATCGCGAAGAACATAGCGCAACTTTTCAGGATATTCTTTCTGAGCCTCTTCTTCAAGTCGTTCAATCAACCAAGGAGTGTCCACAACAAAGATATCTGTAGACATGTTGAAGAGTTCATCCGTAGATTTATTATCAAAGAGTTTGTGCGAACGAACATGGTCAGTTTCATCGATTTCCAAAATAGCATTCACATCTGAAATGTCTTTCTTTGGAAGTTTCTTATATACAACTGTGATCGGACCTTTTGTTGTATTGTGTAGGTGGAAAACTTGATTCAAGTCAATATTCACCAGCACATCGCAGTTAATCGAAACGGTTTGGTTTGAACCTGAACGTCTCAAGTAGGTGAGAAGCTGTTGGTAATACTCTTTTCCAACTGTACTACTTTCAACACGAGTATTGTAAATTCCTAGATAGTAGTGACTTAGAAGGGTTGACAAGCCCCATTCACGACCTGAACGGATATGGTCGAAAACTGAGCTGATATTATCTTGTTGGAAAATACCAAAGATACTACGAACACCTGCATTTGCAAGACTGGAAAGGGAGAAGTCAATCAAACGGTATTTCCCACCGAAAGGCAAGCTAGCTACCGGACGGTGTTCTGTTAACGTTGACATATCATGAAAACCAACTGTGTTTCCTAAAATGGCTGAATATTTATCAATCTTCATCTGTTGCTACCCCCACTACTTCATTGTATCCTACTACTTGTACTTCGTCAGTTCCGTCAATTTCTACGCCGTCTGCAATAATGGCACCCTCACCAATGATGGCACGAGTAATCTTTGCTCCATGCCCAATAATAGCTCCACTCATGATGACAGAATCAACGACCTCGGCACCTTCACGTACTTGTGCTTCTGTTGAAAGAATCGAACGTTTAACAGTTCCATCTACAAAACAGCCATCCACAACCAATGAATCTTCAACATGTGCATGCGCACCAAAGTAGTTTGGTGGTGAAATCAAGTTTCTTGAGTAAATTTTCCACTGACGATTGCGACTATCCAAGGCGTTTTCTGGCGAAATGTACTCCATATTGGCTTCCCAAAGTGACTCAATCGTACCAACATCTTTCCAATAGCCATTAAATTCATAAGCATAGACACTTTCACCAGACTCGAGATAGTTAGGAATAACGTTCTTACCGAAGTCAGACATATCGACGTTGCTCTTTTCAGCAGCTACAAGCATATTGCGAAGCCGTTTCCAGTCAAAGATATAAATCCCCATAGAAGCCTTTGTAGACTTAGGTTGCGCAGGTTTTTCTTCGAATTCAACGATACGGTTATTGGCATCTGTATTCATGATACCAAAACGGCTAGCTTCTTTGAGAGGTACGTCTAGGACAGCTACTGTCAAACTGGCATTGTTATCCTTGTGGGACTGAAGCATATCATCGTAGTCCATCTTGTAGATGTGGTCACCAGAAAGAATCAAAACATACTCTGGATTAACACTGTCGATGTAGTCAATGTTTTGGTAGATAGCGTGACTAGTCCCTTCAAACCAACGGTTTCCTTCGCTGGCTGAATAAGGTTGTAAAATAGAGACACCTGAATTGATACCATCCAATCCCCAGCTAGAACCATTTCCGATATGGTTATTCAAAGCAAGAGGTTGGTATTGCGTAATCACACCAACATTATGGATTCCAGAGTTTGCACAGTTGGAAAGAGCAAAGTCAATGATACGGTAGCGCCCACCGAATTGCACTGCCGGTTTGGCAATGCTTTGAGTGAGTTTTCCGAGACGTGTTCCTTGCCCACCCGCAAGGATCAAAGCTAGCATTTCATTCTTCATTTTCTACTCCTTTATAAAGACATGTGAACGTTAAAATCGAAAGAAGGTCGGAAGTCAAACTTTTTATAAAAATAATAGGAAATCCATTTCTCTTGTGTTTCAAGTCCAATACAAGTACATCCGTTTTTAAAATCTAAAAAATATCATCAACAGCTCATTATTCTTTTTTCCTAGCTGGTTTCAAACGACGCTTGATCTTCCAGATGCTTGCTCCCATGGCAGGCAAGGTAAAGGTCAAAGTCTGCTCATAATCCTTCCATAAGCCTTCTTGAGTCTGAACTGTTTGATTGTGCTCTTTCCACACACCTCCCCATTCTTCTAATTCTGTATTCCAAACTTCTTCGTAAATACCTGCAACAGGTAAACCAATCGTAAAGTCCTTACGTTCAACTGGTGCCATGTTAAAGACACAGACTAACATTTCGTCTTTCTTGCCCTTACGAATAAAGGAAAGGACACTCTGATCTCTATTATCAGCATCGATAATCTCGATACCATCATAACTAGTATCAATTTCCCACAGACAGCGATTGTCTTTATAGAATTGATTCAGTTGTGAAGTGAAATGCTTCATCTTGGCATTCATCGGATCTTCTAGATTAGACCACTCCAACTGCTCCTCGGACTTCCACTCGAGGAATTGTCCGTACTCACTACCCATGAACAAGAGTTTCTTACCTGGATAACAAATTTGATAGGTGTAGAGGTTGCGCAGACCTGCGAACTGATTGTAGCGATCCCCCCACATCTTGTGCATCATACTCTTTTTGCCATGAACCACTTCATCGTGTGAGAAAGGTAGGAGATAGTTTTCATTGAAAACATACATAAAGCTGAAAGTCACAAGATTAAAGTCATACTTGCGATAAATCGGATCTTCCTCGTAGAAACGGAGAATATCGTTCATCCAGCCCATATTCCATTTATAGTCAAACCCAAGGCCGCCCATTTCTTTCATACCAGTAATCTTTGTTGCTGATGAACTTTCTTCTGCAATCATCATGATATCTGGATGAGCAAGCTTGATAACGGTGTTCAAACGTTGAAGGAAATAATAACCCTCGTAGTTAAGGTTTCCACCGTCTTTGTTTGGAGTCCAAGGAGCATTATCATAATCTAGATACAGCATATTGCTCACTGCATCGACCCGAATACCATCTAAGTGGTAAAAATCAATCCAAAATTTAATACTTGAAATCAGGAAAGACTGGACCTCATTTTTCCCGAGGTCAAAATTCAGCGCACCCCAACCATAGTTATGAGCCTTGTTGTGGTCTTGGTATTCAAAAGTTGGTGTACCGTCATAATATGCCAAGGCATCATCATTAATAGTGAAATGACCTGGAACCCAGTCTACGATAACACCAATGTTATTTATATGACACTCTTCAACGAAATCTTGGAATTCCTCAGGTGTACCATAGGAATGTTCAAAAGCAAAGTAACCCATAAGTTGATAGCCCCAGCTCAATCCAAGTGGGTGAGCCATTAAAGGCATGAACTCAATATGTGTATAGTTCATCTCAACTAAGTATGGAATCAACTCGTCTTTCAGTTGAGAAAACGTATAGGGACTACCATCTGGATTTCTCTTCCAAGACCCTGCATGAGCCTCGTATATATTAACTGGTCTCTCGAAAAATCCCAGACGTTTGCGACGTGCTAACCAAAGGCCATCTTTCCATTTCTTTTCACGGATATTGGTCAGAACTGCTCCTGTACCCGGTCTAGCTTCAAAATAAACTGCCAATGGATCGATCTTCATAATCTGGTGACCATTTGCACGCGTGATATGATATTTATAAATCTGACCCTCATGGGCTTGACTTGTAAAGACTTCCCAAACACCTGCTTCATTACGAACCATGGGAATCTGATTCTCAACCCAATCGGTAAAATCACCAACTAGATGAACTGCTTGTGCATTTGGGGCCCAAACCCTAAAAGTATAGCCTATTTCTCCGTTTTTCTCCTCTCTATGCGCTCCTAAATAATGCTGGAGGTGAAAGTTCTCACCTGTAGTAAAGGTTCTTAATGCTTCTTGATTATTCATTCAATCCCCTTTCTTTTGTAAGCGTTTTCTATAATTCTATTATACACTCTTTTAAGATAACTTTCAAGTAATTTACGAAGGAAATCATATTTTTTTATGAAAGCCTTCAAAAAATTACCTAGCATTTTAAAAAAGATATCCAGAAAATAGAACACGAAACAATTTCCATATATTTTTTTATTATAATACCAGAATATTCGTTTTTTATCAATTTTCTACTGTATTTTTTTAAAAAAAATAAAATCAGGAAGTTATTTTCCTGATTTTATAAATTATTTCACATCAAAAACAATGGATTTAACATTTGTCATCGCTTCGATACTATATTTAATTCCTTGAACTCCTGCACCAGAACCTTTTACACCAAGGAATGGGAAATTATCTGGTCCACGTTGTGTTTTATTATTAATATGAACGGTACCCACTTCAAGTTTTTCAGCAATTTCAAACGCCTTCTTAAAGTCATTTGTAAAGACTGAGGATTGAAGGCCGAACTCCGATTCATTAGCAATTTCAAGTGCTTCATTGGCATCTGCAACTCGAATAATTGGGAGAACAGGTCCAAATGGTTCTTCCCAGGCTAATTTCATATCTCTTGTGACATAATCAAAAAGTCCTGGCCAAATGAGATTGTTCTCACGTTTGATCGGGCTGAGCGCTTTGGCACCCTTTTCTTGAGCGTCCTGAATCAATCCCCAGATGAAATCAGCTGAAGCATTATCAATAACAGGTGTGATATCTGCATTGTCAAATGGATCACCGACTGTTAGCTTAGCAACTTCAGCTTGGAGTAATTCAGCCAATCTGTCTGCGACGCTTTCCACAACCAAAACACGCTTAATAGCAGTACAACGCTGACCAGAGTAGCTAAAGGCTCCACCTACGATTTGCTTGGCTGCATTTTCTAAATCTGCATCTTCTAAGACAATTGCTGCATCTTTCCCACCAAGCTCCAGCATAATTGGGCGCATACCAGCTAAACGACCAATACGCTCCCCAATCGGTGTTGAACCTGTAAAGTTAATGAAGTTCACTTCCTTGTGTTCGATGATGTAGTCTCCGATTTCAGAACCACGTCCAGTGATGGTGTTAAAGACACCTGCTGGGATTCCGGCTTCGTCAAATGCTTTAGCCAACAAGAGACCAGAAATAGATCCTTGTGTTGGTGGTTTAAACATAACGACATTTCCGGCAATCAATGCCGGAGCAATCTTAGATCCAGAAAGGTTTACTGGGTAGTTAAATGGCGCGATAGCTAACACCACTCCAACTGGCTCACGACGAACAACGGCTAGTTTATTTTTACTTGCAGCTTCAAAACCGCCACCTTCCATTGCTTGTCCAGTGATACGGAGTCCTTCCTCAGCAGCAAAACGAATTAAGTCTGCTGTACGTACTACTTCTCCTATGGCTGCTTTAATTCCTTTTGCAACCTCCTTAGCAAGAATTGTACCAATTTTCTCTTTATCACGTTCCAAAATGTCTGCTGTCTTATGCAAATAGGCTGCACGCTCAACTGGTGCTAAATCACGCCATGCTGGGAGAGCTGCACGCGCTGCTTTCATAGCCTCATCTACTTCAGCCTGACTCATAGCTGGTACTGTACCTAGCTTGTCCTGATTGATGGGAGAATAGATGGCAATTACATTCTCTGATGATTTCCATTTTCCATTCACTAAATTCTGATAATGTGTCAAATTCTCTTCCTCCTGAAAATGATTAAAACTTATTTTATCAAATTTTCAGAAAATTACAACCCCTTTTTGGAAAATATTGATATTTTTTTCACAAACTTGATTCTTCAAATTATTTGAAATTTATTCCTATTAGATATTGATTTTTCAATAAAAATCAAAAAAGGTCTAGAATTAACTAAACCTTTTTGTAGTATTTACTATGAAAGTACCTTCAAGACTGCAACGCTGATATCATCAATCACATTAGACTCTTGAGAACGACTGTTGGACACAAGCATTTCAAGATTTCCCGCATTTTCAAAGTAGAAGGAAGTTCCCTTGGCATTGAATACCACCAATAAGTGCTCTGCTCCACCGTGAATTTCGTAAACAATCCACCCACTATTTTCAGCAGCTGTATGGACGAAGACATGACGATAAACTTCTTCGTATGTAGGATAAGAGAAAGCACGTGTTTGTTTTTTTAGGCGAATAATCTGGCGAATAAAGTCAATGCTTTCTTGTCTCTCATTGATTAAATCCCAGTTGACCTGGTTGACACTATCTGGAGCATTGTAACTATTCATGGCCCGTTCTCTATCTGCCGCAGTTAGCTCGCCATTTTCTCCTGTAGCAAGGAGTTTGGTACGACCAAATTCTTGCCCCAGCTCTATAAAGGACATGCCTTGCATAAGAATGCTCATCGCTGTTGCTGTCTCAACCTGTCGCATAATCTTATCTGAACTGTGATCTGGATGAAGGGTTACTAACAAATCATGCAAGTTGTAATTATCATGGGCTTCCACGTAGTTAAGAACTTGGTTGGGACTAAGATATGAACCCAACTCTCGGCTACCAAGAATAGCTTTGGCTACAATCGGTTCTGTAGCTGCACCACTAACAAATCCTGCCTTGATTGAGCCATAAACTTCTCCTCCTTTGATGGCATCACGCTGATCATCATTGAAGAATCCAATATTTGGCATCTGGTAGGCATTGTCCTTCTTGGCCTTGTCGTAAGGTGCAAGACCGGTCCCCATATCCCAACCTTCTCCATAGGTGATAATACGTGGATCAACTTCATCAAGTGCCCAACGAATTGCCTGCATGGTTTTGACATCATGAATTCCCATCAAGTCGAAACGGAAACCGTCAATATTGTATTCTTTCACCCAATAAAGGAGTGAGTCAATCATATACTTGCGGTACATTTCGTGTTCGCTTGCGGTTTCATTTCCAACACCTGTTCCGTTTTGGAAGGTTCCATCTGGATTCATACGATAGTAATAATCAGGAACAGTTGTTTGGAAAGGTGCATCGACCGTTGAGAAGGTATGGTTATAAACAACATCCATAATGACACCGATTCCTGCATCATGATAAGCCTGAATCATGGTTTTGAGGTCTCGAATAACCTGTCCAGGATCATCTGAGTTACTAGAGAAACTTGGTTCTGGCGCATTGTAGTTTTGAGGGTCATAACCCCAGTTATAGGTTACATTTCCGTCTTCATCGTATTCCTTATGACGATCAAAGATTGGTTGGAGCTGAACATAATTACAGCCGAGTTCTTTGATATAGTCAAAGGTTGTTGCTTGCCCATACTGGTTAGCCGTTCCACTCTGGGCAGCCCCAAGGAAGGTCCCTCGAAGATTTTCTGGAACTCCAGATGTCGGTGATTTTGTAAAATCACGAATGTGCATCTCACAGATAACGGCTTTACATGGGTTTTCCAAACGCCAAGGAGCATCTGTCCCATGTTTGACTTTAAATCCTTCTACCTGTCTATCTTGCTGAGATAGGATGACAGAACGTTTCCCGTCAGGACTTGTAGCGATAGTGTAAGGATCTCGTGTCAAAGTCTGGTGGTGCGGAAACTCAATCTGATACTGATAAGCTTTACCTGCAAGATTTTCATCCAGGTCTACACTCCAAACACCAATGGTATTGTACTTATGACTGTATGAATAGCTATTCCCTCGCTTTAGATTAAAGGTTTTCCAAATCGGCGCGTCGTTACTTGTATTTTCATAAACGACCACTTGGACTGCTGTAGCTGTTGGAGCCCAGAGTTTAAAGCTTGTCTGGTAGTCTGAGATACTATAACCCAACTCTCCTTGGTATCCCCAATGATGATCAAAACTTTCACTGTGAAAGGCTTTATCAAAAGAAAACGGGTTTCGATCTTTATAGTAAGGACTTGCAATGGCAGGATTTTCTGAATAATAAACCGTCTCATCACCATCTAAGATCCAAACCTCAGTCAACAGTGGATAATAGTTAAACCGTAGAAGATAGTCTTTTGTCTTTCCATCTATTTCGACAGAAAAGGTCAAAGTATCGAGCCTTTCTGCACTTGTGACTGTAAAGGAGAATTTTGCTCCAAAATAATCATTTTCATAATACAAATTTTCTTTAACATCTGCCTGTTTTCTACTGAATGAACAAGCGGCATAATCCCCATTTTTTCGGTGAAAATGGATGACTACAGGGTAACTATACATTTCTTTTCCTAATTTCTAATTTCAATTTTAATTTTAATTCTTAAAGTCATGCTGAAGAATTTAGCGGGAATTTCAGCACAATAGAGAATAGCTTTAATAGGTATAAAAACACATCAGGAGAGATAGTTCCAGACTATCTGACATCTATTTTTCAACTATTCTTTACAAACTTTCTAGCCAGGCCTCATCTCGAACTTCGATACCAAGTTCTTGCGCTTTTTGGAGCTTGCTTCCTGCATCTGCTCCTGCTACGACAAGATTCGTTTTCTTAGATACACTGCCTGTGACTTTGGCACCTAGACTTTCGAGTTTATTTTTGGCTTCAGAACGTGTGAGACGTTCCAATTTACCAGTTAATACAATTGTCAAACCTGACAAGGCCGCATCTGCCACTAGTGTCTGTCCTTTGTAGTCCAGATTGACTCCAGTTTCTTTCAACTCGTCTAAGAGAATATTCGACCCTTCTGTAGAAAAATAAGTCTGAAGGCTTTGTGCAATCACACTACCCAAGCTCTCGATACTTGCTACTTCCTCAGGATCAGCTTGGGCTAGATTTTCAATAGAGTGGAAATGTTGGAGCAAGAGTTGGCTAGCCTTGCTTCCGACATGACGAATTCCCAGACCAAACAAGAGCTTTTCAGCAGAGTTTTCCTTGGATGCTTGAATGGCCTGATATAGTTTAGAAGCAGACTTTTCCTTGACACCCTCTAAAAGAAGGAAATCATCTTCTTTCAAACGGTAAATATCTGCCACATCCTTAACCAGATTAGCAGCAAAAAGCTTTTCAACAATAGATGGACCAAGCCCTGTAATATTCATGGCGTCTCGAGAAGCAAAGTGAATCAAACCTTCCATGATTTGGGCAGGACATCGTGGATTGATACAACGAAGAGCCACTTCATCTTCAAAGTGCAACAAATCGGAGTCACAACTTGGACAGTTAGTCGGAATATCTAGTTTTTCTTCAGAAACACGCTTGGACTCTACCACACGCAAAACAGCAGGGATGATATCTCCAGCCTTATAAACGATAACCGTATCGTCTTTTCGAATATCCTTTTCAGCAATATAATCTACATTGTGCAGTGTTGCACGGCTAACAGTTGTCCCAGCAAGCTGAACAGGTGTTAGATTGGCAGTTGGGGTCACAACACCCGTACGACCTACTGTCCAGTCAACTGAAAGGAGCTGGGCTTCTTTTTCCTCAGCAGGAAATTTGTAGGCAACTGCCCACTTAGGTGCTTTAACCGTAAAACCAAGTTCTTCTTGACCTGCTAGGTCGTTAACCTTGATGACCACCCCATCGATATCGTAAGGCAGTTTCTCCCGTTCTTGTCCTACTTCTTGGATAAAATCCCATACCTCATCTATACTTTGAGCCAATATTCGTTTAGGATTAACTACAAAACCAAGCTGTTCAAGATGCTCCAAGACCTTTTCTTGACTATCACGAGTTGAAGGGCTGGCTTCTTGATAGAGGAAAGTAGCAAGATTACGCTTGGCCACTACTGCTGTATCCAACTGACGCAAGGTGCCTGCAGCTGCGTTACGAGGATTAGCAAATTCAGGCTCCCCATTTTCTTGGCGGGCTTGGTTGACCTGATCAAAGGAAGCGCGTGGCATGTAACACTCTCCACGAACGGTGATATCTAGTTCTTCGGGCAAGGTCAAAGGAATGTCCTTGACACGCTTGAGGTTTTCGGTGATATTTTCACCAACAGAACCATCCCCACGTGTGGCACCAACAACCAAAATCCCCTTTTCATACGTAAGCGAGATAGACAAACCATCGATTTTCAGCTCACAAATATAGGTCGGTTGGGGTAATTCCTTTCGCACACGCGCATCAAAAGCTTCTAACTCTTCACGTGAAAAAGCATCCTGCAAACTGTATAGAGGATACTGATGACTGTATTTTTCAAAACCATCTAAAACCTTACCACCAACACGATGAGTTGGACTATCCGCTAAAACTTGATCTGGATAGGCGGCTTCCAACTCAACCAACTCTCGGTAGAGACGATCATACTCGCTATCTGAAACCGAGGGATTGTCACTCGTATAGTACTCGGTCGCATAGCGGTTGAGTAAGGCAACTAACTCATTCATTCTTTCATTCATAATCCCATTTTACCACAAAGCAAGCCCTCCTCACAATAGAGAAGGACTGAAAAATGGTTTGTAGTGTAATATTTTCTTAAAAAGAGAAATTATAACTCTTTATCAAAATGACCTCGCACATAAACGAGGGAGAAACAAGACAGGATGATAACACCGCTTCCAATTATCAGAAAAGAAGAGAGATGGACACTTGGTAGCACCGTCATAAAGCCTTTTGCAATCGGCATAAATAGGATGGCTAAGGTAAAAATGGTGCTTAGGACTCTTCCCAAGTATTCCCCCTCAACCTTGGTTTGAACCTGAGTAAAAAAGTGAATATTAAAAATCGTCATAAACAGTTCACAAACTAAATTTCCGGAAAAAGAAAGAAAAGTTGGCAGTGGTAACCCCATCATAAAAACTCCTACTCCAGTCAAAGCCAATAGAATCAAAAGATTATAAACATTTGCCTTTATTTTACTAGCTAGAAGAGCTCCCACAATGGAACCAACTGCGCCCATAGTCAAAATACTTGCATAAGCTCCTTCTACTCCATAAAGCTGATTTGAAAAGGGGAGGAGAAATTCAAAAGCTGCAAAAAAGAGATTGACACTGGAAGCTACTAACAAAAGGAAGAAAATCTCTTGCTGTCGCCAAATATAGCGAATCCCTTCCTTCATATCAGCAAAAATATTTTTCCAGCTGAAAGTCTTTTTCTCTTGTTCCTGAGTCTCTTTTTTGGGGAGAAAAGCTACTAAGGTAAATGCGATGAAAAAGCTAATGGCATCTAAAACAAGCGTTATATGGAGACTGGCAAATTGTAAAACGAGGAAAGAAAGTACAGGGGAGCTAACACCTACAACCTGCAAAACGAGCTCTAAACGAGCATTATAGGTCACAATCTCGTCTTTCTCTACAACCTCAGTTATAATGGCTTTATTGGCTGTACGAGAAAATGCAAAAGCAACCGCCTGAACAATATTGGCAAAAATCAAGGCAGCAATCATCAAGCTATCATCTCTGATGAAAGAAATAGCTAAGCAAAGAACGCCACAAATCAAGTCTGTCGTCATCAAAATTTTGCGACGCGAAAAGCGGTCTGAAATCACTCCACCAAAAGGATTGATCAGAATCGATGTGACGAGTTCAGAAATCTGATAAATCCCAAGAACAGTCTGTCCTATCGTCCCCATTGATGCTAACCAAACACTGTTTCCATAATCATAGAGCATATTTCCTATTTTAATAATAGCACCACGACTAATCAACTGGATTGCATGTCGATTCATATAAAAAGCTCCTCTCAAATTTTGAAACTATTGTATCAAAACCGAAAGGAGTCTCTTTATTTTTCCCTTATTTGGGAAATTTAAGCATTTACAAATTTTTCATAATGTTCCTGATAGTAAGCCACTTGCTCTGGAAGTCCAAGCACATCAAAAATATGCATGGCTTCCTGCATCTGACTACAACCTTCTTCTTTCAAGTCTCTTTGGTAAAAAGCGAAACCTTTGAGATAATGGAAGATATTGCGCTCATAAAGCTTGATACCATTTCCAATCAACTTCTCTACATAGCCCTCAAAATAGTCCGCATCCGTAAAGGAACGGCTTTCCAAACAATGCTGGTAACAGTTAAGAGCTAAAATCAAAACGAGTTTACGATGCCGTCCAATTTCTTTGTAGTACTCTTCCCGCTCCATGACTTCTCTGCCAATCCGAGCTACATAGTCCACATTGTAGAAAGTATAGAGGTTACCGAAAAGAATCAACTCATACATGGTCCATTCTTCTGTTTGAAAAAGATAATCTGCTACTTTTTCCAAATCACTCTGACTCATCGTGTAATGAGCATCTCTTTGACAAATCAGTCCCTGTAACAAAATCCAATTCAGCTCAAAATAGAGGGGATTGGTCGAACTCTTAGCCTTTTCAAGTTGTTCTCTTTGAAGCTTTTGAAAACCTGCAATATCATTTGAGTAGTAAAGCGGAATAATCTGTGCCATCAAGGCAACATGTTCATGATTTTGAAAATCCCTAGCCTTGTCCATGAAATTTTCAATAGTCACATGAATATTGTCCAAAATCTCAAAGAAACGAGAAACTGCCAGATCAGACTCCCCAAGCTCGAAGCGAGATAATTGAGAAGTTGAACATGATTTACCTGCCGCCTCTTTTAAGGAGTATTTCCCACTTGTTCGAAATTCACGAAATACCTTTCCAAGATGTTCCATTTCTTACACCTGCTCTGATAATTCTTCCCACTCAAGCATTGCTTCTTCCTGACGATGGTTAATTTTGTCCAGTTCAGTCTGCAATTCCATGAGCTTTTCAGCATCGTTGGTTTCCAGCATTTGTTCAGAAATGGCTTGACTTTGAGTTTCTAACTCTTCAATTTCAGCTTCCAAACTCTCGATTTGTCGCATGAGTTTGCGAACTTCTTTTTGACTTTCTTTCTGGGCCTGGTAGTCATTAACTGAACTTGCTTCTTTTGCCTGATTGCTAGTTAAAAGTTCCTCAGCTTGACTCACTTCTACTTCTGCTTTCTTATCAACATAGTAGTCATAATCTCCAAGGTAGAGGGTTGAACCACTCTCAGACAATTCCAGTACATGAGTGGCTACACGATTAATAAAGTAACGGTCGTGGCTCACAAAAAGAAGGGTTCCATCAAAGTCAATCAAGGCATTTTCCAAGACTTCCTTGCTATCAATATCCAAGTGGTTGGTCGGCTCGTCCAAAATCAAGAAATTGTTGTTTTCCATTGAAAGTTTGGCAAGCAACAGACGAGCTCGTTCACCACCAGACAGCATTCCGACTGACTTTTTAACATCATCACCAGAGAAGAGGAAGGCACCAAGGCGGTTGCGGATCTCAACTTCTGGTATCAGTTTAAAATCATTCCAAAGTTCATCCAGAACAGTATTACTTGGTGTTAGCTTACTTTGAGTCTGATCATAGTATCCAACCTCAACATTGGCACCAAAACGCTTCTCTCCCTTGATAAAAGGAATCTGGTCCACAATAGACTTGATAAAGGTTGATTTGCCAATACCATTTGGTCCTACGATGGCAACAGCATTCATTTTACGGAGGTCAAGGTTGATAGGTTCTGACAATATTTCCCCATCATAGCCAATAGCCGCATTTTCAACAGTCAGGACAACATTTCCCGATGTTTTTTCCGACTGGAAGGTCATGTTGGCTGATTTCTTGCCAGCTTCAGGCTTGTCCAAACGCTCTATTTTTTCTAGTTGTTTACGGCGAGATTGAGCACGTTTGGTTGTTGAAGCTCGGACTAGATTGCGATTGACAAAGTCTTCTAGAGCAGCGATTTCCTTTTGTTGCTTTTCATAGTTTTTTGCCTCAGTAGCTAGCTTTTGCTCCTTTAACTCAACAAAGCGAGAGTAATTACCTACATAACGATCTAAGGAATGCTTGGTCAAATCCAGTGTAACCGTCGCAACCTTATCCAAAAAGTAACGGTCGTGACTGACAATAATGAGGGCGCCGCTATAGTTCACCAAGTAATTCTCTAGCCAGGCTATGGTTTCAATATCCAAGTGGTTGGTTGGCTCGTCCAAGACTAAGAGATTGGGCTTTTCAAGAAGCATTTTAGCCAGTGCCAGACGGGTATTTTGACCACCCGAAAGCTCGGCAATTTTCATCTGCCACATAGACTCGTCAAACTTGAATCCATTCAAAATCGCTCGAATATCAGCTTCGTAGGTAAAGCCACCAGCCTGGCGGAAATTCTCTGATAAACGATCATAATCCGCCATCAGTTTATCCAGATCTTCACCAGACTTTTCACCCATCTCCAGTTCCATCTGACGAAGTTGCTTCTCAGTCCGACGCAAGTCATCAAAGACGTGAAGCATTTCATCATAAATGGTATTTTCAGACTCAAAACGGCTATCTTGGGCTAGGTAAGACAGAGAAACATCTTTTTTCTTATTGATTTCTCCACTGGTCGGCTCCTCTTCCCCAACCAAAATCTTCAAAAGAGTGGACTTACCTGCCCCATTTTTCCCAACGAGGGCAATCCGGTCTCGTTCATCAACTTGCAGGTTGATATTATCAAAAAGAACCTCTCCTGCAAAAGAACGTTCAATTTTATTAGCTTGTAAAATAATCATACATCTATTTTACTATCTTTTTCTCTTTTGCACAATTGCAATGAAAAAAGTTCGAGTCATAAACTCGAACCTTTCATCTTAGTATCCAATGCCTCCACGGAATGTGCGAGCCATATCTTTCAATTCATAGTTTTTAGAAGAGGTATCGATGGTCCATTTTCCATCTTTCTTGGTCATTTTAATTTCATAACCCTCTTTCTTCATGTTATCACTAGTGTCTAGAGGAGTTGAATCAAATTGACTCGGTGCATTTTCTAAAATGTATTTTTCACCAGCTTTCATAGCTTCAGAGTAGTTGCTATATTTACCTTTGTTTTCTTCGTAGAATTTACGGCTCAATTCATAAACATTCAAGTTATCCAAGTCGATTGTTTCTGGTCTAACATAAACAACAGCATAATCAGGCAAGTATGTCTTCACCTTGTAATCAACTTTTGCTCTCTTAGCATTTGCTTTGATGTAGGCATCTGCGAATGTTCTAAGTTCTGAATCAGATGGTTTGTAGTTATAGAAACCTTTTCCGAATGACTCTGTAAATTTCTTGATAAACTCTTCTTTATCAGCTTTCGCATCGTTTGTGAATTCAGCACTATTATCAGAAGATTTTTTATCATCAGCAAGTGCTACAACTTGCGACTTTTTGTCAGTAGCACTTAGGTTCGTTCCACCACCAGAGCTTTCCCCATTAAGGTAAACAGCATCGACATATTTTTTCATTACATCTTTCGCTTCATCAATATTGTCTTCATACTGACTTGGATCCACCTTGATTGCTACATCGTTATTCTTTTTAGAATTTTCTTTGATGTCATCGTAAAAGCTAGGTGCAAAGTGAAGTTCATACTTAGCATTCTTATCGACTTCATACACTACATAACCAGCAACGCTCTTTCCTTTAGAAAGACTGTCACCATATGACATAAATTTAGTTTTACTGTCGCTTTCATAAACTTGAATTGGTTGTAATTTTTCATCCTTTTCATTGTATAGCGTGATATCTTGGCTAGTAAAACTAAACTGTTTATCACGATTGTTCTTGATTTCGACTTGAAGTGCAAGGTATGTTGATGATGAATCCTCATCTTTAGGCAATACATACATACCGTCTTTTACAGAAACCTCAAAATTAGAGTTTGAAGCTGTACCATTGTCGCTTGCTTTTTTTTGAGCTCCACAGGCAACCAGTGCTAAAGCTGATAAAAGCAAGGCAGAATGCTTAAGAATTTTTTTCATAATGGCTTCTCCTTTAATGATTTACTATATTTTACCATACGCAGAATAAAAATCAAAACAGAAACCAGATATTTTCAAAATATCTTAAATTTATAGAGTTTTAACTTAAATTTTTCTATCTGTTCATTTGATACATTAAAGGATTCTTTATAAAAAGAATAGAATATAACAATATTTTTGATTTTTTTCTTCAACAAACCTACAAAATGAATCATAAACTTTCATGTTATAAAGAATCTAATAATTAATTTTCATCGCTAACTTAGTATAAGTAAGCAAAGTCCCCACCATTTTCCCGCTAAAGTGCATAAGTAAATTTCCTACATTTTAAGTTATGCTAACGTTTTACTAAAATGTCAAATCGTGATATAATGAAAGCGATTAAAGCAAATAAACAAAGGAGACACTCTATGACTTACCAAGAAAATTATCAAAAATGGCTCGATTTTGCTGATCTTCCAGACTACCTTCGTCAAGATTTGGAAAATATGGACGAAAAAACTAAGGAAGACGCCTTTTATACCAATCTTGAATTTGGTACTGCTGGTATGCGTGGTTTGATCGGTGCTGGTACAAATCGTATCAATATCTATGTTGTTCGTCAAGCAACTGAAGGTTTGGCTCGTTTGATTGAGTCAAAAGGTGGAAATGAAAAAGAACGTGGTGTAGCAATTGCCTACGATAGCCGTCACTTCTCACCTGAGTTTGCCTTTGAATCTGCGGCAGTTCTTGCCAAACACGGTATCAAATCTTACGTATTTGAAAGCCTCCGTCCCACTCCAGAACTCTCATTTGCAGTTCGTCACCTCAACTGTTTTGCAGGTATCATGATTACTGCCAGCCATAACCCTGCTCCATTTAACGGTTACAAGGTTTATGGAGAAGACGGTGGACAAATGCCTCCACACGATGCGGACGCTTTAACTACTTATATTCGTGGAATCGAAAATCCATTTGCTGTGGAAGTTGCTGATGTGGAAGCTGAAAAAGCTTCTGGCTTGATTGAAGTCATTGGCGAAGCTGTTGATGCAGAATACCTTAAAGAAGTTAAGGACGTAAACATCAACCCAGCCTTGATTGAAGAATTCGGTAAAGACATGAAGATTGTCTACACACCACTTCATGGTACGGGTGAAATGTTGGCTCGTCGTGCTCTTGCTCAAGCTGGATTTGACTCAGTTCAAGTCGTTGAAGCACAAGCAACTGCAGATCCTGACTTCTCAACTGTGAAATCTCCAAACCCAGAAAGCCAAGCTGCCTTTGCCCTTGCTGAAGAACTTGGTCGTCAAGTTGGCGCTGATGTTCTTGTGGCAACTGACCCTGATGCTGACCGTGTTGGTGTTGAAGTCCTTCAAAAAGATGGAAGCTATCTCAACCTTTCAGGTAACCAAATCGGCGCTATCATGGCTAAATACATCTTGGAAGCACACAAAAATGCTGGAACTCTTCCTGAAAATGCTGCTCTCTGCAAATCAATTGTATCAACTGACTTGGTAACGAAGATTGCTGAAAGCTACGGCGCAACCATGTTCAACGTTTTGACAGGTTTCAAATTTATCGCTGAAAAAATTCAAGAATTTGAAGAAAAACACAATCACACTTACATGATGGGATTTGAAGAAAGCTTCGGTTACTTAATCAAACCATTCGTACGTGATAAAGACGCCATCCAAGCCGTTCTTGTCGTTGCTGAACTTGCTGCCTACTATCGTTCACGTGGTTTGACACTTGCTGACGGTATCGAAGAAATCTACAAAGAGTACGGCTACTACGCTGAAAAGACTATCTCTGTTACCCTTTCTGGTGTTGATGGTGCAGAACAAATCAAAGCCATTATGGCTAAGTTCCGTAACAATGCTCCAAAAGAATGGAACGCAACAGCTATCACTGTCGTAGAAGACTTCAAGGCTCAAACTGCTACTGCTGCTGACGGTACTGTTACAAACTTGACAACTCCTCCAAGTGATGTTTTGAAATATACACTTGCTGACGGTTCATGGATTGCTGTTCGCCCTTCTGGTACTGAACCAAAAATCAAATTCTACATTGCCGTTGTGGGTGAAAGCAATGAAGATTCACAAGCTAAGATTGCCAACATTGAAGCAGAAATCAATGCGTTTGTAAAATAAAAAATTATAAAAGATGAGACCAACCAATCTCATCTTTTTTTCGTATCAAATCTAAGCATTTTTAGAAACTTTATGGCATACTAGACTTATCAATGAAAGCGAGGTAATCTCATGGAACAATTTTTAGAAAACATTAAAGACCTTGAAGTCACTACAGTTGCGCGTGCACAAGAAGCTCTTGATAAAAAAGAAACTGCAACCTTCTTTATCGGTCGCAAAACTTGCCCTTACTGCCGTAAATTCGCAGGTACCTTGTCAGCTGTCGTAGCTGAAACTAAAGCTCACATCTACTTCATCAACAGTGAAGAACCAAGCCAACTCAATGAGTTACAAGAATTCCGTTCACGCTATGGAATCCCAACTGTACCAGGCTTCGTTCACATTGCAGATGGACAAATCAATGTCCGTTGCGACTCTTCCATGTCCGCACAAGAAATCAAGGAATTTGCTGGATTGTAAAAGACATATAAAAAGAAGGCACTCGCCTTCTTTTTTATATATCTGTCAATGGTGTTGCAGTATCTGGTGAGGTATCATAAACTTTAAAGTCTACTCCGACTCCCAGATCCGCTTGGGCTAGCTGGTTGACCATAGTCATATGAGCCAGCTCCTTGATATTGTTCTCTTTGGATAAATGCCCAAGATAGATTTTCTTAGTCCGATTTCCCATTGTACGAATCATGGCCTCAGCACCGTCTTCGTTAGAAAGATGACCGAGATCCGATAGAATTCGCTGTTTGAGACGCCAAGCGTAAGATCCTGCTCGCAAAATCTCTACATCGTGGTTGGACTCGATGAGGTAACCGTCAGCATTTTCGACTATTCCAGCCATACGGTCACTTACATAACCTGTATCGGTCAACATGACAAAACTCTTGTCATCCTTCATAAAGCGGTAAAACTGTGGTGCTGCCGCATCATGGCTAACCCCAAAACTCTCAATGTCGATATCGCCAAAGGTTTTGGTTTTGCCCATTTCAAAGATATGCTTTTGCGAGGAATCAACCTTGCCAAGATACTTACTATTTTCCATAGCCTGCCAGGTCTTTTCATTGGCGTAAAGATCCATGCCATATTTACGAGCCAAGACACCGACCCCATGGATATGGTCTGAATGCTCATGCGTAATCAAAATCGCATCCAGATCTTCAGGTTTGCGATTGATTTCAGCTAGCAGACTTGTAATTTTCTTACCAGACAAGCCTGCATCCACTAGGATTTTCTTTTTTGGCGTTTCCAGATAAAAAGAATTTCCACTGGAACCTGATGCTAAAATACTGTATTTAAAGCCTATTTCACTCATTCTAATCTTCTATTTCGTCCTCCCATATTTCTTCTTTTACGGCATCCTTATCATAAGGGAGCACGATGGTAAAGGTTGATCCCTTACCGTATTCACTTTTGGCCCAAATAAAGCCATTGTGTTGTTTGATGATTTCTTTTGCTATAGCCAGACCTAGACCAGTTCCACCTTGAGCTCGGCTTCTTGCACGATCCACACGGTAGAAGCGGTCAAAAATCTTTGGCAAATCTTGCTTTGGAATACCTAGACCTTGGTCTTTAATAGATAAAATCATCTGGTCATCAGTAGTTTTCATGCTGACAGTGATTTTGCCACCATCTGGTGAGTACTTGATGGCATTGTTAAGAATATTATCAATCACCTGAGTCATCTTATCGGTATCAATCTCGATCCAAACTGAATTAATAGGGTAATCTCTGACAAGCTCATATTTTTTCTCGTCATCCTGACTTCTCATCTTATCAAAGCGGTTGAGAATAAAAGTGATGAATGCAGTAAAATTAATCAATTCCACATCCAACCGAGTGGTCGCATTATCAATACGAGAGAGATGCAAAAGATCTGTCACCATCCGCATCATACGGTTGGTTTCATCGAGTGAAACCTTGATAAAATCAGGGGAAACAGGATCATATAGGGCCCCCTCGTCCAAGGCTTCAAGATAAGATTTAACACTGGTCAAAGGAGTTCGCAACTCGTGACTCACGTTCGAAACAAAGAGTCTTCGCTCACGCTCTTCCTTCTCCTGTTCGGTCGTATCATGTAAAACGGCAACCAAACCAGAGATGAAACCTGACTCACGGCGAACCAGAGCAAAACGTACACGAAGGCTTAGATATTCACCATTCACATCCTGGGAGTCAATCGTCAACTCAGGAATCTGTGTAATCAGGTCACGCAGCTCATACTCATCTTCTATCTTAAGCAATTCGAGGATGCTTTTATTCAGAACATCTTCTTTCTGCACACCGAGCTGTTTCTTGGCCATGTCATTAATCATGGTAATCTGGCCACGACGATTGGTCGCAAGAACGCCATCTGTCATGTAAGAAAGAATACTGTTCAATCGTTTACTCTCTTGTTCCAGATTTTCTTGGGTCAAACGAATAACTTCTGACAAATCGTTCAGATTATTGGTGATATTGGTGATTTCTGTACTTCCTTGCAAGTCCAAAACTTGAGAATAATCACCTGCAATCAAGTCCTTAACCTTTTGATTTATCTCCTTCAGACGGATATTATCCCGACGATTTTCCAGTAACAGCAAGGTCACCACCAGGATAAAGCCAAGTAAAATCAGGATAAAGATAAAATCACTGGTCAGAATAGTTTGTCTAATATCTTCAATCATTATTTCTCATATAGTATCCAACACCACGACGTGTGAGAATGTACTCTGGACGACTTGGAGTATCTTCGATTTTCTCACGTAAGCGTCTAATGGTCACGTCCACTGTACGAACATCACCAAAATAGTCATAACCCCATACAGTCTCAAGCAAGTGTTCACGCGTAATCACTTGACCAATATGAGACGCCAAGTGATACAAGAGTTCAAACTCACGGTGGGTCAAATCTAATTCCTCACCATATTTCTTCGCCACGTAAGCATCTGGAACGATTTCCAAATCACCAATTTGTAAAGGTTGCGTCTTCTTCTCATCAGACTCTTGGCTATCCACAGAAACTAGGTCTGTACGACGAAGCAGGGCCTTGACACGAGCCTGCAATTCACGGTTTGAGAAAGGTTTTGTAACATAATCGTCTGCACCTAACTCTAAACCAATAACCTTGTCAAACTCGCTATCCTTAGCTGATAGCATGATAATCGGCACGCTACTAGTCTTACGAATAGCTTTAGCAACTTCTAAACCATCAATTTCAGGTAGCATTAAGTCGAGGATAATAATATCTGGTTGCTCAGCTTCAAATAGCTCGATTGCCTCACGACCATTGAAGGCTGTTACAACTTCATAACCTTCCTTGGCCATATTAAACTTAATAATATCTGAGATTGGTTTCTCATCATCTACAATTAATATTTTTTTCATAAGATCACCTTTTTCTTTTTCTATTATAACAAAAAAATGGAAAGAAGACACAAATGGCTAATCCCAGTCCCCATCTCCAAGAACTGTTTTATAAGCCTGCCAAATCTTTTGTTGAGGTTTAGCGAGGGGGTAGTCAGCAAACTCTTTAGGGGATAGCCAGCGAATTTCTCTGTCGGAGAACTGTTTTAATCCTGTCACCTGACCTGATAGGATTTGAATATGCCATTTCCGATGACTAAATACATGCTTTACCTGGTCAAATACTTGCTGGGACCAATTCACTTCTAAATCATAATCCTGCTCAAAACTTTCTTGGGGGCTTGGTCCAAATGCACTGCTTACCTCTTTGACTTGAGAAAAAAGATCTAACTGATCATCTTCTCTAGAAAATTCTTCGACTTCAATCAAGGGGAAATGCCAAAATCCAGCTAGCAGTTTTTCGCTTTCATTTTTCTCTAGTAAATATTGACCTCTATCATTGCGCACAACCAAAGCCTTGAGATAAATTGGAAGAGGTTTTTTCTTAGGTTCTTTAATCGGATATCGATCCATGGTTCCCTTCTGATAGGCTGCGCTAAAGTCTCTAATAGGGCTTTCTTCAGGTCGAGGATTAACTGGAGCCTCTATGTCAGAACCTAAATCCATCAGAGCTTGGTTAAAATCACCTGGTCGTTTCGGGTCAATCAAGATTTCCATCATAGCTTGGAAAATCTTTCGATTGCTGGGAACTCCGATATCATGATTAACCTCAAACAAGCGTGCCAAAACTCGCATGACATTGCCATCGACCGCTGGCTCAGGCAAATTAAAAGCGATACTGGAAATAGCTCCCGCAGTGTAAGGGCCAATCCCTTTCAGGCAAGATATTCCTTCATAGGTATTTGGAAATTGCCCCCCAAAGTCAGTCATAATCTGCTGAGCTGCAGCCTGCATATTGCGCACTCGAGAATAATAACCCAAACCTTCCCAAGCCTTCAGCAGACGCTCTTCAGGGGCATTCGCCAGACTTTCAACAGTTGGAAACCAGTCCAAGAATCGTTCATAGTAGGGAATAACCGTATCTACCCTAGTCTGCTGCAGCATGATTTCAGAAACCCAGATGTGATAAGGATTTTTACTTCTTCGCCAGGGTAAATCCCGTTTGTTTTCATCGTACCAGTTGAGGAGTTTCTCACGGAAAGAGGAAATCTTCTCCTCTGGCCACATGTCAACACCGTATTCTTTCAAATCTAACATATATCTAGTATAACATAGAAGCTTCTAACTGTCCTTTTCTTAGCGCTAAAAAGCCTCTTCCTAAAGGAAAGAGGCCTATTTCTTATTGATGAACCGCTTGAGCTGCAGTAATTAGTGTAAGATTATATACATCATCTGAGCTACATCCACGTGAAAGGTCATTAACTGGCTTATTCAAACCTTGTAAAACAGGACCTACAGCCGAGAAACCACCGAGACGTTCTGCAATCTTGTAACCGATATTTCCAGCTTCTATACTTGGGAAGATGAATACAGTTGCTTGTCCAGCTACTTTACTTCCTGGAGCTTTCAAAGCTGCCGTTTCAGGGTGGAAGGCCGCATCAAATTGCAATTCCCCATCTATTTCAAGATCTGGACGTAGTTCGTGCGCAAGTTGTGTAGCTGCTACTACCTTATCAACGTTCTCACCAAAACCAGAACCTTTACTTGAATAGCTCAACATAGCAATTTTGGGTTCGATACCAAACATTTTAGCTGTAATAGCCGAGTTGATAGCAATTTCAGCTAAGTCATCAGCATCAGGATTAATGTTGATCGCACAGTCTCCGAAAAGATAACGTTCTGAACCACGAGTCATCAAGAAGGCACCTGAAGTACGAGTAACATTAGGACGAGTTTTAATGATTTGAAGGGCTGGACGAACTGTTGAAGCAGTTGAGTGAATCGCACCAGATACCATACCGTCAACCAAGCCCAAGTAGACTAGCATCACACCAAAGTAGTTGACGTCTTCAACCAAAACTTTACGCGCTTCTTCTTCAGTCATTTTGCCCTTACGACGCTCTACTAAGGCAGCAACCATTTCATCAAATTGAGGATAGTGTTGGGGATCAATTACTTCATAACCATCCATGATCCCTTCGATTTCAAGATAAATTTTAATTTTTTCAGGTTTACCAAGCAATACTGGGATGACATCTGTTTCTTTAACCAAACGTTTTGTCGCTTGAAGGATACGAGGTTCTTTCCCTTCAGGGAGAACGATGCGTACATTTTTACCAACCAGGTTGGCTTTGAGACTTTCAAAAACTTCCATGAGTTTTCTCCTTTAATAAAATTAATTATACTCAAAATAGATTTTAAAGAGTATTAGTTGATAACTGAGTAATAAGATTGTTAAAATCATCTGGCAAGGGGCTTTCGAGCTCTAGCTGACGCTCCAAGAAGGGATGATAAAATGATAAGAAATGGCAATGCAAGGCCTGTCGTTGAATGCCGTCGTCTAGGCTGCCACCATAGAGATCATCTCCCAACAAGGGGAAACCAATATGAGAGAAATGTACTCGGATCTGATGAGTTCGTCCAGTATGCAGTTGAATATCGACCAAGTGAACATCTCCATAAGACGCTACAACTTTGTAAGACGTATGAGCGTATTTCCCACCTTTGGCAACCCGTCTCGTGATAATAGAATCTTCATCACGCGCAATCGGGGCAATAATCTCCCCCTCTGGCTCCAAGACACCATCTCCTTTAACAAGTGCAAAATATCTTTTTTCGATAAACTTTCGTTGTAGTTGCTTGTCTAAACGTGCATGAGCGTAGCCGTGTTTGGCAAAGAGCATCAAACCAGAAGTATCTCTATCAAGCCTAGTAACGATATGAACCTGCTGGTTTTCATAGTTTTGCTTTACATAATATCCCTTGATAAAATTAGCAATGGTATTGGAATGATTGACACTGGGGATGGAAGCTACTCCATAAGGCTTATTCAAAACCAGAAAATGATCATCTTCATACAAGATATCGAGTGATCGATCAATTGCTTCAAGGCTCTCAAACCCTTCCTCTGCAGGAATGTCAATAGTTACTCTATCTCCAATATCTAAGAGATAAGTCGCATTTTGAGCTTGGCCATTAACCAGAATAGCCCCGCCTCGAAACTTAATCTTAGCCAAAAGTCCCTTGGAAACCTCGTGTTTCTTTAGGAAGGTTTTGACTTTGACGTGCTCATCTGCGATAAATTCGAACCTCATTCATCCACCTCGCCGATGAAGGCATCTTTAACACGATTCCAGAAACTAGTGTGGCTTGGAGTCGCTACGAAGTGAATCTTGTGATGGTCGATTTGATACTCAATCCGTTCGATATTACGGAAGGAATAGACACTGTTATCGACTGATATCGTATGGTAATCATTGCGTGTCGGTAAGAGTTCAATCTTATCTTTTTTTGGAATGATGATTGATGATCCCAAAGTGCGATAGACTCGATTGTTAAGACTCGCTATCTCCGTCAACTGCAAGGCTTCAATGGTCGGATGCAAGACAGCTCCACCCAAGGACTTGTTGTAGGCAGTACTTCCCGTCGGCGTTGAAACAGTCACTCCATCTCCACGAAATCTCTCGAACGGAACATGGTTAATGATGATATCCGCAACCATGGTGCGGTCTGATCGACGGATGCTCGCTTCATTTAAAGCACGGAAGATTTTCACCTCTCCATTTTCAAGCGTTACCTTAACATTCAAGACCGGATAAGAAACTTTGGCACCAGTATCTAGTAAAAGATTGGTCACCAATTGATCCAGCTCAAAATCACGATAATCTGTGTAAAATCCTAAATGCCCTGTATGAACACCTACAAATCGAACCTTGTCTAACTGATTCTCATACTTGTGAAAGGCAGACAAAAGCATTCCATCGCCACCAATGGAAATGACGATATCGGGATTGGTATCGTTCAGTATAAAATGTTGTTTCTTGAGTTTATCCCTCAGCTCATGCAAAACCTTCTGACTTTGTGGCTTTCTATTTGCTATGAGGTCAACTCGTTTACCTGTATTCTTCATCTGTATCGTCACTATTTCCTACACCATCGTTTAGTTTTCTGCTCAATGGATCAAAGAGAGCCTGCGCTTCCTGGATATCATCACGAATCTTACCCATTTCTTCATCCAGTTGATAGGCTATTTTCGCTGTGATTTCCAGTCTTTTCCTGATTTCTTCTGGAAAATCTCCCTGATATTTATAATTGAGCGAGTGTTCAATCGTAGCCCAGAAATTCATGGCTAAAGTCCGTATTTGAATTTCCGCCAAAATCGTCTTAGCCCCGTTGATCGTATCAACTGTGTACTCAACAACCACGTGATAAGAACGATAGCCCGAAGCCTTACGATGAGTGATATAGTCTCGTTCCTGAACGACTCTCATATCTTGGCGTTTACGTAGAATCTCAACTACCTCTTTAACGTCATCAACAAACTGAACCATGACACGTAAACCAGCAATGTCTTGCAGATCATGTTCTAGACTTGCATAGTTAATTCCTCGACGAGCCATCTTTTCTTTGATACTTTCAATCGGTTTTACCCGACCCGTTACAAACTCAATCGGAGAATGCTTGTTTTGCTTACGATACTGTTTGCGAATTCCCCGAAGTTTAATCTTCAATTCACCAACAGCCTGAATGTAAGGATCTAAAAATTCTTCCCATTCTATGGTCATACTTTCTCCCTTGTAATGTTTGATTGCTCTGTCGAAAATCTTTGATTTTTTCAGTACATTCGTATACAATAAATACATTGTCCATTATACCATAAATCGCTTTCAAAGATATAGAAAAGGTTGAAAAAATGAAACATTTAGAAATAGAATTGAAAACACTTCTGAAAAAAGAGGAATATGATCATCTAAAAAAACAGTTTTCCCATATCCAACCCGTCTTTCAGAAAAACTACTACATTGACACACCAGATTTCCAATTGCGTGAAAAGAAGGTTGCCATGCGCATTCGCACCTTTTCAGATTGGGCGGAATTGACCTTAAAAGTACCTCAAACTGTAGGAAATATGGAATACAACCAGAAACTAACTCTTCCAGAAGCTGAATCGTACCTAGAAAAACAAAAACTACCTCAAGGGCTCGTTCTAGAAAAGCTCGCTAAGATTGGTATTGAAAGTCATGACTGGCTTGTTTTAGGCTGCCTTTCGACTCTTCGTTATGAAACGAAAACAGAAATCGGCTTAATGGCGTTAGATGAAAGTCACTACTTTGACCAAACGGACTATGAACTCGAGCTTGAAGTCACAGACCATGAAAAAGGGAAAGCCGATTTTCGGAAATTTTTAGATGAAAATCACATAACTTATCAGAAAGCTCCTTCAAAATTAATTCGTTTTATTAAAAGCATGAAAAAAAGCTGAAATAATCTCCTTTTTTTGGTAGAATAGAAAAGATAAAAATAAAAGAATCTTGCTTTGAAAAACAGAACTTTCTCAAAGGAGATTCGCAAAGTTTACAGAGGACGGTCTATAATGTCAGATAGAAACAACATGAAACTTTTCACCCTAAACTCTAACCATGAAATCGCTCAAAAGATTGCGGATACAGTTGGTGTACCTCTCGGGAAGTTATCCTCTCGACAATTTTCTGACGGCGAAATCCAGGTCAACATTGAAGAAAGTGTCCGTGGTTACGATGTCTACATCATCCAGTCAACCAGCTACCCTGTTAGCAACCACTTGATGGAGTTGTTGATCATGGTTGATGCTTGTGTACGTGCAAGTGCTCATAGTATCAACGTTGTCCTTCCTTACTTTGGTTATGCGCGTCAGGATCGTATCGCTTCTTCTCGTGAACCCCTCACTTCGAAACTGGTTGCCAATATGCTTGTCAAAGCTGGTGTAAGCCGTGTTCTAACGCTGGACCTCCACGCTGTTCAAGTCCAAGGTTTCTTTGATATTCCTGTAGATAATCTTTATACTGTTCCTCTATTTGCTAAGCACTACTGTGATAAAGGACTTCTTGGCTCTGATGTTGTTGTTGTTAGTCCAAAGAACTCTGGTGTTAAACGTGCTCGTAGTTTGGCTGAATACCTTGATGCTCCTATCGCTATCATTGACTACGCCCAAGACGATTCTGATCGTAACGAAGGCTATATCATTGGGGATGTTGAAGGCAAGAAAGCTATCTTGATTGACGACATCCTAAATACTGGTCGTACTTTCTCTGAAGCAGCAAAAATCGTTGAACGCGAAGGGGCAACTGAAATCTATGCGGTATCTAGTCACGGTTTATTTGTTGAAGGTGCAGCAGACCTTCTAGACGCAACTAACATTAAAGAAATCCTTGTAACGGACTCTGTAGCAACCAAAGAAAGAACTCCAGAAAATGTATGTTACATTACTGCTAGCGAATTAATTGGTGATGCTATCGTCCGCATTCACGAAAGAAAACCAGTCAGCCCACTCTTTGCTTACAACAAAAAGAAATAAGGTGATTATTTGATTTATTTGGACAATGCTGCTACGACTCCTATGTCAGCAGTAGCTATTTCTGAAATGACCAAGGTCATGCAAGAAACTCATGGTAATCCTTCTAGTATTCATGGCCATGGTCGGCAGGCTGGCAAACTCTTGCGAGAGGCTCGTCAAGACTTAGCTCACTTACTAGGAACCAAACCTCAACATATCTTTTTTACGTCTGGTGGTACAGAAAGTAACAATACAGCCATTATTGGCTATTGTCTCCGTCATCAAAATCGTGGAAAACATATCATCACGACAGCTATTGAACACCATTCTGTGCTTGAAACTATCGATTATCTGGTTCAACATTTTGGTTTTGAAGCGACCATCATCCAACCAGTAAATCAAGAAATAACTGCTCAGCAAATTCAAGAAGCCTTACGTGACGATACCATTCTCGTTTCCACCATGTATGCTAATAATGAAACAGGAAGTCTCTTACCTATCGCTGAGATTGGACGTATTTTAAAAGATCATCCTTCTGCATATCATGTAGATGCTGTTCAAGCTATTGGGAAAATTCCTATCCATCCAGAGGAGTTAGGAATTGATTTCCTCAGTGCTTCTGCCCACAAATTCCATGGGCCAAAAGGAGTTGGCTTTCTTTATGCCTCTTCCGCGGACTTTGATTCCTACCTTCACGGTGGAGACCAAGAACTAAAGAAACGGGCTGGAACAGAAAATCTCGCTGCTATTGTAGGTATGGTCGTTGCTCTCAAAGAGGATTTAAATGACCAAGTTGAGCATTACCAAAAACTAAGCGCACTCAAAGCTACTTTTTTAGAAGAAATTGCTGATTTAGACTACTATCTCAATGAAAGCAACCACCAACTACCTTATGTTGTCAACATTGGCTTTCCTGGTCAAAAAAATGATTTGCTCTTACTACGGTTAGATCTTGAAGGAATTTCAATTTCTACCGGTTCGGCTTGTACTGCTGGTATTGTGCAAACCAGTCATGTGCTTGAAGCTTTTTATGGGCCCGATTCGCCTCGTTTGAAAGAATCTGTCCGTATCAGTCTCTCTCCTCTTAATACCGAAGAAGAACTGAAACAACTCGCACAAACCTTAAAAAATATTATTGGAGATTAATCTAATGGCATTCGAAAAAACCATTAAACTACAAAACTGCCGCTACGACTATACACTTAGCCCAACTGTCAAAAAGTTCACACTGAAAGATAATACTTTCTTTGAAACAAAAGTTGGAAACTTCGAACTGACTCGTTTGCTTGAGAAAGTGCCTAACAGCGGTGAAGGCTTCAACCTAAAAATCATCATCAATAAAGACCTTACAGGTGCTAAACTCAATATCACTGACAAGTCTGGTCTTCGTTTGGTCAATATCTTTAAATCAGAAGACCACCACATTCATCAAGAAAAATTCTACTTCCTCATGGACAGCCTTGTAGAACGCGGTATCTTCACTAAAGAAAAAAGATAATTGACTATGTATCGACTTACCTATCAAGATAACTATCACGTAGAACGTATACTTGAATATAAGGATTACGAAGAGCTCATGTTATCTCTATCTGGCTGTGTGACCCTACCTGATACTCTCCTAATCAGCTCCTTAACGCTGAATGATAAGGTGATTTATCAAGGATTGGTTGGCGATCTCTACCGTTTTCTATCACAAGCTCATTTTTCAGATAAAAACTAAGAAATTTCTTAGTTTTTTCTTGTTTTTGTTGATTTTTTCACAATGTTTCTATAAAATAGAAGAATAGAAAGGTTGTGATTTTGTGAAAGATAAACAGTCTGCTATTCCAAAAGCAACAGCAAAAAGACTCTCTCTTTACTACCGAATTTTCAAGCGATTTCATGCAGAAAAAATCGAACGTGCCAACTCCAAGCAAATTGCAGAGGCTATCGGTATCGATTCTGCGACCGTTCGTCGGGATTTTTCCTATTTTGGTGAACTAGGTCGTCGAGGTTTTGGTTACGATGTCAAAAAATTGATGAATTTTTTTGCTGACCTCCTAAATGATAACTCCATTACAAATGTTATGTTGGTTGGGATTGGAAATATGGGCCATGCCCTTCTCCACTACCGCTTCCATGAGCGTAACAAGATGAAAATTATCATGGCCTTTGACCTAGATGACCATCCAGAAGTTGGAAGCCAGACGCCTGATGGGATTCCAATCTATGGTATCTCTCAGATTAAAGAAAAAATCAAAGAAGCAGATGTCAAAACTGCTATCCTAACAGTTCCAAGTGTTAAATCACAAGAAGTTGCCAATCTTTTGGTTGATGCTGGTATAAAAGGTATTCTCAGCTTTTCCCCTGTTCACCTTCACCTCCCAAAAGATGTTGTCGTTCAGTATGTTGATTTGACAAGCGAACTCCAAACCCTCCTCTATTTTATGCGTAAAGAGGATTAGAAAGCGAAAGCATTTATGAAAAAACCAGTTATTGGGATTACAGGAAATGAAAAAGCTCATCCAGATGATGACATCATGATGAGCTATGCAGCAAAAGGCTTTGTTGAAGGAGTCAAGGACGCTGGCGGAATTCCAATCATCCTACCGATTGGTGATCAAGAAATGGCTGCCTATTACATCAGTATCATTGATAAGCTCATCCTAACGGGTGGGCAAAATGTTGATCCAAAATACTATGGTGAACCAAAGGCTATTGATAGTGATGACTACCATCTTCAAAGAGATATTTTTGAACTAGCACTTATCAAAGAAGCGATTAAGCAAAAGAAACCAATTTTCTCTGTTTGTCGGGGTACTCAACTTTTCAATGTCGCCATGGGAGGCACGCTACACCAAGATATCGAGGATCATTGGCAGGACTGTTCAGCCGAATACACTACCCAACGCCTCGTAACGGAACCTGATACGATTCTCCGAGAAATCTATGGAGAAATCTCTCATATCAACTCCTTCCACCACCAGAGCATTAAAGATCTAGCCTCAAATCTTAAGGTTGTAGCACATGATCCTAAAGATGGAATCATTGAGGCTGTGACAACTACGGACGGCTTTCCTTATCTTGGTGTCCAATGGCATCCAGAATTTCTATTTGAAAATCGCCCCAAAGATAAAACGCTATTTGACTATGTTGTTAATGAACTCTAGGACTTATAAATAGGTTATTAAATCATGAATGAAATTGAAATACCTTCTACTCATGAGATTTTGAGAGATATAGAAGCTAATGTTTTCATATCTTATAAGAAAAAGGAAGCTAATCTTTTCTTATCAAACAATGAAAAAGAAACAAGGGTTTGCTTTCATCTTTCTAATCTCTATAGACTTTTAACAGCGGAAAGTTACCAATCTTTTTCTAAGAATAAAGAGAATTTCGATAAACTATCTCAAAAAGAAAAAGAAAAACAGCTGAAAGAAATGTCTAAAAAGGCAAAACGATTTTGTAAAAAGGCAGATGCCAAACTAAAAAGTAAATTTCGTTCAAGTCTTTACTTTTACAGAGATATTCTCATTCATAAAAAAAGATATTATAAAATCGAAGATTTCAATTCGATTGTCAACTTTATCGTTCAAGAAAATTTACTTGTACCCACGATAAAACCTCTTCCTGTTATCAATATGGCAGAAGTAGATTCCTATGTTTTAAAAGTGATTGAGTAAGATCATGTGCAATCTTAAATCAAATCAGTCTTTTCACGGTAACTAAAGTAATCAGAGTGCGAGACAATCAAATGGTCCAAGAACACAATTCCCATCAGTTCGCAGGCTTCCTTGACTAGTTTAGTGACATGGTCATCGTTTCGACTAGGAGATACAGCGCCGGATGGATGATTGTGAACGAGAATCACGGAAGTTGCCATATGCTTCAAAGCATAGTGAAGAATTTCCCGTGGTTCAGCAATGCTGCGTGTCGCAGATCCGATAAAAATAGTTTGCTGATGAATGATTTGATTTTGAGTATTGAGATAGAGCGCCACTAGGTGCTCTTGTTTTTTGTCGCCAAGCTCCTGTTGCATTTTCTTGGCTAGCTTTTGACTACTGAGAATACTTTCCATCTCAAGGGTTTCATGTTTGTGAATACGATGCCCCAGTTCAATTACTGCTTGTAGTTCAATGGCCTTAATCCGTCCAATACCAGACAGACTCTGCAATTCCTGCAGGGTCATTTTTTTCAAATCAGTTAGACTGGTCAAACTGTTCAAGACTTTCTGGGAAATTTCAAAAACATTGGCCTGACGCGTTCCCGTTCTGAGCAAAATAGCTAACAACTCTTGATTGCTCAGCGCCTCTACTCCTTCTTTAACTAGTCTTTCTCTAGGCAAGAGTGAATCTTCTTGGAATGAAATACTGTACATAAAAATCCTCCTCACTTTATTATTCGTGAGAAGGATGAAAAATTAGATTTTTTTCTCAATTGGGGCTACACTGGCTAGGAGTTTTTTCAGCCCTACATCTGGGAAATTGATTTTTAGTTCCTGAGTATCACCGCTACCAGAGACTTCCAGAACAGTACCCTTGCCCCATTTCTTGTGAAGTGCAATATCTCCAATAGACCAGTTAGTATCGCTTGAATCTTTTTTATTTCCGGCTGTAAACTGTCCAAATGGAAGGCCACTTGACTGGATAGAGCTTGGTGCAGCCTTGCGTTTTCGTTCTTGAAGGGCCTGAGCTAAGCTCATACCTTGACCGAAAGCAATCCCACCACTGCTATAAGAAGCCTTAAAGCTAGTATTCGCTGGTCGAGCCAAGCCTTGATAGTCAAGTAAGTCTGAACTAATTTCGTTAATGAAACGAGTCGGACGATTGTAGTTGGTACGCCCAAAAAGCAAGCGTGAGTTGGCATTGGTCAGATAGAGGATTTTCTCCGCGCGCGTGATACCTACATAGGCCAAACGGCGTTCCTCTTCCAGTTCATCCGGATCTTCTGCTGCACGACTAAGTGGAAAGACATTTTCCTCCATCCCAATGATAAAGACAACTGGGAATTCAAGTCCCTTAGCTGCATGGAGTGTCATCAAAGTTACCTCAGATGTCTCCTGGCTTCCCGAATCCGTGTCTGCAATCAAAGCCAAGTCATTCAAGAAACGACTGAGTTTATCTAAACCTGTTTCCTCTTCCTGACTATCAGGATTGTCATCAAAGTTCTTGGTAACAGATAGGAACTCTTCAATATTTTCAACCCGCGCCTTGCTTTCCAAGGTCGCTTGGGCATTAAGAATTTCCACATAACCTGTTTTTTCAAGAACCGCTTCAACTAACTCTGTGATGGTTAATTGATCCAGTTGTTCCCGCAAATCCAAAATCATATTGGCAAAATCCCAGATAGACTGGGCTGCCTTACCTTTGATGCCTGACAACATAATATTGGCTGAAGCGTCTAGCATAGACATATCTTGCATATTCGCAAAGTCGCGAATTTTCTCAACGGTTCCTGGGCCGATTCCGCGTTTAGGTTCGTTAATAATGCGCTCAAAACTGATATTGTCACTCAGATTGGCAATGAGATTAAGGTAGGCTATAATATCACGGATTTCCTTACGGCTGTAGAACTTGGTCCCGCCGACCATAGTATAAGGAATATTGGACTTTAGGAGGGCCTCCTCAATAGTACGGGATTGTGCATTAGTCCGATAAAGAACCGCAAAATCCTTGTGGAGGAAGTTTTGAGTTCGACCAAGTTCATCAATGGTTTTGGCTACAAAAACAGCCTCATCCTGTTCGTCATTTGCACGATAGTAAATAATCTGCTCACCATCAGCATTCTGGGTCCAGAGATTTTTGGGGCGGCGATTTTGATTGTTTTTGATGACGTCATTGGCTGCTTGGAGAATGGTTTTTGTTGAACGATAATTTTCTTCTAGCAAAACGACCTTGGCGTTAGGGTAATCTTTCTCAAAATCCAAGATATTCTGCATATCAGCCCCACGCCAACCGTAGATAGACTGGTCCGCATCACCGACAACGCAGATATTTTTAAAGCGTGAAGCCAAGAGTTTGACCAATTGATACTGGGCATGGTTGGTATCTTGGTACTCATCAACATGAATGTACTGGAACTTCTGCTGATAGTAGGTCAAGACGTCAGGATTTTGATCAAAGAGACGGAGGGTCAGCATAATCAAATCATCAAAGTCAACGGACTCAGACTGACGAAGCTCCTTTTGATAAGCTGTATAACACTGAGCTACGATTTGCGTGTACATATCACCAGCCTGGGCAGCATAAGCCACATCATCAATCAAGTCATTCTTAGCATTGGAAATAGTCCCCAAAATTGTTCGTTCATTCCATTTTTTAGGGTCCAAGTTTAATTGCTTGAGGATTCGTTTCATGAGGGTACGCTGTTCACCAGGATCTACAATAGTGAAATTACGATTGTAGCCGATATGATCCGCATCCCGACGCAGAATACGAACACACATGGAGTGAAAAGTCGCAATCAGGCAATCCTGGGTTGCTGGATTAAGACCATAAGCACGCTCCTTCATCTCACGTGCTGCCTTATTGGTAAAGGTAATGGCCAAGATATTCCAAGGATTGACCATCTTTTCATCAATCAAGTAGGCGATTCTGTGAGTTAAAACACGAGTCTTCCCAGAACCAGCCCCCGCCATGATTAACAAGGGGCCTTCTGTCGTTTGCACCGCCTCAGCTTGACGGTCATTCATTCCATTCAATAATGCGTTCATTTTCTCTTCCTTATTCTTGAAGTCAATGTTTCTATTATATCAGAAATCAGAGAAAATATCTTTAGCTAGACTGATTGCGTCTAGAAAGTAACTCTATTATATCAGCTGACGACAAGGCCTCATATCTAGACAAGAAAATGAGCTTGGAAATCTTTTCCAAACTCATTTAAATCAATTGCAATTTACTAGAACAAACCTAGAACGGTCCCGTCACTTTCAACATCCATATTAAGAGCGGCTGGACGTTTTGGAAGTCCTGGCATGGTCATGACATCACCAGTTAGGGCAACGATGAAGCCTGCACCTAATTTTGGTACCAATTCACGAATGGTAATTTCAAAGTTTTCTGGTGCTCCAAGTGCATTTGGATTATCAGAGAAACTGTACTGAGTTTTCGCCATACAGATTGGCAATTTGTCCCAACCGTTTTGAACGATTTGGGCAATTTGCGTTTGAGCTTTCTTCTCAAAGTTCACTTTGCTACCACGGTAGATTTCAGTAACAATCTTTTCAATCTTTTCTTGGACAGAAAGGTCATTGTCATAAAGACGTGTGTAGTTAGCTGGATTTTCTGAGATTGTATTGACAAGTGTTTCGGCAAGTGCTACGCCTCCTTCTGCGCCATCAGCCCAGACACTAGCCAACTCAACTGGCACATTGATAGAAGCACAAAGTTCCTTCAAGGCTGCGATTTCAGCCTCTGTATCAGAAACAAATTCATTAATCGCAACAACTGCTGGAATACCAAACTTACGGATGTTCTCAACGTGGCGTTTCAAGTTATCAAAACCTGAACGAACTGCTTCTACATTTTCCTCTGTCAAAGCGTCCTTAGCTACACCACCATTCATCTTAAGGGCACGAAGGGTTGCGACGATGACTACTGCATCTGGAGAAGTTGGCAAGTTTGGTGTCTTAATGTCAAGGAATTTCTCAGCACCAAGGTCTGCACCAAAACCAGCTTCAGTAACAGTATAATCAGCCAAGCGAAGGGCTGTGCTTGTTGCCAAAACTGAGTTGCATCCATGAGCGATATTGGCAAATGGACCACCATGTACAAAGGCAGGTGTACCGTAAATTGTCTGAACCAAGTTTGGCTTAATAGCATCTTTCAAAATCAATGCTAAAGCACCCTCAACCTGTAAATCACCTACAGAAACAGGTGTACGATCATAGCGATAACCGATAACGATATTCGCCAAACGGCGTTTCAAGTCCTCAATGTCCGTTGCCAAGCAAAGAATGGCCATAATTTCAGAAGCGACGGTAATATCGAAACCATCCTCACGTGGAATACCATTTAGAGGACCACCAAGGCCAACAGTCACATGACGAAGAGCACGGTCATTCAAGTCCACAACACGTTTCCAGAGGATACGACGTTGGTCAATACCCAACTCATTCCCTTGGTGCAAGTGGTTGTCAATCATAGCAGAAAGAGCATTGTTAGCAGTTGTAATGGCATGCATATCCCCGGTAAAGTGAAGGTTGATGTCCTCCATTGGCAACACTTGGGCATAACCACCACCGGCTGCACCACCCTTAATCCCCATGACTGGGCCAAGAGACGGTTCGCGAATAGCAATCATGGTTTTCTTACCAATCTTGTTCAAGGCGTCTGCCAGACCAATGGTAATAGTTGATTTCCCTTCACCTGCTGGTGTTGGATTGATGGCAGTAACCAAGATCAATTTCCCAACTGGATTGCTCTCAACTGCACGAATTTTATCAAAGCTGAGCTTAGCCTTGTACTTCCCGTACAATTCCAAATCGTCGTAAGAAATACCAAGTTTCTCAACAACATCAACGATTGGCTTTAACTCAATGCTCTGTGCGATTTCAATATCTGTTTTCATTCAAAACTCCTCTAACCTCTAATATGATAACTCATTATAACACAAAAAAAGATTTTTAACACCCATCTTGCTTGCTAATGTTCGTAAATATCAATATTTCAAGGGATATAATAGCGATTTTTAAAATTTTATATGCTTTTATAGTTTTAGACTATAAAGAATCTGAAAATAATCTAGTCTAGAAAATAATTATCAATTTCAGACAAATCGTGGAGAATTTTATTATCTTCAATTTCTAAACTTTCTGCCATCTCAATAGAGTACTCAAACCTAAGTTTAGTATTTATTGACAAATCAAACGAATATGCTTGTATTTCACCCAATTTTTTATACTTTTCTATGATTTCGTTGTAAATGACAAGATAATTTTCGTCTAAAGTTTTTATGTAACTATTCAGATTTTCCCTGTAATCTTGAATTATTTTTTGTTCTCTTTCATTTAATATTCCCTTACCTATCTCCCAAATTATTGAAGAGGATATTGAACCTACTACAGAACCTAGAACAGGTATTGGAATCATGATCTGACCAACACAAGCACCAATTGTAGCAAAGGAAGAATCTATTACATTTAATGTCAAGAGATTCATAAATTCATCTTGAGTTATTTCAGAAGATCTGAATCTCAAAACAACATCTATCATCCCATAAGTAGCCATAACTAAAGCACTGGCATTTGGAGCGCTAATACCCAAAATATTTGTTAATCCGTAAATGGAATAACCAGATATTGCCCCCTTTACAACTCCTTCAGCTGTGTCCAATCCACAATCTAACCAATCTGATTGTTCGAATTCAAAGATACTTTTTCCTTCTTTGTATTTTCCATACACAGTCGACATTAATGCTAAACCACCTTGTAAAAAAGCTGCGTTTCTTGCAACCTTGTTAGCTTCTTTTAAATTTGGTAATGCATGTTTTTGGGCCACTAATCTTTTTTTATTTAATTCTTGTTGTTTCAGTTTGACTGTTTTATAAATATTTTTCTGTTCAGAATCCAATAGAGAGTTAATTGAATTCTTTTGAGCGTCTTTATAATCTAGAGCAGAGGATTTCATCCAAGATTTGTATGAAGTAAGTCCCTTGCTTTCAGTGATATCATTAATCATTTGGCGTATATCCGTAATTTGTTTAATGGATAATCTCTTACCATTAAATTCAACTTCTTTTGCTCCAGCCATTATTTTTTCAAATACTTGAACGTGATCTTTTGGAAACATCATTTTCATTTTTGAACTGTAATGAAACGATTGAGCTAGTTCATCACGTAAATTATTATAAAACTTCATTTGAATAGTATTTCTAGCAATTAATAAATCTGCAGGTCCATTATCATTCAATACTTTTACAATAGGATTTAATCCTTCAATAGCTCTCCTCGCATTTACAATCCCTGCTTCTGCAAATTCAGCGATAAAGCCGTGACCACCATAATCTCCTCCACGCTTCTTTAGAATAACGTCTTCAATATTGTCTCTCGTATAGTTTAAAATCCTTGAGGCATTCTCCTTGTTTAATATGACTCTGCGTGCTTCATCCTCTATGATTTTCATAGCATTATGTAAATCTTGAATTCTCAAGTTATTTAAACAATTGACATATGCACCAATACCTTGGTTAAAAGCTTGATTAAAAATCTGGTTACTCATTTATTCTAATTTCCTTATTTACCATAGCAGTCAATGATAGAGTTGAATTCACTAAAGCACCTGCTTGATATTTTTCGTCATCAGTAAATAAGCTATAGTCCATTCCAGTTAAAGATAAATTGGCTAAATAAATTCCTTCTGTTTGTTTTTCAGTTAGTTCTATTAATTCCGTAACTTCTACTACTTTTTCTTTAAGTTGTCTAGCCAACAATTCTACCTTTTTCTGTTCCTCTATAGCCTCTTTTGCAACTTCTTCATTTTTCCTATTAGCTACTACACCAGCGCCAACAGAAGCGGTCAACATAGCGCCTGCAATTCCCCAACCGACAGGACCAGCCAATGCTAAAAATGCATTACCGGCTGCCACTCCACCGCCACCAGCTGCTACACTTCCACCACCTAACCAAGCCAGAGCGGCGCTATTTGCTGCAGCACCTGTCAAACTTGAAATTGCAGTACCTGTTGATGCAACACCAAATGTAGTTGCAACACCCATAGCGGCAGTAGGCCCTAAAGTTGCAACTGTTACTCCTAATGCGCTAAGTGAAGCCGTAGCCGCTGTGCTACCACTTGCTAATTCAGCTTCCTTAATTGACTGTGAAATAGCAATTTGCTTATCTTCAAAATTCTGAATTTCAACATCAATTGCTTCTAATTTTGTTTCAAACTCTTTTGGTTTATTTGCTAGTTTGTTAATTCTTTCTTCAACAATTTTTACAACTTTGATAGCTTTATCCCTAACCTGATAAAGCTCTATTGATTTATTAGCCAAGCTATCAGCTTCCTCATTATAACAACTAATAGCTTCATTATATCCATCAACAGCTTCTTGTCTTAGTTTAGAATTAAAAAGGTCTACCGATTCAATTTGTTCTTTTGTATTATTCGCTATTTTCCCAGCTTCGTTAAATGTTTCAGAAGTCACATTTGTTATCTGATGTGCTACATCTTCGGCAACTCCAACAGCTTTCACTGAGACATCTGAGACAACATTACCAACTTGGCTTGATACTTCACCTATAGTTTTTACAGATTCAGTAATAACTTCTCCAGTAAATTTACTCGCTTCATTTAAGGCTTCGCTAGTAGCAGAACCGACATCGTTCAATACTTTACCAGCTTCTTTTGCAATATTGTCTGCAAATTTAAAAAAATCCATAATAATATCCCTTTTAATTTACTTAGATTCATTATCTTATTTATTACTATGAATGTCAATGATAATATATTTTTCTTTTAAATGCTTTCATTTTACTTACTGTTTATTTTTGTGTACAATAGTGCTATGAAAATTTTAGTCACATCGGGCGGTACCAGTGAAGCTATTGATAGTGTCCGCTCTATTACTAACCATTCTACAGGTCGCTTGGGGAAAATCATCACAGAAACCTTGCTTGCTGCGGGGCATGAAGTTTGTTTGATAACGACAAAACGAGCTTTAAAGCCAGAAGCTCATCCCAACCTAAGCATTCGAGAAATTGATAATACCAACGACCTTCTAATTGTGATGCAAAAACTTGTTAAGGAATATCAGGTCTTAATCCACTCAATGGCTGTGTCTGACTACACTCCTGTTTATATGACGGGACTTGAGGAAGTTCAGGCTAGCTCTAATTTAGAAGAATTTTTAAGCAAGCAGAATCATCAGACTAAGATTTCTTCAACTGATGAAGTTCAGGTTTTGTTCCTTAAAAAGACTCCAAAAATCATCTCTCTAGTCAAAGACTGGAATCCTTCTATCCATCTGATTGGTTTCAAACTGTTGGTTGATGTTACTGAGGATCATCTTATTGAAGTTGCTAGACAGAGTCTTATCAAGAACCAAGCAGACTTGATCATTGCAAATGACCTGACTCAAATTTCAGCAGATCAGCATCGCGCAATCTTTGTTGAGAATGATCATCTTCAAACTGTTCAAACCAAAGAGGAAATTGCAGAACTCCTCCTTGAAAAAATTCAAACCTATCATTCATAGAAAGGAAAGCCATGGCAAATATTCTCATTGCAGTGACAGGTTCCATTGCCTCCTATAAATCAGCTGACCTGGTCAGTTCTTTGAAAAAACAAGGCCATCATGTCACTGTCTTAATGACCGAGGCAGCGAGAGAGTTTATCCAGCCTTTGACACTACAGGTACTCTCACAGAATCCAGTTCACCTTGATGTCATGAAGGAACCCTATCCTGATCAAGTCAATCATATCGAACTAGGTAAAAGAACTGATCTTTTTATCGTTGTCCCTGCTACTGCTAATACCATTGCCAAACTTGCGCACGGTTTTGCGGATAACATGGTGACAAGCACAGCGCTTGCCCTACCAAGTCACATCCCTAAACTCTTAGCGCCAGCCATGAATACAAAAATGTATGACCATCCGGCAACCCAGGCTAATCTAAAAACATTAGAGACCTATGGTTATCAGATTATCTCTCCAAAGGAATCTCTACTAGCCTGTGGCGATCACGGCAAAGGCGCCCTAGCTGACCTGAATACTATATTAGAAAGAATAAAGGAAACCCTCGATGAACAAACGCTCTAACATTGCCCCAATTGCTATCTTTTTTGCAGTTATGCTCGTTATCCACTTTTTGAGCTCTCTCCTATTTAATCTTTTCCCATTTCCAATTAAACCAACTATCGTTCATATTCCAGTAATCATTGCTAGTATCATTTACGGCCCACGAGTTGGTGTTACACTTGGTTTCTTGATGGGACTGCTAAGCTTAACGGTAAACACGATTACCATCCTTCCAACCAGCTACCTCTTCTCACCATTCGTACCGAACGGAAACATCTATTCTGCGATTATTGCTATTGTCCCTCGCATTTTGATCGGTCTGACACCTTACTTGGTATATAAACTGATGAAAAATAAAACTGGGCTAATCCTAGCTGGTGCCCTTGGTTCCCTTACCAACACCGTCTTTGTCCTTGGGGGAATCTTCTTCCTTTTTGGAAATGTCTTCGACGGCAATATCCAAAAACTCCTAGCAACCGTTATTTCTACAAACTCAATTGCCGAGCTTGTCATTTCTGCTGTTCTAACAGTAGCAATTGTCCCACGTTTACAAACCTTGAAGAAATAAAAAATCAACTCCACTTTCATCCTGAAGGTGGAGTTTAGCATTTAAAACATAAGAAACATCAATAGAATATGAAAGCCAAAGCGCAGGAGCTGATACGAAAGAGGGGTAGGTTGCTGGCTTTTCTGGCTATCCAAGTATAGGGTTAGTGATAGAAAAACCAAACCAAATGCAATCACCAATCTGACGAAATAAGCAATTTCGAGTATTGCTGCCATCAAAAGAAAACCTAATAAAGGAAGGCTAAAAAGTGAAACAGCCAGGCCACTTGCTAATAGAGAGAGTAGCGAAAGGACCAATAAACTATAAACTAGGAAACGAGTCCAACCTGAGACTACTTTCCCTTCACTTTTCTGTTTTGACATCATCACGATTACCACGACTAGGTAAACAAAAAGTATCATCACAATTTCTCCTCAGTTCCTATTATTCTTTACCACATTTTAACCAAATTTTCCTGAAAAATCAATAATACTTCTTGACTTGATTGGTGATTTATTGTACTATACTTGTGTATATACAGATAAATGGAGGTTCTTATGGATATACGGAAAAAAACGCAGTTTATGACTATGACTGCCCTACTCACTGCAATAGCGATTTTGATTCCAATCATTATGCCTTTTAAAATCGTTATCCCACCGGCTTCTTACACCTTGGGAAGTCATATCCCCATCTTTATCGCCATGTTTCTTTCGCCTTTGATGGCTGCTTTTGTGATTATTGCTTCTAGTCTCGGTTTCCTGATGGCAGGCTACCCTATGGTTATTGTCCTACGCGCCTTTTCTCACATCGTTTTTGGTACTTTGGGGGCTTTGTACTTAAAGAAATTCCCTGAAACCTTGGATAAACCAAAGGCATCTTGGATTTTTAACTTTGTTTTGGGTGTTGTTCATGCTATCGCTGAAGTAATAGCTTGTATCATCTTTTATGCTACTTCAGGGACAAATGTTGAAAATATGTTTTATGTTCTCTTTGTCCTAGTTGGTTTTGGCACAATCATCCATAGTATGGTAGACTATACATTAGCACTAGCTGTCTATAAAGTGCTTCGAAAACGTCGCTAAAAGGAAAAACTATGACAAAGGATCGCAAACAAGCTCTTCTCAAACTGTTAAAAGAGGCGCCAAAAGCTCTCAATGGTCAAACCTTGGCTGAACACTTTCATGTTACGCGCCAAGTCATTGTACAGGACATCGCTATTCTCCGAGCAGATGGAGCTCCTATCCTATCCACCAATCGTGGCTATATCTACAAAGAAAATGATGCCAGCCCCTACGTGCACAAACTCTTTAAAGTGAAACATGAACTGGAAGAAATCGGTCAGGAACTTCTAGCTATTGTAGATAATGGCGGACGCGTTCAAAATATCTTAATCGATCATCCCGTTTATGGCGAAATTGAAACCCTACTCAAACTCACCTGCCGCCGAGATGTCCAGCACTTTCTGGAACAAGTCGAGAATTCAGACTTTAGACCCCTTTCTGAATTGACAGATGGCATTCATTACCACCTTGTTGAAGCCGAAACGCAACAAGACCTCCACTATATCGAGGAGGCCTTGGATCAGTTAGGTTATTTAGTAAAAGACTAGAAAATTTCTTTCTCCCAGCCGTCCTCTGTGCGGTGGCGATAGAAGAACTCAGACTTGTCAGGTGCTTCCATCATTTCCATCAAAGGCAACATATCATAGGCCAGATCCAAGTTTGGAATCTGGTCTTTTTGCACCCAAGATACTTCTCCTTCTTCTGAAGATTGGAGATTTCCAGTAAACTCTGTCGCTTTATAGCAAACAACGATGTAGCGCCCACCTGTATCTAAGGGCCAGTTTTTAATGCCGACTAGTTGTGGATTCTGAATGGTTAGACCTGTTTCTTCATAAATCTCACGAATGACAGACTCGGCAAAGGCCTCGCCGTTCTCAACATGACCTCCTGGAAAGGCATAGCCAGACCAGCGATTGTTTTCAGGAGAGCGATATTGCATTAGGACTTTACCTCGCGCCTTATCTTCGACAAGGCAGATGTTTGTTAGGATTGTTTTTTGGGAACGTGACATGGATTCACTCACTTTCTATTTGTTATTATTCATCTCGATATTTTACTTCTGACTTCATGATAAAGGGATTGATCAATTCATGATGGTCATAAGTAGTACGGGCCAAAAAACCTCTAGCAATGATGATTTCCTTATCTTCTATGCGATAGTCTATATTGATAGGGACGGCTGGATCCGAGATAACTGATAAAACAAAGAATGCTGCAAACCAAAGGTAAAATGTCACCAATCCACTAAATATTTGAAAAATAAGGTGATACCATTTAGCATCTCTTGTTCTATAAAAGATTCTCCAAGGATGGATTAGGAAGGTCAAACAAAGAATGAAAAACCAACTATTCCACAAAATCGGCGTAAAAGATAGTCCAAAAACCAGCAACACCAAATGAAGAACCACAAAGGTCAGCAAAGCCAAATAAAGTGTCTTAAACGAAATTAACTTAGTTAGATTTTCTTTTGTCATAATTTTTCCTCTTTTTATCATTATATTTCAAAATCACCATCAATATCGCTGGAATGATGAAAAAGATTAGATAGGTAGCAATTGGAAGCCAGATGTACCGATAATCGACAGATAATAGGGAAGGAATTTTTTTAACATTTCTCCCTTTCACCCCAACAAGTAAGTGGAGAAGAAAAATAGGTCCGTTTATGAATAGAAAAGTTTTTAAAAATCCGTTTACTGAAGCCTTATTGCTAAAACCATCTCTAAAAATACCTTGATAGAGTGTGTGCACCAAAAAGACAAAATTCATAATAATTGGCAAGACATAGGATAGTTCTTGATATGGTTTCGGGATAAGTGACGTCCCGAACAACACATACATGATACCAAAAATAGAAAATAATATTATACCACCATCCATAAAAGAAGCAAGCTTTGAATGTCTTTCCAGCCACAATTGGACCTGAGCTATCAAAGAATACTTTTTATGGATTTTTCTCATTTTTCTGTTCTGTTGTTTGACCTTCTTTTGTCTCTTAATCTTTCGTTCCATTTACGTCTCCTTCTTCGTTTTTCTATCCGTATAATCAAAAGCAGAATGCCCAGCCCCAAGAAAAAGAAAAAGAGATAACTTACAATAGGAAACCAGACATAGGCTGGATCCATAGAAATTAGGGGAGGGGAATTCGTTGACTTGCGACGTCCTAGCCAGTTCAGACCTACCAAGAGATGAAAAGGAAAAAGAGAACCATTGAAACCGATAAATATCCATGAAAAGTAACGCCATTTCTGAAGTTTATCACTACTAAAACGAAGGACAAGGATATAAGTTGATACGATCAGAAGGATAAGATTGAAGCTTAAGGGGGAAAGATAATTTAAGTTTGGGAATGGAGAACTAATGAAAGAGACGGCGAGAAATGATACAAACATAGATCCAAATAACACACTCGTATCCAAGAGTTGACCAATCTTTCGATGCCTTTCTAACCAAAGAGAAAACCTCTTAGTCCAAGAAGACTTTTCTTTTGTCTTGTACTTCATTTGTCTACTCATCTTCATTTTCATCTACTCCTTTTTTGAACCTTTAGAGAGAAAGAAGATTGCCAAAGTTAACATCAAGACTAGAAGGTAGACGACAATAGGGAACCAGATATAGGATGACTCCAGTGAAAACAAAGGTGAGAGAACGACTCTTCCTCTTTTTCTCACGCCAATCAGTTGAAAAATGAAGCTAAGGATATTGATATAAATAAAGGGTTCACAAAATCTTTTAAGGGTCCTTTCTTTTTTAGTTTTCACTGACAAAAAGAGAGCATAGAACCTATTCCCCAAGATAAAAAGATTCAATTGCAAGGGAAATAAGAGCTCTCTATACCGAAAATCAGCTGGAATGCTTTTGTTTTGTGATGTTGTAAATTCTATAACTAGGAACAAGATGATGTAAAAGACAATATCAAGCATAAATTTGATAAATCGATGCCCTTGTAACCAAAAACGAACAGAATCTAAGCCTGATGATTTTTTATAATTCTTCTCTTTCAATTTCATAATAACTTCTTTCCATAAAAAATATATTCTAAAACATGATTGTTTGTTCATTGAGTCATCTGAAAACAAAATCACAATTCTACCAGTATTTGACTCTCAGATTTTGATGATTTCTTACGTACCATTCTAATTTCAGTGATAGGTTTTCCAAGGTCAAGTATTTTTTCTTGCCCATCAAAAGTAAAACCCATTTTTTGATAGAAAGCAATCGCTCGCTTATTCTCATTTAATACCCATAAAAATATTTCAGAGAACTGTTCAAGAGTCGTCAGAGCTTCCTTCATTAACTTCTGAGCAATACCTTTTCCATAATAGTCTTTTAAAACATATAAGGCAATGATTTCGCCAGCTTGAATAGTCTCATCACGAAAGTTTCCATAACTGATAAAACCAACTACTTTCATATCATCTATGGCAATCAATGTATTTTCTGGATATTTTTGACTAAAGAATCGACATCTTTCTAATGTCATTGTCTCCTGAAATTCTGCAGGCAAAAGATCGTCATAAGCCTCACGCCATGTCTGCCAATGAACTCGGGATTTCCCTTCTATCTCCTCAGGAGTTTCCATTTGTTTGATAGTTAGGTTCATTTATTTTACCCCATTCTTCTCTCAAAACACCATATTTAATACTATCAAAATATTTGCCTTGGTAATAACGAACTTTTGGAATATGAGCTTCTTTTTTCATTCTTAATTTTTCAGCCAATTTCATCATACCAAAATTTCCTGACCAAGTTGTCAAACCAAGATGCTCCAACTCCAAGTAATCCTGAAATGTCTGATCTATCCACTGTAGCATAGCAGCTTTTCCAATTCCAGAGTTCCAAAATTTCTTGTCATAAATACAAATTCCCAATTCCATCCATCTTGTTTGTTTACATACCCAGTAGCGCGAAACAGTCCCAACTAGTTTATCATCAACAAAAATACCAAGGCGATTTGAGTTGTTTAGAGCGGATTCTGATTTTTGTAGTTTAAATTCTTGAAAATTAGGAAAATGCTGATAATCGTCATAATAGGGAGCATCATACTGCTTCCAAATTGGATCAGATTGTGAATAAGCAATTTCCCACAAAGACAACAGATCTTCTTCTATTAGTTTTCTTAAATAAACCATACTATTTCCTAATCCAACGCCTTGACTTCCTCAGCTACTTTTTGTAGATACTTTTCTCTTGTTGAACTTGTATTCACCTCACGCCCTAACTCACCCAAAATTGAAACTTTCTTTGTTTTAATACCGCAGTGATTTAGGACAGCATTCTTTAATACTGATATTCCATAACTGTCTGGGATACTGATAGGACCTGAGAATGCTTTGTACCACCATGTTGGTGCCATGGATGTTGCGTAAATACTGGCTGATTTTCCTTTTAGTAACTTTTTAAACTGCTGACCTCTTAAGTAATTCCAAATAAAACTTCCTTGATTATTGGCAGAGTACGCAATTCCTGGCGTGAAAACACGATCAATCCAACCCTTCAATAAGCTAGGCATACTACTCCACCAAATTGGATAAACAAAAATGAAATGATCTGCCCACTGGATTAATTCCTGAGAGCGAAGTATGAAAGAGTCCTCTTCCATACGTTTTCGATAACCATAACGTAATACAGGATCAAAATCTATCTCATTTAGGTTAATAGATTCAAGCTCATGATGATTTGAGTCAATATTTTCTACAATCGTTCGAAAAATTTCTTGACAGAAACTTTCCTTGTCAGGATGTCCATTGATGACTAAAATTTTCATTCATTCTCTCCTATCTAATCCAACGCCTTGACTTCCAACATCATATCGCGTATCTGAGCAGCCAACTCGAAATCAAGCACTTCGACGGCTTCTTGTATTTGTTTTTCGAGTTTTTTGACGAGTTCTTTGCGTTCTTGTTTGTTGAGGCTATTGATATCGACTTCCTTGTCCTCTTCCTTAGCTACTGATTTAGTCACGGCAATTAAGTCACGGATAAGTTCAGTAAACCTTAAGTTCTCAGTGAAGTGTATATTTTAATGCCTCTTGCTCCTATTTTAATAAGACAATAAAGTTTTAAGTCTGTTTAAGATTTTTAACACTCTTTATTAAAGTAAGAATATACGCCATTAATTTATTTCTAAAATACTCAATCATAGCGCCAGAAAAGAACAGGGCCAGTGTCATAACTAGAATCATAATGACAAAAATGGGAAATTCTTGTTCTTCAACTAAAGTATGGATGGTTGGTATAATTCTTCTAAAAATAAGAGGATGTACATGAAACAGATAAACCCCCAAAGTTAGTGGAGATATTAAAAGAACTATTCTCTTAAAAGTTAAGGGAATATCTTTAATATTCAAGAAGAGTAAAAATATTGCTATTCCTTGCAGTGTAACCGTAGGAGAAATATAACTTCTCCACTGTTCAAAACCAAGCCAGCACAATATAAAAGTTAAACTAGTTAGAAATAAAATGAATCCACTAACATTACGTATTTGAAAACGACTTTCGTAATTTGATTTTCTAATTATTGCTCCTATAGTGTACAAAAGAATCATCCATAATACACTATATCCACCCCACAAGCCCAGAATATCTTGTTTAAATACTGTAGGTATGACAGAAAAGTATATAAATGCTCCACTAACAATTGGAAGCAATTGTTCTTTTTTCAATGTCAACACTGCTTGATTCAAAAATGGTGCTATTAAGACTAAACCAAAATAGCAACTCATATACCAATACTGTCCATGACTTATTGGAGTTAAAGCTGAAAACCAATCACTTAAGTTAACAGATGTTTTTGAAAAAATAGCAAATACAAAAGTAATTGAAATAGTATAGAAAATAATCTGTACCCAAAAACTAAATATTTTTTTATAACTAAATTGTGAATAAAGACCGACATACCCACTGATTAAAATATAAATATTTACAGCTGAATATGAGAAAGCTTCTAAAAAATTGGCAAAAATATAGTAAAGATCTTTTTGACTATCAACTTTCTCCAAAATTCCTCCCATACCCAAAACATGTAAGTTGCAAATCATCAACATAGCGAAAATTCTACAACATTCAATGCCTATGTGTTTAGTTTTTTTTGCTGTCATATTATGTCTTTCTATATATTTCTATTTCTTTATAATTTTTTCAGTTTAACGCCTTCACTTCCAGCATCATATCGCGGATCTGAGCAGCCAGTTCAAAGTCAAGCACTTCGACGGCTTCTTGCATTTGTTTTTCGAGTTTCTTGACGAGTTCCTTACGTTCTTGTTTGTTGAGGCTATTGATATCGACTTCCTTGTCCTCTTCCTTAGCAACTGCCTTAGTTACAGCAATCAGGTCACGGATTTCTTTCTTGATTGTCTGAGGTACGATACCATGCTCTTCATTATAAGACATCTGGATTTTCCGACGACGAGCCGTTTCATCAATAGCACGTTGCATAGACTGGGTCACCGTGTCTGCATACATGATGACATGCCCTTCGCTATTGCGAGCAGCACGTCCAATGGTCTGAATCAATCCACGTTCGTTACGAAGGAAACCTTCCTTGTCAGCATCTAGAATAGCAACCAAGCTTACCTCAGGAACGTCAATCCCTTCGCGGAGCAGATTGATTCCGACCAAAACATCAAAAACACCCAAACGTAGGTCACGGATAATCTCCGTCCGCTCCAAGGTTTTGATATCCGAGTGCATATACTTGACCTTGATGCCCATTTCTTTGAAGTAGTCGGTCAAGTCTTCTGCCATCTTCTTGGTCAAGGTTGTGATAAAGGTTCGTTCATTCTTTTCAACACGGGCATTGATTTCACCTAGGAGGTCATCAATCTGTCCCATAGTTGGACGGACTTCCACTTCAGGATCCAAGAGCCCTGTTGGACGAATGATTTGCTCGATCACTGTCTCGGTCTGTTCATTTTCATAGTCACCTGGTGTCGCTGAAACGTATACAATCTGATGCACATGACTCTCAAACTCCTCCCGACGGAGAGGACGATTATCTAAGGCAGACGGCAAACGGAAACCATAATTGACCAACATTTCCTTACGAGAACGGTCTCCATTGTACATGCCCTTTATTTGCCCCATAGTCATGTGACTTTCATCAATCATAATCAAGAAATCATCTGGGAAGAAGTCAAGAAGCGTATAAGGAGGCTCTCCTTCGCTACGACCATCCATGTGGCGGGAGTAGTTTTCGACACCGTTGGTATAACCCATCTCACGCAGCATTTCGATATCGTACTCTGTCCGCTGTTTCAAACGCTGAGCTTCTAGCAGTTTGCCTTCCTTTTCAAAGACAGCCAACTGCTCCTCCAACTCTGCCTGAATTTTCACAATCGCAACTTCCATGTGGTCGTCATTGGTCACAAAGTGAGTGGCAGGGAAAATCGCCAAATGATCCACTTCACCCAATACCTGACCTGTCAAAGCCTCAACCTCACGGATACGGTCAATCTCATCACCGAAAAACTCTACTCGAAAAGCGTGTTCATCACGAGAAGCTGGGAAAATCTCCACCACATCCCCGCGAACGCGAAATCTTCCCCGTTGGAAATCAATATCATTGCGTTCAAACTGAATATCAACCAAGTCATTCAAGAGTTTATCACGAGAAATCTCCAGACCTGGACGAAGACTAACAACACTATCAGAATATTCCTTGGGCGAACCCAAACCATAGATACAAGAGACAGAAGCTACGACGATGACATCGTTACGCTCCAGAAGAGCTGAAGTCGCTGAGTGTCGAAGCTTGTCAATCTCATCATTGACCGAGCTATCCTTCTCAATATAGGTATCGCTCGAAGGGACATAGGCCTCTGGTTGATAATAATCATAGTAGGATACGAAGTACTCGACTGCATTTTCAGGGAAAAATTCCTTGAACTCTCCATAGAGCTGCCCAGCTAGCGTTTTGTTATGGGCAATGACCAAAGTTGGTTTATTAACTTTGGAAATGACCTGACTCATGGTATAGGTCTTCCCTGTACCCGTCGCCCCCATCAAAATTTGGGCCTTCTCTCCACCTTCGATATTGTCAACCAACTGCTCAATCGCTTGGGGTTGATCTCCTGAAGGTTGGTATTTTGATACTAGTTTAAATTTATTATCTGTAATTCTATTAATCATGATTGCCTCATCTGCATTTTTCTATCCTTCTATTTTACCATAAATTTACTTTTCAGACTCTACTCTAGGTTGATAAGAGTGAGTATTTCATGTTACATTTCCTTACATAAAATCCATAAAATTTGCCTTTTCATTCATTTTCTGATATAATGGGAAAATATTCGGAAAAGGAGACTAAAAATGAAGAAAAAAATACTAGCATGTTTGCTCATTTTATTTCCCATTTTCTCACTAGGTATGGCAAAAGCTGATACTGTTAAGATTGTGTCTGATACAGCTTACGCACCTTTTGAGTTTAAAGATTCAGATCAAACCTATAAAGGGATTGATGTTGATATTATCAATAAAGTCGCAGAAATCAAAGGATGGAACATCCAAATGTCTTATCCCGGCTTTGACGCAGCTGTAAATGCAGTGCAGTCAGGTCAAGCAGATGCTATTATGGCAGGTATGACAAAAACAAAAGAACGCGAAAATGTCTTTACCATGTCTGATACCTATTATGATACAAAAGTTGTCATTGCTACCACAAAGGCAAATAAAATCACCAAATATGAGGAACTTAGCGGGAAAACAGTTGGAGTTAAGAACGGAACTGCCACTCAACGTTTCCTCGAAAGTATCAAAGATAAATACGGTTTCTCTATCAAAACCTTTGATACAGGTGATTTGATGAATAACAGTCTAAGTGCTGGTGCTGTGAACGCCATCATGGATGATAAACCTGTTATTGAGTATGCGATTAACCAAGGACAAGATCTCAGCATCAATATGGATGGCGAGGCTGTTGGAAGCTTTGCTTTTGGTGTCAAGAAAGGGAGCAAGTATGAACACTTGGTTACCGAGTTTAACGAAGCCCTAGCACAAATGAAGAAGGATGGTAGCTTGGAGCAAATCATCCAAAAGTGGACGGCTTCTAAAACTACGGCAAGCCCAACAATAACTACTGCTGCTGGACAAAAAGCTACTCCTGTGAAAAGCAAGTATATTATTGCCAGCGACTCATCTTTCGCCCCATTCGTCTTTCAAAATTCAAGCAATCAATACACCGGTATTGATATGGATCTTATCAAGGCCATTGCCAAAGATCAAGGTTTTGAAATTGAGATTACCAATCCAGGATTTGATGCAGCCATTAGTGCTGTTCAAGCTGGACAAGCAGATGGTATCATTGCTGGTATGTCTGTAACAGATGCTCGTAAGGAAACCTTCGACTTCTCAGAATCATACTACACAGCAAATACGATTCTCGGTGTGAAAGAATCAAGCACAATTGCTTCTTATGAAGACCTCAAGGATAAAACTGTCGGTGTTAAAAACGGAACTGCTTCTCAAACGTTCCTTACTGAAAATCAAAGCAAATACGGCTATAAGATTAAAACTTTCGCAGATGGCGCTTCTATGTATGACAGTCTGAATACTGGATCTATTGATGCCGTGATGGATGATGAGCCAGTTCTCAAATATTCTATCAGCCAAGGGCAAAAATTGAAAACGCCAATCGCTGGAACTCCAATCGGTGAAACAGCCTTTGCGGTTAAAAAAGGAACAAATCCAGAATTGATCCAGATGTTCAATAATGGACTTGCGAACCTCAAAGCTAACGGTGAATTCCAAAAGATTCTTGACAAGTATCTAGCTAGCGAAACTTCAACTGACTCTACAAGTACAGTTGACGAAACTACTATCTGGGGCTTGCTTCAAAACAACTACAAACAACTCCTTAGTGGACTTGGAATCACTCTTGCTCTAGCTCTTATCTCATTTGCAATTGCCATTGTCATCGGGATTATCTTTGGTATGTTTAGCGTTAGCCCATACAAATCACTTCGTCTGATCTCTGAGATTTTCGTTGACGTTATCCGTGGTATCCCATTGATGATTCTTGCAGCCTTCATCTTCTGGGGTATTCCAAACTTCATCGAGTCCATTACAGGCCAACAAAGTCCAATCAATGACTTTGTAGCTGGTACTATCGCCCTCTCACTCAATGCAGCTGCTTATATCGCTGAAATTGTTCGTGGTGGGATCCAAGCTGTTCCAGTTGGCCAAATGGAGGCCAGCCGCAGTCTTGGTATCTCTTACGGAAAAACCATGCGTAAGATTATCTTGCCACAAGCAACTAAATTGATGTTGCCAAACTTTGTCAACCAATTCGTTATCGCTCTCAAAGATACAACCATCGTGTCTGCTATCGGTTTGGTGGAACTTTTCCAAACTGGTAAGATCATCATCGCCCGTAACTACCAAAGTTTCAAGATGTATGCAATCCTTGCTATCTTCTATCTTGTAATTATCACGCTTTTGACTAGACTAGCGAAACGCTTAGAAAAGAGGATTCGTTAATGGCAAAACTAAAAATTGATGTAAATGATTTGCATAAGTATTATGGAAAAAACGAAGTTTTAAAAGGCATTACTACTAAGTTCTATGAAGGAGATGTTGTCTGTATCATCGGTCCTTCCGGTTCTGGTAAATCCACATTCCTCCGTAGCCTTAACCTTCTTGAGGAGGTAACGAGTGGCCACATCACAGTAAATGGTTATGATCTGACTGAAAAATCAACCAATGTCGACCATGTTCGTGAAAACGTGGGAATGGTCTTCCAACATTTCAACCTCTTCCCTCACATGTCAGTCCTAGAAAATATCACTTTTGCACCTATTGAACACAAACGAATGACCAAAGAAGAAGCTGAGAAATTGGGGATGGAGTTGCTGGAGAAAGTCGGTCTTGCAGACAAAGCTAATGCTAACCCAGATAGCCTATCAGGTGGTCAAAAACAGCGTGTAGCTATCGCTCGTGGACTTGCCATGAATCCTGATATCATGCTCTTTGATGAGCCAACTTCCGCTCTGGACCCTGAAATGGTTGGAGATGTACTGAATGTTATGAAGGAATTGGCGGAACAAGGCATGACCATGATCATCGTAACCCATGAGATGGGATTTGCTCGTCAGGTGGCTAACCGTGTTATCTTTACGGCTGATGGTGAATTTTTAGAAGATGGAACTCCAGATCAAATCTTCGATAACCCGCAACACCCTCGTCTAAAAGAGTTCTTGGACAAGGTCTTAAATGTATAAAACAAAACTGTAAGGTTCTCCTTACAGTTTTTTAATTGCGTATTGGATTTTTTGTTTTTTTTGAAAATTATGATAAAATAAAAACTATGATAATGAGGAAATCTCATCCCTAGTCCAACTAGGAAAAAATATAGAAATTAGGTAGCTAGATGTCATCAAAGGTTATTGTTACAATTTTCGGTGCGAGTGGAGATTTAGCCAAACGCAAACTCTACCCTTCCCTTTTCAGACTCTATAAATCAGGCAATCTCTCTGAGCATTTTGCTGTTATCGGAACAGCTCGTAGACCTTGGAGTAAGGAATATTTTGAATCTGTAGTTGTAGAGTCCATCCTTGATTTGGCAGATAGTACCGAGCAAGCCCAAGAATTTGCCAGCCACTTCTACTATCAAAGCCATGATGTGAATGATACTGAACATTACATTGCTTTGCGCCAATTACAAGCTGAGCTGAATGAAAAATACCAAGCTGAACACAATAAGCTCTTCTTCTTGTCTATGGCGCCTCAGTTCTTTGGAACCATTGCCAAGCACCTCAAATCTGAAAACATTGTTGATGGCAAAGGTTTTGAGCGCTTGATCGTTGAGAAACCATTTGGTACAGACTACGAAACAGCTAGCATACTCAATGAAGATCTCCTTGCGGCCTTTGATGAGGAGCAAATCTACCGTATCGACCATTACCTAGGTAAAGAGATGATTCAGAGTATCTTTGCTGTTCGTTTTGCCAACATGATCTTTGAGAATGTTTGGAATCGCGAACACATCGATAATGTTCAGATTACCTTTGCAGAGCGCTTGGGTGTTGAAGAACGCGGTGGCTACTATGATCAATCTGGTGCCCTTCGTGATATGGTGCAAAACCATACTCTTCAACTCCTCTCTCTTCTAGCCATGGATAAACCAGCTAGCTTTACAAAGGATGAGATTCGTGCTGAAAAGATAAAGGTCTTTAAAAACCTCTATCATCCAACTGAGGAAGAATTGAAAGAACAGTTTATTCGTGGTCAGTATCGCTCTGGTAAAATCGATGGCATGAAATACATTTCCTATCGTAGCGAGCCAAATGTCGATCCTGAATCTACAACAGAAACCTTTGCATCTGGTGCCTTCTTTGTAGACAGCGATCGTTTCCGTGGTGTTCCTTTCTTCTTCCGAACAGGGAAACGTCTGACTGAAAAAGGGACTCATGTCAATATCGTCTTTAAACAAATGGACTCTATCTTTGGAGAACCATTAGCGCCAAATATCTTGACCATCTATATCCAACCAACTGAAGGATTCTCTCTCAGCCTAAATGGGAAGCAAGTCGGTGAAGAATTTAACCTAGTTCCAAGCTCTCTGGATTACCGTACAGATGCTACTGCTACTGGAGCCTCACCAGACCCATACGAGAAATTAATCTACGATGTTTTGAACAACAACTCAACCAATTTTAGCCACTGGGATGAGGTAAGTGCTTCTTGGAAATTGATTGACCGTATCGAAGAGCTCTGGGCAGAAAACGGAGCTCCACTCTACGATTATAAAGCTGGAAGCATGGGGCCACAAGCTAGCTTTGAATTACTTGAGAAGTATGGAGCTAAATGGACCTGGCAACCAGATATCGCCTATCGTGAAGATGGCCGTTTAGAATAGCAAAAATATCCTGCAAGATTGACTTGCAGGATATTTATTTTGTATTAAATCAAGCCTTCTAAGAGACCCTTCATAAAGTTTTCTGAGTTAAATTCCCCTATATCATCGATTTTTTCACCAAAACCAATCAATTTCACTGGGATATTGAGTTCTTCACGGATAGCTAGTACAACACCACCTCGGGCAGTTCCGTCAATTTTTGTCAAAACAATTCCAGTCAATGGTGTTATCTTAGAAAATTCCTTAGCTTGTACTAAGGCATTCTGTCCAGTTGAAGCATCGAGTGCCAGGAAGGTTTCATGAGGTGCTTCAGGAACGACACGTTTGATAATGCGACCAATCTTTTCCAACTCGGCCATGAGGTTATCCTTGTTTTGCAGACGCCCTGCTGTATCAATCATAAGGATATCAATCCCTTCAGCTACAGCACGTTGCATCCCATCAAAGACCACGCTTGCTGGATCAGCCTTTTCAGCTCCCGTCACAACCGGAACATCCACACGTCGACCCCATTCAGCTAGCTGGGCCACAGCACCCGCACGGAAGGTATCTGCCGCAACCAACATGACTTTCTTGCCAGCTTGTTTGTAGCGATGAGCTAATTTCCCGATAGAAGTTGTTTTCCCAACACCATTGACTCCGACAAAGAGCATGACTGTCAAACCATCTTGGAAATGGATTTGTTCATCGTAGTTGCCATCCTTTTCGTAGAGCTCGACCAATTTCTCGATAATGACACGACGGAGCGCATCAGGCTTCTTAGCATTTTCGAGTTTGGCTTCATAACGTAGTTCTTCTGTTAGGTTCGAAGCGACTTGCACACCGACGTCGCTCAAGATGAGCAGTTCTTCCAATTCTTCGAAGAATTCTTCATCGACAGAACGGAAGTTGGCAAAGAAGGCATTCAAACGAGCTCCGAATCCCGTACGGGTTTTCTTTAGACTGCGGTCATATTTTTCCTGCACGGTTTCTTCAACCTGAGGAAGTTCTTCTTCTACGTCTTCATCCCCTAGCTCTTCTCCAGTTTCTAGAGATTCTTGGCTCTCTTCTTCGAAAAATTCTTCAAGCTCTTGGCCTTGCTCTGTCTCATTAGATTCTAACTCAACTTTTTCTTGAGCCATTTCCTCGACTGCTTCTGGTTCAATCACTTCTTCTGTCAAGACCTGAGGAAGTTCTTCTTGAGCAAGAGTTGCTTCCACTTTGTCACTTCCTGTCCCTTCCTGACTTGTTTCTTCGAGAGCCGTTTGATTTTCTTCAACCTCTTCTGACAAATCAATATTTTCCAGAGCTTCTTTTACAATATCTTCGATTTTCGGCTCTTCTTTTTTCCCGAATAAACGATCAAATAATCCCATATTCTAATTCTCCTTTAACACGTATTCTTCGATAGCCCAAGCAACGGCTTCCTCGTCGTTGGTCATTGGGGTAATCACATTGGCAACTGCCTTAACCGCAGGAACTGCATTTTGCATGGCAACTCCCAGACCTGCCCATTCAATCATGGAAAGGTCATTGGCCTCGTCCCCACAAGCCATGACTTGACTTTGATTGATTCCTAAGTGTTTAATTAATTTCGCTAAACCTGTTGCTTTATGAACATTCTTTGGTGACCACTCTAGCAACATTTCACGTGATTTAAAGATTTCATATTGGTCAAATAATTCTGGTGAAATCTTCTGAATGGCTGCATCCAAAGGTTCTTGGGCAAAGGCAGTCACACATTTATTATATGTCATCTGACTAGATAGATCTTCAAAAGCGACAGGTACGAAAGTCAGGGCTGGGTTGAACTTAGCATAGAGACTTTCTTGGTCCGACTGGATTTGATAGACTGTTCCTTCTGAAATGGCATCTAACGGTAATCCTAGTTTTTCAGTTTCCTCGTACAATCGTGCCACATCGTCGATTGAAAAGACGGTTTTATCGAGAATCTCTCCTGTATTTTTCTGTACCAGACCACCATTAAAGGTGATGGTGTACTCGTCCTCCAGACCATCAGTCCCTAGCTCATGGAGAAAGAAATCCATAGCCTTCAAAGGACGACCTGTTGTCAGAACGACCTTGATGCCACGATCACGCGCAGCTTTGAGGACCTCCTTGGTACGTTCTGTTAGCTTTTTATCCGTTGTCAGCAAGGTACCATCCAAGTCCAATGCAATCAATTTAATATCTGCCATTACAAGCCCTCCATATAAGTCATCACTGACTGGTCCTTATGGTGGCCAATCACTGTTTCTGCTAATTCTAAAATCTCTGGTCGCGCATTTTCAGGAGCGACTGGGTGTCCCACAACCTGCATCATGTGAAGGTCATTGAGATTGTCGCCAAAAGCCATGACCTGATCCATGGTTAGAACAAGTTTTTTTGCCAGCTCAACAATAGCCACACCCTTATCAACGTAGTCCAAGACAATATCGATGGATTCAAAACCTGTTGTCATGGCTTTTACACCAGGAACGTTTTTGTTGACCCAGGCCTCTCCAGCTTCTATCGTATCTTCTGTGAAGTTCGTAGTGAATTTAAAAATCTCATCCTTAATAGCTTCCAGACGCGTTACTTTTTGAATGTTTTCATTGTAGTGACGGCTAAACTTGAGATAGGTCTCATCGACTGTATCCAATACATAACAAGCTTTTTTCCCCGTCAGCAACATTTTTCTTTCATCAAAATAGGGTGATTTCTTTAAAGCTTCAAAAGTGCTCAAGTAAAAATCCCGAGACATAGTAGCCTCATACATATCCTCACCATGAAACTCAACATAGCTCCCATTTTCAGCTATAAAAATCACTTCATCACACACATCCGCAAACAACTTTTTCAGGGACAAGATACCGCGACCTGAAGCCACTGCAAAATAAATCCCCTTTTCCTTGTAGGAAACAAGTACGTTTTTAAGGCGTTCCATATCAAACCGACCCTCTCCATCTAGAAAGGTTCCATCCATATCGGTTGCTACAAGTTTAATCATAAAATCCTTCATACTCCAATTGATAAATCTATCTTCTATTATACCATAGATAAGTTTAAAAAGTTCCAGTACAGCAGGAAAGCACTACTTTTTCGGAGAAACTTCAAAGGGCCTAAAAATTAGAATTGTAAAACTTTTTTCAGATAGTTTAAAAAGTTTGTATTCCCCTACCCTTTTCTCTATAATGGAGAGAAAGGAGATGACTATGACAGAAATAAAACATGAAATTGATGCTAACTTTGCAGGACGACTCAATATCCTACGCGCAGGTGTTCTGGGCGCCAATGATGGAATTATTTCCATCGCTGGAGTCGTTATCGGCGTTGCCAGTGCGACAAGCAATATCTGGATTATCTTTTTATCAGGTTTAGCGGCTATCCTCGCTGGTGCTTTCTCTATGGCCGGTGGCGAATATGTCTCTGTATCCACTCAGAAAGACACGGAAGAAGCCGCTGTTGCTAGAGAACAGTTGCTCTTGGATAAGGATATCGAATCTGCAAAACAATCCCTCTATGCTGCCTACCTTCAAAACGGTGAGTGTGAAACGTCAGCCCAACTCTTGACCAACAAGGCCTTTTTAAAAAATCCACTCAAAGCCTTGGTCGAAGAAAAGTATGGAATCGAGTATGAAGAGTTTACCAACCCTTGGCATGCTGCTATCTCTAGCTTTATCGCCTTTGTACTGGGAAGTCTTCCTCCCATGCTGTCGATCATCGTCTTTCCAAGTGACTTTCGGATTCCAGCTACTGTTATTATCGTGGCCCTTTCCCTTCTTATTACGGGCTATACTAGTGCTAAATTAGGCAAGGCTCCTACGAAAACAGCTATGATCCGCAACCTCTGTATCGGACTTCTGACCATGGGCGTAACCTTCCTCTTGGGACAACTCTTTAGCATTTAAGATAAAAGAAATACCTCGATAAACATCGAGGTATCTTTTTTACATTTGCACAATCTTACGATAGCTTCTTGAGGTAATCATAAAGATTAAGACATAGACAATGAGGAATATAGCACAGATGGACAGAGTGACTGTCAACATCATGGTCGCATCTAGCACACCAATGACTTTTAGGATGAGGCTAAGCATATGATAGGCAAATGCAAGGTGTAGGAAGGCAAATAGCAAAGGAAGGAAGAATACAGTTAGCACCTGTTTGTTGATAGTTTGCTTGATTTGCTTTTGATCGAGACCGACTTTTTGCAAAATGATAAAGCGTTCACGATCTTCATAGCCTTCAGAGATTTGTTTGTAGTAGATAACAAGAACTGTTCCCACCATAAAGATGATAGAGAGAAAGATACCGATGAAGAAAACTCCACCAAAGAGAGCACTCATCTGCGCACTACTATCAGCCAGATTGCTTCCGTAAACATAGCTTCCTTCTTTGTTTATTTCTCTATTAAAGTTGTTAACGAATTTTGAATAGTTATCTGCAATTTTAAGTTGCTCGTCCTCATTAGCTGTTACATTCATTCCCCCATAGTATTGATTAAAGATGGAAGAGTTAGGATGCTGTTCAAGAAAGGCTTGTAAGTCAGGAACAACCAAATAGTTATAGTCCGAAGTTAGAATATTGTACTGATTTGGGACATGTTCAAGAATAAAATCTTTTTTGATTTCTTCTTTGATCGTGTAGGTCTGGTTATTCAGAGTCAGTTCTTTCTGCCCTTGAAGTTCCTTGTTTTGAGCAAACAATCCAACTTCCTTACCTGAAAGTCCAAGTTTCTGTCCTGTCATATTCTCATAGTCTTTTTGGTCAAAGACCATAAAAATAGTTTTCGGTTGAACACGATTTTGACCTTTCTCAAAGATTGTCAATTTCGTACCTTCTTGATTTGCCACACCAAAGTTACTGTATGTAAGAACTTCTTTCTTTGTGACAGTCAATCCTTTATCGCTAGCATACTGGTCTAGGAGTTTATTTATGTCTTCTTTTTCAACATTCTGCCCTGTAATTCCAAAATCATGTGGATTCATGACTTTCTTGAAAGTTTCAGAGCCTTTAAAGATACTCGTTGCAGCAGACATAGTCACCAAGACCATGGTTGAGAGAATAGCAATCGTCGCTAGACCAACAGCATTTTTCTTCATACGAAAAATGAGATTGGATACGGAAATCATGTTGTTAGGTTGGTAATAGTAACGCTTGTTTTTCTTCAAGATTTGTAGGAAAACTGTGATTCCTGCATTGAAGAGAAGATAAGTTCCCAAAATTACCAACAAGACTGCTACAAAGAAAATCAGAACAGCAGAAAGTGGATTTTCAACTGTTACTGCTAGGTAGTAGCCAGCTCCCATACTAATCAAACCTAGTATAGTTTGAAGACCTAAGAAACGTCCTTTTTTCTCACCACTGGCTTTTTCACGAGAGAGTTGAAGGGCATTCATGCGTGCGATGCGAAAGGCATTGATAAAAATTAGACCTAGGAAGATAGCTCCAAAGACGATGAGAACTAGGATGAAGACAATTGGTTGGAAAGTCGAAACGAGCTCCACTTTCATTTTCATCAGCTTCAGAAGAAGGGCAAAGATTAGCTTATCAAAGAGAGCTCCTAGACCGAGACCAGCTGTCAAGGTTAAGGAACCAAAAATAAGAAGCTCCTTAAAAACCATACTGATCAAATGGCGCTTTTCAAGCCCCAGCATACCATATACACCCAGCTCCTTGGAGCGGTTCTTCATGACAAAACTATTGGCATAAAGTACAATAATTCCAGAAGCGATGGTAACAACTACCATACCGAGAGCAAGGGTCATAGAGATAGTTTCTCCCCCTCGAATCTTACCAATGTTAGGATTAAGTGACAGTGAGTAAAAGAGATAGGTGATGGTCACAGCTAAGAGAACTGCTAAAGCAAAGGGATAGTAGAGTTTGCGGTTTTTGATTAAGTTCGAAACCGCTAACTTATTGGTCAATCGAAACATACTAATTCACCTCACTTGCCATGACAGTCAAGGTATCAGAGATTTCCTGGAACATCTGACGTTCTGTCTTGTCTCCACGGTAGATTTGATTGTAAAGAATTCCGTCCTTGATAAAGAGAACGCGCTTGGCCCTGCTGGCTGCTGCCGTTGAGTGAGTTACCATGAGAATGGTTTGGCCACGTTCATTGATTTCATCAAAAACATCCAGAAGAGCTGCAGATGACTTGGAGTCAAGAGCTCCTGTTGGCTCATCCGCAAGAAGAATTTCAGGTTCAGTGATGATGGCGCGTGCTACTGCTACCCGCTGTTTTTGACCACCAGAGATCTCGTAAGGGTACTTCTCTTGCAATTGGTTGATGCCCAAATTTTCAGCAGTCACTACCAATTTCTTCATCATCTCTGTGATAGGTTTTCGTGATAACACTAACGGAAGCAATATATTGTCCTTAACAGACAAGGTATCTAGCAAGTTAAAATCTTGGAAGACAAATCCCAACTTCTCACGACGGAAACTCGAAGCTTGTGAATTTTTAATAGTGGCTGTGTCGGTTCCGTTGAGGTAAACCTGCCCGCGAGTTGGTTTATCCAGCATAGCTAGGATGTTGAGCAGGGTTGATTTTCCAGAACCAGACTCACCCATGATGGCAACGTAGTCACCCTTCTCTACGGTAAAGTGAATATCCTTAAGGGCTTCTACTTGGTTGCCTTGGAAACGTGTTTTATAGATTTTTTGAACGTGTTTTACATCTAAAAGTGTCATGATTTTCTCCTTCTTAATATCCCATCAATTGAAACTGTGCTTGCATCATAGCGCATCCCAGTTGAACACGCTCGATATCTTTTTGACTTGGTTTTCTTGTTTTCTTATGTAAGATTCTTTTCATGGTTTTGCTCCTTTGTTCTTTATGAGTCTAGTTTATCTCAAAAAAAGAGGTCTTGCCATAACCTAACCTTACAAAAGAGACTTTAATCTTACATTTTTGTAAGATTAAAAAAAACAAGCAATTTCGCTATCAATATTTTACCATAAAAGAAAGGCAAGAAGAAAACCCTTGCGGATGCAAGGGTTAAAATTCACTATTCAGTCTGAATCAATCAGTAAGAAATGTAGCTACAATTTGATGATGTATTCTTTCAATTAATTATATTTCTATATAAGCAGAACAGTTTTCTTCTAAAGAAAAGTCTTCTTTTATCAACAAGGTTAAATCTTTTGAAGTCAAATTTTCACTTTGATCAATTCGAACTGCTTGATTCATTATTAAATCTTCATAAAGATTTCGAACAAAACGACCGTTAGAAAAATTGGTAAGATTACTTTCTAACTTATCATTAAAATAATTTAATAATATTTCTTTCAACTTATCGTCTATCTGGTAGTCATCTTTTCTTGCTATAGTTTCAAGAATATCTAACAATTCTGTAGAAGAATAATTTTCAAAATTAATAAAATAATTAAAGCGAGACTTCAGACCAGGATTCGATTCAAAAAAATGATTCATTGGATCAGTATATCCTGCAACAATAACAATTAGATCATCTCTTGAATACTCTAGAGCCTTTGTCAATTCTGTTAAACATTCTCGTCCATATGAATCCGTATTGTCATTTTCTGTAATACTATAAGCTTCATCTATGAATAAAACGCCACCTTTTGCTTTTTCAATGACACTTTTTACTTTTAAAGCAGTTTGACCTTGATAACCAGCGATTAAATCTGTTCTGGAGACTTCGGTAAAATGCCCCTTTGAAAGAAGGCCTAATTGATAATACATCCGACCTACAATTCTGGCCACTGTCGTCTTTCCAGTACCAGGATTCCCCATAAACGCCATATGTAAAGTTCTCTTTGGTACTTTTAGCCCAGACTCTTTTCTTTTGGACTGAACCTTTTGATATATAACTAACCTCGAAACTTCCTCTTTAACTTTTTGTAAACCAACTAATTGATTTAATTCCTTCATCAATTCATCCAAAGAAGAGTTGTTACGTTTTCCTAACTCCTTCCCTAGTATTTCAAAAAGATAAGAGTAACCTAAATAACAAGCTAAATTATCAGATAATTCTTTTAGCGTTTGACTTATCTTGCTTATTTTATTCTCTTTTTGAAATAAATATATAGATTTATATAAATCTGCTACTTTATTTGTGTCTGAATGATCAATTATAATCTCATTCACTTTTGTGAGAAAAGTCGACTCATTACCCAGTTGTCGATCCAATTTTTTGGCGCTCTCAATTAGTTTATCACGGGATATAGTCATAATCTACCTCAAAAACATAAAAAGTAAAGCAATAATTAACATTCCAATAGATACTCCAGATATGATAAAAACTGTAAGTAGTCGATTGGAAATAAGTTGAATTTGTTCTTTACTTTCTTTCAACTCTCTTCTGAGTTCTTCAATCTCAGCAGTGTGAGAGACTGGTTCCAAAGGAAGCTGACTAACAGCGCCCTCTAAGTTGACAATTCTATCATCTAGTGTAGAAAGTCGTTCCTCATGTTCGACGATAGAATTTTTACTTTTTTCTTCGTTAAATTTCTCTTTAAACTGCTTAAGAGCTTCTAATGTTAATTTTTGTTTCTCTATGGTTTTATCAATACGAGCCTGCTCTTTCAGAATTTTTTTGTTGTTATGTTCAATGGCAGCTACAGAAGAAAGAATAGCTTGAATATAATCTTTATCCAGCGCTTCTAAAGCTTTATAAACTTGACCAAATTCTTCAATAAGTGTTTGTTGATTATCATAAAATTTTGAAATGTAATTTTGAGTTTGTTCAACTAACGTATTAAACTCGTTTCCTGTCACTCCATGTTCAGCAAACTCAAAACCGAAGAAATCATCGTGAGTTCTAACTTTATCAAAATACAGTTCATCTTGACTTTGTTCAGCAAACTCTTTCAGATGCTCTTTCGCTTCATCGAAATCATGTTTGCTAATGTTTATTTCAAATTTTTCCTGTTCTTGCTCAACTACTTCTTGTTCCATATTTATCTCCTTAATCTAGTAAATCTTGTAATAATGCATCAATCTCATCAAAGTCACTTTTTTCGTCTCTTGTAGATTCTTCAAAAATATCTGATAGCTTTTCTTTCATTATTGAAGCAGCCATATCGTGTCTTTCCTTAATAGTATTGATAACAGAATCTTGTTCTACTTGAAGCTTTATGCTCTTTACATCTAGTAATTGATCTTTGATTACTAACATTTCATTATTTTGATCAATTTTCTTAGAACTTAATTCAGTAATCTGTTTATTGACAATTTGCTGATCAATCATTTTTAATACAAAAGCGCCAATAATTCCAGATAAGGTCGCTCCCATAAAAGTTCCAATAACACTGCCGATTGTTCCTAAAAGTGGTATAGAAACAGCTAGGACTGGAAAACTAGCTGTGAGAGAAGCTCCTAAAGTTTCTCCTAGTACAATTGCCCCAGTAGCCGATAAACCAGCAACAACAATTTTACCGATTTCTAGCATCATTATCTGAACACTTTTTTCTTTGTTATCTGGATTGTTTAGATAATCAATTGCTTCTTTTAATGACTTCCAACCTTGGTGAATAAATGTCCAAGCTTTAAGAAAAGTGTTAATTACAGGTCCAACTATCGCAGAAGCTATCATCGTAACCACTGATTTCCCAACGTTTAATAAGTGGTTTGATAAGTTGTTTACAAATGAAATGATGGCCTCTTTTATCTTTTCAATAAAAGTTGATAAGTTTCTCTCTGTCTCTTTAAGCCAAGAGATAAATTTTGAAATTAACTCTCGCAAAAATTCTGATAGTAACTGTAAAAGAGCTGCTTTAAAAGCTTTTCCTGAAACTTTTAAAGCCTCGTCACGTCGTGATTTTTTACCAGATTTTATAGCTCGCTTCTCAGCTTCATCTCTTACTCTATCGTATTCCTCGCGTGCCTCTTTATCTTTCTCAATTAACTGTTTCTCTTCTTTTGAACTAATATTATGGACTTCTCTAGCGTATTGCCCTTTAGAATTTGGATTATCAAATAATTCAGTTGTAGATTGATCACCCTTCGCTTGATTAACTTCACTCCTAATTTCGTTAAGGTTAACTTTACTATTTGCAAAAGCAATCTGCTCTTCCTTTGTCAAAAAAGCATTTGCCTTTGGATCACGTATAATCTCTCCTGCAGAAACTGTATGATCCATCTGAGTTCCTTTTTCTTTTGAACCTGTTGGTCGTCCTGCGTCAAATGGTTTTCTCGCATCTTTGGTTAAAGTATTTACAATTTTTCCTGAACGAGTTGAGTGTGTTTTAATATTTCCTAAGTCATCTTTAACAAAATTATTTTGCCAAGTATCGTATCTTTCTTGATAATCGACATCTCTATTATGAGTTGCTAGTTTTCCTTTTTCAAAATTTTCAGCAGTTTGTATATGTGCGTCTTTTCGTAAATCTAGAGTTTGACCGTTGTTATCTTTAATAAACTCTTCACCTATTTGGGCAGCAAGTTGAAGTTGTACTTGTTCCCAAACTATATTTTCAATAGATTCTTGAAGGTATTCATTATTTTGTAATTTTTCTCTATCTATATCAACTTGCTCTATGTGTTCAACAACATCCTTAAGGTTATTTTCTAAAGAATTTTCTATTTCAAGTAACTGTTCATAGTCAAAGTCAATTTCAGAACTTTGTAATTCAAACGTTTTATTTTCGTTAGCCATATTAATCTCTCTAAATTATTGTATTCACTGATTTATTATACCATTTCAGGATTTGATTTGACAAGTTTAAAAAAACTTCGTCCTCTTGGACGAAGTTCATGCTTCAACTATTATCACCAAAACCATCCATCATTGTCTTCAATGGCTTGGGCTTCCTTGCGTTTGCGTGGTCCTGTTCCATACATTTCTGCTTCGATTTCTTCCTTAGTTGGCAGGATAGAGGCTAGGATGATGTAGATAATCACGCCAATCCCAAAATTTGATATGGTAAAAATAGCAAAGAGAAAGCGAACTAGAGTCACATCAAAATTCCACTTGTCTGATAGACCAGCTAAAACTCCCGATACCATACTATTTCGTTTCATTTTATAAAATTTATTATTCATGATTTGTTCCTCTTTCGGTATTCTTACAAGTAGTATAGCATGAAACAGGTTCACAAACATCAGTCCTTAGGCCGATTTAAGATGACGAGTTTACCACGGCAGACGCCACAACGATAGCGTTTGGTATCAATCCTTCTCTTACGCTGATAACTTTGCTGGCAAGATTGGCACTGATAGACTAGGTAAGCACTTTGAGATTGTGTTTTCATGGGTGGTACATAGCGCAGTCCATCCACTTCTTTCAAAAGTTCTTTAAAATCTCGGTCCTTATGTCGATATCCTTTTTTCTGAAAATAAAGGTGATAGTGACAGAGTTCATGGCGCACGATTTTGCGAAAGACTTCCAAACCTAGTTCATTATAGACCTTGGGATTAAAGTCCAAATGCCCATCCTTGGGGAAAAATCGCCCACCTGTCGAACGTAGACGAGAATTCCACTGGGCTTGGTGTATAAAAGGTCTACCAAAGTCTTCGAGTGAAACAGACTGAACGTACTCAGTTAGATTCATCTGGAGCGAGGAGCGACAGATTGACTTTTTCACGCTCGGTATCGATTTTCTTAACCCAAACCGTTACCAAATCTCCAACAGACAACACTTGGCTGGGATGTTTGATAAATTTGCGACTCATATGAGAAATATGAATGAGGCCGTCTTCGTGAATCCCGATATCAACGAAGGCACCGAAGTCAACGACATTACGCACCACACCTTCCAGCTTCTGGCCGACTTTTAAGTCTTTGATATCCAAGACATCTTGGCGGAGTACAGGTGCGTCAAAGGAATCACGGAAATCTCGACCTGGTTTGAGAAGGTCGGAAATGATATCTTTAAGCGTTTCTGGTCCAAGATCCAGTTCTTGCGCCATCTCCTTGACTGATAGGGATTTAAGCTTATTTTGTGCTTCTTCATTCAAGTCCTTGATATCCAAGCGTTTGAAGAGCTCCTTAACCGCAGCATAGTTTTCTGGGTGAACTCCTGTATTATCAAGAATATTGCTACTTTCAGGGATACGGAGGAAACCAGCTGCCTGTTCAAAAGCCTTGGCACCCAGACGAGGAACCTTCTTAATCTGATCGCGTGAAGTGATTTTTCCCTCTTCCTCACGGTATTTGACGATATTTTCAGAAATGGTTTTATTGAGTCCAGCTACGTGGGAAAGAAGTGCTGGGCTGGCTGTATTGACATTGACACCGACTTGGTTCACCACGGTATCCACGACAAAGTCCAGACTCTCAGACAGTTTCTTCTGACTAACATCATGCTGGTACTGACCGACACCGATTGACTTGGGATCAATTTTGACCAATTCAGCGAGGGGATCTTGCAAACGACGGGCGATAGAGATAGCAGAGCGTTTTTCAACAGTTAATTCTGGAAACTCCTGACGAGCAAGTTCACTGGCAGAGTAAACGGAAGCGCCACTTTCATTGACGATAACATAGCTGACTTCAGGAAAATCTTTCAGAACTTCCGCCACAAAGGCTTCACTTTCCCGACTGGCCGTCCCATTTCCGATAGCAATAATTTCCACACCGTATTGACCAATCAAGTCCGATAAATCTTTCTTGGCTTCTTCGATTTGACGAGTTGATGCTGGTTTTACTGGATAAATGACTTGGGTCGTCAGCATTTTCCCTGTTGCATCAACAACAGCCAGCTTGGCACCTGTACGAAAGGCGGGGTCAAATCCTAGAACCACGCGCCCTTTCAGCGGAGCAACCAATAGGAGATTGCGCAGATTGTCTGAAAAGAGTTGGATAGCCCCTTCTTCTGCTTTCTCAGTCAATTCTGTCCGTATACGTCGTTCGATAGCAGGCAAGACCTTTTTCTTAACTGACTGTTGAACCACTTCATCTATATAGGTATTTTTCACCTTGAAACGGGCAGCAAAGAAAGCAAGAATACGATCTGTCGCGTGCTCAAAACCGACTTTTAAGACGCCTAGCTTCTCCCCACGGTTGAGAGCCAAGGTGCGATAGCCCTGCATGTTGCCAACTGTCTCTGAGAAATCATAATAAATCTGGAAAACTTGCTTCTCATCAAGACTCTCATCTTTGACTTTCGAAGTGATTTTAGAGTGTCTCAACACTTCCTGATAGGTCAGTGAACGCAAGGTCACATCTTCTGATAAGGCTTCAACTAAGATATCAACTGCTCCAGCCAAGGCTTCTTGAACTGTCGCAAATCCTTCACAGACAAACTTCTCAGCTTCTTTCTCTAAGCTAGTAACATTCTGCAAAATCAAGCGAGCAAGAGGAAAGAGTCCAGCTTCTCGGGCAATAGTTGCCTTGGTCCGACGCTTTTCCTTATAAGGAAGGTAGAGTTCTTCTACATCTGCTAATTTCTCAGCTGTCAGGATAGCATCTTCCAATTCCTTGGTTAGTTTGCCTTGTTCTTGTATCTTAGCTAAGACACCTTCCTTGCGGTCATTAAGATTAGTCAGACTTTTATCCAGGTCGATAATGGCCTTAATCGCCACCTCATCCAAACTACCAGTCATGTCCTTTCGATAACGCGCGATAAAGGGAATTGTCGCCCCCTCAGCCGTCAAACTTAGAACGGTATCGATTTGCTTTAAGGTTACTCCCAAATCTTGGGAGATTTTTTCATATTTTTTATCCATAAATCTATTATACCATAAGGAACTGCTCTTGTTTTGCCTTACCTGTTTTTGCATCTTTGATTATCAAAATAATCCCTTTTCCAAAAAATAATAGTATAATAGAGGTAGAATGTAGAAAAGAGGTAGGCCCATGGCTGTTAAATTTACAAAAACCGATGACTTGGACAAGATGTTTGAAGAATTTGCTAAACTTCCTGACTTAACACAAGTCAGTTTCCCAGATGACAAAGAAAAAAAAGAAAAAGTTGAGAAGAAAAAATAGATGATGATTTTCCAATCTCTTCCTCCTAGTGTATTACAAGCGGGAGCTATTTTTCTCTCCATCATGATTGAAGCCCTTCCCTTTGTCTTGATTGGAAGTCTCATTTCGGGATTGATTGAGGTCTATATCACACCTGATAAAGTTTATGAGTTTCTCCCTCGCAATCGTTGGGGGAGGATCTTTTTTGGTACCTTCATTGGCTTTCTCTTTCCTTCTTGCGAATGTGGAATCATTCCCATCATCAATCGTTTTCTGGAAAAGAAAGTGCCCAGCTACACGGCCGTTCCTTTTCTGGTGACTGCTCCCATTATCAATCCTATCGTTCTTTTCGCTACTTATTCTGCCTTTGGCAATTCCTTAAAAATTACCTTCTTGCGAGCTCTGGGAGCCATTGTAGTTGCTTTGGTATTGGGTATTTTTCTAGGATTTTTCTTGAAGGAATCTATTCAAAAAGAGAATCCTATCACTTGCCATGAACATGACTTTTCACACTTGAGTCCCGCTAGAAAAGTCTTTCAGGTCTTTATACAGGCTATTGATGAGTTTTTCGATATGGGGCGCTATTTGGTCTTTGGTTGTCTCTTTGCAGCTATCGTGCAGGTCTATGTCCCGACTCGGATTCTGACCTCTATCAGTGCTAGCCCACTCCTTGCGATTCTCTTGCTCATGTTTCTTGCCTTTCTCCTCTCGCTTTGTAGCGAGGCGGACGCCTTTATCGGAGCTTCTCTTCTCTCGAGCTTTGGCCTAGCACCAGTCCTTGCTTTTCTAGTCATTGGCCCCATGCTTGATATCAAAAATCTCCTCATGATGAAGCACTATCTCAAAGCGCGCTTCATCTGGCAATTCATGGGCGTCGTGACTCTGCTTGTCTTGCTTTATTCTTACATGATGGGGGTGATGTTATGATCCGTTTTATCATTCTACTGGGTTATTTTTCCCTAACTCTGTATCTGCAACTATCTGGCAAGCTCAGTCACTACATTAACCTCCACTATTCCTATCTAGTCTATATTTCTATGGTTCTTTCTCTTCTGTTGGCTCTGGTCCAATTCTACATCTGGATTAAGAAAATCAACTCTCACAGCCATATGGAAAGTCGTCGAGCTAGACAAATCAGCGTCCTTTTACTGTCTCTACCTCTCTTGATTGGAGTTGCCTTTCCGACAGTAAGTTTGGACTCGAGAACCGTATCTGCCAAAGGCTATCATTTCCCACTCGCTGAGGGAATCGATACAGCCATTCAAGCAAGTGAAGGCACATCCAGTCAATATCTCAAACCCGATACCAGTACCTATTTTTCCAAATCTGCTTATGAAAAGGAAATGAGGAAAACAGCTGATAAATACCTCTCCCAGGAAACCATTCAAGTCACAGACGAAAACTATTTGGAGGTCATGGAAGTTCTCTATGACTATCCTCAAGAGTTTGAAGGAAAGAAAATCGAGTTTACAGGCTTTGTTTATAACGATCCTAGCCATCCAGATAGCCAGTTCCTCTTTCGCTTTGGAATCATCCACTGTATCGCAGACTCTGGTGTATATGGACTCCTAACTAAGGGAAACTCACGCCAGTATCCTGACAATACTTGGATCACCGCTAGAGGAACCCTGACTCTTCACTACCATAAAGAACTCAAACAAAAACTCCCAACACTGGAAGTTGAGAGTTTCACAAAAGTAGACAAACCAGAAAATCCTTATGTCTATCGCGTGTTTTAATAAAAAGTAGCCTTTGTAGGCTACTTTTTTTGTCCATTATATGAATTTCATTCTATCTACTCTTTCGAATTGATAGCAAACTCTTACTCTCCACCCTTCCAGTTCCGAGCAATCTCTTCATCTTTCTGGAGTTGGTCTACGAGCTCGTCGATGGAGTCAAACTTGACCATATCTCGGACACGGTCCAGCCAGTAGACCATAACTGTCTCACCGTAAATATCGTCTGAAAAGTCGAAAATATTGACTTCAAAACGTGGTTCTTCACCATCAAAGGTAACATTTTTTCCAACACTTGCCATGCCACGATATCTCTGACGTTGCACTTCGATATCGACTACGTAAACACCATCTGCTGGCATGTAAGTTCGGTCTCTTAGAACTAGATTGGCTGTTGGATAACCAATAGTCCGCCCACGAGCATTTCCATGAACGACCATTCCACGAGATGGGAGCGGAGTGCCGAGCAGATGATTGACTTCCTTGACATCTCCATCAAGAATAGCTTGGCGAATCCGTGTAGAACTAATCTTGCCCTTTTCATCCTCAACTGGAGGAACAATGATAATCTCTCCATCAAAATAGTCCTTCAGTTCATCCGCAGTTTTCTTATCTGAGCCAAAGGTATAGTCAAATCCTGCTACAATAATCGCTGGTTTTAAAGCTCTAACATATGTATCAAAGAATTCTTGACCCGTTAAACTAGCAAATTTGCTACTAAAGTCTAGCAAGAAAAGAGCCTCTACTCCGTGCCACTTCATCTTGTGCTCCCGCTCCTCATGATTAACGATGTGAAGCATGAGCTCAGGTTGGTAAGGTTGTAAGGCAAGTTTTGGCGATTCTGTAAAGGTCATCACGACAACTGGCAGATAGTCCTTCATCGAAGCCTTACTGGCCACTTCAAAAAGTTTCTGATGACCCTTGTGGATGCCATCAAAATAACCTAGTACAAGGACTGTTTTTCCCGGTACTGCAATATCTTTTTCGTTCTTAATAGGTACTGTTGTAATCATGAAACTATTATATCATAGAGCCAGTCTTTTCGCTAAGAGGAAATCCCAAATGTCGTTTTTTGCGCCTGAACTGACCTTGATAGACAATTCAAGCTATGAGTTTTTAAAAATAGCACCTCCTAAGAGATGCTATCGTTTGGTAACTAGTCTACTGTTTCTTCTAAGTCTTTTAACTTAACCGAGACAATTTTAGACACACCTGATTCTTGCATGGTCACTCCATAGATAGAATCAGCTGCCGCCATGGTCCCCTTACGGTGAGTCACGACGATAAACTGACTATCCTTGTCAAAGCGGTTGAGGTAATCCCCAAAACGTTTGACATTGGCTTCGTCCAGCGCAGCCTCTACCTCATCCAAGATGACGAAAGGAATGGTCTTAACTCGGATGATTGAGAAGAGCAGAGCCAGAGCAGATAGGGCTTTTTCACCACCACTCATGAGGTTGAGAGATTGGATTTTCTTACCTGGTGGTTGAACAGAAATCTCCACACCAGCTGTTAAAAGATCGCCCTCAGTCAATATCAAGTCTGCCTGACCACCGCCAAACATCTGTCTAAAGGTCACTTTAAAGGACTCACGAATAGCCTCAAAGGTTGATTTGAAGCGTTCCTTAACCTCATCATTCATCTCTGTGATGGTCACAAGAAGTAGGTTTTTAGCAGACAAAATATCATCTCGTTGGCTATTTAGAAAGTCTAGACGGTTGTGAACTTCTTCGTACTGTTCAATAGCATCCAAATTGACTGGACCGAGTGAGCGAATAGCTTTCTCTAAATCCTTAACCTCTTGCTCTGCCAGAGTGAGATTTTCCAGTTCATGCGCTTTTTCTAGCGCCTCATTATAGCTGATCTGGTACTGGTCTGTTAGTTGAGCTTGTAGATAGCGCAAGCGTTCGCTGACCTTTTCTTTCTTGGCTTCAGCACGTGTTTGTTTACGAATCCACTCCTCATTCTGCTGACGAGCCTGATCCAAATGGCTGGCAATATCATCCAGTTGACCCTCGATATCATCCAACTCAAACTGCTTGCGAATCAAACCTTGTTGGAGGTTTGTTTTCTGAGTTTTGGCCTCTTCCACCTGCTGACTTAGCAAATCCGTATCCACTTTCTCAAGATTATCAACCTTTTCTTGGAGGAGACGCTGAATCTCCTCTTGCTCGATATCCAGATTATCCAGTTCCTTACCTAGGCGTTCAATATCAGTCACTTCGTACCGCTTTTGTCCTTGCAGTTCGGACTTAAGCAAGCGCGCTTGAGAAATCTGTTCCTGCAAGTTTTGATAACGTTCTTGAATAGCGTTTTTGTTAGACTTAATCTCTTCAATCTCAGCTTCCAGATTTTGCTTTTCACTGGCGATAGTAGCGAGGCGCTCTTGGCATTTTTCCTTGTCCGCTTGCCAATCTCCTTCAGATAGGCGATTTAATTCCTCTTCTTGAAGTTTCCAAAGCGTTTCCAGTTCTTCGACCTGCTGATTGGTTTGTTGATAAGCAAGATACAAGCCTTGCTCCTGAATACGAGCTTGCTCACCCTGAGATTTGATAGCTTCTAATCTTTCAGTCAATACCGCCATCTCATCTTGCAAGGTCTTCAAACTCGCTTCTTCTGACCGCAAGTTAGCTTCTTCCTCAGCAATTTCTTTTTGTAATTGCTCCAGCTCTGGCTTGATGAAAATACTGTTGTTTTGACGATTGGCACCCCCCGCGTAGGAACCACCTGTACGCAACTCTGTCCCATCAAGCGTCACCACACGAACCTGATAGCGAACTTGACGAGCTGCCGTACGCGCGTGTTCTACTGTGTCAAAGATAGCCGTCTTAGCAAGCAAGTTCTTAAAAATGGCTTCTAGTCTCTTATCAAACGACACCAACTCATCTGCCATTCCCAGAAATCCTGGACTTGCAGCGATAGCATCTTGGTTCTGACTAGAAATCGTACGCGCCTTGATAGTCGTCAATGGAAGAAAGGTTGCACGACCAGCTCTGTTACGTTTTAGGAAATCAATCGCCTTTGTTGCCGCGTTTTCATCTTCTACAATGATATGCTGACTGCTAGCTCCAAGCGCAATCTCCAAAGCAGTTTGATAATGCACTTCAAAGGTCAAATGTTCACTGACTGCACCAATGATCCCACCAAGACGGTCTTTTTCTTGGAGAACACTCTTAACACCCGCATAAAAATTACTATGATTTCTAAGGATATTCTCTAAGCTCTGGGCTCGAGCCTGCTTATTTTTGAGACTGTCCAGACGGTCAAAGAGTTGGCTCTGCTGGGCTTGGAAAGAAACTTTCTGCTCCTCTTGCTCCTTGGCACTAGCTTGGTAGTCAGCCAATAATTTCTGAACCTGCTCCTTGGCAGTTTCAAGCTCAGCCTGCTGTTGACTGGCCTTTTCTTTAGCTGTAGCCAGTTGTTCTTTCAGTTTCTCAAGTTGATCAGCTTGTTTTTGAGACAGCTGACGGCTGTTTTCCAACTCATTCTCGATGCGGGTCAGTTGGTTGGAGACATCCGCTTCTTCTTGTAAAAGCGCCACAAAACGTTCACGCAAGAGTTCAATCATTTGGTCAGGATCATCTGAAAATGCCAACAACTCTGCTTCTAGGCGATTGAGTTCCTTGTTGTTTTCAGCTAGACTTTTCTCTAACTGTTCCAAGTTCGCTTCTTTTTCAGCCTTTTCCTTACTTAAAACCTTTCTCTTATCTTCCAAAGTCGCCAAACGGGTTTGTGCCTCTTGTTGATTGAGGGCTACTTGCTCAGATTCCAGTTTGGATAGGGCTAGTTTTCGCTCTAAGTCACTGATCAAACTAGTCAAATCCATCAAACTTCCTTGGTCTTTAGCCATTTCAGCTTGGAGATCTTGGCGTTTCTTTTTAAGAGTTTGATTTTCCTCTTCTAACTCTTCACGCTTTTGGTAATAGCTAGTCAAAAGTTCCTGAACCTGCGTTAGCTCTTCTTCTGTTAGCTCTAGTTCAGCCTTGTTTTCCTTGATTTGAGCAACCAGTACATCCAAGTAAATCGCCTTGCGTTGACCATCCAAGTTAAGAAACTTACGAGCATTTTCAGCTTGTTTTGCAAGGGGCTTGATTTGATTATCCAACTCGAAGATAATGTCTTCTAAGCGGTCGAGATTGTCTTGAGTTTGTTGCAGTTTGCTTTCTGTTTCTTTTCGACGAGTCTTGTATTTTAAAACCCCAGCAGCTTCTTCAAAAATAGCTCGGCGTTCTTCGGGCTTGGAGTTAAAAATTTCCTCAACCTTCCCTTGAGAAATGATAGAGAATGAATCCCGTCCCAAACCTGTATCCAAGAAAAGGTCGTGCACATCACGCAAGCGAACTTTTTTGCCATCAATCCGATACTCGCTATCACCACTACGATAGATATGGCGTTCTACCTTAATAACTTGCCCCGCATCCTTGATAAAGCCATCTTCATTGTCCAAGGTCACGATAACAGAGGCATAATTGAGCGGTTTACGACTTTCAGTCCCAGCAAAGATAACGTCTGGCATCTTGCCACCACGAAGACTCTTGACACTGGACTCTCCCAAGGCCCATCGCAGACTTTCTGTGATGTTTGATTTCCCAGAACCATTGGGCCCAACGACAGCTGTCACACCTTGGTCAAAGACGACCTTGGTCTTGTCAGCAAAGGACTTGAATCCCTGAATCTCAATCTCCTTTAAATACATGAATCCAGCCCTTTCTCAACTGCATTTTTGGCGGCCTCTTGCTCTGCCAATTTTTTAGAACGGCCTTGACCTTTTCCGATACTCTTGCCCTCAACAAGAACTTCTACATCAAAAACTTTATCATGGGCAGGCCCCGTCTCAGAGGTCACCTGGTAGCGAATATCCACATCGCCATTAACCTGGAGCAGCTCTTGCAGGTGTGTCTTGTAATCCTTAATCATTTCAAAGTCACCTGCTTCAACCTTGGGAATCATGACCTGATAGATGAACTCTTTTACCCTAGCAACATCCTTGTCCAAAAGCAAAGCACCCAAAAAGGCTTCAAAGGCATCTCCAAGAATGGTGTCACGATTGCGCCCACCAGACTTTTCTTCCCCTTTCCCCAGCTTGATAAACTGATCAAACTGGCAATCACGCGCAAAACCAGCCAAACTCTCCTCACGAACAATCATGGCACGGAGTTTAGACAAATCTCCCTCTGGTTTCTTAGGATATTTTTTATAAAGATATTCTGAAATCAATAATTGCAGAACAGCGTCTCCTAAAAATTCCAAGCGCTCATTGTGTGAAATTTTTAAGAGGCGGTGCTCATTGGCATAACTCGTATGAGTAAAGGCCGTTTCTAGTAAGTTTTTATCTGCAAATTCGATTGCAAAACGCTTCTTTAGTACAGTTTGTAATTCTTTCATACCAACCTCTTTCTAACTGATAACAGTCTCTTTTATTATATCAAAAAAAGCCCTCCGAGTCACTTTAAAACGGGACTAGAGGGGATTTGAGCATTATTTAGAATAAAATTTTCAATTTTAGGGACAAATTTGAGGCGAGATAAAGAAAAAGCCTTATTTAAGGCTTTCTTAGGCTGTTTACATCCACCCTGAGGGAATCGAACCCCCATCTTAAGAACCGGAATCTTACGTGATATCCATTACACTAAGGGTGGAAACTTGTTTTATTATAACAGAAATTTGCTCTAATAACAAGTTTTTTATGGGTAGACTAAGCGTCCATTAATGGGAAGCATCTCCATTCCAGATAGAGTTTTTCACGATCACATAATCAACGTGTTTAAGGTCAGCAAGCCTGCGTCCACCTGCATAAGAGATAGCACTTTGTAAATCTTGCTCCATCTCAGTAAGGGTGTCTTGCAAATGCCCTTTGGCAGGAAGTAAGATGCGTTTACCTTCCACATTTTTATATGCTCCTTTTTGGTATTGAGAAGCTGAACCATAGTATTCTTTGAACTGTTCGCCATCGACTTCAATCGTCTTTCCTGGGCTTTCGATATGTCCTGCAAATAGGGAACCAATCATGACCATGCTGGCACCGAAACGGATAGACTTAGCAATATCGCCATGAGTACGAATCCCACCATCAGCGATGATCGGTTTACGCGCAGCCTTTGCACACCAGCGTAGGGCAGCCAACTGCCAACCACCTGTACCAAAACCTGTCTTTACCTTTGTGATACAAACCTTACCAGGACCTATTCCAACCTTAGTAGCATCCGCACCGGCATTTTCCAATTCACGAACAGCTTCTGGTGTTCCTACGTTACCAGCAATGACAAAAGTATCTGGCAATTCTTTCTTGATATGTTGAATCATAGAAATCACGCTATCCGCATGACCATGGGCAATGTCAATCGTGATATACTCAGGAACATCAGCCTTGAGTCGGCTAACAAAGTCATACTCGTAATCCTTGACACCGACAGAAATGGAAGCAATGAGCCCTTGATCGTGCATGCGTTTGATAAAAGGAATGCGCCCAGCCTCGTCAAAACGGTGCATAATGTAAAAGTAACCGCCTTTAGCCAGTTGCTCTGCTACATTCTCATCCAAAATCGTCTGCATGTTGGCTGGTACAACAGGTAGTTTGAAAGTGTGATTTCCAAGTGTGACACTGGTATCTGCTTCTGCACGGCTTTTAATGACACATTTATTTGGGATCAACTGAATATCTTCGTAATCAAAAATTGGAAATTCATTTAACATATCGATGTCTCGTTTCTTTTGTAATGACCTACCTATGCTTGCGCATCCCTACGCCTTTTGCGACGTTTCCTTGATTTATTATAAACCAAAGTACAGTTTTTGTCAAATAATTTCAATTATAAAACAATAATGTTCGGTTTTTATAATTTAAATATAAAAAGTGAGGAGATTAGTTTCTCCCCACTTCCTTATCAATATTTCTTTTAAAAATTGCTTCGGAGCTTTCCATCATTTCACAAAATTCATTATAAGATGAAGCATTCTGAGGAATTTGGATAGACCACTTTTTAAGCAAGACTCCGTACCCCACTACTTCTCCTATCTCACTATTTACTGATCGCTCTATACTAGGAAAAATCAATCCAGCTTTCTCAGCTTTTAAAATATAAGAATAGGAAATCAGCTGGAATAAGTCCTCACGGTTGATTCCTTTTTCAGTATCTTCAAGTTTTTTATATTTAGCATCTAGAACTATTTTTAACTCTTTATGATAAAAATCTGGAAATACTTTTCTTTCACGATTAGAAAATACTGAAATTCCGTCCGTCTTATCCTTATTTCGTGGATGTATGAAATCTTTTGGCAACAGGGTGTAAATATACTCTTCCCAGAGCCAGGAAACATCAAAAAGAATACCATGGATTTTTTGTTCATGATACCCTAAACCGTGCTTTTCTTGGCTTAGAATCATCAGACAAAGTTCTTGTAACTTTCTGTACTCGTGAAAGTATGCATGACGTATAGGTTTAGATTGATTCCCCCGAATAATCTTAGCACGATCAGCTAGTTTATAAGATGGGGTTACTCGCACGATTTCTGCCATATTTTCACGATTACTATCGAGTAGTGTTCCAAAACTTTTTTGAGTCTTTATGTACTCAATCGTATGCCGAATCAACTGCATGAGGGGATTATCATAGGTGAACTCTCTTGTTGTATAGGCAATATTTCCCATAAAAGGAACATTTCTTTTAAGATGATTTCCAACATCTATCACTCCCTTCACATGACTATCGTTATGGAAAAATTGCTGATATTCCTTATAAAGACCTTTTCGGAGAGCAGCTTGCAGATATTTGGGAAAGAGGTAAATCAAAAGCTGATAGAGCTTATCTTCGGGAGATATTCCAACATCCAAACTAGTCAGATTGATATGAAGTACCTTTTGTAAAAGATAATGCAAAAAATGGTCGTTACTTTTATCAGAAAAACGAGAGGAAATCGTTAATCTTTCCTGACCATATCCAAGAAAACCAATCACGTTCCCTGTCTTGATTTCCTGATTAACTGTTTCCAAAATCTTTTGGTCCTTGTCTAAATCAGGAGAATTCATCAAATCATTTGGGAAAATAAAAATATTGTCCTCTCGAGATAGGTTATCTAGTGTTCTATCAAGAAGGGCTTGACTTAGGTTGGGAAATTCTGCGACAAAATCTTCTCTAGCAATTCTATGCTGATTATCAGTTATCCGCATTATCATCACCAGTATCTTGCTGAACTGTTTGCTCTTTATTTGTCAGATTAAATGCTTTTTTCAATGTTGCAAGAGTTTCAGATTCTTCATAAGAACCTCGTAAGTAATCTTCCAAAAGAGGTTTGAGGTAATCTGACCAGAGTATTTCATAGTCAAAGTCTACATCCTTCAACTTAAGGAAATAACTTGGACCGATATGATAATGACTGTTTAGCTCCTGAACGTTCTCGATAGCAGCGTTCAAATTTCTTAAACGAAGTTTTGCTTCTTCTGCATGGATATCTAGTTCTTTATCCAACATAGCAACTTGGCTTTCAGCAGTAACTTCAACAAAACGGAAACGACGACGCATAGCAAAATCAAAGGTATCTACTGAACGGTCAATATCATTCATTGTTCCGATGATGTAGACATTCTCAGGAATATAAAACTTGTCATCCGTCTCATGTAAATTAGCATACTGGGTGGAAACACTCCCCCTTTCGCCACGATAACCAGGGTCGATAGAGAAAAAGAGTTCACCAAAAATCTTAGAAATCTCTCCACGATTGATTTCATCAATGATGAAGACGAATTTCTTGTCAGTGTCAATCGTTGGAGATACATAATCGCATAATCCATAACTTTCTTTCATGTGATCCAAAACAATTTTTTGATAAGTTTCGTACTTTAAATTAGTATCTTCACCCTTATACAAAAGATACACTTTTTCTTTGGTAGCAACAGGAGAATCAAACTTCACATTCCCTTGACTATTTAAACTGGCTGGAACAGAACTACGAGGGAAGAGGTATTGTCCTTGCTTTTCATTGATAGCATCCGTTAGCTTACCCCACGCTTCCTCAAAATTATCTTGGCCTCCAGTTTTTTGAGCTTCTTTAGCCTTCTGACAAAATTTCTTAAAAATGCCGTCCTGCAAGCCAAAGTTAATCTGTCCATCATTTACCAGGATTGGTCTCAACCCCTCTACAAAATCCGTATAATCATAGGAAGGGTGAAACTGTACAAATTCGATTTGGTCTTCGTTGCCACCCGTTAATTCTTTGGCAATTTCTTTAGCAAGATAAGTTTTTCCTGTGCCAGGAGCACCGCGGAGGATGAGGTTTTTGGATTTTTTTAATATACCACTATAATTAAATAAAAAATCATTCCTTAACATAGTTTCACTTTCTAATTTTTTATACTTTTTCCAATTAGGATGATTCAAAAAATAGTCATAGTCTTGAATTATGATTTCATCACTTGCAGCAAATTTTATTAACTGGTTAGTCTCTTTAGTTCGATACTTAATATCTGATGGAAACCATATTGTTTCTTGCCCCGTAAAGAAAAACCACTCCCTCTCTATATACTCTTTTTTCCAATCAACAATAATGGTATGCCCATCATCTAAAACCTCTTTAACAGTCGCCATTCCACGAATTTTCATCACAGAAACCTTTAAATCATCTTTCTTTACAAAAGGTACATTCTTCTTTTTGACATATGTGGATTTAGCAAATAAAACGTCACCTGGTTTAATTTTATTAAACAACTTTAACATTCTTTGATACTGTTTATTTTCCTCGTTATTATGCCATCCTAATTCCCACTTTCCTTCTTTCATAAAATATTCAAGATAATCATCATCACCAAATTTTGTACCAACAAAAAAATAGTTATTTTGTTCACTGTTCATTTGAATACTCCTTTTTACTTTCACAAGTAAGTCCTATTAATATATAGTTCATCTCTAGCATATCATATCCTATAAAAAAAGAAAAGAAATTCTAAACAAAAAGCCCAGCGTTAGGAGCTTCAATGTCTCTTAACACTAGACTTCTTTTCAATATTAATAATACTCACCCTGACGGTAGTCCCATGAGTTAAAGGTATCTGACAGGTGCATCATGATTTTATCAATGTCAAGCCCTTTGCGGATAACAACTGGAGCTGGTGAGATTGAACGGTCTCCTCCTTGTTCTGGGATGAGCTTACCATCTTTATCAACCATAGACACCATCACACCTTGCTCGTAGCGCGTTTCAATCGTTTTATCAGGTTGGATAGATGCCACATAGTCGTCTGCCTCGATGACAAGGTCCACTGCTCCTTCTATACGTTCTCCGATACCTTCCACCTTACCGCGGTTTCCTTTTCCAGATGGGTTAGCTGATGAGGCGTAGACCATTTTACCTTCTTCCCAAAGTTTAGCAGCCAGTTGTTCACCAGCTTTACCAAATTTAATGACAAAACAGCTAGTACCACGAACGTCAGTCATAAGTTCTTCACGGCCATCACCATATGCTTTGAGTTTTTCAAAAGCTTCTGGTTTCCATGGAAGGATACAACCAAGTAGAATGTCTTCGTCCCAATGTTTTTGATAGAAGGCTTCAATTTCTGAGTTGAGTTGTGCTAAAGCTCGAAGCTCATCCATGCTACCACAGAGAACGACACCTGGTTTGTTACGGTTACGTTCTTTGGCTGCGAACTTACGCTCAAGTCCTGCCTTGTCGCTCGTCATGATAATGTAACCAACTTTTGTAGGACAAACAATACATCCGCCCTCACCTTTTAAAATGTCATAGCCTTCTTGAGAAAGTGTTCCGTTCCATTGAATGTGTTTTGTCATAGTTCTATATGTCCTTTTCTATTTTTCTAATCCTGCCAGTAGGCTGGACGTTGTTTTTCATAGGCAGCAATCAAATCTTCATACTGCAAAGTAATACTGATATCATCCAAACCATTTAAGAGCTTGTGTTTCCACTCGCTATCTATTTCGAAAGCGAATTCTCCAACTGGTGAAATGATTTTTTGTTGTTCCAAGTCCACAGTTACCCGGTCGCTTGCTTGTAGCTTGGCTAATTTTTCTCTAACCTCTCTAGGCTGAACAATAGGCAACATACCATTATTGAGTTCATTATTATAATGAATGTCCCCGAAAGATCCTGCAATCACGACTTTAAAACCATAGTCAGCTAGAGCCCAAGCTGCGTGTTCTCTGGACGATCCTGCGCCAAAGTTGTCCCCTGAGATGAGAATACTAGCTTTTCGGTATTCTGGTCGGTTAAAGACAAAGTCTGGGTCCTCAGTATACTTGTCGTCCAGATAACGCCAAGCGTACATAAGGTACTTACCAAAGCCTTTCTTATCAATTAACTTGAGAAACTGCTTGGGAAGGATTTGGTCGGTGTCGATATTATCATTCATGAGAGGAACGGTCGTTCCCGTATAAACTGTAAATTTCTCCATATCCTCTCCTTACTGGGCCTCTGGCATTTTCCGAACATCTACGAAGCGCCCTGCGATAGCCGCTGCAGCTGCCATGGCTGGACTGCAGAGATGGGTCTTAGCACCAAATCCCTGTCTATCTTCAAAGTTGCGGTTACTGGTTGAAGCACAATGGACGCCATCAGGTACCTTGTCGGGATTCATCCCTAGACACATGGAGCAACCTGGGTCTCTCCACTCAAAACCAGCATCTAGAAAGACTTTGTCCAAGCCCAACTTCTCAGCAGCTCGTTTCACAGGACGAGAGCCCGGAACTACAATTGCTGTTAGATTGGGAGCAATTTTCTTCCCTTTGACAAATCGCGCAGCCAGTTGCAAGTCACTGAGTCGAGCATTGGTACAAGACCCGATAAAGATATAGCCTAGCTCAATATCCTCTGGCTTTTGACCAGGTTCCAAGTTCATGTAATGATAAGCTCGTTCATCATTCATATCCTTAATTTCTGGGAAGCTACTGTCAAAGTCAACGCCCATAGCAGGATTGGTTCCCCAGGTCACCATAGGAGCCAAGTCTGAGACATCCATCTGGATAACCTTATCATAAACAGCATCCTCATCGCTGACAAGCGTCTTCCAGTCAGCAACAGCCTCCTCGAAAGCTTCGGGAACGCATTCCCGTCCCTTGAGATAGTCATAGGTAGTCTGATCTGGATTCATGATTCCCATCTTCGAACCAAACTCGATGGACATATTGCAGATGGTCATTCGCTCTTCCATGGTCAGAGCATCAATCGCTTGCCCACGATATTCCACCACATAGCCAACACCACAAGCAACGCCATACTTGGCAATTAAGGCGAGAATGTAATCCTTAGAATAAACTCCTTTTTGAGGAACACCAGTGAATTCTACCAGCATTTTCTTGGGTTTAACTTGCCAGAGTGTCTGGGTAGCAAAGACATGCTCAACCTCACTGGTCCCAATCCCAAAGGCGATAGCTCCGAAAGCTCCGTGGGTAGCTGTGTGGCTATCTCCACAGACGATGAATTTTCCTGGTTGCGTCCGTCCTGTTTCTGGACCAACCATGTGAACGATGCCCTGCTTTTCAGAACCGTGGGCAGCATGTTCAATCCCAAACTCCTCAACATTTTCAGCAAGCTTATCAATTTGAGCCTTAGAAATCACATCTCGAATATCGTAGATATTGACCGTTGGTACATTGTGATCAAAGGTTCCAAATGTCAAGTCTGGCCGTCTCAATCTGCGACCTGCATCTCGTAATCCTTGAAAAGCTTGGGGACTGGTCACTTCATGAATATAGTGCTGATCCACATACATGAGTTGGGGCTGCCCTTCTTCTCCTGTGATAACATGACGGTCCCATAATTTATCAAAAATTGATTTTCCTGCCATTCATTACCTCCAAATAAAATATAAGGCTACTAGTGTGGTCACCATCCCGAGAAACCAAACTGTTTTAAAATACCATTTTCTAGTCTTGTGGTGAAAGGTGATTCCTGCCAACCAGGCACCAAAACCACCACAAGTAAAGGCTAAAATGAGTAAGATTTTCTCTGGGACGCGCCAAGCACCTCTTCTTGCCTTGGATTTGTCAATGCCATAAATCAAGAAAATCAGCAAATTCCAAATCAAGAAGGCAAGCGTGATTCCTTCATTTATCTTCATAATCTTTCAATGATGGCTTCTGTCATTTCCTTGGTCGAAGCCGGTCCTCCAATATCTCTTGTTAAAATGCCAGCCGCTAAACTAGCTTCAACAGCATGTTCGATACGCTCTGCATCCTCATAACGTCCGAAACTATCTCTCAACATCATGGCAACTGACAAAATCATAGAAATAGGATTGGCAATTCCTTGACCTGCAATATCAGGAGCTGAACCGTGAATGGGCTCATAGAGACTTGGTCCATTTTCAGAATGACTGGCTGATGGCATGACTCCAAGCGTGCCAGATAGAACGCTTGATTCATCAGATAAGATATCTCCGAAAAGATTCTCTGTCACGATGACATCGAACTTAGCAGGATTGGTAATCATGAGCATGGCAGCTGAGTCCACCAACTGGTGCTCCAAGGTTACATCTGGAAAATCTTGCGCGACTTCCTCAGCTACTCTGCGCCAGAGTTTTGATGTCGCTAGAACATTTTGCTTATCGATACTAGTAACGATTTTTCTCCGACTTCTTGCGATTTCAAATGCCTTGCGAATAATCCGCTCTACTTCCTCATAGCTATAGTCGTTGATATCACGCGCTTTTCGCTCTTCAAGGATATGATCTCCAAAGTAAATTCCACCTGTCAACTCACGCACCACGACAAAGTCTACACCAGCAATTCGTTCAGGTTTGAGAGGTGACAAATGCTTAAGACTGTCAAAGATTTTTACAGGTCGAATATTGGCATAGAGATTGAGTTCCTTACGAAGAGCTAGCAAGCCTTGTTCAGGCCGAATCGCTGCCCTATCATACTGGGGACTACCGATAGCTGCAAGGAGAATAGCATCTGCTTCTCTACTTGCCTTGAGGGTCGCATCAGGTAAGGGATGCCCTGCAGCATCAATACCTGCACCTCCAAAGGGGCGTCTGTCTATCTCATAGTCAAAACCTGTTTTTGAAGCTAGAGCTTCCAGAACCGCTAAACCAGCTTCCATAATTTCTGGACCGATTCCATCCCCTGCTAGAGCTACTATTTTCTTTGTCATAGCCTTCTCCTTTACACACTAGGCATGTCTCGGTAGGAAACGCTGCGCCCCATCTCACCTGCATTCTCTTTTTGAACAAAGGTATTGGCATTGATGTAGGCAATAGCCGAAGCTTTCAGTACATCGAAATCAAGACCTGCTGCGTTAAAGATAGTCTCTGTATCTCTGTTTTCAACAGTGACCAAGACCCGAGCCTGGGCATCAATTCCATCTGTCACCGCGTCAATAGTATAGGACACCAAACGAACAGATTGGTTAAAGAACTTATCGATAGCGTTAAAGATCGCTTCAACAGAGCCTTGCCCTGTTGCATTAAATTCGACTTTCTCACCATCCATATTGGCCAGGCTAACGAGAGCTTCAATGTCATTATCTGCATGAGTTTGAAGTTGTAAATCATCAAAGTGGAAGCCTTCTGGGTTTTCAACCATGGTTCCAGCTACCAGAGCTCGAATATCTGCATCTGTGATTTCTTGTTTCTTGTCCGCTAGTGCCTTGAACTTAGCGAAGAGTGGTTTGATATCCTCTTCTGTAAAATCTAGGGCCAGTTCTCTTAGTTTTTCAACAAAGGCATGGCGACCTGACAATTTTCCAAGCGGAAGACTATTACTCTTGACACCGACCAATTCAGGTGTGATGATCTCATAAGTGAGAGGATTTTTAAGGACTCCATCTTGGTGAATACCAGATTCATGAGAGAAGGCATTGCCACCAACGACAGCCTTGTTTTTAGGAACTGGAATACCAGAAAAGCGAGAAACCATTTCAGACGTATTCATTGTTTCATCCAAAACAATATCACTAGTTGCTTGGAAGAAATCCTCACGAATCTTCAAAGCAACAGCTACTTCTTCAAGAGCAACATTACCTGCGCGTTCACCGATACCATTAATAGTTCCCTGGACACGTCCAGCACCGTGTTTAATTGCTGTCAAAGTATTTGCAGTTGCCATACCGAGATCATCGTGACAGTGAACACCAAAGACAACTTTATGATCTGATTTAATATTTTCAGTCAAGTAATCAAAGATACGTGCAAACTCTTCTGGAGTCGTAAAGCCAACTGTGTCAGGGATATTGATATAAGATGCACCTGCATCGACCGCTGTTTGAACGACTTGCAAGAGGAAATCCAACTCTGTTCTAGTCGCATCTTCAGGAGAGAATTCGACGATTTCAAACTTAGAACGTGCATAAGAAACATGTTTCTTGATAGCTTCTAAAATCTCTTCCTTGCTTTTATTGAGCTTATACTTGCGGTGAATCGGACTGGTAGCGATAAAGACATGAATTTGAGGATATTTGGCATCCTTAAGCGCCTCATAACAAGCATCAATATCAGATTTTACAGAACGAGCTAATCCTGTCACTGCTGTTTTTTTCATGGCTTTAGCAATTTCTTGAACAGCTATAAATGAATCTGGACTAGCAGCCGGAAAACCAGCTTCAATTACAGAAATTCCCCATTTCTCCAGCTGTCTTGCAATGGAAACTTTTTCCTTTATTGAGAAGTTAACACCAGGTGTTTGTTCCCCATCACGAAGGCTTGTATCAAAAAATTCAACTTTACGCATAAGATTTCCCCTTTTCCAAATGTGGTTTTAAAAAAACATCTCGCTCAGAAGCCCAAGCGAGATGTTGATTTACTCCCGCTTGGTAAGCCAAACAGGACTAATGCTTTTGCACTAGCCCGAGTACCTCAACAACAAAGCAAATTGATTAAACTTAGCTGTTTTCATGTTTGACTTTCTCCTTCGTTTGATATCTTGTTTAGTATTTTAGCATAGGCAAAAACACTTGTCAAGAAAAAATCCATTATTTTCTGAAAATTTCTTCAGTAAAGAATATTTTGCTAATTGAAAGTATTTGAAAATAAAAGGGAATTTCTTTATTTTTTCAATGTCAAATTCCAACTGATTTCTAGCAAATCTAGAACGTCATCATCCGATAAAGTATCATCAAGAGCAAGACTAATCCAGTAGCGTTTGTTCATATGAAAGGCAGGATAAATGCCTTTTTGTGAAAGTAAATCAGCTACTTGATCGTGTTTGAGGTTGACTGCTTCGACTAGCCCTTCTCTCCCCTTTTCCAGCTTATCCCATGGGATTCTCATCATAACAGCATACCACTTTTTACTGTCTTCATGACGTAATACTGCTGTATCAGGTGATTTTTCCCATAGATATTCCAACTGATTGCCATATTTTTTCTGAACCTGAGCCATGATACGCTTGGTCTGGGGACAGATAAAATCTTGCACGTCAAAACAGGACTGACGAACCTGATAGAGAATCTCCAAACAAGCTTGACGAACACATCCGACAAAAGTCCCTCTCATGCTTTCCATATGTACTTGAGGATAGAGGTCACCAGTCTCCTGATCAAAAACTTGAAAGCTCACATTATCCGTTGTGATGGACACAGTCATGACAAAGTCTCCATCTAAAATCTGGAAACTGTAGGTCCAGACTCCCTCATTTTCTATAAAACCGTAGACACTGGCTTTTTCTTGATTAAACTGGTAAGATTTAAAAATTTCAAACATAAGTGAAAACTGCTACCAAAAGCTAGCAGTTCCTTTCTATTTTTTAAAAGACAACCTTAGTCCCATGTAATTGTGTCACGCGTAGCTGGTCGATAAAGATTTGGCGGTTGTCCAAGTCAATTCCCCCACCTGGTAGAATTTCAATTTTACCAGCAGCATGTTCTAGAATTCTGTGATAGTGATCAAAACGTTTTTCTAGCGAGTCGCCAGATAGACCAGCACGAGTCAAGATACGAGTGACACCGGCTTGGCTGAGCCAGTCAATGGCTTCCAACTGGTCTTCATCACTCAATTCATCAAAGGCCATGTGAAAGACAATTTCCATTCCTTTAGATGCGGCAATCAACTTCTCAAGATTAGTCTTATCCAACTTCTTATCAGCAGTTAAAGCACCAAATACAACACCTTGGCTTCCAGCTTGCGCAGTCAAACGAATATCTTCTAGCATGATCTCTATTTCAGGATCAGTATAGACAAAGTCGCCACCACGGGGACGAATCATAGTCATGATAGTGGTGTCGTAGTTAGCTGCCAGTTCAACCGCTGCCTTGGTTACTCCATAGCTAGGTGTTGTTCCTCCCACTGCTAGATTGTCACAAAGTTCGATTCGACGAGCTCCAGCCTGCATCGCTTTTTCAAGCAAGGTCACATTTTCAGCACAAAATTCGTAAATCATTTGATTCTCCTTGATGTTTTCTTTAAATTTATTATATCATATTATTTTAAATATACTTTCATTTTTATCAAGGCAAATAACTACTATTTTTATCTATTCTTTGTCAGGAATGACTTTAAAGAGATAGTAGGTGATAAAGACAGTCAAGGCTCCCAGACCAATTTTGACTGGTAAAAGAGGGGCAACATAAATAGAAATCCCCATCAAGATATAGATAGATACGATGATTTTTTTCTTACGTTCTCGCGCGATTGACTTGGTTTCCCGAAAATCAGCTACATAAGTCTGATAAAGCTTTGTATGATAAAGCCAATCTTCAAAACGCTTAGAAGATTTTGAAAAGCAAGCGATAGCTAACAAAAGAAAGGGAGTTGTTGGTAAAAGTGGTAGGACAACTCCAATAACAGCTAAAGCCAGTGAAATAAAGCCAATACTGAGGTAAATGAGACGCATGATTTCTCCTAGATAAATTACTCTTCCTCTAGTTTCGCATACAAGGGGGAAATTTGTCAAGCCTCAACAAAAAAGAGCCTGAAATTCATTTTCAGGGCTCTGCATTTTATTTAATTTTTTCCTCTTCGTAGTCGCCATTACTACATACAACCTGCTTACCACCACCACGGACTTTTTTCTCCACAAGGAAGTGTCCGCATTTTGGACAGTCACGGCCAATTGGTTTGTCCCAGGAAGTAAACTCACATTCTGGGTAACGATTGCAACCATAGAAGATACGATTGCGCTTGGTTTTGCGTTCGATGATTTGTCCTTGATGACAGCTTGGACACTCGACTCCAATCTCTTTGACAATTGCCTGAGTATGACGGCAGTCTGGGAAATTACTACAAGCATAGAATTTACCAAAACGACCGAGCTTAATCACCATTGGACTGCCACAAACTTCACAGTCAAACCCAGCTGGCTCATCCTTGATCTGGATTTTTTCCATTTCGGATTCAGCCTTGGCTACTTCTTTGGAGAATGGTTTATAAAATTCGTCAATAACCCGTTGCCACTGCTCTTTACCAACTTCGACATCATCCAGTTTTCCTTCCATTTCAGCTGTGAAGGTCACGTTTACGATATCTGGGAAATATTCAACGATGAGTTTATTGACAATTTCTCCCAACTCTGTTGGTTCAAAACGTTTGGCTGCCAGACGAACGTAGTAACGTTTTTGGATAGTTTCAATGGTCGGAGCGTAAGTTGAAGGACGTCCAACACCATTTTCTTCCAAGGTCTTGATAAGAGTCGCTTCTGAATAGCGAGCTGGCGGTTGAGTGAAATGTTGTTCTGGCTTGCTATTGACCTGCTTGACCACATCTCCAACAGCCATATCTGGCAACATTTTGTTCTTGTCAGAGTCATTATAAATAGCAAGATACCCATCAAACTTAACTTGACTACCATTTGCCGCAAACTGAACCCCATTTTGAGAAAGCTTAACAGCCATGGTATCAAAGATAGCGCCTGTCATCTGGCTAGCCACAAAACGGTTCCAGATAAGAGTATAGAGCTTGAGCTGGTCTTTGTCCAAGTACTTAGCGATGCTTTCTGGTGTGTTAAAGACACTAGATGGGCGAATGGCTTCGTGGGCATCTTGAGCACCTGAGGCATTCTTGACCTTGCTACCATGCTTGGAATACTTGCTACCAAAACGGTCGTTAATGTAGCTTGCAGCTTCGTTCTGAGCCACAGGACTGATACGAGTCGAGTCAGTACGCATATAGGTAATCAAACCTTGCACGCCCGATCCGATATTGATCCCTTCATAGAGCTGTTGAGCCACCATCATAGTCTTTCGAGTACGGAAATTAATTTTGTTAGCCGCATCCATCTGCATGGTTGAGGTCGTATAAGGTAGGGGCGCATTGCGTTTGCGTTCTTTCTTATCTACCTGGTCTACTGTAAAATCTTTACTAGTCAAATGGGACAAGACTTCTTTGACTTCTTCGTTGGTAGTCAATTTCATCTTTTTGCCATTCATACCATAAAAAGAAGCCTGAAATTGTTTGGTTCCCTTCTTAAAGACACCATCAATTGTCCAGTATTCTTCTGGTTGGAAGGCATTGATTTCATTTTCACGGTCAATGATGAGTTTAAGAGCAACCGACTGCACACGCCCTGCTGATAAGCCCTTCTTGACCTTTTTCCACAAAATAGGCGAAATCGAATACCCTACCAAGCGGTCTAAGACTCGACGAGCTTGTTGGGCGTCGACCAAGTCCATATCAATCTTACGAGGTTCTTTAAAGGCATTTTTTACTGCGTCTTTGGTGATTTCATTAAAGACTACACGGTTGGCATCATTTTCATCCAAGTTGAGAATGTGAGCCAAATGCCAGGAAATTGCTTCTCCTTCACGGTCCGGGTCACTCGCCAGAAAGACTTTATTGGCCTTTTTAGCTTCTTTTTTTAAGTCATTGATGAGAGGACCTTTTCCTCGGATATTGATATACTGTGGTTCATAGTTATTTTTAATGTCGACTGACATACTGGATTTTTTCAAATCACGGATATGCCCGACACTGGCTAAAACTTTGTAATTTCTGCCTAGATATTTCTCAATCGTTTTCGCCTTGGCAGGCGACTCCACGATGACTAGATTTTTTTTAACTGTTGATTTTTTCTTCTTTGTTGCCGTAGCCACACTATCACACCTTTTCAAAGTAATAAACTTTATAAAGTGTAAACCATTTTTCTATAGCTGTCAAGACCTAAGTCCTATATATAGAAGAAAAGTTTATCTGAGTGAACAAATTTCTCCTTAAAATTCAAACTCAGCCAACACATCTTGACCGCTACTAATCAGCTTTGCTCCCTCTTGAATCAGGTGGTGACAGCCATCTGAATGGCCATCTAAAATGTTTCCTGGAATAGCAAAAACATCGCGTCCTTCTTCCATAGCACGTTCACAGGTAATGAGACTTCCTGAACGCATCCTTGCCTCTGCTACAATAACTCCACGACACAATCCTGCAATGATGCGATTACGAGCTGGAAAGTGAAATTTCAAGGGTTCCTCACCAGGTCCGTACTCGCTAAGTACCAAATGGTGATTACCAATGTGTTCCTGCAAACGTTTATTGGCTCGGGGATAAAAAACATCCAAGCCTGTTCCAATGACGGCAATCGTTCTTCCTCCATTCTGGAGTGCAGCCATATGGGCAGCCGTATCAATCCCTTTGGCCAAACCACTGACCACAATTAACTCGTTTTCCAAACCTTGAATGACTTTCTGGACCGACTTTGCTCCCTGACTTGAACATGAACGACTCCCCACAACAGCAACCTTCGGAAACTTCAACAAGTCCAGATTTCCTTTATAAAACAAGAGTGCTGGAGCATCATAAATCTCACTCAGATCCCAAGGATAACAGTCATCAAGAATCGAGAAGGATGGAAATTTCTGAAACTCCTTCTCCAACTGTGCATCATCTATCTGGAAATAGCGTTCCATAAAGACTGCAGGATTACGGCACCCCGATAGTTCCGCAATATCACCTAGCAAGAGCTCCTGATCTACAGTCTCGTCATATTCAAGTACAGTTAAAATTTGTTGATTGCTCAGCCCAGCTTTTCTCAATTTGTAAATCTCATAGTTTGTGATCTTCATATACAACTCCATTTCTTTTTCTACTCATCTATCTATTCGTTAAAAAAAATAAAAAGAAGACCAAGGATCTTCTTTTTTCATTTATTCAGATTTAGTAGTTGACCAGCTACTTTCAACCATCGGTAAGATTGTTTTTAAAGTTTCCCCATCCCCTTCAAGTGAAACATAGCGGATTTTACCATCATTTGATCGGAAAACCCAGGTAACGAGGTATTTCCCTGATTTAGCAATTGCATTGACAACATAGGCTTCATAACCTCCAATGGTCGATTTGGAGCCCCAAACCTTACTGAAATCAGAGCTTTGTTCTTTGGAAGTTAAAATACTAGATGAGACAGTCACAACATCCAGTTTAGCATACTCTTCTTCACTGATATTAAACTGCTCAGCCTTGAAGGTATTTAGCGTAACAATGTTGATATCTGTTCCATCACTATACTGTATATCATTTCCACCTTCTACTTCATGGAATCGAACCCATGATTTGGGTACCTTGACAAATCCATATTCATTCGAGCCGATGATTTGCGTCTCTTCCTTTTTCGCTTCAGAAACAGCAGAGCTAGAGCTACTCGTTTCCTGACTGCTAGAAGAACTAACAACTGCAGACGAACTTTCTTCGGTTGCTGTTTGCGATTTATTAGAGCATGAAGCTAAAAAAGCACTAACAGTAACTATAGTACCTAAAATTAATAATTTTTTCATCCTACCACCTCTCCATCTGCATTATAAGAAAAATATGGACTTCTGTCAAATTCTAACCTGATCTATTCTGTTAGCTTCCGATTTTATAGCTCACATTTAAAGCAAAAACTCTTGAAAAATCTTCAAGAGTTTTATTTTCTATTTCTATTCTTCATCCATGCTCAAGACGCTAAGGAAGGCTTCTTGTGGGACTTCTACTGATCCGATAGCTTTCATACGTTTCTTACCAGCTTTTTGTTTTTCAAGGAGTTTGCGTTTACGAGAAACGTCACCACCATAACATTTGGCAAGTACGTTCTTACGAAGGGCCTTGATATCAGTACGAGCCACGATTTTGTGCCCAATAGCTGCTTGGATTGGTACCTCAAATTGTTGACGAGGGATGATTTTCTTGAGCTTATCCACGATGAGTTTCCCACGTTCGTAGGCAAAATCCTTGTGAACGATAAAGCTTAGGGCGTCCACCTTGTCTCCATTGAGAAGGATATCCATTTTGACCAGTTTAGATGGGCGGTACTCTGACAATTCGTAGTCAAAGCTTGCATAACCACGCGTCGAAGACTTAAGCTTATCAAAGAAGTCAAAGACAATTTCAGCAAGCGGAATTTGATAGATAACATTGACACGATTATCATCAATATAGTCCATGGTCACAAAATCCCCACGCTTGCGCTGAGCTAGTTCCATAACTGCTCCGACAAACTCCTGCGGTACCATGATTTGCGCCTTGACATACGGTTCTTCAATGGTCACAATCTTAGTTGGATCTGGAAATTCAGAGGGGTTAGACACATCCATAGATTCACCATCAGTTTGGTTAACCTTATAGATAACAGACGGAGCTGTCATGATGAGGTCAATATTGAACTCGCGCTCTAAACGCTCTTGGATAACATCCATATGGAGAAGTCCAAGGAATCCACAACGGAAACCAAATCCAAGAGCCTGAGATGTTTCTGGCTCAAACTGCAAGCTGGCATCGTTGAGCTGCAATTTTTCTAGGGCTTCACGTAGGTCATTGTACTTGTTTGACTCGATTGGATAAAGACCTGCAAAGACCATGGGGTTCATTTGCTTGTAGCCGTCTAGTGGTTCTGCTGCAGGATTACTTGCTAGAGTAACTGTATCACCCACACGAGTGTCTTGAACCGTCTTGATAGAAGCCGCAATATAACCAACGTCACCTGTCGCTAGGAAATCACGACCAACTGCTTTCGGTGTAAAAATTCCGACCTCAGTCACATCAAAGGTCTTTCCATTGCTCATGAGTTGAATTTTATCGCCAGGTTTAACCACTCCGTCCATAACACGCACTTGGAGGATGACCCCGCGATAAGCATCATAAACTGAGTCAAAAATTAAGGCTTTTAATGGAGCTGAAACATCACCAGTTGGAGCTGGCACTTTTTCAACAATCTGCTCAAGAATTTCTTCAATACCAATACCAGCTTTGGCTGAAGCCAAGACCGCTTCGCTGGCATCCAGTCCGATGACATCCTCAATCTCTGTACGCACACGCTCTGGATCGGCTGCTGGAAGGTCAATCTTGTTAATGACAGGCAGAATTTCCAAATCATTATCCAAGGCTAAATAAACGTTAGCAAGAGTTTGCGCCTCAATCCCTTGGGCCGCATCAACCACCAAAATTGCTCCTTCACAGGCAGCTAGCGAACGCGACACTTCATAGGTAAAGTCCACGTGCCCTGGCGTGTCAATCAAGTGGAAAATATAGGTCTCACCATCTTTCGCAGTGTAATTAAGCTCAATGGCATTGAGTTTAATGGTAATCCCACGTTCACGCTCAAGATCCATACTATCCAGAAGTTGGGCTTGCATTTCACGACTAGAAACCGTCTCCGTCTTTTCCAAAATGCGGTCTGCTAGGGTTGATTTCCCATGGTCAATATGGGCGATAATAGAGAAGTTCCGAATCTTCTCCTGTCGTTTCTTCAATTCTTCTAAGTTCATGATGCTCTTCCTTTCAGGGTATCTATTAATTATAAATTGTTTTTAACATTTTGACAAGACCATACCCTGCTAGGAGTACTAATCTTCGGCAACAAAACCATCATTTTCGATAAAGTGGTGTTCTGTCATTCCTTGGTCTGTAAAGACGATTCCATGAAGGACACCACCATAGACAGCTCCTCCATCCATGCCAATCTTGCCATCCTCTGTTATCCAAAGCTCAGCTGTACCTCGGTCTTGCTTCAGTAAGCCATAAACTGGTGTATGCCCAAAGACAATGGTTTTCCCAGTATGATTTTCGGCTTCGTGGAATGGTTTTCTGAGCCAGACTTTCTTGTAATCTGTAGTTTCATGCCAATCATCCAAAGTTAAATCAATACCCGCATGAACAAAGATATACTTGTCTGTCTCTACTACAAATGGCATTTGACGAATAAATTCGACCAAGTCTGCTGCTTCTGTCGCAACCCGTTTGGCATCTTCTACGCCATCAACTGGTGCATCCAAGGGACGACCTAAAATTGAGTTAATGGTTGTATCACCACCATTGCGACGATAATGGTCATAGCTTTCTTCTGGGTCATCGAGCCAAGTCAGAAACATATACTCATGATTACCTGATAAACAAATAGCTCCTTGATTGTCGACCAAGTCTTTGACCATCTCTAGAACACGGCGACTGTCTTCACCACGGTCAATCAAATCCCCTAGAAAGAGCAACTGAGTTTGACCATCCCATGTTTTGAGAAGATCTTCCAGCATACCTGCTTTTCCATGGACATCTCCAATTACATAATAGTCTGTCATTTATTTCATCCTCGTTTGCAATAATTCTCTGGCTTGGGTAAGGGCAGCTTCAGTTACATTTTCCCCAGCCAACATCTTAGCTACTTCCTCTACTCGCTCTTCTATAGTCAAGAGACGAACCGTCGACACCGTAGAATGCTCATCACTAATCTTCTCAATAAAGAATTGATAATCCGCGATGGCAATCACTTGTGGAAGGTGAGAGATAGCAAGAACCTGACCATGCTGGCCAATCTTATGAATCTTTTGAGCAATAGCCTGGGCTACACGACCTGAAACTCCCGTATCCACCTCATCAAAGACAATACTGGTCTTACCTTCCTTACGAGAAAAGGCGGATTTAATAGCTAGCATGAGGCGGGATAATTCCCCACCAGATGCAACTTTGACCAAAGGCTTAAAGTCCTCACCTGGGTTGGTGGAAATGTAAAACTCGACCGTTTCATTCCCCTCACGACTAAATTTGCCCTTGCTAAAGCGAACCTGAAATTGTGCCTTCTCCATATAGAGGTCTTGCAGTTCTTGTTTAATCTCTGCCTCAAGCTGCTGAGCCAAATCATGACGAGCAGATGCAAGCTGACCTGCCAAGTCGACAAGATTAACTTCCAATTTCTTGAGCTCTGCTTCCATGTCTTCAGAAGAAAGATTATTTCCAGTCAAGAGATTGTACTCATCCGTAATCTTGGCAAAATAAAGCAGGACATCGTCCACAGTCCCACCGTACTTGCGGGTAATAGTATTTATAAGGTCTAAGCGATTCTCAACCTGCATGAGGCGATTGCCATCAAAATCTAAGTCCTCAATAATATCTTCCAAACGCTTTGTAATATCTTCTAAAACATAGTAGGTCTCAGACAGAGAACTTGAAATTTCACGGTATTCAGGGTCAAATTCTTCGACACTTTCCATGTCATTCATAGCTGAACGGACATTAGCAAGACTGGAGAATTCCTCATTGTCCAACATACTGTAGGCATTGGTTAGCGTATCCGCAATATTCTTATGATTGAGGAGTTTATCTCGTTCTTGGTTGAGAGCCAAGTCTTCACCAGCCTGTAAGTTCGCTGCCTCAATCTCTGCCATTTGAAATTCCAACATCTCAATACGAGCCTTATGTTCCTGCTGGTTTTTCTTGACTTCCAAAACCTGCTTGCGCATTTTGCGATAGGCATCAAAGCTCGTCTGATAGGTCTCCTTCAAGTCCAAGAACACAGTATCACCAAACTCATCCAACATCTGGATGTGCAGTTGAGGACGCATTAACTCCTCTTGGTCATGCTGACCATGGATATCCACAAGGTGTTGCCCAATAGCACGCAAGACAGAAAGATTGACCATCTGGCCATTCACGCGACTAACACTACGACCGTTTTGCAAAATTTCACGCCGGATGATAATTTCATCACCCATTTCCAAACCTTGCTCATCAAAAAGTTCCTGTAAAAGGCGACTATTTTCAACTGAGAAAAGCCCCTCAATCTCTGCTTTTGGCGCACCGTGACGAATAACGTCTGTCGTTGCACGAGCCCCCAACATGAGATTCATAGCGTCGATAATGATAGACTTTCCAGCACCCGTTTCCCCGGTCAAAACAGTCATACCCTTTTCAAAATTGAGTGAAATCGCCTCAATAATGGCAAAGTTTTTTATCGAAATTTCAAGTAACATACTGACCTACCATTTTTTGACTTGTTCAACAATTTCTTCAGCTGCCTCTGCTGTTCTAGCTACAATTAAGATAGAATCATCATCAGCTAGACAGCTAAAAATCTGTTCAGAAAATGCTTCAACCAACTGACTCTTCACAAAAATAGTATTTCCAGGAATGACAGCAAGGTTGATCATATTTCCCATTAACTCAGAACTCACAATATTGTCCTCAGCCAACTGCAAACTTTTGACGATTGATTTTGGCAACTCATAGATATAGGTGTTATTCTTCAAAGGAATTTTAACAATACCAAGCTCTTTGATGTCCCTTGAGACAGTGGCTTGCGTAGCAGAAATACCTGCTTCCTTCAAATGCTCAACGATTTCTTCCTGAGTACCGATTTGATAATCCGTAACAAATCTTCTAATTTTTTCAAGTCTCTCTTTTTTATTCATCTTTAAATTCTCTATGTGCTCTCTCTACAACTTTTTCTATTTCAGGAGCAACTTGGTTACTTGCTCCCTCTTCCTTTTTCAAATATGCCAGAAATTCGATGTTTCCATGTCCACCTTGGATTGGTGAATAGTCTAATCCAAGCACTGAAAAACCTTGCTCAACTGCCATAGCTGTGACAGATTCAAGGACATTCTGATGAACCTTGGCATCACGAATAATCCCATTTTTCCCAATCTGCTCACGACCTGCTTCAAACTGGGGCTTAACCAGAGCTACAATTTGACCTTGATCAGCCAAGACGCGGTGCAAAGCAGGCAAAATCAGACTGAGGGAAATAAAACTCACATCAATACTGGCAAAGCTCGGTTCCTGCTCAAAATCAGTCTTTTCAGCATAACGAAAATTAAACTGCTCCATGCTGACAACCCGAGGGTCTTGGCGCAATTTCCAAGCCAACTGATTGGTGCCAACATCGACTGCAAAGACTAACTCAGCACCATTTTGCAACATGACGTCAGTAAATCCCCCAGTGGAAGCCCCAATATCAATCGTGGTTGCTCCCTCGACTGACAAATCAAAGACCTGCAAGGCCTTCTCTAGTTTTAGACCACCTCGACTGACATACTTGAGTTTTTCACCCTTGAGTTTTAGCTCAGTATCATCTGGAATTTTCTCTCCTGGCTTGTCAAAGCGTTCTCCATTAAGGACTGCTACGACTAGTCCAGCCATGACACCGCGCTTGGCCTGTTCTCGCGTTTCAAACAAGCCCTGTTTATAAGCTAGTACATCCACTCTTTCCTTAGCCATTGATTCTCAAACTTTCTACTACTTTCACAATCGATTCTGTTTCAAAGGGAACTTGCTGGGCAATTTCTTCTAATTTAGCCTCGGCTTGATCCAAAGTTTGGTTACAAAAGGCAGTCGCCTCCTCCAAGCCTAACAAGGCAGGATAGGTTGACTTTTCTGCCTGCAAATCCTTTTGTGGAGTCTTGCCGATTTCCTCAAAACTAGCGGTCACATCCAGCACATCATCACGAACTTGAAAGGCCAGTCCAATCAATTCACCAACCGCTTTCAATTTTGCTTGGATTTCTGGCGCTAATTCTGCTATGATAGCGGCGGCTTGGAAAGGATAGGCTAGTAATTTTCCAGTTTTATTGGCATGAATGGTCTGGAGTTCTTCCAAGGACAAGTGCTGGTGTTCGCCTTCCATATCTAAAACCTGACCTGCTACCATGCCTAGACTTCCTGAAGCAAGGGATAAGTTGGCAATCAGGTCCACCTTGATCTGACTTGGCAAATCCGCCTGCGCTATTAAGGCATAGGGATCTAGGAACAAGGCATCACCTGCCAATATTGCCATCGCTTCGCCAAATTTCTTGTGATTTGTCAAGCGCCCCCGACGGTAATCGTCATCATCCATGGCAGGAAGATCATCGTGAATCAAGCTCCCTGTATGAATCATTTCCAAGGCCGCGGCTACCTGCGCATGAGCTGGTCTAATAGCGACTTGCAAGGCTTCCAGAACTTCTAGCAAGAGAAAAGGTCGAATACGCTTGCCACCAGCATGAATGGAATAGAGAACGGACTCTCGCAAACTAGAGGCAAACTGCTGGTCTCCATAAAAATTTTCCAAAGCAGACTCGACAAGAGCTAATTTTTCTTGCTTCTTCATTCAAAATCACTTTCTGTTCCGTCTTCTTGCATGACCTTGACCAAGGTTTTTTCAGCCTTGTCCAGCGTCGCTTGGAGCTCTTTTGACAAGACCATGCCCTTTTGAAAGGCAGCAATCGCATCTTCTAAAGCAATTTCACCATTTTCTAAACTTTGGACAATGGTCTCCAGTTCTGTTAGATTTTCCTCAAATTTCTTTTGTTTTGACATCTTTCACCTCTAATTCTACTTGACCATCTCGCATCAAAAGCGTCACTTGGTCTTTTTTATTCAACATCTCAACCGAATCGATAACTGACTCTTCTTTTTTGACAATTGCATAACCACGCGCCACGATTCGACTGGTATCCAACATCAGTAAGGCTTCTGAAAGTCTTTTCACCTCAGCAACCTTGGCATCATAAACCAGCGCCATTTGGCTGCGTAGAAGCTTGTCTAACTGACCAAGCCGGTCCTGATAGCGTTGGATTTTGGTCACAGGTGATAATTGTACCAGTTGATGCGTCCTTGCTTGGACTAGCTGTTTATTATCAGAAATCCGTGTTCTCAAACTTTGTTTTAAGCGCAGTTGCAGTTGGTCCAAGCGTTGTAAATAACCATCATACAAGCGCTCTGGCTGTCTAAAGATGACTGACTGACTGCATTTTTTCAGAGCTTCTTTTTTCTTTGACAGTACATTCTGAACTGCTGTCGCCATCCGCTTTTCTTGATTTTGCAAATGAGTCAGAAGATCCAACTTGGTTACAGGTGTTGCCAGTTCAGCTGCAGCTGTTGGTGTCGCCGCCCGACGATCCGCTACAAAATCCGCCAAGGTCACATCTGTCTCATGCCCAACACTAGAAATAACTGGCAAACGAGATTCAAAAATGGCTCGTACCACAATTTCTTCGTTAAAGGCCCAGAGATCCTCGATGGAACCCCCACCACGACCAATAATCAGCAAATCCAAATCGTCCCGTTGATTAGCACGCGCAATATTTCGAGCAATTTCTTCTGCCGCTCCATCACCTTGAACCTTGGTCGGATAGAGAAGAATATCGACACCTGGAAATCGCCTGCTGACGGTCGTGATAATATCTCGAATAACAGCTCCACTGCGACTGGTTACCACACCAATTCGCTTAGAAAATTGGGGAAGAGGTTGCTTGAAACGTTCTTGAAACAGGCCTTCTTCTGTCAGTTTCTTCTTGAGTTGTTCAAACTGAATCGCAAGCGCACCAACTCCATCAGGCTCAGCCTTTTCAATGATGATAGAGTAGCTCCCACTGGGTTCATAAACCTGCACACGCCCAATTACATTGATCTTCATTCCCTCTTCGAGGTCGAAACCTAATTTCTGATAGATCCCTGACCATATGGTCGCTTGAATAACTGCATGGTCATCTTTTAAGGAGAAATATTGGTGAGTAGGTCGTTTACGAAAGTTGGAAACTTGACCAGTTAAATAGACCCGTTCCAAGTAAGGGTCTTTATCGAATTTCATTTTCAGATACTTGGTCAAAGTTGTTACCGATAAATACTTTTCCATCTCCACCTACTATTCATTTTCTTGCTTTTCCATGGGTATTATTATACCAAAAAGATGATTAAAAATCTCCTTTTGCATACTGAAACCAAAGGAAAAATAGAAAAAGGAGGCATTGCCTCCTCATCTGATTATTTGCTGTTTCGTGCTTCTTCCAAAATCTTTGCAATTTTGGTGGTCAAAAGGTCGATAGCAACAGTATTGCTGACCCCTTCAGGAATGACGATATCGGCATAACGCTTGGTCGGCTCAATGAACTGGTGGTACATAGGTTTGACCACACCTAGATATTGGTCAATCACGCTATCCAGACTACGGCCACGCTCTTCCATATCACGCTTGATCCGACGAATAATACGCACATCATCATCTGTATCCACAAAAATCTTGATATCCATCAAATCGCGCAGACGCTTGTCCTCCAAGACCAAAATCCCCTCAACGATAAAGACATCCTGAGGCTCCTGACGATAGGTCTTGCTACTCCGTGTATGTTCTGTATAGTCATAAGTCGGGATGTCCACTGGGCGCCCTGCCAACAATTCCTTAATCTGCTCGATCATCAGGTCTGTATCAAAGGCAAATGGATGGTCGTAATTGGTTTTGACACGCTCTTCAAAGGTCAAGTGAGACTGATCCTTGTAGTATGAATCATGCTCAATCATGGAAATCTTTTCATCAGGAAAGTGCGATAAAATGGCTCTTGAAACACTTGTTTTTCCTCCACCAGAACCACCTGTCACTCCGATAATGATTGGTCTATTTTGCATGCTATCCTCCGTTTTTTTATCCGTCGTCTATTCTATCACATTTTTTGCAAAATTTATAGTCTGATTTGGATAGTCTAGGGGAAACAAATCCATCCCCACACTCCAGTTAGACTAGCCAAAAACCTTTCTTGGCTTGTAGAGATTGCCCCTTTTTTCTAGAATGGCTAGCAATGTATCTCCCTCAAAGGCAGCTAATTCTTGGTCCGTTTGGTCTAGCTTGATAAAACGACCAAAGCGCACTTCTGTAGCCTCTTCAGGACTTAGGAAAACTTTGACAAGATCCCCCGTTCCAATTTCAAGAGGATGGAGAAAGTCCAGTTGACCAGCCTCCACTTTTTCAGCAATTTCGTCCAAGGTAAGAGCATCCTCCAGTTGTAACCCTGCAGCACTAGTCCGTGTCAGATGGGACATATGGGCCACATAACCAAGCTTCTCTCCCAAGTCAACCGATAAGGTACGGATATAAGTTCCCTTACTGCATTTTACACGAAAAGTAAATCGTGCAAGCTGATCTTCATAAGAAATCGAACTAGTCCGCTCAAATTGATAAATAGTCACCTGACGTTCTGGACGCTCCACTTCCTGACCAGCACGCGCATACTCATAGAGCTTGCGACCATTAACCTTGACAGCCGAATACATAGGCGGAATCTGGGTAATAGGTCCGGTCAGACTCGCAATCGCTTCATCGACAATGGTTTCATCCAAGGGAGACAAAACGGGTGTCTCTGCGACCACTTCTCCGCTGGCATCCTCAGTCGTCGTTGAATAACCAAGAGTGATTTCCCCCTCATAGACCTTACCCTCATCCTGCATAAACTCGACCATGCGTGTCGCCTTACCCACCGCAATAGGCAAAACACCCACCACATCTGGATCCAAGGTCCCACCATGACCAATCTTCTTGGTTCCCAAAATCTTGCGCAGCTTAAAAACCGCATCGTGCGAGGTCATCCCCGCTTCTTTTTTTAAGTTGATAATACCGTTCATGTGTTGTTTCTAATTTCCCTTTCACTTCTATTCCTCATTGTTTAAATCAATTTTTTTAATATCATATAAATCCTCAGAGTAAAATGGTTTACCCGACTCAATTGGTAAAATATATTCAAAATTATCATCCTTTTCAAGTTGCTTATATTTTCCATTAACAACCAAAAAGTAGTCAGCATTTATGTTGTAATATCCATCTGGAAAGCTTGAAAAATCAATATCTCCTAGTTCCAATAGGTTGATTTTGCTAAGTGTTAAATGCAAGCAAAGTGCTCCCTCCTTCATAAAGTCTTTAACAGAAAGAGTCGCATATCCTCTAAAAGCTTGTTTTTCTTTACTGAATGAATTTTGATTTTGAAGAGCCTTTTCTTTTATTAAAGGAGTTATCCTATATGAATTTGATATTTTAAAACCAGGGCTAGCTAATGGCTGTTCTTTATCATCAATAACTACTAAATCATATCCTTTCTTTTGTATTGCACTTTCTACAGCTGATTTAAAATCATTCAGAACTGTCTGAGCTTCTTGGCTTGATGCAGAAAGCCTCAAGAATTCTTTAAAACCATAATTCTCATTAATGAAACTGACCTGTGTTAATTTTTGACGAATGTACTTAGCACCTACTTGGATAGTCATTCCATTATCCGATACTTCAAAAATACTAATATCTGAAACATTACTATCTATTTCTACTCTTTTAAGAGCAACATCATAATTCATTCCCCTAGAAGAATAAAACTCTTTTAATTGTTGAACTTTAGCATTATTTCTAAAGTGGGTTTGAATTGTATTTCCTATAAGTGGAGAAAAAATCCCAATCAAAAATAGAATAAGTAACTTACGACTTAATTTTGGATTATAGTCTTCCTTTTGATAAATCCAATCTAAATACGGAAATAAAAATAATGAAAAAATGAAACTCCAAAGGTCAATATCTTTTATAAAGTCAAAGGAAACAATCATTTTAAATCTTAGCAAAAACATCAGAAAAATTGCTAAAAAAATATTTCCAATCAATAGGAAAGCAATGGAGCGTTTCGATTCATTTTTTGCTTTTCGCACATAAGATATCCCCACCAAAAGATTAGCCAAAAAACTAATTCCATAACCGAATATAGTTGGAATAAATCCAAAAATAGCAAAGAATAAATTATATCTTGAGTCAGTATCGCCTACGCCTTCAATATTTAAAAGACCATATAGGAGATTAAGAAAAAATACAACTAATGGTAAATAAGCAATATAAATTTCCAAGAATTTCAAAGATTTTTTCATAGTAACTCCTGTTTTTAAGGTAATCTCACTCGCCCTTCAGCGCTTCAAACTTCGCTTTCATAGTTGGATTTTTTCGGGTCAATTTTTTAACTGAAACATCTTCCAACTTGTTATTAGCGAGGCGGAGTTGGTTTTCGGATGTGGTTAGGAATTTCTTGACCTCTTCCATTCGTTTGATGGCCTTGTCGATTTCATCGATTGCTTTACCAAAGTTGGTCGAAGCAGAGTTGTAGTTTTTGGCAAAAGCTACTTTGAAGGCATCCAAGTCTTCTTCAAAATGTGTAATATCGATATTTTGCTCTCGAACCAAGGCCAATTCTTGTTTGTATTCTAGGGAATTAAGCGCTGCATTACGCAAGAGACCAATCAACTGGATAAAGAACTGGGGACGAACCACATACATCTTTTCATACTCATGACTGACATCCACAATCCCTGTGTTAAAGTAGTCGTTATCAGCTTCAAGCATACTTACTAAAACTGCATACTCACAGTTTTTTTCTCGTCTGTCCTTATCCAACTCTTTGTAGAAATCGGCATTCTTATGTTTACTTTTTGTGCCATCAGCTTCATTTTTCATTTCAAACATGATGGAAATGAATTCTAGACCATTTTCATCAAAATCACGGAAGATAAAGTCCCCCTTAGAACCACGTGCAGAGAGCTTGTTATCCTTCTCAAAATAGGCATTTGGAAAGGCGAAACTACGTACCTTGTTAAACTCACTCTCTGCATACTGTTCCAAACTTTCACCGATAGCTTTTGTGGATTGTTGGGCTTTGAAATTCTTGTAAAATTCGACTTGTTCACTAGCTGCCTTAAGCTGGGCTTCGTAATTTTGCTTAACAGAAGCCAAAGACAACTCATTTTCCTTTTCTTGCAAGAGGAGCTGGTTTTTGACCTGATCGCGTTCTTTTTCTAAGTCTGAAAGGGTCTTTTGCAGTTGATTTTCATGCTCCAAACGCAAGGTGGCCAATTGGCTTTCCAAGGCCTGTACTTCCTTGTCCTTTGCCAATAAAGCCTGATGACTTGTCTGTTCAACTTCTTTCTTGGCCAACTCTTTCTCTGTATCAAAGTTTTGGATTTGACTCTGCAGTTGCGCAATTTCTTGGTCTTTTTGAGCCAGTTTAGTCTGTTGCTCATTCATAGCCTTTTGCTCAGCCAAGGCCAGCTCCTGCTTCATTCGATCATGTAATTCCTTATCAAACTCAGCTGTTCTCACTTGGGATAAAAGTTCTGCATACTGGCTCTCATTTACTGTAAAGACTTCCCCACAATTTGGACATTTGATTTCGTTCATATCTTTCCTCTTTCTAGACTTCTCTAACCATTATATCATGCCTGAGGGAAAATCAAAAACAGTGAGTCGAAACCCACTGTTTATATCTTTTACTTTAAATTTTTTCCAAGGCCAAGCGCAAATCTTCAATCAAATCCTCTACATTTTCAAGACCGATTGACAAGCGGATTTGGTTTGGTGTGACACCTGCTGCTTCTAGATCTTTTTCTGACAACTGACCGTGAGTGGTTGTCGCTGGATGAACAACAAGCGATTTGGCATCTGCAACGTTCGCAAGGTCAGAGAAGATTTCCAAATTATCAATTACTTTACGAGCTTCTGCCTCTCCACCTTTGACATGGAAGGTAAAGATTGAACCAACACCTTTTGGCAAATATTTCTCAGCCAAGGCATGATATGGGCTGTCCGCTAGTTTTGGATAGTTGACTTTTTCTACCTTAGGATGGTTGACAAGGAAATCAACAATTTTCTCTGCATTTTGCACGTGACGTTCAACACGAAGAGAGAGAGTTTCAAGCCCTTGGAGCAAGAGAAAGGCATTAAATGGTGACAAGGCAGCACCTGTATCACGGAGCAATTGAACACGAACAGCGATAATAAAGGCTGCTGCACCCACATCACGAGTATAGCTCAAGTTGTGGTAACTTGGGTCTTCCTCAACAAATTGAGGGAATTTCCCTGAAGCTGCCCAGTCAAAACGACCGCTATCGACAATCACTCCTCCAATAGTCGTACCGTGCCCACCGATAAACTTAGTTGCTGAGTGAATGGAAATATCTACACCGTGAGAGAAGACGTTAATCAAATATGGTGTGGCAAAAGTGTTGTCTGAAATGAGAGGAATATTGTGCTTATGCGCAATCTCAGCCAATTTTTCTAAGTCAGGAATGTTAATCAAGGGATTCCCCAAGGTTTCAATCAAGACAAGTTTGGTATTGTCATTGATAGCTGCTTCTACTTCCTCCAAATTATCCACATCCACAAAGGTTGTTGTAATCCCATAACGAGGAAGGGTTTCCTTCAAGAGGTTGAAGGTCCCACCGTAAATAGTTGATGCAGCCACCACATGATCACCTGCGTGAGCAAGCGCCAAAATAGTGTAGGTTACAGCAGCCATACCTGATGCTGTCGCTAGTGCTCCAACACCACCTTCAAGAGCAGCGATTCTTTCTTCAAATGCCGCTGTTGTAGGATTGGTAATACGAGTATAAATGTTTCCTGGTTTTCTCAAGGCAAACAGATCTGCACCTTCCTGCGTGTCATCAAAAACGAAGGATGTTGTTTGATAAATCGGTACTGCACGAGACTTAGTTGCTGGATCAACTACTTGCCCAGCATGTAATTGTAGAGTTTCAAATTTAAAATCACGAGTCATAAGACGACCTCCAAATAGCTTCATTAGGGATATTGTATCATCTTGGGCTAGTCTTTTCCAATACCGTTTTTCTATATTTTGATATAAGGAACAACTATGACTAGTCTTACACATCAAACAAAAAAGCACGATTCACTCGTGCTCATTTCTTTAATCGACATAAGTATCTTCATTTTTATTGAGGAAGGCGTAAGGTAAGCCCATCAAGAGACCTCCTCCGATAAAGTTCCCGATAAAGGTTACACCCCAGTGACGAAGAATATTAGGAATGTCAAAATTAGCAATTGAATCTGCTGCAACACTAAACTTAACAATCGCAAAAGAAGCAAAGTTGGCTGCGATGTGTTCGTTTGTTAAGAATACAAACATGTAAGTTGCTGATAAGACAAGCCAAAGTTTAGCTCCACCGTCTTTCACCAAAACAAATGAAAGAATGGCAATGTTTACAAAGATATTGGCTAAAATACCTTCAAGTAAGACTAACTCATTGGAACGGCCTAACTTCATCTCTACAACCCCTGAAATGAAGCTATCATGTGTCAGATTTGCATAGGCTGCTGAGTGGGCAAAGCCCCAACCTGCAATCAAAGCTCCGATAAGGTTGAACAAGGTACAGTAAAGTAAAATCTCAGCTGTTTTTCTCCAAGAGATTTTTTTCAAGAAACTACCAGCTGTTAAAAACATCATATTTGAAGTTACCAGCTCAGCATTCAAGAAAACAATGTAGGCCAATCCCCAAGCAAAAACAAATGGGAAGAGGAAACGTCCACTACCTGGAGCAATTTTATTTATCAAGTCAGCCCCAACCGCACCCGCAGCCGTACTAAATGTTAAAAAGGCACCTGCAAACATGGAACGAATCGCATACTTAAACTTACTTTGGCTATAAAGACTTTCTTTCTTCTTGCAAGCAAATTCAATCTTTGAAATAAATTCTGAAGAGACCATAAAAAACTCCTAAAACTTTTATTTGTGATAATTATAACATAATTCTTATTTTCTCGAAAGCGTTTTCTGTAAATTTCTAAAATATTTATCTTAAAAATCTATATCGTAAGGCTTACAAACCTTTTTCATAAGAACTATTTTGATTCTATTTATTCATATAAAAAACCAGTGAAATAGCACTTCACTGGTTCATTCTTAATATCGTTGTCTATACGGTTGATTAAAGGCCTTCAAAATATCCTCAGAAGTCTCAGAATAAGCTTTTGATTCTTTAAAGATACCTTTGACGATTATACGCTCGGTTTCATCATAATCAACACAAGTAACCAAAGTAATTTCCTGCACACCAATACGATCATCGATTTCGTCTACACGGTCTGGTGTAACACGTTTTACTTCTGTAATCTCATAAGTATAAACTTTATCCTTATCCGTCAGATAAATTTTCATACCCGCTTTGGCATTGACCAAAGGTGAGAAAAGCATTTGACTGGCATTTTCAGCAGTAAAGATATGGTGACTTGCTAGAGAATAGTTGCCTTCTCCCATTTTTTGATCTGGTTTCATGGTCCCTGCTCCGTAGAACAGGTTTACATTGTCCAAACCTTTAAAAATCGGTAAGTTTATCTCCACTTCGGGAATAGCAATACCTCCAATAACGGGAAGTTTCTGAGCATCCCATTGTGAAGCCAATACAGCTTCGGATGAAATAGACTTAACAGAGTCAAAATCAAAATTCCCTTCGGTTTTTAGATTTTCATCTATATTTTCCTTAGTGACTTGATTGACTTGGTATTTATTGGTATTCCAGACCAAAAAGATATCGCGAATTTTTGAATTAAAAATTAAAGCTAGCGATAAAAGAATTAAGAAACCTGCTAAAATATTAATAAATAGATTTCTGCGCTTATTCTTCTTATTTTTCGTTTTTTTATGAGACATTATACTTCACCTTCTGTTTCAATTTCAGTCCCAACTTCTTCTTTTTCTGCCGCAGCAACCGTTGTAAAGGTCACAATCTTAGCATCCTGATCTAGACGCATCACCTTAACTCCCATAGTTGAGCGTCCAGTTTGTGAAATATTGGCAACGTTAGTACGGATCATGACACCTGTATCTGTGATAATCATCAGGTCTTCATCTCCTTTAACAGTAAGAAGACCTGCCAGAGGACCATTCTTCTCAGCAACATTGGCTGTCTTCATCCCTTTACCACCACGGCCTTTAGTAGGATATTCAGTAGCAAGTGTACGTTTACCATATCCTTTTTCAGTGATGATAAGAACTTCGTCTTGGTTTGTAATCACGCTAGCACCAACTACTGTGTCACCGTCACGAAGATTGACTCCTCGGACACCTGTCGCGATACGGCTCATGCCACGAACAGCTGATTGATTAAAGCGAACGGCATAACCAAACTTGGTACCAATGATAATATCCGTATCTTCTTCTGTCAGCAAGACATTAATCAGTTCATCTTCATCCTTGAGATTCAAAGCTTTCAGTCCATTTTGACGAATATTAGCGAACTCTTTAACACTGGTTCGTTTCACGATACCGTGACGGGTTGTGAAGAAGAGATAGGCGTCATCACTACGTTCAGACTCAACGTTGATGATGGTCTGAATACTCTCACCTTCGTCCAACTTCAATAGATTGACAACTGGCAAGCCCTTAGCAGTACGACCGTATTCAGGGATTTCATAACCTTTTAGTCGGTATACGCGTCCTTTATTAGTAAAGAAGAGCAAATGATCATGGGTGCTGGTTGAAACCAACTCACGCACAAAGTCATCATCCTTAACTCCCGTACCTTGAACTCCACGGCCACCACGTTTTTGAGCAGTGAACTCACCTTGGTCCAAACGTTTGATATAGCCCTTGTTAGATAGGGTAATCAAGACATCCGTTTCTTCAATCAAATCTTCATCTTCAAGAGTTAAGACTTCTCCGAACATCAACTCCGTACGACGCTTGTCACCAAACTTGCGTTTGACTTCGTCCAATTCCTCTTTGATGATTTGCGCCACGCGCTCAGGTTTGGCAAGAATATCAGCCAAATCTGCAATCAAGGCAATTAATTCATCATATTCAGACTGAATCTTATCACGTTCCAATCCTGTCAAACGACGAAGACGCATATCAAGGATAGCTTGACTTTGACGCTCTGAAAGCTTAAACTTGCTCATCAACTCAGCTTGTGCTTCGGCATCTGTTTCACTTGCACGGATAATACGAATCACTTCGTCGATATGGTCAAGTGCAATTAGAAGACCTTCTAAGATGTGCGCACGCGCTTCTGCTTTTTCCTTGTCAAAACGAGTACGGCGAACAACCACTTCTTTTTGGTGCTCGATATAAGCATCCAAAATTTGACGAAGGGACAAGATTTTTGGCACGCCATTTTGAATCGCCAACATGTTGAAACCAAAGTTGGTTTGCATCTGGGTCATCTTGAAGAGGTTGTTAAGGATAACGTTGGCAGACGCGTCGCGTTTAACCTCGATTACAAAGCGAACTCCTTCATGGTTGGACTCATCACGTACAGCTGTAATTCCCTCAATTCGTTTTTCCTGAACCAAGCGAACAATATGCTCATGTACCTTGGTTTTATTAACCATATAAGGGAATTCCGTTACAACAATCCGCTCACGACCCGTCTTAGTGGTTTCAATCTCTGTACGAGAACGAAGGACAATGGAACCTTTACCAGTCTCATAAGCCTTATGAATCCCTGATTTCCCCATGACAAGAGCACCAGTCGGAAAATCTGGACCAGGCAAGACTTCCATCAAGTCCTTAGTCGTCACTTCAGGATTATCCATAACCAACTTCACTGCATCAATGGTTTCACCCAAGTTGTGAGGTGGAATATTGGTTGCCATCCCAACAGCGATACCCGTTGCTCCATTGACCAAAAGGTTTGGAAAACGAGCTGGCAAAACCAAGGGTTCACGTTCGTTAGCATCGTAGTTGTCTACGAAATCAACGGTGTTTTTATTGATATCACGAAGCATTTCAAGAGCAATCTTGCTCATACGTGCCTCAGTGTACCGCTGCGCGGCAGCACCGTCCCCGTCCATAGAACCAAAGTTTCCATGCCCATCAACAAGCATGTAACGGTAGCTCCACCACTGGGCCATACGAACCATAGCTTCATAGATAGAGGAATCTCCGTGTGGGTGGTATTTACCCATAACATCCCCTGTAATACGGGCTGACTTTTTATGAGGTTTGTCTGGTGTAACACCTAGTTCATTCATTCCGTATAGAATACGACGGTGAACAGGTTTTAAGCCATCTCGAACATCAGGAAGGGCCCGCGCAACGATAACGCTCATGGCGTAGTCGATAAAGCTGGTCTTCATCTCCTTTGTCAGATTGACATTCACTAAATTTCTATCCTGCATTCATAAATGCCTCATTTCACTATTAGTAATTAGATATATTATACCATAATTTGTCCTTCATTTCAGTCTTTGAAAACCACTAAAACGTTTACATCAATAACCGAATAGAATATTCGTGACAAAGCTTTTTAAAAGTGATAGAATGAAAGTGTCTGGGGATTCCCCTAAAAAAAAATGAAGGAGATGTTTAGATAATGACTTCAACTAAACAACACAAAAAAGTGATCCTTGTTGGTGACGGTGCCGTAGGTTCATCTTACGCTTTCGCACTTGTTAACCAAGGAATTGCACAAGAGCTTGGAATTATCGAAATTCCACAATTGCACGAAAAAGCTGTTGGTGATGCGCTTGACCTTAGCCACGCCCTTGCCTTCACTTCACCTAAAAAAATCTATGCTGCTCAATACTCTGACTGTGCAGACGCTGACCTTGTTGTTATCACTGCAGGTGCTCCTCAAAAACCAGGTGAAACTCGTCTTGACCTTGTAGGTAAAAACTTGGCTATCAACAAATCAATCGTAACACAAGTTGTTGAATCAGGTTTCGATGGTATCTTCCTTGTTGCAGCTAACCCAGTTGACGTTTTGACTTACTCAACTTGGAAATTCTCTGGATTCCCTAAAGAACGTGTTATCGGTTCAGGTACTTCACTTGACTCAGCACGTTTCCGTCAAGCACTTGCTGAAAAATTGGATGTTGATGCTCGTTCCGTTCACGCCTACATCATGGGTGAACACGGAGATTCTGAATTTGCGGTTTGGTCACACGCTAACATCGCTGGTGTAAACCTTGAAGAATTCCTTAAAGATACTCAAAACGTTCAAGAAGCTGAATTGATTGAATTGTTCGAAGGTGTTCGTGACGCTGCTTACACAATCATTAACAAAAAAGGAGCTACCTACTACGGTATCGCAGTAGCACTTGCTCGTATCACAAAAGCAATCCTTGATGACGAAAATGCAGTACTTCCACTTTCAGTCTTCCAAGAAGGTCAATACGGTGTTAAAAACGTCTTTATCGGTCAACCAGCTGTTGTTGGTGCACATGGTATCGTTCGTCCAGTAAACATTCCATTGAACGACGCTGAAACTCAAAAAATGCAAGCATCTGCTAAAGAATTGCAAGCTATCATTGATGAAGCATGGAAAAACCCTGAATTCCAAGCAGCTTCTAAAAACTAATGAAAAGAAGGTTCTCAAACATGGGAACCTTTTTCTTTTGCAAAGAATCATAACATCAACTTTTCAAATAAACAAAAAAAGCCTATCGACCAAACAATGAAGCTTGATACAATAGGCTTTTTGAAAATTCATTATTTAACAGCGTCTTTAAGAGCTTTACCAGCTTTGAATGCTGGAACTTTAGAAGCTGCGATTTTGATTTCTTTACCAGTTTGTGGGTTGCGACCTTTACGTGCAGCACGCTCACGAACTTCAAAGTTACCGAAACCGATCAATTGAACTTTTTCACCAGCTGCAAGGTATTCAGTTACTGCTGCAAATACAGCGTCAACTGCTGCTGCTGAATCTTTCTTAGTCAATTCTGTAGCTTCTGCTACTTTAGCGATCAAATCTTGTTTGTTTGCCATGTTAACAAATCCTCCAAATAATTTCTAATTAACAAATATAATCATATCCTAAAATCGGTTATAGGTCAAGTCAAAAACACTATTTTGACCATTTTTTCTCTATTTTTTTAGGAATTGTAGTGAATTAGAATCGCCCAAGCATTCTCTCCAGTATGAGTTTGAATAATAGAGCCAGTTTCCAATACAGAGATTGGCTTCTCAACATAAGGTTGCAATAATGCCTTCATCTCATTCGCCCATTCGTTCGTTCCAGCATAGGAAATTCCAATTTCTGCAACTGATTTTTTGGAAAGAGTCTCGGTTAATTCCTCAAGCCACTTTTTGAAAGTTTTCGCTCCACGTCCTTTGGCGATTGGTTGGAGTTCGTGGTTTTTCATCTGCATTACTACACGAATATTCAAGAGTGAGCTTAGTAATCCTGTCACACGTCCAATACGACCACCCTTAACTAAGTTTTCTAGCGTCGAAACACCAATATAGAGTTCTGTATGATTTTTAACGTCCTCTACATGAGCTAAGATCGTTTCTAAGTCTTTACCTTCTTTAGCAAGTTTTGCGGCTTCAACAACTTGGAACTTCATCGCTTGATCTGTAAAGGAACTATCAATAACCGTTACATCAGCAGTTGAGAGACTTGCCCCTTGGCGAGCAGCTTCAACAGTTCCAGACAAGGCATGGGACATGTGAATAGCGATAATTTGACTGCCATCTTTACCTAGTTCTTCAAAGACCTCAGCAAACACTCCTACAGGTGGCTGGCTTGTTTTAGGCAGATTCTTGCTTTGTTGCATAAGATGAAGGAATTCTCCCTCTTTCAAATCTGCATCCGAATAAAGCACACTATCAATCATAACTGATAGAGGGACAACTGTGATATTTAATTCTTTAACTACTTCTGGTTCGATAGTAACAGAAGAGTCCGTTACAATTTTTACTTGTGTCATAATTCAATCTTTCTATTCTTCTCGATAGGATTGGGATTTTCTCCTTTATTATATCAAAAAAATGATAAAAAATCATAAGTGATCCGATGAAAAGAACTGAATTTTTGGTATAATCTATCTATAGAAAAGTGAGGAACAGCCATGATTCGAAAACTTCAACCGATTATCACCATTATTCTTGGAGCTGCTATCTATGCCTTCGGTCTTACCTACTTTGTTGTTCCTTATCATTTATTTGAGGGAGGGGCGACAGGTATTACCTTGATTACCTACTACCTTTTTAAGATTCCTGTCTCATTGATGAACCTCTTGATTAATATCCCTTTATTTATCCTGGCTTGGAAAATATTTGGACCTAAGACCCTCTACTCCAGCCTTCTTGGATCTATTTCACTTTCCGTTTGGCTAGCAATTTTTGAGCGTATTCCTTTGCACATCGACTTGCAAGGTGATCTCATCATTGTTGCTTTAGTCTCAGGAGTCTTACTGGGGGTTGGTTTAGGGATTATCTTTAATGCTGGTGGAACCACTGGTGGCTCTGATATCGTTGCCCGTATCCTCAACAAATACACCAATATTTCGATTGGTAAATTGCTCTTTGGGATTGACTTTTTTATCCTAATGTTGATTTTGATTATCTTCCAGGATCTTCGTCTAGTTACCTATACCCTCTTGTTTGACTTTATCATCGCTCGTGTTATCGACTTGATAGGCGAAGGAGGTTATGCTGGTAAAGGATTTATGATTATTACCCAATATCCTGATCAATTGGCCAAAGAGATTAACGATGAACTCGGACGTGGCGTTACCTTTATATCTGGTCAAGGATACTACAGCAAAAAGGATCTAAAAATTATCTACTGTATCGTCGGTCGAAACGAAATCGTTAAAATGAAAGATATGATTCACAAAATTGATCCTCAAGCCTTTATCACCATCACTGAGGCTCATGAAATTCTGGGTGAAGGATTTACTTATGTGAAAGATTAAAAAAGCTGGGAATTCCCAGCTTTTATTCTGCTTCTGCGAGGGTTGAATGGCGGAACCCATAAGCAAAGTAAATGACTAGACCAACTAGAAGAGCAATGCCAAAGGCAATCCAGGTATCTAGACTATATTGAAGCATAAAGGAAACACAGATAAGAATGGAAAGAATTGGCAAGAGTGGCACCAAGGGAGTTTTAAACTCTCCCTCTTTTGGCATGCCCTTATCCTTTCTGAGTTTTATTATTCCATAGGCTAGCAAAATGAGATAAGCTAAGGTACAGATATTTAAGAAGGCTGCAATACTGGCTAGAGGAAAGACTCCTGCAGCAATAGCTGAAGCAACTCCTGTTAAGAGAGTCGCATTTTTAGGAACGCGACTAGTCTTGCTTAATTGTTTGAAACTTTGAGGTAAAAGTCCATCACGTGCTAAGCTATAAATCATCCGAGACAAAGCATAAGTCATAGAGATACATACGGTTATCAGGGTTAGAATGGCTACGAGCGAAATATAATTGGCCGCCCAGCCGATACCAATACTCCGTAATGAAAATGCTACTGCATCGTCCACATTGAGCTTACTGTAGTGAACAATCCCTGTCAATACTAAGGTTACCAAAGCATAGAGAATGGTGACGATTGTCAGAGAAAGCACGATTCCGCGGGGAATATTTTTTTGAGGACTTTGAATTTCATCAACTGCCATGGAAATAGACTCAAATCCGAGAAACCCAAAAAACATCAAAGATGCACCTGCCATAATCCCAGTGCTTCCTCCATAAATCTGGCCAAAGCCAAAAGGAGCAAAATTCGACCAATTTTCAGGTTTGATGTACCAAATACCAACTAGGATAAATAAGGCGAGAGCTGAGAATTTCAAGACCACTAAAAGCGAATTAAATCTCAAAGCTGCCTTAGAATTTAATAAAACCAATCCCGTTACCAATGTCAGTACTAAAATAGGCAGAAGATCGATATAGGTTCCCTGTTCAGGATTAAAGGTTCCATTCAAGGCTTGGGGCATGGAAATACCATAATCACTGAGTAAGCCCTTAAAGTAAGCTGCCCAGCCAGACGCCACACCTGAAACAGCCGTCATGAATTCCATGATGGTCAACCAGCCAGCAATCCAGGCTGGCAATTCTCCCAAAATCGCATAGAGATAACTATAAGCACCTCCAGTTGCAGGTACACGAGAGGCAAATTCTGCAAAAAAGAGAGCTGATAGAGAAACACACAGGGCAGAAATCACGATGGAAACCACTAGTGATGGACCGGCAAGTGTTGCTGCTGCAGTTCCTGTAATGGTAAAAATCCCAGTTCCTACCATGGCACCGATTCCCAATAGAATCAAATCCCACAATTTCAAATGACGGTGCATCTCTGTCTGTCTCAGACTAACATCCTTGGTTCTAAAAATATTCATACTTTATCTCCACTAAATGTAATTGTTTTATTTTACCATATAAAAGTATTTTTGTGAATATTTATTAGGTCCTTTTTGAAAAAAATCTGAACAGGAACTCTTCCTGTTCAGATTTTGCATTTTTACCCACTGATTCTTTCAATTTGTTACTAATCAAGCGAGTAGGCTCAGTATACTCCATTGAAAGTTTTTTAGGGATTTGGGATTTTTTAAACTTCAAAGTAAGGGAAGGGACGGTCACTATCTAAAGAACGATTTGGAACTTCTTGTTCCAAAATAGCGCGCCAACCAGATACCAATTCTTCAAAAGTCAATTGGGCTTCTGGAGAAGCTGTTGTCAGCTTCCGACCAAACCAAGCCATGGTTGCAGTTTCAAACTGAAGCATAGCGTACTGGATTACTGGTACATTTGCCTCTTCATAATTTTCATTTACTGCACGCGCTACTTCTGTCGCTTGCGGAAGGAGTTGATTGCTGATTTTATCAACAACAGTCGCATCCATCTCTCTCCATGAAAGAAGTTGACCATTTACCTGATAAAAGAGCTCAAAGGTTTCTTGATTTTCCTTGAAATTAGCAAGAACAAAAGCACGTTCTACTGTCTCAGGACCACCAGCAGCTTTTACAGCGTTTATCAAGAGGTTTTGTTCCATTTGTCTCCAATAATCATCTGCTTCTTCTGCTAAATCAATTGTAAAAGGTGGAACAATTTCCTCGACAGGAATTTCACCTTTATTCGCTTTTTCAACATTACCAAATAATTTTTTTAAGAATCCCATTTGCTTCTCCTTTTTGGATTTATCCGACAGATCCTTCCATTTCATAACTAATCAAGCGGTTAAGCTCAACTGCGTATTCCATTGGAAGTTCTTTTGTGAAGGGTTCGACAAACCCCATAACGATCATCTCTGTTGCCTCAGATTCTGACAAACCACGGCTCATGAGGTAGTATAGTTGTTCTTCTGAAATCTTAGATACTTTGGCTTCGTGTTCCAATGCAACTTGCGAGTTATGAATTTCATTAAATGGAATGGTATCTGAAGCTGATAAGTCATCCATGATAATGGTATCACACTCGATGTGGGAAACAGATTTCTTAGAGTTCTTGTTAAAGGTTACTTGTCCACGGTAGTCCACCTTTCCTCCGCCTTTAGCGATGGATTTAGACACGATAGACGAGCTTGTATGTGGGGCGTTGTGGATCATCTTGGCACCAGTATCCTGATGTTGCCCTGCGTTAGCAAAGGCGATTGAAAGCATGGTACCACGTGCTCCTTCTCCATCTAGGTAAACAGATGGGTATTTCATAGTTGTTTTGGCACCTAAGTTTCCATCGATCCACTCAACAGTTGCATCTTTCAAAGCTTTGGCACGTTTTGTTACCAAGTTATAGACATTATCAGACCAGTTTTGGATGGTTGTATAACGCATATAAGCTCCGTCCAAAGCGAAAATTTCTACAATGGCAGCGTGCAAGCTGTTACTTGAATAAGTTGGCGCTGTACAGCCTTCTACGTAGTGGACGCTTGCTCCCTCATCAACGATAATCAAGGTACGTTCGAACTGACCTGTATTTTCGTTGTTGATACGGAAGTAGGTTTGAAGTGGAATATCTACCTTGACACCTTTTGGCACGTAGATAAAGGTTCCACCCGACCATACTGCTGAGTTGAGGGCCGCCAACTTGTTATCAGTCGGTGGTACCAACTTCGCAAAGTATTGTTTAAACAAGTCTGGGTATTCCTTGAGGGCAGAATCCGTATCTGTAAAGATAATTCCTAACTTCTCAAACTCTTCCTTCATGTTGTGGTATACCACTTCTGACTCGTACTGGGCAGAGGCACCTGCTAGATAAGCACGTTCAGCTTCTGGAATACCGATACGTTCAAAGGTTTCTTTGATTTTTTCAGGAACTTCATCCCAAGAACGGGCTGGTTTATCAGAAGGTTTTTGGTAGTAGATCAAGTCATCAAAGTCAATCTCTGACAAGTCTGCTCCCCAGGTTTGCATAGGCATTTTTTTGAAGGTTTCATAAGACTTCAAACGGAATTCTAACATCCACTCAGGTTCTCCCTTAGCAGCTGATAATTCGCGAATGACTTCTTCGTTCAATCCTTTTCCTGTCGATAAGACAGGCTCTACATCGTCATGGAAACCAAATTTATATTCACCAAGGTCAATTGGTTTTGGTTCTACTCTTTCTTCAGCCATAATATCCTTTCTTTCATTCTATATTACTAATGATTCATAAGACAAAAGAAACTTGTCTTACTGTTTTTCTTGATTTTCAATTGTTTTCTTAAGGGCATTCCAAGCTAGAGTTGCACACTTAATCCGTTGTGGGAATTTGGCAACACCTGATAAGAAAGCCGCGTCTCCAAGTTGGTCTTGGCGGTCATCCTTTTGACCTTGAACCATTTCAGAAAAGATGGTTGCAAGTTCTAGAATTTCTTGTTTGCTCTTGCCCAAAACAGCATCTGTCATCATACTAGCAGAGGCAGTTGAAATCGTGCATCCTGAATTTAGAAAAGCAATATCTTCCAAACGGTCCTCTGCATCAAACTTGACAGAGAGGTTGATAACATCCCCACAGGTTGGATTATTGAGGCTGATTTGCTCAGCATCTTCCAGCTTCCCTTGGCGATGTGGATTTTTCGAATGGTCTGCCACCACTGCCATATAAAGGCTATCTAGTTTAGAAAGTGCCATTAAAAAACTCCTTTGTCTTTTGTAGGGCATCGACTAGTTTGTCACAATCTGCCTTGGTATTGTAGATATAAAAACTTGCACGAGCTGTTGCTGGGACTTCCAAATATTGGAGCAAAGGTTGGGCGCAATGGTGACCGGCTCGAACTGCTACTCCTTCATAATCAAGTGCTGTAGCTAGGTCATGGGGATGAAGATCCCCTAAGTTAAAAGCAATGACACCTGAACGTTGAGCCAGGTCCTGCGAACCATAAATGGTCAAGCCTTCAATGGCCTGCAATTTTGGATAGACGTATGCAATCAATTCTTGTTCATGCGCTTCAATGGCATCCATGCCAATCTTTTCCAGATAATCCACTGCTGCAGCAAGTCCGATAGCACCTGCCATATTTGGCGTTCCAGCCTCAAATTTCCAAGGCAATTCCTTCCAACTAGCAGATTGCTCATAGACGAAATCAATCATCTCACCGCCAAATTCAACTGGAGACATTTGTTCCAGATACTTTTCTTTACCGTAAAGCACACCGATGCCAGTCGGACCAGCCATCTTGTGACCTGAAAAGGCGAAGAAGTCCACATCCAAGTCCTGGACATCAATCTTCATATGAGGCGTAGATTGAGCACCATCCACTACCATGATAGCTCCAACTTGGTGGGCCATTTGTGTGATTTCTTTAATCGGATTGACCACACCCAGAACATTTGAGGCGTGAGCTATGGAGACAAACTTAACTTTATCAGTCAATTTAGCCCTCAAGTCATCCATATCCAGAGCTCCATCCTTGAGATAGACATAGACAAGCTCTGCCCCAGTCTTGCGACAAGCTTCCTGCCATGGAATGATATTAGAATGGTGTTCCATGACAGAAATCAAGACCTGGTCTCCCTCAGTCAAAATCTCCTCAGCAAAGCGTGCCACCCAGTTAAGACTGGTTGTCGTTCCTCTGGTAAAGAGAACTTCCTTTGTAGAGCCTGCATTGATAAACTTACGAATGGTTTCACGAGCAGCTTCATAAGAAGCTGTTGCTCGCTCCGCCAAGGTATGAACACCACGGTGAACATTGGCATTGTCCTGCTCATAGTAGCGGTTAATCGTTTCAAGAACTGCTAGTGGTTTTTGTGTCGTCGCAGCATTGTCCAGATAGACCAGAGGTTCATCGTTGACAATCTGGTCCAAAATTGGAAAATCCTTGCGAATCGCTTCTACATCTAACATAGGCTTCCCCTTAGCGTTTTGACAATTTTTCTTCGATCGTTGCAATCATTTCATCACGAACTTCTTTGACTGGAATCTCAACAATTACGGAGCCAAGGAAACCACGAACAACCAAACGCTCAGCAGTCGCCTTATCCAAGCCACGGCTCATGAGGTAGTACATATCTTCTGGATCTACTTGTCCGATAGAAGCCGCGTGACCTGCAGTTACGTCATTTTCATCAATCAAAAGAATTGGGTTGGCATCTGAACGAGCCTGATCTGAAAGCATGAGAACACGACTTTCTTGCTGCGCATCAGCTCCCTTAGCACCCTTGATAATGTGTCCAATACCATTGAAGGTCAAAGTTGCTTTTTCAAGGATAACCCCATGTTGGAGGATATTTCCGATAGAGTTGCAACCATAGTTAGTCACTCGAGTATCAATCCCTTGAACCTGACGGCCACTTGAAAGAGCTACGACTTTAAGGTCAGCATGGCTACCATTTCCAATCAAATCGCTATCAAAGTCCGCAACAACATTTCCTTCGTTCATGACACCGATTGCCCAGTCAATGCTTGCATCGTTGCCTAGTTTACCACGACGGCTAATATAGGCAGTGACATTTTCACCTAAACGGTCAATGGCTGCAAATTTCACTTGCGCACCTGAACGAGCAATCACTTCGACCGTGATATTAGCAGTTGCCTTGGCACTACCTTGGCCACGAGACTCAAGACGTTCAAGGTAGCTGATTTTAGAGTTTTTACCTGCAATGATCAGAATATGCTTGTTAAATGGCACATCGCTATCGCTGTCTTGGTAGAAAATTCCTTCGATTGGCTCTGTAATCTCAACGTTATCAGGAATGTAGAGAACAGCACCACTGTTAAAGTAAGCCGTGTGGTAGGCTGCCAACTTGTCGTCATCATACTTAACTGATGACATGAAGAATTCCTCGATAAGTTCTGGAATTTCTTCTAAAGCTGAGTGAAAGTCTGTAAAGACTACTCCTTGTTCAGCCAATTCAACTGGAGTTTGTTCAAAAACAGTCTGCGTTCCTACTTGCACCAACTTCAAGTGATTATCTAGAGCCGTGAAGTCAGGAACATTTGCTGAAGGTTCACTTTCTGTGATGGTTCCATCTCCCAGATTCCAACGGTGAAATTTGACACGCTCAATAACTGGTAATTCCAAACTCTCAATCTTATCAAAAGCTTTTTGACGGAGGTCAGCCAACCAGCTTGGTTCAGCGTGCATTTCTGAAAAAAGTTTAATATTCTCTTTAGTCATTTACTTCTCCTAAAAGATACGAGGGAATTACAATTCTTCCTTGTAGTCGTAGCCAAGTTCTTCAGCAAGTTTTGCGTATCCTTCACGTTCCAAACGGGCAGCCAATTCTGGACCACCAGAAAGGACAACACGACCTTCCATCATCACGTGGACCACGTCTGGTGTGATGTAGTTCAAGAGACGTTGGTAGTGAGTGATAATCATAGCACCAAAGCCTTCACCACGCATGGCATTGACACCTTTAGACACAACTTTAAGGGCGTCAATATCAAGACCTGAGTCAATCTCATCCAAAAGGGCAAATGTTGGTTCCAACATCAAGAGTTGAAGAATTTCATTACGTTTTTTCTCACCACCTGAGAAACCTTCGTTGAGGTAACGCTCTGCCATTTCTTCTTTCATGTTGAGCAATTCCATTTTCTCGTCTAGTTTAGTGATGAACTCACGAACCGAAATCTTTTCATCATCTTCTTTACCAGCATTCATGGCTGCACGAAGAAATTCAGCGTTGGTGATTCCAGGGATTTCTGATGGGTACTGCATAGCCAGGAAAAGTCCCATACGCGCTCGCTCGTCTACTTCCAACTCAAGGATGTTTACACCATCAAATAAAACCTCACCTTTGGTAACTTCATAGTTAGGGTTCCCCATGATAGCTGCAGAAAGAGTCGATTTACCAGTACCATTTGGTCCCATGATAGCTGCGATTTCTCCTGTTTTCAGAGTCAGATTGACCCCTTTCAAAATTTCTTTTCCTTCAATCTCAACGTGAAGATCTTTGATCTCTAATACTGACATGATAGTTCCTTTCTTTTTCTGGCCTACTTCCTTTACCCTTAAAGAAATCACTTACATTTCTAAAAAAATACAAGAAAAGGTCCATAAATATACTCTACTAGTATAACAAAAAAAAGCCTAAAAGGCTTTGATTTTGTTTAGAAGCTAGTGACTAATCCTTGTGGTTTAGGTGCTGATCAATGGCATCTACTATTTTCCCCATTACATAACTTAACCTAAAATTTCGAAAAAGTAGAATGGCCCAAAAGGCTGCCATAAAATAGCGACCCGTCATCCAAGCTTCATTGAAAAAATAAGTCTCAGCAGCAGTAAATAGTGCTATCACGATAAATTGTTGTCTAGTCATAGGATTATTGTACCATGAAATCCACTTTTAGTCTTCTTCGACCATGACTTTATCAGCCAAAAATTCGAATCCTTCTGGAATTAGACTTTCTTCTTCTACCTCTTGATCTGCTTGAGAAGACTTGTTTTTAGCTGAAAATGCTGCACGAACCTCTTTCCATTCCTCAAGGGAAATTGCCAGGATTTCAGGTGAAAATCCAGCCGCTTGGCTAAGAATATTGCCAAACATGGTATTGAGGTTATCCCGTTTCATAGTTTGTCCAGCATTGAAATTAGATTCAAAAGCTAAAATAGCATGGTGTTCGTTGGCCGCAACTGGTTGAGAACCAACAAGCAGAGCCTTATCAGGACCTGCTAAGCTTTCAATCACTTCTCCCCATGCATTCTGGAGGCGAATCAAGTTTTGCCGTGCCAAATCAGGATTTTCAACAGCTTCTTGTAGGATAGCCTGAACTTTATTACGGTCTACTCGATAGACTGTCTTGGAAGTGGCTGGACGGCTAGGGACTGGCACTACTTGTTTAGGAGCTGCTCCAACATTGGCAAGTTCTTGTTTGAGACGAGCGACTTCCTGTCTCAGTGTAGAAATTTCACTTTCTACAGCTCCTGAAAGAGCAGATTCAGGCTTAATCTCAGCTAAACGAATGGTCATCATTTCAGCATAAATCTTAGGTTGCAGGCTAGCTTTCATATCCGCCAAACTCACAGTCGCTATTCGAATCATTTCAAAGAGACTTTCCTGAGAAAGAGCTAGATTGTCCATAAAAACTGGACTATGATGAGTATTTTCGCCACCTGTCTGAACAACTAGTAAATCACGCAAGTACTGTAAAAGATCCGTCACAAAACGAGTCATGCTCTTGCCATTTTCAAACAAAAGATTCAAAGAATCAAGCGCTTTTGAAACATCCTGCTGAGATAAGGCAGCTACATAGTCATCAAGCGCTGATAGACTAATGGTGCCTGTAATCTCCTCAGAGATAGCTGTGGTTAAAGCATTCCCTTGCGTCAAACTCAAAGCTTGGTCCAGAATAGACAAGGCATCCCGCATTCCACCTTCAGCTCGTCTAGCAATGATTTCCACAGCCTCTGGTTCAGAACTGATATTTTCTTTTTCTAAAATATGATGAATATGTGCTGTGATATCTTGCGTTCGAATCGACTTAAACTCAAAACGTTGGACACGCGATAAAATAGTTGCTGGAATCTTGTGCAATTCGGTGGTCGCCAAGATAAAGATAACGTTTTGAGTTGGTTCTTCTAGTGTCTTCAAAAGCGCATTAAAAGCTCCAGTAGACAACATATGAACCTCGTCTATGATATAGACCTTATAACGTGCCAAACTAGGAGCGTAAGTAGATTTATCACGAATTTCACGGATTTCATCAACTCCGTTATTCGAAGCTGCATCCATTTCGATAACATCTTCTAAGCTACCTTCTGTCACAGCCTGACAGATATAGCAGTTATTACATGGTTCTCCGTCCACTTGGTTCGGACAGTTCATAGCCTTGGCAAAAATCTTGGCCACACTGGTCTTCCCAGTCCCACGAGGACCTGAGAAAAGATAGGCATGACTAATCTTTTCCTGCTCGACCGCTTGTTTTAGGGTTTTAGCCACAACCTCTTGTCCGACCAATTGTGAAAAAGTTTGACTTCTATATTTTCGATAAAGTGCTTGATACATTAGGCTTTCTCCTCAAACATCGTAAAGTCCCATTCTGTCTTCTCAAGCAAAATAGCGACAAATTGTTCCAAGTAATCACGGTCAACGGCATTGTAATCATCAATAACTGAAGAATCCAGGTCTAAGACACCCAGCAATTGACCATTCTTGAGCATGGGAACCACGATTTCACTCTTGGCCATACTATCACAAGAAATGTAGTTTGGATAGGTGCTCACATCGCCAACCAAAACAGTCTCTTGAAACTCAGCAGCTTCTCCACACACGCCTTTCCCAAGCGGAATGCGAATACAAGAAACACCACCCTGAAAAGGCCCTAAAATCAACTCGTTACCATCAAACAGATAAAAACCTGCAAATACAGTATTCGGAAAGCGAGATTTTAGGAGGGCACTAGCATTTGAAAGATTGGCAAGAACATTGCTCTCACCTTCAAGTAAATAAGAGAGTTCCTCATTTAACAATTGATATTGTGATTGTTTTTCTGAATCTAACATAGAACTATTATATCAAAAATGAGAAAGAGACAAAAGAAAAATCCCTTGTTTTAAACAAAGGATTTTGTGATTATCAATTTGATTAAAGTTCGATATCACCGAACAAGTCAGCCATTGAGAATCCTGTTTGTGTTTCTGGAAGTTCGAAATCACGTTTTTCTTGACGTTTTGGACGACGTGGACGAGCAGCACGTTTTTCTTCTTTTTGTCCTTCTTCTTGAGCTGGACGTTCTTCAAGAGCTTTGATAGAAAGTGATACACGTTCTGCGTCAGCGTTAACATCAAGTACTTTAACAGTAACTTCTTGACCAACAGTAAGAGCTTCTTTTGGATTTTCGATACGTTTGTGTGAAATTTGTGATACGTGAACAAGTCCATCGATACCTGGCAATACTTCAACAAATGCACCGAAGTCAGTCAAACGTTTAACTGTTCCTTCTACTACATCACCTTTAGCCAATTTTTGCTCAACGCCATCCCATGGTCCAGGTGTTGTTGCTTTAAGTGAAAGTGATACGCGACCTTCTTCTTCGTTAAGATCAAGGATCTTCACTTCAATTTCTTCACCAACAGTTACAACTGATTTAGGTGATACGTTACGTTCGTGTGACAATTCAGTCAAGTGAACCAATCCGTCAACACCACCAAGGTCGATGAAAGCACCAAAGCTAGTGATACGAGCAACTTTACCAGTTACGACATCACCAACAGCCAATTTACCGAATACTTCAGCACGAGCTGCTGCAGTAGCTGCTTCAACAACTTCACGACGTGAAAGGATGAAGCGGTTTTCTTTAGGATCAACTTCTTTGATTTTAGCATCAAATTCTTGACCTACGAAACGCTCAGTGTTACGTACGAAACGAGTATCCAACATTGAAGCTGGGATAAATCCACGAACACCTTCAAATTCTACTGAAAGTCCACCTTTAACGGCACGAGTTCCTTTAACAGTAACAACTTCTTCTTCGCGTCCTACAAGTTTGTCCCATGCTTTGCGAGCTTCAAGGCGTTTTTTAGATACAAGGTATGTAACTGTATCAGTATCTTTACCAACTACTTGACGAAGTACAAGAACATCCAATACTTCTCCTACTTTCACAAAGTCATTGATATCTGCATCGCGATCGTTTGTCAATTCGCGAAGAGTCAAGACACCTTCAACACCAGTCCCAGAGATTGCAACGTTAGCTTGAGTCGCATCAACTGTCAATACTTCAGCACTAACAACATCACCAGGCTCAACTTGGCTAACGCTATTTAGCAAATCTTCAAATTCGTTCATCTAAAAAATCCTCCAACAATCAAGTTTTTCCAAACTTGACATACTTATAATTTTTTTCCTAAGCACCCGCAAAGACATGTTCATATCGTTCACGTCTTTCAATTATAAAAATAAAATACCCTAAGATATTTTTCTTTTTATCTTGAATTTATTACCTAAGAACTGGGGTAGCTGGATTCGAACCAACGCATGAGGGAGTCAAAGTCCCTTGCCTTACCGCTTGGCTATACCCCATTGATGAATGGAGAGAGAGGGATTCGAACCCCCGAACCCGAAGGAGCGGATTTACAGTCCGCCGCGTTTAGCCTCTTCGCTATCTCTCCAATGTTTAACGAGAACTATTATATCATGAAATTTTCAATAAAACAAGTGTTATTTTGTCAAATTATAGTTTTCAATCAAAATTTCCACAGCTTTTTCAAGTTTTTTATAAAAACTATCGACATTTCCATTCTTTATGATGGCAAATTGGCTATCTAATTCGGCAATTTCCCCAATAACCTTTTTCCCGATCGTCAAAACGTATCCTTCATAGCTGTCTTTTCCAACAGCCACTTTTGCATCGGTTAATTGGATTTCAATTTTCTTATCTTTTTTACTCATACTGTACCTCTTTTCACTTTTTCTATTGTACAAGAAAATGCTCAAACTAGCAAGAAAAAACTCCATTTCAGTCCTTACAACTGCTATGGAGTTCTTCTTTACTTCATGTCTTTTAGTCCACTTTGACAATCCATCCTTCAGGCGCTTCTACATCACCAAATTGGATACCAGTCAATTCATCATAGAGTTTACGTGTAACAGGACCTACTTCTGTTTCACTGTAGAAAACATGGAAATCATCGCCATGTTGGATACCTCCAATTGGAGAAATAACTGCTGCTGTACCGCAGGCACCTGCCTCTACAAAACGATCCAAATTATCGATTGGGACATCACCTTCAATCGGAGTTAAGCCCAAGCGGTGTTCTGCCAAGTAAAGCAAAGAGTACTTGGTAATGGATGGCAAGATGGATGGACTCAGTGGTGTAACAAATTCATTGTCTGCCGTGATTCCAAAGAAGTTGGCTGATCCGACTTCTTCAATCTTTGTATGTGTAGATGGGTCTAAGTAGATAACATCTGAAAATTGGCGTGACTTGGCCATTTTACCTGGGAGGAGACTAGCAGCATAGTTTCCACCTACCTTGGCCGCACCTGTACCATTCGGAGCTGCACGGTCAAATTCATCTTGAATCAAGAAATTAGTTGGAACCAAGCCACCTTTAAAGTAGTTGCCAACTGGCATGGCAAAGATAGTGAAAATGTAATCCTCTGCAGGTTTTACCCCGATAATATCTCCAACACCAATCAAAAGTGGACGGAGATAAAGGGTTCCACCTGTTCCATATGGTGGGACGTATTCTTCATTTGCCCGCACAACTGCTTTACAAGCTTCTACAAACATTTCTGTCGGAACTTGTGGCATCAAAAGACGGTCACAAGTACGTTGCAAACGCTTGGCATTTTCGTCAGGACGGAACAGTTGAACACTGCCGTCCTTGGTACGATAGGCTTTCAATCCCTCAAATGCTTGCTGTCCATAGTGGAGACTTGGAGAAGACTCTGAAATATGCAAGGTTGCATCCTCTGTCAATTCTCCTTGATCCCATTGACCATTTTTGTAGTGAGCGATATAACGGTAAGGTAATTTCATATAAGCAAAACCAAGATTTTCCCAATCAATTGCAACTGTCATGTGTTTCTCCTTTATACTATTCAAACTATGTGTTCTATTCTACACTTTTCTAGTAAAATTTCAAGTATTATTTGTAATTTTCTGAAAATTTTTTCAACATAAAGAAATCAGCCCTCTGGACTGATTCTTTTTAAGAATTTGCTTTATCTTCTTTAAAGACTTCTTTGAGGTAAGCATCGAAAACTTCTTCATCTGAAATCGTGTCTGAAATAAAGCTTCCATTGCTAGTACGTTCTGACAAGTTGAGGTCTTGCAACCGACTCTCATAGATTGTTCCCTTGTTAGATTGGACAAGTAACGTTTGGTCGTTTTCTTCTACTTCTGTACTAAAAAGATCACCAACGAAACCTTGCTCTGCAACTGCTCCAGCCAAGAAGACTCGGTGCGGTTTGTTTTTCAACTCACGCAAGACTTGTAGGCCTCGTTTGGCACGGCTAGTCGCTGGAATTTCCTCAATGGAAACGCGTTTCAAGCTTCCACGTTGGGTCAATAGGTAGAAGGATGAGGTGTTACAGATAAAGGCTGCCTGAAGCGCATCATCTGCTTTCAGGTTCATAGCCTTGACACCTGCAGCCTTGGCACCAACAACCGGAACCTCTTCGATATTGAAACGAAGGGCATAACCGTTTTGACTAATCAAAAGAACATCATCTAGTTTAATCGGAGCCACTGCTACAATCTGGTCTGTCTCGTCTTTGAGCTTAGCGTACTTGACAGATTTAGACTTGTAGGTCCGCCATGGAGAGAACTCTTTGCGTTCTACACGCTTGATTTGACCAAGGCGAGTCGCTGCAAAATAAGTTGTCGCATCATCAAACTGATCCACTACTTCTGCATAAAGGATTTCTTCGTTAGTTTCAAAGTTTGTAATCGTTTGGCTCAAGTGCTCTCCGATGTCCTTCCAGCGAATGTCTGCCAATTCATGGATTGGTCGATAAATGACATTCCCAAGAGTTGTGAACATCAAGAGGTGCTGGGTTGTCTTGGCAGTTTGCACAAAGATCAGACGGTCATCATCACGTTTGCCAATTTCTTCCAGAGTGGATGCTGCAAAAGAACGTGGGCTAGTACGTTTGATATAACCTGCCTTGGTTACGCTGATGTAAGTATCTTCCTCGGCAATCAAACTAGCTGTATCAATCTCGATTGTTTTCGCAGTATCTTCCAAAGTACTCAAACGTGGTGTCGCAAATTTCTTTTTGACCTCACGGAGTTCTTTCTTCATGAGATTGTACATAGTCCGTTCATCACCGATGATAGCCGCAAGCATGGCAATCTTTTCACGCAATTCTGCTTCTTCTTCCTGCAAGACAACCACGTCTGTATTGGTCAAACGGTAAAGTTGTAAGGTCACGATGGCTTCAGCCTGCTCCTCAGTAAACTCATAGCTGACCTTGAGGTTTTCCTTAGCGTCAGCCTTGTTCTCAGAGGCACGGATAAGAGCAATAACTTCATCCAAAATCGAAATCACGCGAATCAAACCTTCGACGATATGGAGACGCTTCTCAGCCTTTTCCTTGTCAAAGCGGGAACGAGCCAAAATCACTTCACGACGGTGGGCAATATAGCTAGACAAAATTGGCACAATCCCAACCTGACGAGGTGTGAAATTGTCAATCGCCACCATGTTGAAGTTGTAATTGATTTGCAAGTCGGTGTATTTGAAGAGATAGTTGAGTACGAGCTCGGTATTCGCGTCTTTTTTAAGTTCAATAGCGATACGAAGACCATCACGGTCAGACTCATCACGAACCTCAGCAATCCCCGCTACCTTGTTATTGACACGAACATCATCGATTTTCTTGACCAGATTGGCTTTATTGATTTCATAAGGAATCTCAGTGATAACGATTTGCTCCTTACCGCCTTTTAGCTTTTCAATCTCCGTCTTAGAACGAACGACCACGCGCCCTTTCCCAGTTTCATAGGCCTTTTTGATCTCGTCACGCCCTTGGATGATAGCTCCTGTAGGGAAGTCTGGCCCAGGCAAGAATTCCATGAGTTTGTCCACCTTGGCTGTTGGGTGGTCAATCATGTAAACCGTCGCATCAATAACCTCAGCTAAATTATGGGGAGGAATGTCTGTAGCATAACCAGCCGAAATCCCAGTCGAACCATTGACCAAAAGGTTGGGAAAGGCTGCTGGCAAAACCGTCGGTTCTTTCTCGGTATCGTCAAAGTTCCAAGCAAAGGGAACTGTCTTCTTTTCGATATCTTGAAGAAGATAACCAGCAATCTCAGACAAACGCGCCTCGGTATAACGCATTGCCGCAGGCGGATCTCCGTCCATAGAACCTTTATTACCGTGCATTTCGACCAAAATCTCACGGTTTTTCCAATCCTGAGACATACGAACCATGGCATCATAGATAGAAGAATCCCCGTGTGGGTGGAAATTCCCCATGATGTTCCCGACAGACTTAGCAGACTTGCGGTAGCTCTTGTCAAAAGTATTGCCATCCTTATTCATAGAATAAAGAATACGACGCTGAACCGGCTTCAATCCATCCCGAATGTCTGGCAAAGCCCGGTCTTGAATGATGTACTTGGAGTAGCGACCAAAGCGCTCTCCCATGATGTCCTCAAGGGACATGTTTTGAATGTTGGACATAGGATACTAAGCCCGTAAAATGCAAAGTAAAAATAGGAAATTCTTAAAGCGAGTGATGCTTGTAAGAGAATTTATCTTTTTTACACAGCATTTAGGGCGTGTTCAACTCCTTTCAAAGAATATAGAGTAGATTTTTATACAATTTTTTTATACAATAAAGGATATTTTACGGAAATTAGTCCCGTGTTCAGTTACATTAAGTAACCAAACTATCCTTTCTGTAGGCTAATCTTTTAAATAATTCAGCGATTAAGAAGTCTCTTTTCAGCATACTCAATCATCTTCTCAGCTACTACCTTATCGTAGGCAAAGCTCATCTTTTGAGCAAGTATTTGAGCTTCTCTGTGGAAAAGTTGCATCGTAGCAAACAATGACTGAGTAAGTTTCTCTACACTTGAAAAAGCAAGCAGGTTCGAGAATTCCTTCTCTTTCTCTGTAGGTAAATACTGGAAAAGATACTTGTAGTTCTTGCCGATATCGACCGTTCCCTTATCTGCTGCCACTTGCCAAGCTAAAAGCTTGAGCAATTCTTGCTGACAAATTCCATAGAGATGATCCGTGGCATAGATGGCTTGCTTGCGACAAATCCCTTTAACCACGTAGGCTGACACCCACCAAAATTCATTGCAGGCTTTGTCAAACTCTATTGCACTAGCTGGGCTTGTCCAAAAACGTTGAGGATTCGGGGAATAAGGTTCAAACACCCCCTTAGGATCTTCTAAAACGGTGAATCCTGCCTCACTATCCACCCACTCTTGAATGTGCTCTTTGGGGCAGAGGGTTAAATCAATCCGATTGCCATCTTCAAAGAGCATGAGATACAGATGGCGATGTTCAAGTACGTTATGCTGCTCAATAATGCGCTTGCCAAACTGATTCAACCAAGAAAGGTCACTCGTCAGATTATCTAAGTCGTCCACGACATAGATCACGTCGTAATCCTGAAACTCATCTTTTGGTGCTTTTGGGTTTGTCCGTGAACCAGACATGGCGACAGCCTCAACTTGTAAAGATTTAGCAATCTGTGAAATCGCATCAAGCATTTCTGTTTCAGTTCTCATCTTTCACTCCTTCAACACTTAGAGCTATTTGAAATTGTTTTTTATTATAAATTATAAACAATCGGTCATCTCCGACATTAGCTAAGCAATTAATCTCTATCCCCTACCAAAAAGTATTCTTGTCTTACTGATTTCGTTTGGTGTAATGGAGATAGAGAGGAGGAAGATAAGAAACCAGAATCATCAAAATCATTACCAAAAATGTCAACAGATGTATCTGAACTACATTTACAACATACGATCCCAGAACACCTACAGATAGGGGACATAAAATATAGGATAGGAAAATCAAAAGAGCCTTCCACCGTTTCTCCGGATAGACATAACACAATCGAATAAGTGTGTAGATTAAGGCTCCTGCTATCAAAGGAAAACCAAATAAAATCATGACAAAGGATGCCACTAAAGAACCGGATTCTGAGGAATCCATATTGAATAAAAGCATCAAGATCATAAAAAAGGTAAATACAATCGGTGCATATAAACCTTGGAAACTTTTTTTTCGACTATTGATGTAGAATGCAAGAATAGCTGACGGTAAAGAAACTAAGAAAATTAAACCCAAGTAACTTCCAAAAATCGAATGTCCTGAACTATTCATTATTCACACTCCTTAAAACACAGTCGCTTCTTCCAGCGTAAACTTGACATTATCTTCAATCCACTTGCGGCGTGGTTCGACCTTATCTCCCATGAGGACATTGACACGGCGTTCAGCGCGGGCTAGGTCTTCGATTGTGACACGGATAAGAGTGCGGGTTTCTGGATTCATCGTTGTTTCCCAGAGTTGGTCCGCATTCATCTCACCAAAACCCTTGTAGCGTTGGAAGACAACTTCCACTTGAAAACCATTGTCTTCTCCTTCAAGGTATAGGGCTGGCGTCAAGGTTTCCTCAGCTTCATTATTGAAAGTAGTTAACTTGGAAATAGATTAGCAAACTTTACCTGTATAATTTTTGATAGCTGTGATATAATTCAAAATCCAACAATCCTGTCACAGTTTCTATAAAACGAAATCTTACTTTGCTTATTAGCTGAAATAACCTAAAGTTTAGTTAAAATTAAAGATTAACCTTTTTGTCATTTTACTGATCCTTTTTAAATTCGAAGCTTTGACCATTAGTAGCAGAAAGTCCGTCTGAATTAAATATTTCAAGATGAATTGTATCTTTATCTTTCTTTTCAACCTGATATCGAATTCCATTATCATCAACTAAGTTTACAACCGAATCTTTACGATCCTTTACTTCTAGATCCTCAGCTATTTTGCTTTCACCACTTAAAATAGTCCACTTCCCACTTTCTTCTTTAAATTCATACTTAGAATTTGTTTGATTACTAGTCCATGTACCTTTTAGCCAGGCCTCCTTCGAGGCACAAGCAGATAAAATAACAGCCATAAAAGCAACTAATAGAACAGCATATATTTTTTTCATCATAACTCCTTTGTAATTCTAAAATTTATTAAAATACTGTCGCTTCTTCCAGCGTAAACTTAACATTATCCTCAATCCACTTACGACGTGGTTCAACCTTATCTCCCATGAGGACATTGACACGGCGTTCAGCGCGTGCTAGGTCTTCGATGGTGACACGGATGAGGGTACGGGTTTCAGGATTCATAGTCGTCTCCCAGAGTTGGTCCGCATTCATCTCACCAAGACCTTTGTAGCGTTGGAGCGTAGCGCCTTTACCGAACTGCTTGCGGAGTTCTTCTAGCTCTCCGTCCGTCCAAGCATAGGCCACTTCTTCTTTCTTGCCTTTGCCTTTGGACATCTTGTACAGAGGCGGAAGGGCGATATAGACATGGCCTGCCTCAACTAGCGGACGCATGTAACGGTAGAAGAATGTTAAAAGAAGAGTCTGGATGTGGGCACCGTCGGTATCCGCATCGGTCATGATAATAATCTTGTCATAGTTGGCATCTTCAATAGAGAAGTCTGCTCCCACGCCCGCACCAATGGTATAAATCATAGTATTGATTTCTTCATTTTTGAGAATATCTGCCATCTTGGCCTTGGCTGTATTAATCACCTTACCACGAAGGGGCAAGATAGCCTGGAACTTACGGTCACGACCTTGCTTGGCAGAACCACCGGCAGAGTCCCCCTCGACTAGGTAGAGTTCATTCTTGGCAGGGTTTTTAGACTGGGCTGGAGTCAATTTTCCAGATAACAAGCCCTTATCTTTCTTGTTTTTCTTACCATTTCGGCTCTCATCACGCGCTTTGCGAGCTGCCTCACGAGCATCACGCGCCTTGATAGCCTTGCGAATGAGATTGGAAGCCAGTTCTCCATTTTCCATAAGGAAGAAAGTCAACTTATCAGATACTATGCCATCCACAACCGGACGAGCCAAAGGACTTCCAAGTTTGTCCTTTGTCTGACCCTCAAACTGGAGGTGTTCTTCAGGAACCAAGATAGAAAGAACGGCCGCTAATCCTTCACGGTAATCTGACCCTTCAAGATTTTTATCTTTTTCCTTGAGGAGCCCTGTCTTACGAGCGTAGTCATTCATGACCTTGGTAATGGCTGACTTGAGTCCTGTCTCATGAGTTCCACCATCCTTGGTACGAACGTTATTGACAAATGATAGAATGTTATCTGAAAATCCATCATTGTACTGGAGGGCAACTTCCACTTGGAAACCATTGTCTTCGCCTTCAAAATATAGGACTGGCGTCAAGGTTTCCTTGTCTTCATTGAGGTAAGAAACAAAGTCTTGTACCCCGTTCTCATAATGGAATTCGATTGCTTCATCTGTTCGCTTATCTGTCAAAGACAAGGTAACATTTTTTAAGAGAAAGGCTGACTCATTGAGACGTTCTGAAATGGTATTGTACTTGAAGTCAGTCGTAGAAAAAATCGTCGCGTCAGGCATGAAAGTGACTTTGGTACCTGTCTTAGACTTGGGTGCTGTACCAATTTTCTTCAAGGTTGTGACGGGTTTCCCGCCATTTTCAAAACGTTGCTTGTAGACTGTACCGTCACGGGTAATTTCAACTTCCAACCAACTTGAGAGTGCATTAACAACCGAAGAACCGACTCCGTGAAGACCACCAGATGTTTTGTAGCCACCCTGACCGAATTTTCCTCCAGCGTGGAGAATGGTAAAGATAACCTCAACAGTTGGAATTCCCATGGCGTGCATCCCAGTCGGCATCCCTCGACCATGGTCTTGTACGGTTAAACTTCCGTCTTTATTGATGGTCACATCAATGCGGTCACCAAATCCAGACAAGGCTTCATCGACTGCATTATCCACAATTTCCCAGACTAGGTGATGGAGGCCAGCACCGTCAGTCGATCCAATATACATCCCCGGACGTTTACGGACCGCATCCAACCCTTCTAGCACCTGAATGGCGTCATCATTGTAGTTATTAATATTGATTTCCTTTTTTGACACAAGGAACCTCCTATTTGTTCATCTTTTCTATTTTACAGGTTTTCTAGCGATTTTGCAAAGCTTTTCCCTTTCAGCTGTCACAATTTCACAGGATATTCTCTGACTTTCTATACCATTTCATGGTATAATAGGTCTATGATGACATTTGTATTATTAATTTTAGCTTATCTGCTAGGTTCGATTCCATCTGGTCTTTGGATTGGACAAATCTTCTTTCAAACAAATCTGCGTGAACATGGTTCTGGAAACACCGGAACAACCAATACTTTTCGAATTTTAGGTAAGAAAGCGGGTATGGCAACCTTTGTGATTGACTTCTTTAAAGGAACCTTGGCCACTCTCCTTCCAATCCTTTTCCACCTTCAAGGTGTATCACCTCTCGTCTTTGGTCTTTTGGCCGTAATTGGACATACCTTTCCTATCTTTGCAGGATTTAAAGGTGGTAAGGCTGTCGCAACCAGTGCTGGAGTGATTTTCGGATTTGCGCCTGCCTTCTGTCTCTATCTAGCAATCGTATTCTTTGGAAGCCTCTATCTAGGTAGTATGATTTCACTGTCTAGCGTTACCGCTTCTATCGCAGCCGTTATCGGAGTTCTCCTATTTCCACTATTTGGATTTATCCTGAGCAGCTATGACCCCCTCTTCATTCTGATTATCCTAGCACTTGCTAGCTTGATTATCATTCGTCACAAGGATAATATCACACGTATCAAAAATAAAACTGAAAATCTTGTCCCTTGGGGGTTGAACCTAACCCATCAAAATCCAAAAAAATAAAACGCCAGTTTGAAACTGACGTTTTTTTGTATGCTTATTTTGACTTGATGTAGTTGATACCGTCTGCCTTAGGTGCAACTGCTTTTCCAAAGAAGGCTGCCAAGACAAGGATAGTCAAGACATAAGGCGCGATTTGAAGGTAAACCGCTGGCACTCCTTGTAGGAAAGGTAATTGAGAACCGATAACTGCCAAACTTTGTGAAAGTCCAAAGAAAAGACTAGAAAGCATAGCACCAATTGGGTTCCATTTACCAAAGATCATCGCAGCAAGGGCGATAAATCCAGGTCCGACAATAGTTGTCACTGAGAAGTTAACTGAAATGGATTGAGCATAAATCGCTCCCCCAATTCCACCAAGGAAACCTGAAATAACAACCCCAAGATATCGCATCTTGTAGACATTGATCCCCAAGGTATCCGCTGCTTGAGGGTGTTCACCAACAGAGCGAAGACGAAGACCAAAACGTGTCTTAAAGAGAATAAACCAAGCAAGGAAAGAGAAGGCAATCGCGATATAACCTAGTAGACTGGTTGACTTGAAGAAGATATCTCCAATCACAGGGATATCAGCCAAAACTGGGAAATCAAAACGTCCAAAAGTCTGGCTTAAGTTATCCGTTTGTCCTTTGTTATAAAGAACTTTAACCAAGAAAACTGCTAGGGCAGGAGCCATCAAGTTCAATACTGTACCACTGACAACATGGTCCGCACGGAAATGAACTGTAGCGACTGCATGGATGAGAGAGAAAATAGCTCCCACAATACCAGCAACTAACAAGGAAATCCAAGGAGTCGCTGTTCCAAGTTGTTCTGCAAACTCAAGGTTAAAGACAACCCCAGAAAAGGCTCCCATAACCATAATTCCTTCAAGACCGACGTTAACGACACCACCACGTTCAGAGAAGACTCCTCCGATACTCGTAAAAATAAGTGGTGCTGAGTAAATCAGCATAGAAGAGACCAAGAGGGTGAGTAATGTTGTAATAGACATCCTTACTTACCTCCTTTAACTTGTTTTTTAGGTTTGACAAAGCGTTCGATAATATAGTGAACGCTGACAAAGAAGATAATAGACGCTGTTACAATGCTGACAAGCTCAGATGGAACTTGCGCAGCGTTCATACCCGGTGCTCCTACTTGCAAAACTCCAAATAAGAAGGCCGCAAAGAGAATTCCAATTGGTGAATTTCCAGCAAGCAAACTAACTGCCATCCCGTTAAATCCGATAGCTAATGATGATCCCTGAACGTAAACGTTTTGGAAAGTTCCAAGACCTTCGACCGCTCCACCAAGACCAGCCAAAGCACCAGAGATAATCATTGATAGAATGATTGTACGTTTTGCTGAAATACCAGCGTACTCTGAGGCATGGGGATTGAGACCAACTGCACGAATTTCAAAACCGAGAGTCGTTTTCTTTAGCAAGAACCAAATCACAGCTACAGCAATGATTGCAAAGAAGATTCCGATATTCATACGGGAATTTCCAGTCAACTCTGATAACCATGGTGTCTGGTATGTAGCGTTGGCACTAACACGAATCGTTGAATCTGTACTTTGCATAATATCTTTAGGAAAGGCATGAATAAAGGCATTTCCCACATACAATACAATGTAGTTCATCATGATGGTCACGATAACCTCTGATGTACCGAGATAGGCTCTGAGGATACCTGGAATCGCACCAACAATTCCACCTGCGATCAAAGCAATGATCACTGTTAATGGAATCAAAACGAGACGTGGCATATCTGGATTTGATAAGGCAAACCAACCACTGAGAATCCAGCCTGCAAGTGCTTGACCAGGAAGCCCAACGTTAAAGAAACCTGCTCGACTGGCAACTGCGAAACCAAGACCTATCAAGACAAGAGGACCCATGGCACGGAAAATTTCTCCAATTCCACGGAGGCTACCAAAAGCTGTATAGAACAACTCCTCATAACCCCAGATAGCATCATATCCGAAGATCCACATGACAATGGCTCCGAGCAAGATTCCTAAGAATACGGAAATCAAGGGAACCGAAATTTGTTGTAATTTTTTAGACATCACTCTTCTCCTTTCCCAAGTTTCCACCTGCCATCAAGACACCAAGTTCTTGTTTGTTAGTTGTTTCTGGCGATACAATACCTTGAATCTTACCATCGTGAATAACAGCAATTCGGTCTGAGACATTTAAAATCTCATCCAATTCAAAGCTGACAACAAGGACAGCCTTCCCGTTATCACGTTCTTCAATCAAACGTTTGTGGATATATTCAATGGCACCGACATCCAAACCACGAGTTGGCTGGCTGACGATAAGGAGATCAGGATCACGATCAATCTCACGAGCGATAATCGCTTTTTGTTGATTTCCTCCTGAAAGAGCTGCTGCTGGAACAAATTCACTGGCAGCACGGACGTCAAACTCTTCCATCAATTTCTTAGCATGTGAAGTGATATTGGCATAGTTTAAAATACCGTTCTTGCTGAGTGGTTCTTTGTAGTAGGTTTGAAGAGCGATATTTTCAGAAATCATCATCTCCAAAATCAAGCCATCACGGTGACGGTCCTCTGGAACGTGGCCCACGCTTAGTTCAGTAATTTGTCGAGGATGCATCCCCACGATTGATTTGCCTTTTAATTCAACGCTACCTGACTCAACCTTACGAAGACCAGTAATGGCTTGAATGAGTTCAGATTGACCATTGCCATCAATACCTGCAATACCAACAATTTCACCAGCACGAACATCCAAGGATAGATTTTTCACTGCTGGTACACCGCGGTTTTCATTGACAACCAAGTCTTTGATAGACAAGACCACTTCTTTGGGTTGTGGTGCTTGTTTTTCCGTTTTAAAGGAGACTGAGCGTCCAACCATCATTTCTGCCAAGTCCGCATTGGTTGCTCCTGCAATCTCAACCGTCTGGATAGATTTTCCACGACGGATAACTGTCACTCGATTCGATACTGCACGAATCTCATCTAACTTGTGGGTAATCAAAATGATGGACTTCCCTTCTTTGACAAGGTTTTTCATGATTGCCATCAACTCATCGATCTCTGAAGGAGTTAATACGGCTGTAGGTTCGTCAAAGATAAGGATATCAGCACCACGATAGAGTGTTTTCAAGATTTCTACACGTTGTTGGGCACCAACGGAAATATCCGCCACCTTAGCAGCAGGATCTACTGCCAAACCATAACGTTCAGAAAGAGCCTTGATTTCTTTAGTAGCACCAGCTATATCTAGAACACCATTTTTAGTGATTTCACTCCCTAAAATGATATTCTCAGCTACTGTAAAAGCTTCAACCAACATGAAATGTTGGTGAACCATCCCAATTCCAAGACCAGCGGCTTTAGATGGTGAGTCTAGTTTTACAACCTGACCATTCACCACAATTTCACCACTTGTTGGTTCAAGAAGTCCTGCCAGCATATTCATCAGAGTGGATTTACCCGCTCCATTTTCTCCTAAAAGTGCATGGATTTCACCTTTTCGCAGTTGCAAGTTGATTTTGTCGTTTGCTACAAATTCACCAAACACCTTGGTAATATCCCGCATCTCAATGACATTTTCGTGTGCCATATGCTCTTCCTTTCAGAGGTTTATTTTATTTCAATAAAACCTGCTAATCACATTAACAAGCTCTATTGAGACAAAAATTGCCTCAATTCTTAAAGAAGCGACCGATGGCCGCTTCCTAAGAAATGACTTTTATCCATTATTTTTCAGGAACTTTTACGCTTCCGTCAAGGATTTTAGCTTTTGCATCTTCAACAGCTTTTTTACCTTCTTCTGAAAGGTTTGTTACTGCTAGCTCAACCCCTTTATCTTTCAATGAGTAAACAATCACTTGTCCACCAGGGAATTCACCTTTTTCTGTTTTGTTGGCAATATCTTTTACAGTTGTACCAACTTGTTTCAATGTAGATACAAGAACGAAGTTAGATTCTTTACTATCTTTAGAAGTGTATTTACCTTCTGCTGCTTGGTCACGGTCTACACCGATAACCCAAACTTTTTCGTTTTCATTTTTGTTTTCGTTCAATGATTTTGCTTCAGCAAAGACACCAGCACCTGTACCACCAGCTGCTTGGTAGACAACGTCTGCACCGGCAGCATATTGAGCTGCTGCAATTGTTTTACCTTTGGCAGCATCACCAAATGAACCAGCGTAGTCAACTTGGACTTTGATAGATGGGTCTACTGACTCAACACCAGCTTTGAATCCAGCTGCAAAACGTGAAATAACTTCAGATTCGATACCACCTACAAAACCAACTTGTTTTGTTTTTGTAGTTTTTGCTGCTGCAACACCAGCAAGGTAAGCTGCTTCGTTATCCGCAAATCTTACGCTCGCAACATTCTTTTGACCTTCAATCACATCATCAATCAAGACATAGTTTAGGTCAGAGTGGTCTTTTGCTGCTTCCTCAACTGCATTGTGAAGGGCAAAACCAACACCGAAGATCAGGTTGTAACTTCCAGCCGCTTGTTGCAAGTTGTTAGCATAGTCTGCTTCGCTTGTTGATTGGAAGTAAGTGTAACCTTTATCTTTAGAAAGATTGTGTTCTTTACCCCAGTCTTGCAAACCTTCCCAAGCTGATTGGTTAAATGATTTATCATCAACACCACCAGTATCTGTTACGATTGCTGCTTTGGTCTTCATTTCTGATGAAGATGAAGTTGCGTTACGAGAAGAGCGGTTACCACATGCAGCAAGTCCAACTGCTGCTACTGCAACTAGACCAAGGCCTAGCCATTGTTTCTTGTTCATTACTGAACCTCCTAAATAAGATGTGCAACGATGTTGCAAGTATGGATTGGTTGGCCACAAGGACCGCATCACTCAGAGAGTGACTCAGACTAGTTTAAGTCTGTAAATGAGTATGGAAGTAACTCCCCGACCGTCATCTCGACCGTCGATTTATCTTTAGCGACTAAAGTCACTTTTAGATCTTGTTCAAAAAATTCAACCATGACCTGGCGGCAAGCACCACATGGTGAGATGGGTTTTTCAGTTTGTCCGTAGACAATCAATTCTGAAAACTCCCGTTGCCCCTCCGAAACTGCTTTAAAAATAGCAGTACGTTCTCCACAATTAGTCAAGGGATAACTAGCATTCTCGATGTTTACACCCGTATAAATACTACCATCCTTGGCTACTAAAACAGCTCCAATAGGAAAATGAGAATAGGGTACATAGGCTTGTTTACTGGTTTCAATGGCTAGTTCAATCAACTCAGTAGTCGCCATCAGCCAATTCTCCTTTTAAAATCGCAACGCCAGCTGATGTTCCGATACGGGTAGCACCTGCTTCCACAAAAGCGACAGCATCAGCATACGAACGGGCTCCACCAGCTGCCTTAACTCCCATATCTGGCCCGACTGTTTTACGCATCAACTGAACATCCTCTATAGTGGCACCACCAGTTGAAAATCCAGTTGATGTTTTGACATAGTCTGCGCCTGCTTTCTGGGATAATTGGCAGGCCACAACCTTTTCATCGTCTGTCAACAAGCAAGCTTCAATAATGACTTTCACCAACTTGTCACCACTTGCTTCTACGACAGCACGGATGTCCGATTCAACCAAATCCAGATTGCCTGATTTGAGGGCACCAACATTGATAACCATATCAATCTCATCTGCACCATTTTGGACAGCTTCTTTTGTTTCAAAAGCTTTCACAGCTGAAGTTGTTGCTCCCAAAGGAAAACCTACTACTGTACAAACTTTTACATCTGAGCCTTCAAGCCCTGTTTTCGCATGTTTAACCCATGTGGGATTGACACAAACGCTGGCAAAGTCATACTCACGCGCTTCAGATAGCAAACGATCAATTTGTTCTTGACTTGCATCTTGCTTTAAAAGCGTATGATCAATATATTTATTTAACTTCATATTCGGATTCTCCCTGGTTTTATGAGATAATTTCTATAATTTCTCGTAAACTTTGCACTCCATCATTTATTTTAACATATTTTTGAAATTCTGTAACTAGTTCAGAAGAAATTTTTCCATTTGTATAAACTTTTGCAACAATTTCTCCTTTTTGAACGGAGTCTCCAACTTTCTTTTCAAAAACAATCCCTGTTTCATAGTCCAAGTCATCAGACTTGACTGCACGACCAGCTCCTAGTCTCATGGCATAGAGCCCAAATTCCATAGCTGGAAGGGCTGAAATAACACCCGTTTCTTGAGCTGGAATTTCCAGCACATGGGCAACTTTGACTGGGCGATAGAGATCTTCTAAATCGCCGCCTTGTGCTGCTACCATTTCTTCAAACTTAGCCAGTGCTTGGCCATTTTCCAGGTGTTGACGGATTTCCTTGATCGTTTTCTCAACATCAGCCAAGCCAAGCATAATCTGAGCTAGCTCGCAGATAAAGTGACTAATATCTTCTCGGCCTTTTCCTTGGAGAATCTCGATTGCCTCAAGGATTTCAAGACGATTGCCAATGGCTCTTCCCAAGGGCTGACTCATATCGGTAATGACTGCTACTGTTTTTCGACCAACAGCCTTACCAAGATCCACCATGGTTTGAGCCAATTCGCGCGCCTCACCAACCGTCTTCATGAAGGCACCCTCACCGACCGTTACGTCTAGCAAAATGGCATCCGCACCTGCAGCAATTTTCTTGCTCATAACAGAACTAGCAATCAAAGGAATCGTGTCGACAGTTGCTGTCACATCACGGAGGGCATAGAGAAGTTTGTCTGCTTTAACCAGCTGATCGGACTGCCCAATGACAGATACACCAATATCCTGTACCTGACGAATGAAATTTTCTTGACTTCGCTCAACTTGATAGCCCTTAATGGACTCCAATTTATCAATTGTCCCACCAGTATGACCGAGGCCACGACCACTCATTTTAGCAACGGGCACACCGAAACTCGCAACAAGGGGAGCCAGAATCAAGGTCACCTTATCACCTACTCCACCAGTCGAATGCTTGTCAACTTTAACCCCCTCAATAGCTGACAAATCAAACTCCTGACCTGTTTTAACCATATTCATCGTCAGGTCAGAAATTTCACGTGTGGTCATTCCTTTAAAATAAACAGCCATAGCAAAAGCAGACATTTGATAGTCTGGAACAGTTCCTGCCACATAGCCTTCTACTAGCCACTTGATTTCAGCTGCAGTCAGTTCTTGACCATCTCGTTTCTTTTGAATTAAATCAACTGCTCTCATTCTTTCACACTTCTAAGGATATAATATCCCTTATCTTTCTTTACGATTTCACAATTTCCAAAAACGTCTTCCATCTTATTTCTAGCACTTGGAGCTCCTTGTTTTTTCTGAATGACGATGGTTAAATCTCCTCCGTCTTTCAAGAAATCTCTGCTCTTTTCGATAATCTCATGAACAACCTGTTTGCCCGCTCGAATCGGCGGATTGGAAATAACATGGTCAAATTTCCCTTCAACTTGTTCATAGATATTGGATTGGAAAATTGCTACTTCTACTTTATTTCGTTCAGCATTTTGTCGCGCTAGGTTCAAGGCACGATTATTGATATCAACCATGGTTGCTTGAACTCCATAAGCCTTGGCCAATGACAAACCCAATGGCCCATAACCACAACCCACATCAAGGACCGTCTCTCCTTCATTGACCTCTAGGCACTTGAGCAAAAGCTGACTCCCAAAGTCAACCATTTTCTTGCTAAAAACACCCGCATCCGTCAAAAAGGTCATGTTTTCTCCCAACAACTCCACTCTCAACTCATGAATGTCGTGAGCAGCGTCAGGATTTTCTGCATAATACATTTTACTCATAAAACTATTTTACCATAATTTGGCTTGAATTGTAAATCGTTTACAAAGTGATGATCAAATGAAAAAGACTGAAGAAAGCTAGTAAGTAAAACCTTTTCTTCAATCTCTTTCAATGATTAGAAATACATTACAATCTATCGGGAACTACAAATTATCATAGTCAGTAAAAAACAGATCGTCTGCAATCAGGCGCATTTTTATCACTATTTCTTAACCTTAAGATACTTTATTATCAACAAGTTTCCCAATATGATGTTTAGATAAAAACCCAACTGATAAGTTTGTGTCAAGATTTCCAAACTTGTCCAAAGTCGTATCAAATCTTCTAGTGACATACGGAATAGATATCCTTCTGTAGCAATCCACAAAATCAAAAATAGATAACTACCAGCAGCAAGCCATTTCGTCCACTGCTTTTTTACTAGCCAAGCAATCAAGAGCGAACAGATAAAGACAACTGTTACAATGGCATGTTCCATCAAAAAAGTAAAACCGTAATAGGTTTCTACAAAGCGTCTACCATTATCCGCATTCGCTCCCCTTATAAAAGGTAAGGCAAAACTTAAAATAAAACAGAGTTCCAATATATAACTTTTTAAGATTTTCATGACACACCTCCTATAAGTTGTGAACTAAAAAACCCACTTTTAATAACTGATAACTCTTCAGAAACAATTCCCTATCTAATCATTAAACTATTCAACCTCCATCTCTATTATACGATATTGACTTACTACCATCAAGAAACCGCTTTATTTTTTTAGCTTTTTATGGTATGATAGACAAAAGATCTAGGGGAAAACAATGACCAACGAATTTTTACATTTTGAAAAAATCAGTCGCCAGACTTGGCAATCTTTACATCGAAAGACAACACCTCCTTTGACAGAAGAGGAACTAGAATCCATAAAGAGTTTCAATGACCAGATTAGTCTGCAAGATGTGACAGATATTTATTTACCTTTAGCTCATCTCATCCAAATTTACAAACGCACCAAAGAGGATTTAGCCTTTTCTAAGGGGATTTTTCTCCAAAGAGAGAGTAAATCTCAACCCTTCATTATTGGAGTTTCAGGAAGTGTAGCTGTAGGAAAATCAACAACTAGCCGACTTATGCAAATCCTTCTCTCTCGTACAGTTACTGATGCTACTGTAGAATTGGTGACAACTGACGGCTTTCTCTATCCCAATCAAACCTTGATGGACCAAGATATCTTAAATCGCAAAGGTTTTCCTGAAAGTTATGATATGGAAGCTTTACTGGATTTTCTTGATCGCCTAAAGAATGGACAAGATGTCGATATTCCTGTCTATTCTCATGAAGTGTATGACATCGTTCCTGGAGAGAAACAACGTGTCAAAGCTGCTGACTTTGTTATTGTCGAAGGCATCAATGTCTTTCAAAACCCTCAAAATGAGCGCCTTTACATCACTGATTTCTTTGATTTCTCCATCTATGTGGATGCTGCTGTCGAGGACATTGAAAGTTGGTATCTGGATCGTTTCTTGAAACTACTCAGCTTTGCCCAAAATGACCCCAACAGCTACTACCACCGTTTTACACAAATGCCAATTGGAGAAGTTGAAGCCTTTGCACACCAGGTTTGGACCAGCATTAATCTCACAAATCTACAAAACTATATCGAACCAACAAGGAATCGCGCCGAGGTCATTCTCCACAAGACTAAAAACCATGAAATCGATGAAATTTACCTAAAAAAATAATTTCCCCTTGTCAAAACCTAAGTTTTCATATATAATGGTATAGTTAGTAAATATGGAGGTAAGAACATTGGCAAACATTAAATCAGCTATCAAACGCGCTGAATTGAACGTTAAACACAACGAAAAAAACTCAGCTCAAAAATCAGCTATGCGTACTGCTATCAAAGCTTTCGAAGCAAACCCTTCTGAAGAACTTTTCCGTGCTGCTAGCTCAGCTATCGACAAAGCAGAAACTAAAGGTTTGATTCATAAAAACAAAGCAAGCCGCGATAAAGCTCGTCTTTCAGCTAAACTTGCTAAATAAGAAACAGTCCATAGAGGCTGTTTTTTTGTCCTCTAGTCAGAAAAGGTAGAAAATGAAAATCGCAATTATAGGATATTCCGGAGCAGGCAAGTCAACCCTAGCTGAAAAATTATCAAACTACTACTCCATCCCCAAACTGCATATGGATACACTCCAATTTCAACCTGGTTGGCAAGACAGTGACCGCGAATGGATGCTGGGCGAGTTGAAAAACTTTCTCACAAAGCATGAAGCTTGGGTTATCGATGGCAACTACTCTTGGTGTTGCTATGAAGAAAGAATGCTGGAAGCTGACCAAATTATCTTTCTCAACTTTCCACCATGGACTTGTCTCTTTCGAGCCTTTAAACGGTATCTCACATATCGACGCAAGGTCAGAGAAAGTATGGCTGCAGGTTGCCCTGAACGCTTTGACTGGGAGTTTATCCGATGGATTCTCTGGGATGGACGGACAAAGAATGCCAAAGAACGTTATCAACGGGTTCAAGAAACCTATCTAGAGAAAGTAATTGTCCTCCAGTCTCAAAAGGAGATAGACCACTTCTTAGATAATCTCGTACATAACAAGAAAAACCAACGTGCCTAACGTTGGTTTTTTGCTTTTACCCAATCACACTTCCATTTGGTACAGCTGGATCCACTGTGAGAAGGGTTAATTTGCCATCATGTTCAGCTGAGAGAATCATCCCTTGACTGACATATTTCTTCATCATCTTACGTGGTTTGAGGTTGGCAACGATTTGGACTTTCTTGCCGACCAAGTCTTGTTCGTTTGGATAGTATTTAGCTATTCCTGAGAGGATTTGACGGTCTTGACCATCACCAGCATCTAGGCGGAATTGGAGCAACTTATCAGAACCTTCCACTTTAGACACTTCTTTGACTTCTGCGACACGGATCTCAACCTTGTCAAAGTCTTCAAACTTGATTTCATCCTTGTTGAGTTTGAGTTCAACTTCATCTGGATTCCATTCTTTTTCGACTGCTGGTTTGTTACCTTCCATTTGTTCTTTGATATAGGCAATCTCTTCTTCCATGTCGAGACGTGGGAAGATTGGTGTTCCTTTGGCAACAACAGTCACACCTGAAGGGAAATCAGCCAAGCTCAAGTTTTCTAGGCTAGAAACTTCTGCTAGACCAAGTTGTGCCAATACGGCGCGACTAGTTTCCATCACAAATGGCTCAATCATGTGAGCTACGACACGAAGGCTAGCTGCTAAGTGACTCATCACACTTGCCAATTGGTCACGGTGCTCTTCATCCTTAGCCAAGACCCATGGGGCTGTCTCATCGATGTATTTGTTGGTACGTGAGATAAGTGTCCAGACTGCTTCTAAAGCACGTGGGTAATCAACGGCTTCCATGTGTGTATGGTAGTCAGAGATAGATTGTTCTGCAACCTCAGCAAGAGCATTATCAAACTCTGTTACACCCTCTACATAGGCAGGGATTTGCCCATCAAAATACTTGTTAATCATGGAAACCGTACGGTTAAGGAGGTTTCCAAGATCATTTGCTAATTCATAGTTGATACGGCCTACATAGTCTTCTGGAGTGAAGGTTCCGTCTGAACCGACTGGAAGGCTACGCATGAGGTAGTAACGAAGTGGATCCAGTCCATAACGTTCTACTAGCATTTCAGGGTAAACGACATTCCCCTTAGACTTAGACATCTTGCCGTCTTTCATAACGAACCAACCATGGGCAATCAAGCGGTCTGGCAATTTCATATCCAACATCATGAGAAGAATTGGCCAGTAGATTGAGTGGAATCGAAGAATGTCTTTTCCGACCATGTGGAAGACCGTTCCATTCCAGAATTTATCATAGTTAGCATGATCGTCTTGACCGTAACCAAGAGCAGTCGCATAGTTGAGAAGGGCATCAATCCAAACGTAGACAACGTGTTTTGGATTGGATGGGACTGGCACACCCCATGTAAAGGTTGTACGAGAAACCGCTAAGTCTTCCAAACCTGGCTCGATGAAGTTACGCAACATTTCATTAAGACGACCATCTGGAGTGATGAAGTCAGGGTGCGATTTGAAAAATTCAACCAAACGGTCTTGGTATTTGCTGAGGCGAAGGAAGTAAGACTCTTCAGAAACCCACTCCACTTCATGTCCTGATGGAGCAATACCGCCAGTTACATTACCAGCTTCATCACGGAAAACTTCCGCAAGCTGGCTTTCTGTAAAGAATTCCTCATCTGAGACTGAATACCAGCCAGAGTATTCACCCAAGTAGATATCATCTTGGGCTAAGAGTCTTTCAAAGACATCGGCTACAACTTTTTCATGGTAGTCATCAGTTGTACGGATAAATTTATCGTATGAGATATCGAGTAATTTCCAGAGTTCTTTGACACCAACTGCCATGCCGTCAACATAGGCTTGAGGTGTGATGCCAGCTTCTTCCGCTTTCTGTTGAATCTTTTGACCATGCTCATCCAGACCTGTCAAATAAAAGACATCGTAGCCCATGAGGCGTTTGTAACGAGCTAGGACATCACAAGCGATGGTTGTGTAGGCAGAACCGATATGAAGTTTACCAGATGGATAGTAAATCGGTGTTGTAATATAAAAATTCTTTTCAGACATAATTTTTCCTTTCCAGGCAAATGAAACCTGATTTTCTAACACTTCATTATATCATATTTTTAGTGATTTTCGATAGGAAAATCCATACAAAAAAAAGATAGACAAATGTCTATCTTTTTTTCTTGTTTATCTTATTCATAGCGAAGGGCTTCTATTGGATCAAGCTTAGAGGCTTTATTGGCCGGCAAGACTCCGAAAATCATACCAACGCTAGCTGACACAGCTAAGCTAAAGAGAGCAATTGGGAGGGAAACCCCAACTTCGATACCTGCAATCATATTTTGCAATAGGATACCCGCTAACATTGTTAAGCCTGCTGCACTTACTAGACCAATGACACCACCTAGCAAGGTCAAAATCATAGATTCAATCAAAAACTGTACTAAGATATTAGCCCGTGTAGCTCCAAGAGCCTTACGCAGGCCAATCTCACGCGTACGTTCTGTCACAGAAACCAACATGATATTCATAACACCTGTACCACCAACAAAGAGTGAAATCCCTGCAATGGCACTGATAACAGTGGTCATAAATCCAAATAGTTGTTGTACCTCTTGGAAGGCGGCAGTTGCATCCGCAACTTGGTACTCCCCTTGTTGAAGACCTGCAATCTCAGTCAGTTTTCGAGCCAACTCTGGACCCAAGGTCTGCGTTAGACTAGTATCATTGACACGAAAGACGATGTTCGAGATTTCATCAGTATTAAAATTAGCTGCGAGAGAGATATTGGTCGTAATTGGAAGACCACCAATCCCAAAAGCTTTAGCAGTTTTAGCTTCATTACTTGTATAAACGCCAATCACACGGTAACTAAATTCATTGACAGAGATGACTTGATTAACCGCAGCTTCTGGACTATCAAACAAACTCTTGGCTAGTTCTTCATCCAATAAAATCACACTGGCAAATTCCTTGTAGTCTTGTGGTCTTAGACTTCTACCAGCAACGATCTCATTTTCAACTGCGTTCATGTAGGTGCTATTTCCACCAGTCAAAGTCGCTCGTTCAACCTTCTTATCCTTATAAGACAGGGTAACGTTAGTCGAGTTGGTGACATAGTAACTGTCTACTCCTTTGAGTTTAGCAGCCTCCTTGACCCAAGACTCCAGTGGTTTTGGTGGTTCAACATAAACATCCTCTTCTTTCCCACTGACCGTCAAAGCGGATTGTTTCTGCGTAAAGGAGCCGTCCTTGCTCTTGATAGGAGAGAAAAAGACATGAATATCCTTCTGCGATTTGGTCATGTTTTTATTGACCTGACGAGACATGGAGTCTCCCAGAGCCATGATGACGACGACAGACGAAACTCCGATGATAATCCCAATCATGGTCAGAAAGGAACGCATCTTATGAGCCATGATGGATGAAAAGGCAAATTTCAGATTCTGCATCTTAGTTTTCCTCCTTTTCTACTGGGGCGCTGTCTGATGAGATAACACCATCGCGAATGACAATCTGGCGTTTGGCATAGGCAGCAATCTCAGGTTCATGCGTGACCATGATAATGGTTTTCCCTTCCTTGTTCAACTCCACCAACAGTTGCATGATTTGATTTCCTGTCTTGGTATCCAAGGCTCCTGTCGGTTCGTCAGCTAGGATGATAGATGGATTGTTTACCAAGGCACGCGCAATCGCTACACGTTGCTTTTGACCACCTGATAACTCGGAAGGCAAATGATGACTGCGCTCCGTTAGCTCAACCTTTTCCAGAAATTCCTCAGCCAATTTCCGTCGTTTTGAAGTCGAAACACCAGCGTAAATCAAGGGCAATTCGACATTTTGAAGCGCATTGAGTTTGGACAAGAGAAAGAACTGCTGAAAGACAAAGCCGATTTGCTGGTTGCGGACCTTGGCCAGTTGTTTCTCTCCAAGACCTGCAACTTCTTGACCTTCAAGATAGTACTCTCCACTGGTTGGTGTATCCAACATTCCGATGGTATTCATCAAGGTAGACTTACCAGAACCAGATGGTCCCATAATGGCAACAAACTCACCTTCATGAACTTCTAGACTGATATTTTTAAGGACCTGCAGTTCTTGGTCACCATTTCGATAACTTCTACAGATATTTTTGAGACTAATTAGTTTCTTCATCAGCCTTCACCTCTTTTCCTTCTTCCAAGGAAGATGTTGGATTACTGATGACCTTGGCTCCGTCTGTCAAACCTGAAGTAATTTCTTGGTTGTCTGCGTCCGCATTCCCCAAAGTAACTTCTACCTTCTTCGCTTTTTTCTGCTCGTCAACGATCCAGACATAGTTTTTGTCATTTTCGGTAACGACACTTGTTAAAGGAACAAGGATGGCCTTACTCTTATTTTTGACTTCCACACTGACAGAGAAGCCTTGTTTCAACTCACCGATATCGCTAGTCACATCAACAGTATAAGGGTACTTAGATCCAGTATTTCCTCCAAGGGCTGCATTTGCTGCTTCCCCGTTGTTTTTAGGATAATCAGAAATATAGCTGATTTTACCTGTCCAGCTCTTATCTTGATAAACCTTCGAAGTAAAGGTAACTTCTTGCCCAACAGAAAGATTAGCAAGGTTGTATTCAGACAACTCCCCTTTGACCTGCAAGTTTTCATTACTTACGACATGTACTACCACTTGACTATTACCTGTTGGCGATTTGGAAACATTACGATTAACTTCAACTACAGTCCCTTCTAGTGTACTGAGGACAGTTGCAGCATCTAGCTGAGCCTGAGCCTTGTTGAGTTGGGCAACAGCATCTGCACGATTATCCTTGGCATCACTGATTTGAGAATCAATAGAAGATACGGAAGAAGTCGCTGCTTGCGCTTGTTCTGGGAGTCCAGCTTCTGTTGGAACCTGTGAAGAAGCTGGTGTAGCTGATGCATTTTCACGAGCTTTGTTTAACTCCTCAATATGACGGTCTGCCTTTGCAACTGCACGATCGGCTGCATCATAGGCAGCTTGAGCATCTGCACTGCTGTATTTGACCAAAGCTTGCCCTTCTTCGACCTTGTCCCCGACTGAAACGAGAATTTCATCTAGATCTCCCTTACTAGCATCAAAATAAACGTATTGTTCATTTTTTGCTGTAACTGTACCTGACAAGAGAACCGATGAAGCAACAGAACCTTCCTTAGCAGTAACGATATGAGGGGTTTCCTCCTTGACTGCTGACTGGGAAGGTTGTCTAAAAATCAAAATCCCCGCAGCACCGATAACAATAGCACTGGAAACACCAATCGCTGTGTATAATTGCCATTTTTTTGCCTTCTTATTTCTTTTCATTTTTAAGCTCCTTTATTCTTTTTCCTTACAAAAACCATTATATCAAAAATACCAAGCCCAAACAATGACAGTTCAGATAGAAACAATGACAGTTCAGGATTATTATTTCGTTCGGTATTCGTTTATTGGATTATTGTGCTAGATATATAATACAATATCTTTTTGAATTTGGCAAGCGTTTTTATAATTTTTTTATCGTAGCAGATTTTTGCATTCAAAAAATAAAAACGATAGAATATAACTATCAAAGCTATAAGGAGTTTTCTATGAGAGAATATGATATCATCGCCATTGGTGGAGGGAGCGGCGGCATCGCCACTATGAACCGAGCTGGTGAACACGGCGCTAAAGCAGCCGTTATCGAAGAGAAAAAATTAGGTGGAACTTGTGTCAATGTCGGCTGTGTTCCTAAAAAAATCATGTGGTATGGAGCGCAAATCGCTGAAAGCTTCCACCACTACGGCCCTGACTATGGTTTTACAAGTTCAGATGTTCAATTTGATTTCGCAAAACTTCGTCAAAATCGTGAAGCCTACATCGACCGTGCTCGCTCATCTTATGATGGAAGTTTCAAGCGCAACGGTGTTGATTTGATTGAAGGTCGTGCTCATTTCATTGATGCTCATACGGTCAGCGTTAATGGTGAATTGATTCGTGCCAAACATATCGTGATTGCGACTGGCGCTCGTCCAAGCATTCCAACTATCCCTGGAGCTGAACTTGGTGGTAGCTCAGACGATGTCTTTGCTTGGGAGCAACTTCCTGAATCTGTTGCGATTCTTGGAGCTGGCTATATCGCCGTTGAATTAGCAGGTGTTCTCCACGCACTAGGAGTAAAAACGGATTTGTTTGTCCGTCGTGATCGTCCCTTGCGCACTTTTGACAGCTACATCGTTGAAGGACTGGTCAATGAAATGGAAAAAACAGGTCTACCTTTACACACACACAAGGTACCAGCTAAACTAGAAAAATCAGAGCAAGGCATTACGATTCATTTCGAAGATGGTTCTAGTCACACTGCCAGCCAAGTTATCTGGGCTACCGGCCGCCGACCAATTGTAGACGGACTGGAGTTAGAAAAGGCCGGCGTTACACTCAACGAACGTGGATTTATCCAAGTGGATGAGTATCAAAATACAGTTGTAGATGGTATCTATGCCCTCGGAGACGTTACTGGTGAGAAGGAACTGACCCCAGTAGCCATCAAGGCAGGACGTACCCTATCTGAACGCCTCTTCAACGGGAAAACAAATGCTAAGATGGACTACACGACTATCCCTACTGTTGTCTTCTCCCACCCAGCAATCGGAACCGTTGGTTTAACTGAGGATCAAGCTATCAAAGAATACGGCCAAGATAACATCAAAATCTACAAGTCAAGCTTTGCATCTATGTACTCAGCCGTTACAAACCATCGTCAAGAATCTCGCTTCAAACTCATCACCGCCGGTGCTGACGAAAAAGTTGTTGGACTTCACGGACTTGGTTACGGAGTGGATGAGATGATTCAAGGATTCGCTGTGGCCATCAAGATGGGAGCAACCAAGGCGGACTTTGATGCTACAGTAGCTATCCACCCAACTACCTCGGAAGAATTTGTAATCATGCGCTAATTATCACAAGAGACCTCTTGAGGTCTCTTTTTACTTGTAAAATCGGCTGTTACAAAATTGTTACCTTGATTTCAAAAATAGGTTGACTTTTCTTTCTAGATTAGTATAATAGTTACTATAATTTTGAAAAGAGGTTAACAGTTTTGAAAAAAGCTCATATCTATGCTATCCCTGCTATCGGTGCTGCTCTCATCGCCGTATTGGCACAAATCAGTCTCCCTATCGGTCCTGTACCTTTCACTTTGCAAAACTTTGCAATCGGTCTGATTGCTACTGTTTTTAGACCCAGAGAAGCTGTTCTATCTGTAGCTCTCTATCTCTTGCTGGGTGCTATTGGTCTACCTGTCTTTGCAGGGGGTGGTGCAGGATTTCACGTTTTAATCGGCCCAAGTGCAGGTTATCTTTGGTTCGACCTTGTCTATGCTGGACTTACATCTTATCTCATCCATCAAAATAGTGGCTACATTCGCATTTTCCTAGCCAACCTCTTGGGTGACTCCCTCGTCTTTGTCGGAGGCATTCTCAGCCTCCACTTCCTAGCTGGTATGCCATTTGATCAGGCACTAGCTGTCGGTGTCCTTCCCTTTATCCTCCCTGATCTTGGTAAGATTATTGCCATTAGTTTCATTAGTCGTCCCCTACTCAAACGATTGAAAAGCCTTCCATATTTTTCAAGATAAAAGAATAGTCCAGAACCATTGTTCTGGACTATTTCCATTCTAAGAATCAACTGTACACTATTTAGATACTTGACTATTCTTATACCAGTATGAATATTAATCGTTTTATTCTTCAAATTATAGCTATTCAAAATATGCAAAGTAGAAAAGTATTCTAATTGATTCAAACCAAATATGCTTCCATTGATTTCGGAAGGTTGGCAATTGTATACTTTTCAGAAAACGCATTTTCACTGAGAGAGCTATATTTTATAAATTATTTGTGATACAATAGAGCTACCTAAAAGATTCAGAAAATTTAATGTTCATTGATTATTTATATTAACTTGAACATTCTGATTTTTCTTCATTCAAAAATAACTGTAAATAATTATAAGAAGAAAGGTAATTCTATGGCAAAGAATACTCGTGAGCTAATCATTAGAGCTCTCATCACACTAGCTAAGAAAAATCCTCAGCGTAGTTCCTTTACAATGACTGAAATTGCTGCTGAAGCTGGTATTTCACGACAAGCGATTTATCAAAAGCATTTTAACAACTTTGAAGATATTATCGAATACATTCACGAAGAGACCAATCAGCACATTTTTAACGTCTTTAATAAGTTCTGCCCTAGCAATGATGGAGATCCTATCAGCTTTTTAGCAGACCATATACTTCCTCTCATATACGAAAAAAGGGAAGTTATTAACACCTTGTATACCACACAAGTCGACCCATGTTGGAAGGAATTTCTTCGTGGAACATACTCTGAATGGGTCCTCAAGAATGTCAATTACCAACTGAAATATAATTTTAATAAAGAAGACATCGCTTATATCATTACGACTATGGCAATCTCTTTCATTGAGGTCTGGATTCGTAAAGATAATCCAATTCCACCTGAAGAGTATAGAGAGACTTTCATTCAATTGGCTAAGACTTCTCTTTGTGACTATATCGTGTCCTAAAAAAAGAATCTTGAGTTCTACTCAAGATTTTTTTATTGTCCACCTTTAAAAGCATCAACCATTACCTGAAATTCTTCATTTGTAAGAGTAATTCCCTTGCCCATTTTAGTATGGTCTGGACTCCAAGAACGAATATCAAACTTTGCTGGTGATCCATTAAAGCTAACGCGATTTAGTTCTTTTGTCCATCCTTTGTCATTTTCAGACAAGGTGAGCAAGTGTTCTTCAATTTCAAATGTAAATTCTGCCATTTTAACTCCTTTATGTGATATGCTTTCTATAGTCTATTCGTAAAAATCTTGTGGTTTTTAAGAAAATTTTATATAATGTGGATATATAAGAAGGGAGGATTCTATGAGACAGACATTCAAACTAGTTCTAGATAAACTACAGGGTTTTCTCAATGGGAATGATGATCATCCTCAAATCGAGGACAACTCCCTCACTGCTATGATTGAACAAGCCATCCAGAAAAAGTCGGCTATTCATGTCATACTTGCTGAGACAAGTTTTACAGGTGATATTGTCAAACACGATGCTAATCGCCAACAAATTATCGTCAAAAATTTTTCAAAAAACGTAACTCGAATCATTCGTATCAGTGATATTAAGCGACTTCGTTTCGTTCCCTCAACTGTACAAAAAGCTCAGAAAAGTCTATTTAAGAAAGAGTGAGATGTTCTTTGCATCCCACTCTTTTTCTTAACGGATTTGTTCAAAATGAAGGTGAACGGCGATATGGTCGCCATAACCACTTCTCTCCAAATCGCGTTGCAAACGATAAGAGATATAGTGTTCTGCAATTGTGATGTAACCAGCTCCAAGTAAGCGGTGCTCAACCATTGATTGGATCATGCTGATAGTAGCACGTTCTACTTTTGCTTCTTCCAAGTCCAAAACGACTTTTTTTGTAACTTGCGCTAAGTTTTGACGCAAGTCATCGGTCAAAACATAAACTGTTTGAGCTGCTTTTAGGACAGCTTGGTAAATTTTATCTGGATCAAATTCAGCAATTTCTCCATTACGTTTGATTACTTGCATAAGGTTCTCCTTTATTCTTTGTTTTCTTTGATTGCAGCCAGCATCTTTTCTTCTTCGGCTGTTAGTTGATAGTTATCTAGTAGGTCAGGTCTGCGCTCGTAGGTTTTCTTTAGACTCTCATACAGTCGCCACTGGCGAATCTTTTCATGGTGCCCACTCATGAGCACATCTGGCACGACCATGCCTCGATAGTCATAAGGGCGTGTATACTGAGGATATTCGAGAAGACCTGAAGAAAAGCTATCATCCTGGTGGCTAGACTCCTTACCAATCACTTCTGGTATCAGGCGAACGGTCGCATCAATCATGGTCATGGCCGCCAATTCTCCTCCAGTCAAAACATAGTCTCCTAGAGAAATTTCATCGGTTACCAAGGTCTTGATGCGCTCGTCATACCCTTCATAGTGACCACAGATAAAGATCAGTTCCTCTTCTTGAGCCAAAGCCTCAGCGTAAGCTTGATCGAATTGTTTCCCAGCAGGATCGAGAAGAATGACGCGGGGATTATTCTTTTCAATGGCATCAAAGGCATCGAAAATAGGTTGGGCACGGAGCAACATTCCTTGACCGCCTCCGTAGGGCTCATCGTCAACATGACGGGCTTTTTCAGCGTATTCTCTGAAATTATGGTACTGGATATCCAAGAGCCCTTTTTCTCGAGCCTTCCCAACAATCGAGTGCTCCAGCGGAGAAAACATCTCCGGAAAGAGGGTTAAAATATCAATCTTCATCATCTAACCCTTCTAAGATTTCCACTTCGACCCGCTTGTTTAGAATATCAACATTGAGAACTACTGGCGGAATGTAAGGTAAAAGCAAATCTCGCTTACCTTTTCGCTTTACCACCCAGACATCATTGGCTCCTGGTTGCAGAATTTCCTTGATGGTTCCAATCAAGTTATCACCCTCGTAAACTTCCAAACCGATAATCTCGTGATAATAGAATTCACCATCATCTAAATCGTTCAAATCTTCCTCAGCGACCTTGAGACTATAACCCTTGTACTTTTCAATCGCATTGATATGGTACATATCTTTGAACTTGATAATGTCAAAGTTCTTCTGCTTACGGTGACTTGCGATGGTCACTGTTTGGACAAACTGATCTTTTTCATCAAATAAAGCCAGCTCTGCCCCCTTTTTAAACCGTTCCTCAGCAAAATCCGTCACAGACAAGACACGCATCTCACCCTGTAAACCCTGCGTATTAACGATTTTTCCAACATTAAAGTAGTTCATCTTGTCTCCTGTACTCTCCTTCTTTCCATCTTATTCTGACAATTCTCGAATAATAGCCGCAATCTTTTTTGATTCTGACCATTGTAAATAATGGTGATTTCCTCCTAAAATGAGTTTAGTATTGGAAGTCCAATATTCTGATTCTCTGTACTCTTTTTCTCTATAAGCCTGACAGAAAATAAATACAGGGATACAATCTGCTATTGATACATCCTCAAAATCTTCCTCAGTAATCTCTCCAGATATCTGAAATCCTGGATTTTGCTTTTCCAACTCTAAGCTTTTTTCTTGTATTATTTCCCAGATTTCTTTATTCGTTTCAGGGCTAAATATTGCTTGAGTTAAATTCTTCAAATAAAGTTCAGGACCATACTCGTCAATCAACCTCATCTGCTCTTCCATTCCTGGATAAGGAGTTTCTGAAAAATCAGCAAATATGACTTTTTTAGTTGTCGGTTCAATCGCTACTAAAGCTTGACACTTAATTGGCTTGTTGAGCAATTTGCAAGCTAAAATTCCACTCAAACTATGTACACAAAGTATATATTCAGAAATCGCCAATTCTTCAAGTACTTCATAAACTGCGTCTACAAGATTATCCAGCTTTTTTCCAGCTTGGTCATGAATCGGACTTCTACCTGTGTTTGGAAAATCAATTGTCAAATAACCAATTGTGGGAGGAAGTTTTTCAAGTATAAGTGAAAAATTTTCATAACTTGGTAGCAAACCTGCTCCATTTAGACAAACTAGCACTTTCTTTTGCTTTTGATAAGTAACAGAGAGACTGCCAATTTTCGTAGACACATCAATCCTCTTCATAAAGAAATCCACTCATTCTATATAATGAATTATTAAAAATCCTTATCCTTTATTTTATCACGTTCCAAGGATTTTCACAAGTTGGAGAAAGAGGACATCAACTCTCCTTCCCCTTCAAAAAACTCTCCAAATCTCTTTCATGTTGGTACTTAATGGCCGCTTTTTTATCTTTGTCAAAGATGGTTTTGGTTAGGTCAATATCGTTGATAGCCGCAATAGCGACCGTGTAGTGAATAATATCAGCTAGTTCTTTGGCAAGTTCCTCATTTGAGTCCTGGACGCCCTCTTTTCGACCAGAGCGCCCATTCAAGACCTCGGCTACTTCTCCGACTTCCTCCACTAGCTTGATAAAGAGGCCTTCCTCAGTTCGAGATTGCTGGTAATGTTCGAGTAAGTAAGCTTGTAATTGTCTAAAGGTTAAATCCTTCATCTTCTCCTCAACAAAAAAAGCGAGACATCTGTCCCGCTTTTTTATTTTTCATCGATAACGATTCTTACTTTCTTGTCTTCAGTTGGGACAGAGTAGACAATCGTTCTTATCGCTGAGATAGTGCGACCCTTACGACCGATAACACGACCGACATCGCTTTGGTCAAGATCCAAGTGATACTCCAAAAACTCTGGTGTGTCTTCAATCTTGATAGTTAAGGCATCAGGTTGTGAAATCAAAGGTTTCACAATCGCAATAATGAGATTTTCAATCGTATCCATCTGTCAACCTACTTTAAACTTATTTTGAGAATTTAGAATCGTGGAATTTTTTCAATACACCTTCTTTTGAAAGGATGTTGCGAACTGTATCTGAAGGTTGAGCTCCATCAGCCAACCATGCAAGAATGCGGTCTTCTTTCAAAGTTACTTGGTTTTCAGCAACAAGTGGGTTGTAAGTCCCAACTGTTTCGATGAAACGTCCGTCACGTGGTGAACGTGAGTCTGCTACGTTGATACGGTAGAAAGGTTTTTTCTTAGAACCCATACGAGTCAAACGGATTTTAACTGCCATTTTTTAATGTCTCTTTTCTTATTTTTTTATTTCGGTGAAATAGCTGAGCTATTTAGCACATGTTCTATTATAGCAGATTTCTGACAGGTGTCAAGAAAAAAACTTGACAGAGTTTAAAATTTTTATTTTTTTAGAAATTTATTAGATTAATAGGGATAAATTAGAAAGAGAAACTTTATGAATACTAGTCTAGAGAACATTTACAAAGACCATCAGGTTAAGCCTTACATCTCTCCTGATCATGATATCGAGACTTCGCTACTAAATCCCAAGTTTGTCCCAAAATGAAATAGAAGACAATCTTCTGGCAGGTGATATTATCCTCCTTTGGAGAATCAACTTTGGTATTTTTACCACCGAAAGCTGGTTTTTAAAACTCCAATTTGAATATATTTCAAAATCCACTTAAAATCAACGTTTTCCCGATTTTTCAGAAAATAAATTTTCATCTAATTTGAATAACTTTTAATTGAATGGTGTGATATATGAAGTGTTGTAAATGCTGTATTGTAGCTAGTTCTTAACGTTTAGAGAACTGGCTAGCTTTGCGAGCTTTCTTAAGACTTGGTTTGGAAAGTATAGATTTCAATTGGACTAAAACAGCGAAATATCAAGGATTTTAAGAACAATATCTACTAATTAATTTATAAAATATGAATTAATAGATTCTAAATAGGGGAATAATTTAGTTCTGTAAAAATTAATTTCTGCACCTACAATGCTTATTCTGACAGACTTAATAACAGTCTAAAAAAAGTAGAGATTCATACAGTATCTAGATTTTCCAAAAATTCTTTATCATCAAATATTATTAACGAAACTATCCAAACCAAATCCGATGCATTGCTTCAAAGAATTCTTTAGTTGTTTAACTAGCAAGGTCTTTAATTAAAAAATTTTTTCAAATAATTGCCTCATTGACACATAAATTCTTGCTTTCTAAATTTAAGTGTGATATATTTATAACACAAAAAAGGAGTCTATCATGAAAAAAAGTAAAAAAATGCGTGGCCTCATTGCAATGATTGCCGTAGCTCTCTTTATTGATTTTACTGTTTTATTTGGTTCTAATCTTAGTTGGGGAACCAAGTTAGTTATTGCTGGTATTTCAGTGTTAGGTCAGATTGTAGCTATTTGGGGCTGGCTACATATGAAACCACTGCCCCATAAGAGTCAGAAAGGTAAGGGAAAGATTATTTTTGACTTGTCTGCTAAGCTTTACACGATACTTTTGTTTGCAGCAAGCATTTTTTATACAGTAGGAATTTGGGTTGCGACCCCAAGCGAAAGTTCTGGTATTAAAGAATGGATTTTAGGAATTGGCCTCGTTATTGAAGTGATTGTATTTGGTTCTTTCTCTTTGAGAAATGTCAAGGAAACTCCAGACGAACGCTTTTATGCTAATTTAGCAAAAACAGCTAGCTTGATGTTTGTTTTTATACTAGGTGCACTGATGATCCTAGCAGTTATCATTGGGTATATGGGGTCTCTCACTCTTTACATGGGCCAGATCTTTATTAGCATAGCTGCCTTGATTTGCATCTTTGCGGTTGCCTATCTTATTTTGGAACGTAGAGGATAAGCATGGCCAAAGAAAGCAAGATTATTACTAATCTCAAATCTGTTCGTGAGTCCACAGGCATGACCCAGCAGGAGTTAGCCGACCTCATCGGAATGCGACGCGAGACAATTCTGCACTTGGAAAATAACCGTTACAATCCTTCGCTGGAAATGGCTCTTAAAATTGCTCAAGTTTTTAATCTTAAAGTAGAAGACCTCTTTGAACTCAGAAAAAAAGAGGAAGCATAATTCTTTTCGAGACCTGGTTTCCTAAATATTTCGAGTACACTTATGGCATTAATGCACCAAAACATCTAAGCAGTCTGGTAGAAAAAGGCTATACTATTATCGAAACCGCCTTCGATTCACTCGACCATCTGAATGCTACAATGAAAAAGAATATCCTCAAAAGTAAGGGAGTTACAGGACTTTCTAAGATGAAAGCGGCTGATCTTGTTCAAACTCTTCATGAAAACTTATCAGAAGAGGAATTAGCTAGTCACTTTTCGATTCGATGCTACAAATTGACTCCAAAGGGAGAGCAGATACTGGAACAATATCAGGAAATTATCGACCGTCATCCAAAGAAAAATCTCTAAACAAGCAGTCTGAAGATTTATTTTCTGAAAACTTGCCTTATCTTTTACATTTGAAATCAAACTCCTTTTAAGGTACAATGGTAGAAATGAATTTTTGAGAGGTTAACAATGAAAAAACTAGCAACCCTTCTTTTACTATCAACGGTATCCCTTGCTGGATGTACTAGTATCCAACGTGGTCTCCGTGGTGATGAGTATGTCGACTCTAGCATCTCAGCTGAAGAAAGCTCAAAAGCAGCTGCTCAGGCTGCCAAAGATTTGAATGACGCTTTGACCAATGACAATGCCAACTTCCCTCAACTTTCTAAGGAAGTTGCCGAAGATGAAGCCGAGGTCATTTTACACACAAATCAAGGCGATATCCGCATCAAACTCTTTCCAAAACTAGCACCACTAGCAGTTGAAAACTTCCTTACTCACGCTAAGGAAGGCTATTATAACGGCATCACCTTCCACCGTATCATCGATGGCTTTATGGTCCAAACTGGAGATCCTAAGGGAGATGGTACAGGGGGCCAATCTATCTGGCATGATAAGGATAAAACAAAGGACAAGGGAACTGGTTTCAAAAATGAAATCTCTCCTTACCTATACAATATCCGAGGAGCCCTTGCTATGGCTAATACTGGTCAACCAAACACCAACGGTAGCCAGTTCTTCATCAACCAAAACTCAACAGATATTTCAGCTAAACTCCCTACCAGCAAGTATCCAAAGAAAATCATCGAAGCCTATAAAGAAGGTGGAAATCCAAGTCTAGACGGCAAACACCCTGTCTTTGGTCAAGTCATCGATGGCATGGATGTTGTTGACAAGATTGCCAAAGCTGAAAAAGATGAGAAAGACAAACCAACGTCTGCTATCACCATTGATAGTATCGAAGTGATGAAAGACTACGACTTCAGCAAAAAATAAGCCATCAACAGATAAGGAGATGATGACATGATTTTATTTTGGGGTTCTAAAGGTTATCAGAAAGATTTGGGACATACGCAAACTGCGATCGAATGTGGTCACTGTAACAATGTCGACACTTGGGAGATCGTAGAAACTGGGCGCAAGTTCACCCTCTACTGGATTCCACTTTTTCCTTATGGTAAAAGTTACTTCGTTTCTTGTCCGATTTGCCACTACGGTAAAGAAATTGAGAAATCTGAAGTTGAAAACTATTTAAATTACTAGTCAAAAAAGCCAAGTCATTTCAACTTGGCTTTTTTACTGCTTTTAAGTTAGCTTGTTAAAGTCCCAGATTTGGTCCATCCAGCCTTCATAAAAGTCTGGTTCGTGGCAAACCATAAGAATGCTTCCTTTGTATTCTTTAAGCGCCCGTTTGAGTTCTTCCTTGGCATCCACATCCAAGTGGTTGGTCGGCTCGTCCAGTACTAAGACGTTGTTTTCACGATTCATCAAGAGACAGAAACGCACCTTGGCCTGTTCCCCACCTGACAAGACCTGAATTTGGCTTTCGATGTGCTTGGTTGTCAAACCACAACGAGCAAGGGCTGCACGGACCTCTGCTTGGTTAAGGGCAGGAAAGGCATTCCAGACGGCCTCTAGTGGTGTTTGACGATTTCCACCTTCTACTTCCTGTTCAAAGTAACCAAGTTCTAGGTAGTCACCTCGTTCGACTTCTCCAGCGATTGGTGGGATAATACCCAAGAGAGACTTCAAGAGAGTTGTTTTCCCGATACCATTGGCTCCAATAATGGCAACCTTTTGATTGCGTTCAAAGGTGAGATTTAAGGGTTTGGTAAGTGGACGGTCATAACCAATCTGCAAGTCCTTGGCTTGGAATATAAAGCGCCCTGGCGTACGAGCTGGTTTGAAATCAAAGGATGGTTTTGGCTTCTCACTTTGCAGTTCAATGATATCCATCTTGTCGAGTTTCTTTTGACGGGACATGGCCATGTTTCGAGTTGCGACACGGGCTTTATTGCGGGCTACGAAATCCTTGAGGTCCGCTATCTCTTTCTGCTGACGTTCGTAGGCCGCTTCCAACTGAGATTTCTTCATGGCATAGACTTCTTGGAACTGGTAGTAGTCACCAGAGTAACGCGTCAACTGTTGATTTTCCACATGGTAGACGATATTGATTACATCGTTTAGGAAAGGAATATCATGCGAAATAAGGACAAAGGCATTCTCATAGTTTTGGAGATAACGCTTGAGCCAGTCAATGTGTTCAGCATCCAAGTAGTTGGTTGGCTCGTCAAGCAGCAAAATATCTGGCTTTTCAAGGAGGAGTTTAGCCAAAAGCACCTTGGTTCTTTGTCCACCTGATAAGGCTGTTACATCCGTATCCATGCCAAAGTCCATGACACCGAGAGCACGCGCTACTTCATCAATCTTAGCATCCAAAGTATAGAAATCTCGACTTTCCAAACGATCTTGGAGTTCACCAACTTCTTCCATGAGTGCATCAATATCCGCTCCGTCTTCGGCCATTTCCATATAGAGCTCATTGATACGAGTTTCTGCTTTAAATAGTTCAACAAAGGCTGTCCGCAAGACATCACGCACAGTTTGACCTTCCTTTAGCACAGCATGCTGATCCAGATAGCCAGCAGTCACATACTTAGACCACTCCACTTTCCCTTCGTCAGGTAACATCTTACCAGTCACAATACTCATAAAGGTTGATTTCCCTTCACCGTTAGCACCAACTAGACCGATATGTTCTCCCTTTAGGAGACGGAAAGACACATCTTCAAAAATTGCACGGTCACCAAAACCGTGACTCAAATTTTTAACTTCTAAAATACTCATTCTAATTCCTCATCTTGTTTTTATGCAGTCCTTTATAGAGGAGCCAAGCCAGATAGCCTCCCAAGGTATTAGTCCACAAATCATCAATCTCAAAGACGCGATTAAAATCAAAGAAAAAATCTAAAACCAATTGCGTGCACTCAATTCCTAGACTCAGAAGAAAGCTGAGAAGGAGGATTTTTTTCGTTTGCCGCAGGTTTGGACAGAGATAGATGAGTTGAAAGACCATAGGGAAGAGCAAGAAGACATTTAAAATATTCTGCAAAAAGATCCAAATGACTTGTCCCAAACTGGTCACTTCACCTAGATTCCAAAGGGAGTTTAAGGGAGTTAAAAGAAAAACCAGGCGTCCAAAAGTTTGAATACCTGGAGTTTCCACTCCTGTAGGAAGTTGAGGCTGCGGAGTGAAGCAAAAACAGACAATGCAAAGGCTGTAGACAGCCACTCCCAATCTTAAGATTAATTCTCTTTTTCTAGTCATTTTATGGATTTACCGCTGCGACTGCCTTCTGGCGATCACGTTTCATTGTATTGGAGCGTAATTGTCCACAAGCTGCATCAATATCTGTACCATGCTCTTGACGGACAACACAGTTGACCCCTTTTTTCTTGAGGGTATCGTAGAAGGCCATCACGCGCTCTTTAGGACTACGGCTATATTGGTCATGCTCACTAACAGGGTTATAGGGAATCAAATTGACATATGACAATTTCTTGATATTTTTGAGCAATTCAGCCAATTCCAAGGCTTGTTCTACACCATCGTTGACTTCATTGAGCATGATATATTCAAAGGTCACACGGCGATTGGTTGTTTCGATATAGTACTCAATAGCTGCAAAGAGCTTTTCAATCGGAAAGGCACGGTTAATCTTCATGATGCTTGAACGCAATTCATTGTTTGGTGCGTGAAGAGACACAGCCAGATTGACCTGTACGCCTTCATTAGCAAAGTCACGAATTTTATGGGCCAAACCTGAAGTTGAAACAGTGATGTGACGAGCACCGATAGCCATCCCCTTGTCATCATTGATAGTACGGACAAAATTCAAAACATTGTTGTAATTATCAAATGGTTCACCAATTCCCATAACAACGATATGGCTGACACGTTCATCCTGGCCACGTTCATCAAAGTATTTCTGAACTAGCATGATCTGCGCTACGATTTCCCCGTTATTAAGATCACGTTGCTTCTTGATCAAGCCTGACGCACAGAAGGTACAACCAATATTACAACCGACCTGAGTGGTCACACAGACTGACAAACCGTAGTGTTGACGCATGAGTACTGTCTCAATCAACATGCCATCTGGCAACTCGAAAAGATACTTAACAGTACCGTCAGCTGACTCTTGTACAATCCTTTGTTTCAAAGGATTGACCACAAACTGGTCATTGAGCTTAGCAATCAAATCCTTGGAAAGGTTGGTCATTTCTTCAAATGACTGGACACGTTTACGGTAAAGCCATTCCCAGATTTGATCTGCTCGGAATTTCTTTTCCCCTTGTTCTAATACCCATTCTTGCATGTTTTGACGTGTTAAACTATAAATAGACGGTTTCATCTCTTCTCCTTATTCTCTATCTATTTCTGACGAATGACAAAATGGCGCTGTCCCTTGTCCTCTTTCTGAGACTTTTGGTCCTTATGACGACGTCTATTTCGCTTATCGGCATTTGGTTTTCTCTTATTTTGCGAAGGTTTCTTGCCTCTTCTAGGAAGGTTTTCCTCATCCTTTTTACGCAATTTTTTGTCAAATGAAGCCCGTTTCGGTGCTTGGTTTTCTAGGACAAAATAGGCACAACCATAACTACAATACTCTAAAAGATATTCCTGTAAGCGACTGATTTTTTCAATTTTTTCCTCTGTTCGGTCGTCTTTGTAAAAGCCACGTAGACGGAGCTGCTCATTGCTCCAGTCCCCCACGACATAATCAAATTTGGTCAACACTTCTGAGAAGCGTTGATTAAAGACTGTCACATCGAAAGCATCCTTGATATTTTCAACCAAGGTAAAAGCGATTCCTTCAGTCTCAACCTTATCCCCATTCATATGAAATTCTGGGCCAGGAAACTTGTTATAGTTGTATAATTCAGGTGCAATTTCTTTACGCATAGTCTTCCTTTTCCACGATTACTTAACACTCTATTTTACCATAATTTCTAGCAGTTAGCACGTTTCTCATAAAAATGAAAAAAGTCTGACGATTTTGTCAGACTCCTGCCTTATAAAGCAAAAAGAGAAGAATAACTCTTCCCTTCCTATTCATTATTTTGCTGCTGCGTAGAGCTCGTCTACTTTGTTCCAGTTGATAACTGAGAAGAAAGCTTTGATGTAGTCAGGACGTACATTGCGGTATTTCACGTAGTAAGCATGTTCCCAAACGTCCAAGCCCAAGATTGGTTTTTTACCTTCTGAGATTGGTGTGTCTTGGTTTGCTGTTGAAGTTACTTCAAGTTTTCCTTCTTTGTTGACAACCAACCAAGCCCATCCAGAACCGAAGCGAGTTGTAGCTGCTGCTGTAAAGGCTGCTTGGAACTCTTCAAATGAACCAAATGTTGCATCGATTGCTGCTGCAAGTTCTGCTGAAGGAGCAGTTTTTTCAGGAGTCATCAATTCCCAGAAAAGAGCGTGGTTCAAGTGCCCACCACCGTTGTTGATAAGTGCTTGACGGATATCAGCTGGGATAGAATCTACATCAGCAAGCAAAGCTTCAAGGTCTTCACCAATTTCAGGGTGTTTTTCAAGAGCTGCATTTGCATTGTTGACATAAGTTTGGTGGTGTTTGTCATGGTGCAAGTGCATTGTTTCTGCATCGATGTATGGTTCCAAAGCGTCGTATGCGTATGGAAGGTCTGGTAAGATAATAGCCATCTGTAATACCTCTTTTTCTTTCTATATGAAAATGATAACGCAATCATCCTCTTTTTTCAAGTTTTTTGCTCAATTTGCTTCTGCCGCGATCTGCAAAAGTGCCTTTTCAAACAGGTACCCTTTTTCATAGACACCTGTCTTAATCTGATAGTCTGTTTCAATCAAATAAGAAATCGCTCGCTTGAGAAAATCTAAGGAAATCCCTCTCGAATCTCTCAATGCAAACTTAATTTGATAAGGATTAGGATTTCGCCCCAAATAAGTTCCCAGACTGCTTACAATCTGCGATTCCGTCTGACCAGTCTCTGATAAAATCTTCACTTGGGTAAAGGTACGAAACTGTCCTAACATGACAGCTATGAGCTTGATCTCATCCTCCCCTTGCAAGGTCAAATCTCTGACCAAGTCACGGGCCTGATCGATCTTTTTGCCCAAGATAAGCTGAGTCAAATCAAAAATATTGTCCTGCAGGGTCTTTGGAATAGCCTCGACAATATCCTTCTCCTCTATCATGCCATCTGACTTATAAGACTGTAAAAAAAGGAGATTTTTCTGGATTTCACTAAATTGAAAACCAGATTTGATAAGTAGATTTTCAAAGGATTGCCCCACAAACTGCAGACCTTGTGTCTGACTCCATTTTTGGAAATACTGGCGGAGTTCTTGTTCCTTGGGTTCAATAGCATCAAAGACAGTCGCATCTCGTTTGAGCAATTTGACCAGCCGTCTCTTACTATCTAGCTTTCCTTCTGCAAATATCAATAACTTGGTTGTTGGCGAAGGGTTATCAAGGTATGCCTCAAACGACTTGAGCTCATCATCCGCTAAAAATCGTTTCTTGGCTGTTGTGATATCGACAAAATGGTCTAATATCACGATTTTCTCATCCGCAAAGAAGGGGAGACTGACCAGCTCCAACTCTAAGTCTTTATAAGCTACTTCTTTCATATCAAAGTAAGCAAAGTTGAGATCAGCTGGATCATAACCAATCTGTTTCAACACTTGACTCTTCATAACTTCAAACTGACCCTGGTCTGTCCCAGTAAATAGATTCAAGCTAGATAGATTTGATAACGTCAACTTCTGACTCTCTTCTATGGCTAGCATCTTCTCTCCTTTCTTCTGATTTTTTATTAAACTTAATCAATATAGCGTAATTTCCCACGGAAATCTTCTAGTCTCTCGTACCCTTTTTCCTCCATAATAGCTTTCAGTTCATTGGTAATGCGTTCAAAAGCACCTACGCCTTCTTTGTGAAGAGTAGTTCCTACTTGCACCATACTCGCACCGCAGAGGATATGTTCAAAGGCATCACGACCCGTAAGAACGCCACCCGTTCCGATGATTTGGATTTGGGGATTTAAACGTTGGTAAAAGGCGTGCACATTCGCTAGAGCAGTCGGTTTGATATACTCTCCACCAATGCCTCCAAAACCGTTTTTAGGGCGAATAACGACAGACTCATCTTCGATATAGAGACCATTCCCGATAGAGTTAACACAGTTAACAAATTTGAGTGGATACTTGTTAAAAATAGCTGCCGCTTGGTCAAAGTGGACAATATCAAAATATGGTGGCAACTTGATTCCAAGAGGTTTGGTAAAGTAGGCAAATACCTCTGACAAGATACGGTCTGTTGTCTCAAAATCATAGGCAATCTGAGGTTTTCCTGGAACGTTTGGACAAGAGAGATTAAGCTCTGTCAGTCCTTTGAATTCACTCTCTTGAACTTTTTTCAAGATGGCATGTGTTTCTTCTGGAGACATGCCAACTAAAGATAGGAAGAAAGTTCGGTTTGGCTCTTTTTCCTGCAAGTCCAAAAGATAGTCCAGATAGTAGTCTAAGCCATTATTTGGTAAGCCCATGGAGTTGATAGAACCAAGTGGAACATCCTGATAACGTGGTTCAGGATTCCCCTGACGAAAGTCCAAGGTCGCTGTCTTTGTGACAAAGGTTCCCGCCGCTGAGTTTTTGACTCCTTCAAGCTCTTCTATCGTCATACAAGCCACACCTGCTGCATTCATCAAGCAATTATCAAACTCAAAGCCAGCTATTTGTGTTTTCGTTGATACCATGATTCTGATCCTCCAGATTCCTTTTATTTCTAATATTATACCATACTTTAAGATTTTCTCTTTGAGAAACTAATTTCTATATAAAACGTTCGGTTTTCTAAATTGAAAGAATTTTTTGAAAATTTCTGTTTTTTCTTTACACTCAAAAAAAATTCTGCTATAATGGCTCATGTAATAAAATATAACAACAAAAAGGAGAACGATATGACATCTGCTAAAGACTATATCCAAAGCGTGTTTGCAACTGTGAAAGCTCGTAACGGGCATGAGGCTGAATTTCTCCAGGCGGTTGAAGAATTCTTCAGCACTTTGGAACCTGTATTTGAAAAACACCCTGAGTATATTGAAGAAAACATCTTGGCACGCATCACTGAGCCTGAGCGCGTGATTTCTTTCCGTGTTCCTTGGGTTGACCGTGATGGAAAAGTACAAGTCAACCGTGGTTACCGTGTTCAATTCAACTCAGCTGTTGGACCATATAAAGGCGGACTTCGTTTCCACCCAACTGTAAACCAAGGGATCTTGAAATTCCTCGGCTTCGAACAAATCTTTAAAAACGTCTTGACTGGACTTCCAATCGGTGGAGGTAAAGGGGGATCAGACTTCGATCCTAAAGGTAAGACTGATGCTGAAGTGATGCGCTTCTGCCAAAGCTTCATGACTGAATTGCAAAAATACATCGGACCATCACTTGACGTACCTGCTGGTGATATCGGTGTTGGAGGACGCGAAATTGGTTACCTTTACGGACAATACAAACGTCTTAACCAATTTGATGCGGGTGTCTTGACTGGTAAACCTCTTGGATTTGGTGGTAGCTTGATTCGTCCAGAAGCAACTGGTTATGGTTTGGTTTACTACACTGAAGAAATGCTCAAAGCTAATGGTAACAGTTTTGCTGGTAAGAAAGTGGTTATTTCAGGTTCTGGTAACGTAGCTCAATACGCTCTTCAAAAAGCGACTGAACTTGGTGCGACTGTTATCTCTGTATCTGACTCAAATGGTTATGTCATCGACGAAAATGGTATTGACTTTGATCTTTTGGTTGATGTTAAAGAAAAACGCCGTGCTCGTTTGACTGAGTATGCAGCTGAGAAATCAACTGCTACTTACCATGAAGGTTCTGTATGGACTTACGCTGGAAACTACGACATCGCTCTTCCATGTGCGACTCAAAACGAAATCAACGGTGAAGCAGCTAAACGTTTGGTTGCTCAAGGAGTTATCTGCGTATCAGAAGGTGCTAACATGCCTAGTGACCTTGATGCGATTAAAGTCTACAAAGAAAACGGAATCCTTTACGGACCTGCCAAAGCTGCTAACGCTGGTGGTGTAGCTGTATCAGCGCTTGAAATGAGCCAAAACAGCCTTCGCCTTTCATGGACTCGTGAAGAAGTTGATGGACGCCTCAAAGACATCATGACCAACATCTTCAACACAGCTAAAACAACTGCTGAAACATACGGTCTTGGTACTGACTACCTTGCAGGAGCAAATATCGCTGCCTTCGAAAACGTAGCAAACGCTATGATTGCACAAGGTATTGTTTAATTAGTCGATACATCCTATCGGAGGACAAATGATGAACTTACGGCCAATGGAAGTAAGAGATAATCTAGCTGTAGCGCAGCTCATTCGAGCCAGCCTAGAAGAATTCGGGCTTGACAAACCAGGAACTGTCTACTTTGATTCTCATCTAGATCATTTGGCCGACTATTATCAACATCAAGAGAGAGCAGCTTACTTTGTTCTGGAAGATAAAGGACAGCTGGTTGGCTGTGGTGGCTTTGCACCAGTGTCCGATAAGATTGCTGAATTACAAAAACTGTATGTCACTAAAAATAGCCGTGGCAAAGGTTATTCCAGCCGGTTGATAAAGCGGATATTCCAGGAAGCCCGCCTAGCAGGTTATGAACAGCTTTATCTAGAAACCTCTACTGAACTGACTACGGCTGTGGTAATCTATCAGCACTATGGTTTTACAGCATTGCAAGAACCACTTTCTAACGCTGCCGGCCACCCAGCTATGAATATCTGGATGATAAAATCCCTCTTATCAGATGAATAGATGTTAGTATACTATGGTCGACTCGAGGACATCAGTATCAAGCTCCTCAAGACAGCTAAAACAACTTTTAAAAATGTAGCCAATGCTATGATAGTAAAGGTATTGTTTCAATTTATTTTTCAATCCCCAATCACTCTGATTGGGGATTTTTGTATTAGTTTTAAAAAAGCCCACTATTTCTAATAGTAAGCTTAAAATCAAGATCTATTTTACCTCTACTAAGGCAAAAGACAGGCATTCAACTATTTCATTTACTGTTTCATCTATGTTTACATCTTCATTATCATTCAACATCATTGGAAGAGCATAAGAAAGACTCAAAGCCAAAATATAGCGAACGATTCTTTCATTAGACCAAACTCGGATAACACCTTTTTCTTTAAACTGATTCAGAACTGGACTAATTGGCTTAATGATAGAGTGAACAATGACATTCCCTAACTGGTCAGAAATAGTTTTATCAATAAAAGAACGACTCAAGAGAATTTTAACTTGCATTTGATTCTTCTGAATGAAAACTAGTCTATCTCGAACAATACTTCTCAAAAATAATGGAAAAGACTCTTGGTTTGCTGTAAATTTCTTCCCAGAAAAATCAGCAATCACATCTGGAATAACCTGTTCGAGAAAAGTTGACAGAATAGCTTCTAAGATGCCTTCCTTGGTTTTAAAGTAACTAAAAACTGTCCCTTCTGAAACTCCAGCCTCCTTAGAAATAAGGCTAGCTGTTGTATTTTCAAAGCCAATTTCTGAAAATAACTTTAGACTTGATAATAACACTTGACGTTGTTTTAAGCTCAGGTTGCTATTTTCTAATGTCTGAGCATACTTTTGTTCTAAACTTTCCATTGCTGGCACCTCTCTCCTACCCTCTTACTTTTACAACTTTCTTACCTCGAGTATGTCCCGACTTCAGGCTACGATATGCCTCTCTAACTGACTTTAGAGAAAAATCATAAACCTGGTCAATATTCAGCCGAACCTTCCCATCTGAGACCATTTCCGCTAGAGTGTTAAAATCATCATATGTAGAATGTCTCGGACCCGTGAACTGAGCTCCTCTTATCATAACATATGGTGAAGGTACTAGCGTTCCAATAGCCGTGCCCTTCAATCCTAAACTGAAAGCCAATTTAACATAATCCCTTCCATAGCAATCCAAGAATTTTGTAATTGGCTTTGCACTTGCTGATAGAAGAGCATTCTGGATGTTCTCTTCGTAAGCTACTGGTATAGCACCTAAAGACTTCAGATATTCTGAATTTTTCTTACTTGCAATTCCAATAACTGTCGCACCCTTAGCAACTGCATACTGTACTGCGATACTTCCAATACCACCTGCTGCTGCTGAAATAACTACAACATCTTTAGAGTTTAGCTCAATCTTTCTAAAAGCACCTCCCACTGTTAGAGAGGCTACACCCATAGTAGCTGCATGGTTCATATCAATCATCTCTGGTTTCAACACAATTTCTGATTCATTGACACAAACTTCTGTTGCCAAAGCTCCCCTCTTGGTACCCAATCCAGGGTCACTGATCATTGTTCCAAAAACCTTATCCCCTACTGCAAACCGATTTACTCCTTCGCCAACTTCTGTGATAACTCCAGCAAAATCCCGACCAACACCTCTTGGAAAAAGAGATGATTTTGACTCAAACCAACGACTTGGCTTCCTGAGTTTTGTCATAAAAGATAGAAATCGGAGTGGCTTTGCACCTTCAAAAGTCTTATAATCAATAGGATTTAAACCAACAGCATGAACTTCTACCCTAACTTGATTCACTTCCAAAACATCAGATTTAATGTTCACCAAATCTAGCACTTCTTCATCACCGAAACGACTATATTGTATTGCTTGAACAACCATTGTATGAACTCCTTTACACATCTACAAAATTGAGTGAGCACTCAATCATTATTCTTGATTATATGCTTATTCTCCATAGATGTCAACTATACTGTTTCCAAAACTTCTAACTAAGTGAGCTGTTCATGATAAAAATAGATCTATTTTTATCATGAAAGATTATCAAACTATAACTCAAAGAAATCCGACTGCTTATAAAAGCAGCCGGATTTTTATATATCTAATTTTTCAAAAAATTTGCCTGTTAACTGCTTTTCTTTTAGCTTCTCAAGCAGCTCATTTTCCAGAAAAGGACTTAGTTCGTCAAAATCTTGACAAACCTTAAAAACAGTCTCTCTGTCCAACCGACCATAAACTAGTTCGTAATAGTCCTTATTATGCTGCCAGTTCTGGTCATAGTTGACATCTGTCCGTTGATAGTAAACGATGTTTTGCTTCGGAGTCAGGTAAATCTTCTGTGTTAGAATGCTTTTCTGATCTTTGGATAACTTGCTACGACTGAAAATCTTAACACCTTGAAAGATCTTGCGTTCATGGATACCTTGATTTGTGGCCTTTAATTCAACTCTTTTATAGTGCATATAGTCACCTCCAAAAATTACTTTCATTATATCAAACTCTGGCAGATTTGCAAGCAAAAATATCATTTCCAAAAGTCTTTCGTCGCCTCTAAAATCTCTTCTGTAGGCGTCACTGTGGCCTCAATAATGCTCTTGCCAGTCTTTTTCAGATAAGCTTGTATCAAATGATAACCATAAGCATAGCCCGCAGCATAGGGCATACCAACCGGAATTTGACCCTGTATCTTCGCGATTTCATCACCGTATAGATAAGGAGCCATTTCCGCCATCCCCGTTAGCTGAAGCTGACTGGAGATGATGGGCTTATTCTCTTCTAACTGCTCTGGACTGGTTGAAGTAACCCAAGGCCCAATGAGATCCTTACCATAGAGCTCAGCCGCAAAAGACTCTGCCAAGCCTTCACTGACTACCCAGTCTGCTAGTGTCGTCTGCTGATTCCATTTGACAAATTGAAAGCGGACATTGTGATTGCACTCATGAGCCAACGCAGCCTGCACACGTGGTAAAGTATAGTCATTTGGTAGCAGACTAAGCATGAGGTAGCCTGGAATTCCGCCATCTCCGCTATAACCCTTATTGAGCTGTAGCATAGGTTTTTCTGGATTGCCCAATAAAATAGTAAAATGGTAATCCTCAACCTCTAAGTCATAGCCAGCCTGCTCAAAAAGCCCAATACTCCTCTTGATGGTATCTTGACAATTTTGCCAGAGTTGATCAGAGCTCAGAGCGTCTATAGCTGGTCTATCCTTTTCTGAGAGAGTTGAGGGTAACTGATTCATAAAACCAAGTAGGAATAGAGCGTCAAATCCTCCAGGATACTTTGCTTTCAGAGGGATGTGTTGCGTTTGGTATTTGGTTGCAAAAGGTGCTAATATTTTCGCTCGAAAACAGCCTTCTCTCTTTTCTAAAGGAAGCTCGAGCATCTCTTGGTAAACTTTATCTGAACGAATCATATTGATTTGCATAATAATCTCCTTTCTTATCTATTATTAGTATAATCCCTTCCCTAAGGTCAGAGTCAAGAAGAAAATTAAAATATCTATTAAAATTTCATTGAAATTACCTCAAACCGTTCGAAAATTACCTTCAATAAAGTTCTTTAATACTGAGATTATAATATCCAGAGTATCAATAAATTAAAAACTTACTTTTCTACTGTTCATAGGAATGATGATACTAGAAAAAAATAAATCCTGAAGGGTAAAAACTTGTATCATTTTTTATGGAAAGCCTATTATTCAAAACTTGTTTGTCTCCTAGATAAACTATATAATTAGTTTGCCCCTTCTTGAACCAAAAGAAAAAACCGCTACTCCTAAGAATAGCGGTTTTATATGTTTTTTAAGCTACTAATGTAGTCGCTCTATTATTTAAGAGTAACAATTTGCAAATCCTATTTTCTCCCAGTATTAGTGGGTTAATTCCTCAATTTTCAACTCTGGCAGGAATTTGGTAGGTAAATTGATAATCCAAGATTATCTAAACTGTTTGTAATCTCTTCTGAAATTGTTGAATCACCTGAATAATACCAATGACTATATGTATTCAACGTGGTTGACTTATCAGCGTGTCCTAATCGATATGAAACATATAAAGTATCCTTATGTAACACATTTATAAGATAAGATGCATGACTATGTCTTAATCCTTTCCCCGTAATTTCTGGTACACCAGTAATCTTAGAATGCCTTTTTATTATCCTAGAAATTGTAGACTTACACAAGGGGGCACCAAAACGTGATATTACATAATCTTTATCATCATTCTTGATTTGAACTTCTCGCCATTTTTTAAGTATTGTAATCGTAAAATCATCTAAATCAATTTTACGATTCCCTGCTACTGTCTTTGTTTGTTGTTTAGCATACCATACACCGTTTTTATCTTTCTCAATCGTCGAATGAACATGAATCCATTTACGTTCAAAATCAATATCTTCCCATTTAAGAGCAATACCCTCACTAACTCTTAAACCAGTCATAAAATATAACCAGATCGTCATGTAATTATGGAGTCCCTCATACTCACTAATATCAAAAGAGTTTATTACCTTCTTAAATTCATCAAATGTCCAAAATTTTGTATCAGGGTGCTTTCCTCTAGGATTATCTAATCCTTTAAAAGGAACTCTATCAATATAACCCAATCTTTCTGCATAGCCCAGACATGCTTTAAATCTAGACCACATATTTTTAGCATAGTTACTAGAATACTTGTCTATAATAGCTAAGCGAAATCTTTCACAGTCAATAGTACTAATATCTGATAATTTTTTACTACCAAATTGCTTAATAAATAACTGATGATGTGGTAAAGCGGTCTGATAAGTTACAAATTGAACTTTTTGTTGATAATATTTTAAATAAATCTCTTCCATAAACTCTCTAAAAGTTAGAAAACTATTATTAATAGTAGAGTTCACAAATTCATGTTTTAAACGAAGTATCTCTTCATATGCTTCCTTAAAAGAATTAAACGGTAGTCCCTGTTGATTTTTCCTTCCTTTCTTTTGAATTCTTTTCCCAGTTATTGGATCAACTCCTAATTCAATTTGAAAATAAATTTTTCCTTTTGAATCTTTGTATACACCTTTATATTTCTTTGTCTTTGATATAACCATTTTTCTCACCTTCTATATCTGAAAAAGAAATACCAATTAAATTTTCTACAATATTTTTAGGAGCAATGCCTAACCTTTTATTATCGAAAGGTGAACATCCTAATTGTACCGCATTCTTATCATTTTTTCTAGCTTCTTCAAACTTTTTTACAGCAATCTTTTTTGCTTGTCTAATAATATTCCTCGATGTGTGCTCTGGAAAACCAATCGCAACTAAATCTTTATAGTTTACTGTTTCCATGATTTTACTACTTCCTTTCTTAGATTTTTTCACCTCCATGGCATGACTGATGAAGTCATCATAAGAATTACACTTGCTGCTCTTTTACGGTGGCAGCCTGAACGGTCAGAAGTATCATTGTATATCATTTGTATCATGGCATATAAAGTATCGCTCTATTTTATTGATGGTTTTTATGTCGCTCTTATCATGGCGAGCCATTCAAAACTGCTCCACAAATGAGGAAAGTACCATTTTGGACTATTTAATTGTCAAAGAACCAAATAAAATAATCTCCTCATTTTCACACTCTATGAAATTGAGGAGATTATTTTCTAAAGCGAATTTTATCAGGAAAATCTGTCAATCCCAATAGGTAGTCTGTACTGACATCGTAAAAGTTTGAGAGAGTTACCAATACATCTGCTGTTAACGTATGCTCACCCCGTTCAATTTTAGCATAAGCTGAGTTTGTAAACGAAAGTGTTTTGGCTATTTGTTTTTGGGTCAAATCGTGATCTTCCCTCAAATCTCTCAAACGTCTGTACATCTAGCTTTCTCCTGAGAAAAGTATAATATATAAAACTAAGAAATCATTCAAAGTGTCCTAACTGGACATTTTGAACTAAAATTAATTTATTAAACATATCTCATAAGCATATCTATTATAGGTAAGACAATATTAAGAAAGACGGTCAAAATCTATTAACCGTCTAAAAATGTTATAAGCTATTAAAAAATCAGCAGTAATCCGGTAACAAAAGTCACATAATTTTGTTAAGGAAGGGATTAATGATGTCCAGATTACTACTAACCAGCAAATTGAAAAATGGTCAACATGATATTTCTAATATGAATCTCTTACTTTCAGAACCTAAAAGTTGAATAATAGCCACTCCCTACTTATCAATAAAATTATCCGTTGCATTAACAGATGTATATAAACCAATCCATGGATTTTAAAGCAATTAACTAGACTTTATTTGTCAATAACCACAAAATTAGATTAGAAAAATCATTAAAAATTAATTGGAGTCCTTTATGATGCTTTTTAAATAAAAGTAATACTTCTCAATATTTTAACTGAACTAAAGTAATAGCATAATGATATCTTGATTGTATTCTTATAAAACAGATTGCCCTTCACATTCAACTGTGATTGATTAAATTCCAAAAATATATTCCAAAGGCGCTCTAAATTCTCTATATCAGATATTTTTATCATCTATCAACTTCTATCATACCTCTTCAATAGCGTGCTGAATATTAGCGATAATATCGTAATAGATACACCAATAATAAAAAGATTAAAAGTATTGTTAGGATTTAAAACTACTGAGAAAAAAACAGTACCTAGTGGCATAAAAAGAATAGCTACCGTAAAGATGATTCCAAATACTCTGCCAAGAAACTCATTATCTACGTCTCTTTGAACAATAGAGAAAAATTGGATATTAAAAATGGAAAGAAATAGACTAAATAATGCTGGAGAAAAGGCTAAAATAATGACGTTGCGGAACATATAATAGAGTGGCGCTACTAGCATTAACATCAAACCTGAATATGCTAAAAAGAGCATTAAACGTTTGCTTGACAAGGATTTATTGATAAATCCACTTAATATCGCACCCATAAAGCCACCAATCGCTTCGGCTGTTAAAAAGGTTCCATATAGCCCACTTGAAATACTTCCAAACATTTGATTACTGTATGGCAGCAACAAATTATAGGCTGCTAGAAAAAAGTTAACAAGTGCTGAAAGGGCAATTATAATAAGAATTTGTTTATGACTATATACATACGTAAATCCTATTTTTAAATCATCAAAGATTCCTCTTATCGTCATATTCTCTTTTGTCTCCACCTCCTCATTTACAGGAGTAATGAAGAAAATTAGTGAGGCAGCAATTAAAAACGATAATCCATCTAATAATAACACACCATGTATTCCAAGTAACTTATATAAGAAAATTGCAATCATAGGAATTGTTACTTTAATCACAGTACTTGTTGTTTCTAACAATGAATTAAGTTGTGATATACTGTCCTTTTTTACAATTTCTTTCGTAAAAGCTTTGTATGATGGCCCTGAAAAAGCACTCATAAAAGCCAAAATGACATTTGTTATGACTATCGCATAAACCAACCATTGTTCTTGGGATATAAATGAAAGAGTTATGCAAGAAAGACCACATAAGATGTTTGTAGCAATAATAATTTTTTTCCGATTGAAGCTATCTGCAATGACTCCACCGAATAAATTAAATAGAACTCCTATCACACTTTCTAATGATTGATAGATAGCAACCAACGATAGTGACGTTGGATTGATCCCTGCAAGAAATCTGTTATTAGCGTAGTCAAACATAACATCTCCTATTCGAGATATACCTTTACTATACACCAAGTATAGAATATTTTTTTTCATATTATTCATTTTATAGATCTTTAAAATTCTCGGGTACGACAACTATTAACTGAAATTATTAAATAAAAAATACTTTGTTCAAATATCAATCTTTTTGTTAATCATATTGAAAAATATCTCGTGTAAAAACTTTTGAGTTATATTTCATCAGAATGTCATCTATTCTATTAGCAACTATAATATCAGAATGAGCACTAAACTCATTAAAATCATTAATTATAGGGCAATCCAAAAACATTTTGTCTTTAATTAAAGGCTCAAATATTACAACATCTCTGCCACTTCTTTTTATATGTCTAACAACATCAATTGTAGAAGATTCTCTGCAATTATCTGACTCTTTTTTTGAATTAATTCTATAAATTCCTATGGTTTTAGCTGAGCTATTTAAAATCATTTTTGCTATATGAACTTTTCTAAATAAATTAGACTTGTTTATACTTGTAATAATTGGCGCAGAAATATCTTTAAAATGATACTCTAATTGCTTAACATCTTTAGGAAGACAGTAACCACCAAAACCGAATGAAGGATTATTATACGAATTTCCTATTCTCCAATCGTACCCCATCCCCTCAATAATTTTTTTAGAGTCTAAATTCTGCATCTCAGCAAATGTATCCAACTCATTAAAAAAAGCAATTTTTTGTGCTAAGTATGCATTCGAAAATAGCTTTATCGCTTCTGCTTCAGAAGACCCAATTAATAAAGTTGGCAAGTTTTCTTCAACTGCTATTTTCATCATTATGTCTAAAAATAATTGAGAATTTTTAGATTCATTACCAACAATAATCCTCGAAGGATACAATTGATCATGAATAGTATAACCTTCCCGAAGGAACTCAGGAGAAAAAATTATATCATTATAGTTAAAACGATTTCTTAAATATTTGGTAAAACCTATTGGAACTGTTGACTTTACAACAATTGTAGCCTTTTTATTTATCTTTAAAATATTATCTATTGTAATTTCGACATAGGAAGTATCAAGCTTATTCATTTTCAGATTGGTTGGCAATGTCAATATTATAAAAGTTGCATCCTTATAAGCTAATTCTTCAGATGTAGTTGCATTAATATTTTTTGCCTCAAGCAAAAATTTCTTTATAGCGTTCTCTTTTAGAGGAGATTGCCTTTTATTTATTAAATCAACTTTTTTATTGTCAATATCAAAAAAAGTAACTACATGTTCTCTTGCAAGTAGTACCCCTATTGATAACCCAACATATCCAACACCTACGACTGTGATTTTCATATTACCCTCTATTATAAAGCTTTTTATAAATCAATTTTTTTGTTAGATAAAATATAAAATTGATTTTTATACCTGAATGAAGTTATATAAATTCTAGGGTGTTTACCTAAGAATTCAGATATATCAGAAAAAGAATCTAAATATTGCTTCTTTTTCTGCTCACTAATAATACCTATAAAGTTTAAAGAAACCAAAGAAATACTAGCAAGTTTTTTCTTGATCTCTTGTCGCCAGTTTGACACATTTGGATAAAATTCATTAAAAATGAACCCAGGTCTATAGTAGATTACATTATCATCTTCACTGATGAAAAGGGGGAAATTCCTTTTTTTATATTCCTCAAAGGTATCTTCTTCTCTATAAATCAAATATTTAGAACTATGACAATCCCCAATTGTATTTTGTAGATTAAGAGCCTTTAAATCTCTGTTATTAAAGATTGTAGATATTATTAAAGTACTATTCCCGGATGCTTTACAAAGTTTTTTTGAAATTTTAAATGAAATATATAAAATACTATCAATATTCGAATAATCTGGTGCGTGGATGATCGATAAAGAATTCAAAGTGTCTGAAAGAAATTTCGTATGGTGTTTAATTTTTTTAGATTCTTTCAATAATAAATGATGATATTGATTTTTTTCCAATGAATCTTTTTTGTTTATTTCTCTTATTTTCTCACAATAATATTTATAATTTTCATCATTTGTTAATGTATCTTCGATACCACTAACTAGTCTACCAATTTGCTTTTTTATAATACTGATACTGGATAAATCGGATATAGAATGGTCCATTTGAATAATAATTTTCCCATTCAATCCGTTGCTAATAATAATTGGCATCGCTAATTGTCCGCCTTGATTACGTGATGTAGGAATCATATCTTCCCCAACATCTTCAAGTAGATCTTCCAAATAAGTTAGTTCAGATTGGTTTGATACTTTTAATACTGGTATATCCAAATTAGGTTTTACAATTTCAAAGTTCATTCGTTTTTCATCTACAGAGATTTTTGAGTGCAATAAACTATTTGAAGCAACCACTTGTTGGACAACTGATTTAATTTTTTCAATACTACAATTTTTATATTCAAAGGTTGAAGTTAAAATATTTCTATAGTTATCATAATAGTAAATTCTTTGGCAATGTATAGCCTGAAATTTGGAAATCACTTTATTGGTATTTCTTAAATAACTGTCATATAAAAATTTTATTTCAGTCTTTGAATAAAAATCTTCATTTCTCATGTCCAGCAAGTTATCAGTTTTTTCTACATGTAATTTTCTTTTTATATTGCCCTTAAGTTCTCGAATCAAATCATAGAGTTTTTTCCCATAAATATCATCCATGGGTATTGAAACTCCATAGTAATCTTCAAGATCTAATATAAATGTAAATAAAGAAAGTGAATCTCCTCCATTTTCAAAAAAATCTTTTGAAATATCCAACTTAGTAATAGAAATATTTAATTTCTTAGATACTAGTTTTAAAATCTGTACTTCATCATCACTTAGATTATTATAATCAGCTGCACTTACCAAATTATTTTGATTTCTCTCTTTAAATATTTCTTTTAAAAAAGTTTTATCTATTTTTCTATTAACAGTCATAGGAAACTGTTCAACCTTAATAAAGGAATTGGGTATCATATATTTTGAAATATTTTTTAAACAGAACCTTTTAAGATTTTGAGGACTGATATATCCTGTATAAAAAGCGACTATTTGCTTTTCAATCTGTAATACTAAAACTTGAATTACTTTACCATTGCTCTCAATACCTTTTTCAATTTCCCCTAACTCTATACGAATTCCATTTTTCTGAATTTGATTATCTTTTCTTCCAACATAGTAAAGACTTCCATTTTTATAGTAAACAATATCACCAGTAGAATAATATCTATCCCCATCAATTACTGGAAATTTTTCATTATTTAGACTTGTGTTAGTATACCCTTTTGATACTCCCTTCCCGCCAATATAAAGTTCACCATAATTGTGGGTTCCGTTGCTTTTAATGATATATTTTACACCCTCTAATGGAACACCTATGGGTATGTCTTCCGTCTCGTCTTTCGTAATAATATGCGCTGTCGCATATATTGTAGTCTCTGTAGGCCCATACGCATTAATCAATTTAAAATTTAGCTTATTTCTTTTCCAAAGTCTATAAATTGATAAATTAAATTTTTCACCAGCAATAACAACATACTTAATGGTAGAATCTAATTTTTGCAATATCGGTTGTTCTAATCTCTCTATAAATGCTAAAAATGCCGCAGGAGAAAAGGCTAGATGCGTTATTTTATTTTTAAAAATAATTTCTGCTAAACATTTATAATTCGAGGGAACACTCAAATCTAGACAGTATACGCTACTGCCGCTCACTATCCAACCTAACATTTCTGTGATCGATACATCAAAACTATATGGTGTTGAAAATAAATATCTAGATTCTTCGACGGCAGGTGTTATAGTATTCAAGTTTCTTATGATATAATCTAAATTGGCTATCGACACTATTACACCTTTTGGTTCACCCGTTGATCCAGATGTGTGCAAAATATAAGCTTCTCGTTCTCTAAGGTATATAAAAGGATTTTCTATCGGCAATTTCTCATCTGATTTCTTTGTAATAAATTCTGAAACATCCAAAAAATTCGTTTTTGAAACATACGGAATATTTTTATCAGATATGTACATCACAGCTTGGGTGGATGAATAAATTTTTTTAATTTTATCTCCATTTAAAGAGTAATCTATCGGAACATAACAGTTATTCGATTTTAATATTGCAATCATAGCTAATATTTGATTAATCCCATGTGGTAAGATAACAGCAACACGTTGGTTCACCCCAATTTTGCGAACTATTTGATTAGCTACTATATTAGTTATTGTATCCACTTCACAATATGAAAGTACTCTTGTATTATCTTTTATAGCAGTTCTACTCGGATCTGTTTCTCTAATTGTCCCCAACATATCCATTAACATCTCAATCATACTATTCTTCTTTCTAAAAAATAGATTCATATTTTCTATTCCTACCTTTTAATATCAATATCAAAATTCATACTGACGTTAACCTTACTGAGGATTATTAAAAGAATTGTTCAAAAATTGAATATTTTTGTACCTCAGTAAGAAAACTAACTCAGATAATGATTTACAATCTATAATAGATGTATCGTTATAGTTCAAAGTAACAACAATAAACTATTAATGCAAACAAGCAAACCAACCTATTGAATCCGCTATTTATATTAACTAAATATGTTAAAATATTCCATAAATTATCCTCCCTCTATATTTAATTAGAGTCTTTAAGTTTACTATACTTTAGATAATTGTATATCCTCAACAAATAAAAAGGTAATAAATGTACTGAATGTTCTTCACTACTATAGTTGTAAATATTTTTAATCGCATTAGACAATATTCTGTCCCACTCTACATCTAACAGTCCATATGAATACTTGTTCTCTTCTTGTAATAAAAATAACGCCTTTATCTTTAAGTTCTCAATATCATCGTTGGAAGGGATATCATTTGAATGAATAAACCGTCTTAAATGATTTTCAAAATCTATATTTAAAATCCATCTGTCTTTATTTGAAAAATCATCTTTGATAGTCTCGAAAAAACTTTGAGAAACTTCTAAAAAAATTTTTTCAATTTTCCCAAAGCTTTTTTTATGAATCTTTGATTGTAAATCAATTTCCTTAATTTTGTATGACTTTAACATCGCAGTTAAGGTTAAAAAGATATCTATTCCGTAACCTTTTGAATACTTGTGCCAATTACACTTCAAAGTTAACTCTTTTACCAGTTCCTTCGAAAAACCAAAATCGCCAGAAATACATTGATAAGGTACGTCACTTTTAAAAATTTTCACTAACATAGGATAAATAAAATGATTCGTCGCATTTCCTTCAAAAAATTTTCTAGCATAATTTGGGATTATAAGATCATAACCAGATTCAATTGACATAAACATTTTTTCTAGCCATATTTTTTCCAATGAGACAACGTCCCCGTCAATCAAAATCAAACCTGAAAAACTTGAAAAATTATTTATCGTATATTCAAAAATATTTCTCACGTTATAACCTTTTCCCTTAAGCTTTGATACTATAGAAATTTTAGTATTATAAGTTTTTGTTTCTAAAAAAATCTGCGGTGTTCCATCTGTACTATTACTATCTGAATTAATAATAATAATTTCCTTCCCTAAATTTACAGCATACTCATCGATTTGTTTAACCAATCTACTGATATTATCTGCCTCATTTAAGGTTGGAATGCCTATCACAAACATATTTACCACTCCTTTTTCAATATATTCACATCAATTCCCAATTCATTCGTAATATGAGTTTTCACTAGCATTTTCTAAAATTTTTTTTGCTAATTTATCAGGAGAATCTGCAATAATTTTATATAATTTATTATTAGTGAAAATTTTCTTTACTATTTGTTCACGTACTCTATTATTTTTTTCATAATTTATTAAAGGCATAGCAGAAAAATACTTTCCTTTATCTGATTGAAAACATGCAACTTGTCCAGATATATGTCTTCCCAATATTTCATTTAGAAATAAGCTGGCTAAACTATCATTCCAAATTGATTGACATATTTGTTTTTCTTGTTTGTCTGCTTTTATGTAATAAATTTCTGAAATTTCAACAGAAAAATTACAAGTACGTATCCCTAACTCTCCTGGGTCAATTGAAATTTTATCATCCCAGCTTGCCTGATTGAAGTGTGATGGATGATTAAAATATTTACTAAACAGTCTAAATAGTAATTTATCTGACAAAACAGCTGTTCTTCTAATTTTAAAGAATGAGGTTCCTGCACAAGTTACTAATATTCCAGAATCTAAGCCAAATATTACTTGATCATTACCTATAAGGTGGTATCCATGTTCTATACAAAGTCTGAGTGCGACAGTAGTTTTTCCAGCACCTTTATCCCCTAAGAGTAAAATTGAATGATCCGTTATAGGATTATAAACTGACGCTGCATGAATTAATAATGTATTATCCTGTTCAATCAAAAGACACTCAGCTAAATACTCTCCAATGTAATATAGTGAAATACCTTCTTTAAAATAATCTAATCTACCATAAACTAAAATACTTCCATTGCCATTATATTTTATATATTGTTGATTACTCTCAATAAATTTTACACTACCTAAAATCTTTATTGTTTCGCTAGAACATCTTATTTTATTATCCTGCTCTTTTATATTTTGAAATATAAAGTGAGGTACATCAAAAGAAATTCCGACAAACCCAAAATATAAAATTGTCTTATCCATTATAAACATTGGTTTTAGGAATAAAATGTTGAGTTGATAAAATTAGATTCGTATTTTTTGAACCTTTACATAAATGCCTATTAATAATTTCCAATACCCTTGTTTGATCAATACTTTCTTCTGTTTGAATAAATAAATGGGTTGGTTTATACAGTTCTGAACCAATATTTGACTGCATAATTACTTGGCATGGAGTCTTAAACGTTTCATAAATATCTTTAGCAATAATATCAGATAAAAATCCCCAAACTTTCCCTACAAAATAAGTACAATTTTTACCTGCTGGTGCTTCCATAGTATTTGGTCTAAAGCTTGATATGATACCATGAGTTTTATTCCCTCGACCAACGGCACCTTCTTCTCCAAAATCAATACAAGAACCTGTAGAAGTTAAATAGTAATTATAATCAATAGAATAGTTTAGCTTTTTATACTTTTGTTCAACATACTCCTTAATTTTTTCTACATGTTTATCAACATATAGCCTACTTTCAATCTCGTTGTTAAAAAATTTACTTATTAAGGGAAAATTTATTCTAATAGAATAATGTAAATCGTTCCTTACAACCATCACTTTAATATCTCCGCCCATTTGAATAAATCGTGGCGTTGGCAATTTATTGATATCTAATTTATAAAAATACCCTTCAATCATTAAGGCTAATTCTTCAGAAATTGTTAAGGGCCAATAACTTATCATTGTAGCTGTGTCATTTGCCTTTGGTACATCTTTATACTCTGGTAAGTCTTCTATTGTAGTAGGGGAGAACCAATTAGATTTTGTAGTAAAATCTGAAGTCAATGTTTCGAATTCTACGTAATTTTCAACATCTAAGTTGGGGAGAATTCTATTTAAATATTTAGTTGCAGCTTTTTTTTGAATTTTAAAAAGTGGAATTGGAATATCAAAACATTTTTTGCTCGCCCTACCTAAAAAAATAATTTTAATTGGTTCAATAAAGTCACTACCACCAAAATTCTGAATGGAATGTCCACCTCTTATAATGATTTTATCAAAATTATGATGTGGAATAATGCCAAATCTATTCAAACAGTACTGAGAATAATCAATTTCAATTTGCTCTGCTATCCCATCAGCTAAGGTATCAGGATGACCTAATCCTTTACGTTCTACAACCTCATATGCTAATTGACTTGGACTATAAAAATCATTAGTAATTTTTAATTCCATAATTTATACCTCTATAAATAAATTTTATTGCATTCTAAATATAATTTAAGTAACACTTTTGTTATTTCAATAGCACTAATAATATCACACCCTCTTGGTATCCTATTCTCTTCTAATAATGTTAATTGTTTATCTATCATATCATCAGAAATTTGAATTTTATTATCACCATTAATTAACTCACTTCTATATCTTTCAATCTTAGGATGTGGATCAAAAATCAGAATTGAGTCATCAATTCTAGCAGTTCTTACTGTTCCATTTTTCCGATTCATCTGCTTTCCATCTTTTATCGAAAAACTCCCTAAATTACTGTTAATTTGTATCGATATATTTCTAATTCTAGATAAAATTTCTATCGAATAATCATGGTTTCTTAAATCTTTTATATAAAGATTATTTACAAAAACACCATTAACAAATTCATCTGATGATATTCCTAAATATCTTAAAATCGCTAATATATGCGGAAGTTCGATTCCGTAACCTAATATCTCCGCATCTAAAAACCTTCCATTTTCATTATCCGAGATTCTATTTTTAGAAAATTCAATCTGTATTTTTTCTGTTCCACTCAAAGAAAAACATCCATGATTTGAGAAAATATCTAAAATTGTAGAATAAAAATATTGTTCACTCACAAAAATATTTTTTTCTAAATCTGGTTGCTTTTTTATGATTGAAGTAATTTCCTCTAGATCTTTAAATGTATTACAAAGTGGTTTCTCTATACTAACATATGAAAATAAATATTTTTTTAGAATATTCTTCAATACTACTACATGTTGGTTAGTCGGAGTACAAATTTCAATGGTAAAATATTGTCTCGATAAATCATCATCTACACTGATTCCTTTGTTAAGTAATATTAAATTACAAAATTTTATATCTTTTACATATACATTGTAGCCTCTGCCCATCCATTTATAAGCTTTTATTTTCCCAATTTTACCAAATCCAACCATTAAAATATTTTTACTCTCAATTGGAACTCTCATTAATTGCATCCTTAATATTTGTCGTTTCAGACCACTCATATTCTATGCCTTTGATAATAACAGCAGGAATTCCTGTTCCACGTTGCCCCATTACTAAACCAGCACTAGCTGCAATCATGTCACATAAAGTTTCTTCTTGGAATTTTATTGTCTTTCCATTAGAATCTATTACTGCTGTTTTTCTCAATGGAGGAATACCATAAATGCCAATTGCTACTTGAGTAGCTCCTCTTTTATCCTCCCTACCATCACTATCAGTTATAACAACTGCCACGTTCTTACCAAGTGACAGTTTAAGATATTCTGAGATTCTTTTTGCAGAAGCATCTGGATTTTTAGGCAAGAGAAATACTTCATCAACTGATTTTTTATCGATTCCACCACTTGTCAACTTTAAACCATTTTCCAATCTACATCCAATGTAATTTTTTTTTATATCTAAACGTGACAGGTCTCTATTAACTAAGTTGAGCATAATTTCAATTATTCTAGGATCTTTACGAGGGATGCTCTTCTGAATTTCTTTAGCTTCATCACTCACTTGAACCTGTTTCAAAGACAAAACTTGATTTTCTGAAATAGACACAATTTTAGAAGCTATGCAAAGTACGTCATTATCCTCAATAGAAAAATCTGAATCTTTAATACTCTCTGCAATAAACTTTTCTAAATTTTCACCTTCTTTCAAATAAGGAATATTCTTTAAACCAACTATACTTAAATTCATTTTAATCTCCATCAATATACTCACTTAGGGTTAAATAGGATTTTCTCACTACTTCTGCCTTTTTATCCAGTTCTTTTTCATGTACTTCTAAACTAAAAATTAAATTTATAAAATGTTCACGGATTTCATGAATGAGAGTTTTGAAGTTGATAATTCCTTTTCCTAATTCTACATAATATATTCCTGAATCATCAATAATATAATTCTTACAATGAATATAATAGATATAATTTTTCAATTTTTGAATAAGCTGGCCTACTTTGGGATCAATTCTGTAATAATTAGCTATATCAAACCAAATTTTTAAATTTTTTATCGATTTTTCATCTATAAAATGCCCTATTTTTATCAAGTCGTCTGCAGTGCTCACAGCAGTCCCTAACTCATTCTCAATTAAAAAAATAATATCAGTCTCATTTAACATACTCAAAAATAGTTCATTGCACAAGAAATCATCTACTGAACACCCAATTCCACCAAATATTCTTATATATTTAATATTTAGGAATCTAGCTATAAAAATAATTTTTCTTATATAGAGCCATTGTTCATTTAATGTAACACTAGTCGAAATACCATATAAATCAAGATTACTTTCTAAATTCTCTCCTTTTACATTCCATTTAAAAAGTGGACTCGCAATGGAAACCGGGGTTATATTATACTTTTGCAATTTTTCTTTTAAATTGATTAACTCTGCGTCACTAAGTTTTATAATATTTTTATTATTTATCATTCTTAATTCACAACTTTTAATTGATAGATTATTTAAAAATTTCAACGAAGTATCTAAGCTATCTGATATTTCATCGAGATTTACTGTTATATGAAAAACCATCTGTTTCTTGTATCTTCCTTTCCAAAAATTTATGTATCCGTACTACATCATCTTTTAGTAAAAAATACTTACTATCATTGATTTTATCGCACCACAATGAAAATGCCTCGATTCCTTGAAAAAGTAAAACCCATAAACCGTCTATTATTTTTACTCCTTTACTACTAAAATATTTATGAAGCTTAGTGTGTAAAGGATTGAAAACAACATCCATAAAGTATTTATCTTCATAATTAATACTATCTAACTGCTCAAGATTTATAGGTAAATCATCTTCATAATTTACCATTCCAACTGGTGTAGTATTTATTATAATCTCTATATCATTTAAAAGTTGTTGATTGACTAATTCCTGATATGTAATAAACTTTAGATCAGAAAAACTTTCCATTAAACTCCATGTATTTTCACTAATTGGCTCTCTATATACAATGACTGGTGAGATTTGTAGTTTTCGTAAAGCAAAAATAGCCGCCCTAGAAGTACCTCCAGTACCCCAAATACAACATTTTTTTAAATGGTTAACATTGAAAAAATCTAATGCATCATAAATACCTTTCCAATCAGTATTAGTTCCCATAATAATATCTCCAGTTTTGTAAATATTGTTAACAGATCCGGTTACCTCAGCTACTTTATCTAAAGTATCAATATATTTCATTGTTTCTCTTTTATAGGGTAAAGTTATGTTTAATCCAATGCATTGTGGATCATTTATTAGATTTTTAATTTTTTCTTCTAAACACACTGAGTTCACTAAAATTTTCTTATGTTTATAGTCGTCTAAACCTCCTATAATATTATTTAGATATTCAAATAATTCATCCGATATAGAATGTTCCACTGGATTACCAAGTAATGCAGAATACATAATATTCCTCCCCACTTTTTTAAATAAGATACTACTAATTAAAAATATTTGTTACACACAGTTATATATTATTCCTAAGTATCTTAGCCACCAACAATAATGATAATATCCATCAACAAAATCAAAATCGTGAAAAGTTTCGAAATTTCTTCATTCTTAGACTTCCTTTCCGTTTTTATTTAAAGGCAGTTTACATTTACCAAAGTAAAATTGATTTTCATTTTCTGTATGACACAATATATGATTATCTTCAAAACTATACTCACAATATGGAGAAATCGTTAACGCATTCTCGCTAGAGCCAATCAAACTATACCTAGGAGCATCTACTGTTCTTTTTTCTAAATTTTTATTGATTATTCTAACTATTTAATCATATTGAAAACCAAAATAGTTCCATAAAATAAACCACGAACACTCTGCGAATCCATTTTCTTTTAGTCCTCTATATGTAATAATAGTATCAACATTTGATTTGATTAAATCATCTACATATGATTTTCCTGATAGCACAGTTCCAAAACAAGAAGCTAAGAAAATCACTTTATTTTTTTAGAGTCTAAAAAATCAACTAATATCGTATCATTACTATTAATTGCTACTGCTTCTGATACTAATTTTTCTTGACCTAAATATAATAAATTACCATTACCATTAACGATTGCGGATAAATAGTTAATTTCTTTTAAATTACATAATTTTCAAATACATTCCCTTTACGATTTACAATATGAAAATTTTCTCTAGAGATTTCTTTAATTGAAGAATCAAGCATATTTAATATTATATTCGCATTACACTCAATTTTATACGGATACAAAAATTTCGCAATTAAAACAGATAGTGCCTCTAAATCATGAGAAACTAAGTATGTAATATTATATATTGATAATCTCATAATCAGACTATCTAATTCTTTTGGAATTGCATACTCACTGATAAATATGTACTCTTTATTCTTATTTAACAAGGCTTCTGTTTTAATTTTTAAAAATTTTGCACTATACATTGTGATAATGCATATGCAATATCATAATCTCTAGTATCTGCATATAAAATTTCTAAATCTAAATTAGATAAATCTCGCCTGATTCTATCATCTAACTTAAAGTAATCTATATTTCCAGTTTTAGAGTATAAAATTAGATTCTTACATTCAGCTAATTTTAATAAATAATCTAATTTTTTATTTGTAATAATGACCTCTTGCATAGTAAAAATCCTTTAATAATTAAACAATTGCATATATGATTAGTAAGTATTTAGTTATAACTAAATACTTACCTGTACAGGTAAGACTCTCCTTACAAATATAATGATGATTTAAACAACTTTTTAAACTATATTTTACTCCCTTCAATACATCTGCCAGGATATAGAATTCAAACATCAACAATTTTAATACTCTTTTTTAATATATTAAATTTTGTTTTCTAATATCTAAATTTTTATCTAGAAACACCGTTTGCAGGACCAGGATCAATTTCTGTTGCCTTTATATGAGATTGGGGTTTCGATACAATCCCTAACAGAATTAAAACTATAACTACTAAAGTAACAATTTTTTTAAACAAATTTTTCATATGTCTTTCCTCTTTTTTGCCTTTAGTTTATCATTTCGATATTATTACGTCAACTATTTTATAAGGTTTTTTTATTTTTTTTTATTAGATACATATTTGTATTTTTTGAATTCAAAAAAGAGTCTGGGAAAAAAAGATTTTGATTTTGGGAATTCTTTATTATAAAATTTTAAAATCAATAGATTAGACAAAAAAGCGAACAAAACAGAATTCTGAGTATCAGATAACTCGTTTTGTTCGCTTTTTATATTTAAGGTTAGACTTTTGTCCCAGACTCCTTTATTATTCTGTTATATCTGCAATGTAATGCTCGATTTTAAGAGCCGTTGACATATTTCCTTCAAGCTTATAAAGGAAATAAGCCGTTTCAAAGTACTCTTTTACTGCAACTTTAGAAGAAAAATTTCTACTAACATTTCCCATCAATACATACAAATCAGCCAAAAGATACGTTGTTCTATACGTCTTACATTGCTTTATCGTATCTGTGATTTTAGTAATAGCCTCTTCAGTATTATTCTGCAACCATAGATAGCGACAAACATTATAATTAAATTTAATAGAAAGGTTTAATTCTTCGATTGTGTTTAACTTGAGTTGATTTACTTGACACTCTAACTTTTCTCGAATTTCATTAAAGCTCTCTAAATCTTCAATATCATAATAAAAATTAAATAGAGTATTTGAAATTTGAAGGTAGAACAGATCAGTTACATTTAACTGAGACAGTACCTTCTCCAATCTTGCCACAGCCTCCTCTTTTTGCCCATAGAAATAAAAATCTATAAGAGATTTTATCCACTCCATATAAAATTTATTTACTAGAGACAAGCGATGTGCCTTTACACTCTCTAATTCATATATATATTTCAAAGACTCATAATTTCGATTTGTGATAAATGTCTGGGCTAACTTTTTAAACTCTGATAACTCATCAATCTCTTCTACAATCTGCTCATTAAAAAAATAATCTATACTAACTTTTAACTTCTTAGACAGAGCATATAAAAAGTCTGCTCCTGGAGTAAATTCTCCATTCTCTAATCGACTAATCTGTCCCTGTTTACATATCCCCTCGGCCAATTCTCGCTGAGACATTTTTAATTCTTTTCGTCTATTTTTTAATCTGGTTGCTAAAAGTGTGCCCACGTTTGCATTTTCCTTTTCTATTCGATTTCAATTTCAATTGTAACATGATTAAATTTTAAATACAAATTAATAAAGCAAAAGATACAAATTATATATAAACTATGACTAGATAGGTTATTTTTGAAAACCTATCCCTTCTTCTTTTGAAATTTTCTTACTCAAACGATTGATAAACTTATTCACTTTAAATACGATATTCTCATATCTATCGTTCTCTAATGCTATCTGTATACTTAACTCATTCAACTCCTTCTCAACAACATCAATGCCAATTTTTTCAGTTATATTCAATTTTGAAAGATTCAACTTCATTTCTTGCTTGTTTTCAACTGAAGCTAGTAAATATTCTGCTACTTGATTTAAGGTTATCACTCGTTCTTGCAAAGCATTTATTCTCAACTCAGACGCTGCTAGTTCACGCACTAGCTCGTCTTTAATCGTGATATAAGATTGATTTTCCACATCCAGCTTAATCAAAGCATCCACTTCTTCAATCTTTTCTTCAATCATCTCCACAGTCTTTTTTCTGCGGAATGGAATTGTTTGATTTTCAGAGCTAAATTGGCGAATCAACGTTCTACCTTTCATATAGCGATTTTTCTCGGCGTCATCTTTGTGATAGACATAGTAGGAGCTAGTTTCTCTGATAAAAACCTTCACCTTATCCTCTTCCATATCTAGTTCCATGTTAGGTACAAAGACAAGCCCCTCCTGACGAATACCAAACTTGATCTTGATGTAAATTCCATCATCCACTACTTTTTCGATTTGATCAAATGACAACTCTACCTCAAATTCATGAACAGCGTCCCTGTTTCTCCTGAACTCTTGATAGGACTCCCAAAACTTCTCCTCGCTTGGGAGTTCTTTTTCTTTGGAGATTTTCTCTTCTCGATAAACTTGAACTAAATCCTTAAGTTCTGGAGCTTTCAATTTTTTTCTCTTTTCAAAATAATCTTTGAAAAATTCTACATCGTAAAGATTTTTCATATTTAGTTCGGTCTCTTTCACCTCTACTCCTGCAAATTGAAAAGAAACATGCTTTTGCTTAGGACTGATATTTAATCCAAATAGTTTTGCTTTTTTTATCAGAGTTTCTAAGTTATCAACATTGGGTAAAAGAAATTCCATAAGCTCTTCTATTTTTCTTTTGGCAAAGTAATTCTTGAAAAACTCTTCTGTGTAAGATTGCTTGCGATTGAGTTTATTACCACGCACCACTTGTCTCATAGTTGAGTCCGTCATAAAAAAGGTGGTATGCTTGTGACTGAAATCCATCTCCATATGTAGTAATGGAGCGTTCTTTTTTAAATCCTCAAAATCGGTAGAATTTTCCATCAAAAAATAGAGTCGCTGCTTGAGTTCGTACTTGTGATTGGTCTTACGATAAACTTCAAACTGCTGGTGGGAATAGCGATTCTCTATAATTTTCGCCCCTGCAATTTTAGAAAATCTATCTGAAATCATTCGAAGATTTCGTTCCACATTATAATCCCACTTGAGTTTTTTGTCCGAATTACTATCAACCGAGTTGATAATGATGTGATTATGGAGGTGATTTTTATCAACGTGAGTCGCAACGATAAAACGAAATTTTCCACCGGTTAACTCCTTCATTGTCTCATAGCCAATCTGATTGATTTGTTCAGGAGTGAGATGATCCTCTGGAGAAAAAGACTGAATGATATGATGGGCATGAATTTTTCGTTGCTTTTCCTCTAACCTAGCATGCCGAAAATTATAAAGCGTATCATTGCTGATAAAATTTTCATGATACATCTGCACCATCTCATCATAGCTAGGAAAATCCAGAAAATTTTTCATGCCATAGTCCGATACCAATGCAAGATTCTTGGTCTTATCAGGATTAAGAATATACTTGATAATTTTTCTGCGATAACTCTTTCCGTGAATGGCAAAATGCTTAGTGATGACCATAAAACTCCCTCAACTTTTTTGCTTGAACACTAAACTCTTTCTCTACCTCACTTATCAAGTCAGCGATTCCCTTTTTCAAGTCTTGCAATTCTTCACTTGAAATCAACTGAGATTGATTAACACTTCGGGCAATCTGGTTGATGTTATTACCAATCCTCTTCAACTCAAATATCAAATCTTGATAACCAGTTGTATCAATGGTGATGAAATTCATACCAGGGTCAAGTAGGGTTCGTCGAGCATATTCTGAAAAAGATTGACAACCGCTTTGATCGATGCAATGTTTCAACTGACTCAATTCGCTATCAGATAGGAAAACTTTCTTTAGCTTAGTTCGGTAACGATTTTCCATGTGCCTACCTCATGTATTTTTTACGGAAGTCTTGACTAAGAGGAATGGAGTTCCCTATTTCTTGAATCAATTCCTGAACACAGGTTAAGAGAATGGATACATGTTCTTGGGTGACTTGATGTTCTGCCCTTGATAAGATTAAAATCTCATAAACATCACGACTGATTTGTTCCAGCTTTTGAGAACGCCAGAAGGTGAACCACTTTTCAGCAGTCATTTCTAACTCGTTCTCCAGTAACTTGTTTCTGGCAAATGAAGAAAAGTGTTCAAATCCTTTATTTTTCATCATTATGTCAATCATTTCTAATTCATTTGCGGTCAAATTAATCTCTTTGCGAATGTCTCTGTGTTGTTCTGACATACTACTCCCTCACTTTTATCTATTGTCGGATAATTCCCGACCCCGTGTCAACCACGGGAAACTTATAAAAACAAAATCTATCGTCTTGTAAGGCTTTGCGAGCTCAGATATTGTGTCCACAATATCCCAAAAATCATATCGCCAACCGACCAAAACCTTCCAGTTTTGACAGCTAACGATAAGATAACTTGGTGGCTCCGCCCCCAAACCCCCAGAGAAAAATCTTAGTTAGATTTTTACAAGTTGAGAAAAGTATAGCAAAGGAAAGTTGGAAATTTTATCACAAGGAAATGAGATGATAAAAAAGAGGGTCAATAATCTTGACTCTCAATTCTAAACATACATATAATCCATCATTGAGTCTAATCTCAAATTAAAATATTCTCATATCTATCGTTTTCAGCATCCAAATAATATACAGAAATATCGTCTAAGCGAAGTTCATTTTTTTTCAGAAATAGATTTACATATTTTACATCATGTGTAGTGAAAATGAGTTGCTTCTTTAATTGACTGAGAACATCAATCATAGAGAACTGATTAATGTCATCCATATTTTGAATAGGATCATCTATACCAATAAAATCAATCACTGTGCTATTCTGACTAATATTCTTCGCAATAAAAATAGCGATTGCTAATACGTTCAGTTGTCCAGAACTTAAAACATTAGCAACGTTAGTAGTTCCATCACTATTTTTTATTTCAATATCTAACGTATTATCATCATCATTTATATTGAAATATAAATTTCTATAACTTGATACATTCGGATTAAGGTAATTAAAATATTGTTGGATAATTGATTCATTGCTGTTAATTAACTGAACAAAGTTATATGATTCATTAATCTTCTTTATTTCTTCATCTACAATTTCCAATTTTTCTTTCAATGCTGTGATAGTTTTTTTAGGTTGTTGCAAAGATTTCTTTTTTTGACGTATATTTTCATTTAAAGCATTATATATAATAATATCTTGATGCTTTTTTAACTCTTGAGCTAGTGAAATAATTTTATTATTTTTGTCATCAATTAAATTTGACAGAACATTCGGAATATCATTATAATTGCTAATAGAATATTCCTTGGCATATTCATCAATCATTTCACTCACATTGTTCAGCAAATTCAAGAGTCTATTCTTTTCCTCTAAATAATTCTTTTGGTCATTTTGAAGTATTAATAATTTGTCTTGTTGTTTTAATAATTCCTCATTTTTTGACAATAATTCTTTTAAATTTAAACCTGAGAATTCAATATCAGATGTTTCCGCCAACTGATCTTCGATTATACTCTTTTTATTTTTTAACTCTAGATACTTTTTACATTTTTCAATAGTATTTTGAGATTCATTTATAAAATACTCCAACTGTTCTTTATCTAATGTAAAGTTGTCTTTAACATATAGATAATCACCCAATATAATGTCTAGTTTTGTCTGGATTTCGTTCTCTTGATATTTTAATTTGGATATATCTAATTGAATTGTACGAACTTCTTCTTGTTTATTCAAAATGCTTGATTCAATCTCGTTTATTCGTTTCCTAAACCCACTAATTTTTTCAGCTGTAATGTTACTTTGTTCCAATAGATTAGTAATACGCTCATCAAAATGTTTGGGGGTATTTTTAACGGACTGACTGCAAACCGGGCAAGTATTCTCAAATTCCTTATGGTCACTCACAAATTTATATGCCTCTTGAACTAATTGAATCAGTGAGTCAATATCATTCTTTGATTCAACTGTGCTAAAATCTGACTTTAATTCAACTACCCTATCTTGTAATACTTGGATTTCTCCTTCTAATTTTTCATTTTTTTTATTAAACTCGTCAATAGATTTTGGAATTTGTTCCTTATCGTTTATTAAATTGTAATAGTTAACAATATGAGACAAAGCATATTGATACTTTTCAACCTGTCCCTTTAAATCCTCAATCTTCTTTTGTATATCTTTATCCGTTTCAAAAGTTAATCCGTCAAAGTTAGAATTAGACAACTTATTTTTTATATCTATAAATTCAGATTGATAAAGCTTATTTTTAGATAAAAATTCCTCTTCTTTATTTGCTTGTTCAATATTCTTCTTATTTTGTTCTAATAAATTATCATTCAAGGCAGAATCTTTTAAGTTTTTTTCTTGATCGATTTGAAGTTCTTTTATCTCATATTCTAGTGATTTAATTGTGTTAGCAATCTGATTTAGATCACCAATATCCTGTTTAATATTATTATACTGCAAATTAAATCGTGTAAGTCTCTCTTCAATCTGAGCTTTACTTTTCTGTAGCTCATTATTTTCTTTTTGTTTATCCTCGAAACTAGAATTACTTATTTCATCAGTAATCAGATATTTATATCCATAGTCAATTTTTGATTCTTGAAGATCAATTTCCTTTTGAAGAGATTTCACAAAATCTGCTTTTTTCTCCATTTCATTATCCAGCAAACTCCTAACCTTTTCGTAATTCTCTTTTAAGTTAGTTATTTCATTCATTCCTAGTATCGAAGATAGTACCCTATAACGATCGTTCGCGGTGTCACTTGAAATGAAATCTAACACCTGATCTTGAGCAAGTAAAGAGGACTTCAGAAATTCTTGAATATCAAATTTTTCACCTTTTGAATTCTTGAATAATCCCTCGATATATTCTTTGACATTTTTATCTCCTCGTACAATTTCATTGCCATAATTACAAGAAACTCTAATATTACCATATCTTGGTGCTACCCTTTTCAAAGATAAATTAGTTGTAAAGATAATTTCAACTGCACATTCATCAGAGTTCTTATTTATTAGTACACTTTTCATGATGTCTGCACTACTGACATTCTTGAATCTTTCAACATTTCCTGTTAAACACCATTGAATTGCATCAAAAACTGAACTTTTCCCATTTCCGTTATCTCCTAAAAAGATAGTAACGTCTTTTGAAAAATCAAACTGATGTGTACCTTGAAAATTTCTAAAATTTTTAATTATTACTTGCTTCAATCTAATCATCATTTTCTCCTAAAAATTTTAACTCTTTTAAAGTTTCGGATATCTTAGATTTCGATAATTTTTTTCTATCCCCATCTTTAGCCATTAAATTTTTATACAAATCTTGAATCTGTACTGAAGGCGAATAGCTATGCCCCTTTACTCCATCGTTATCTATTTTATGTTCTGCCATATTTATAAACGGGATTCGTGAAATGTCCTTTTCATTTTGGATAACATATTTCCTAAGATTTCTTACATCTCTTTCGACATAATAATATTTTTCGTTAAACAAATTTATATCAACTAATACTAGCAAATAAGTATTCCATAAATTATATTCAACATGATTCTTGATAATCTCTCTAATACTTTTCGATATATTATTAATCTTCTCTCTAAGCGAATCATCTTGGGTAATTTGTTCATTGTATACAATTATTAATTTCCCATTTGCTTCATCATAAAAGGTAGGATAATCAATCTCCTGAACATTTACCTCTTTATATCGTGCTTTATTAATATAACTTCTCAACTCTTCAAATAATACCATCTAACTGTAACTCCTCAACAATTTTATTTTTCATCTCCACTAAATTATTATATTTTATTCTATCATCGTTTATTTCAGCCAATCTCTTTCGATGAGCATATAAAATATTTATTGGTGCCTGAACATCTTTAATATTATTAGTACTCATATCATCCAATTTAGGATTATTTATGCTAGGAGTTGTATAAAAATCTAACTCTTCTTTTTTTAATGTAGTATACTCACTACTATTTTCATTATAAAATTTACCTGAAATAATCACAGAAATATTCCCAGAATAAAAAATTCTAAATTTTTCTGAATCATCTAACCTCTGAAATAAATCTTTAAACTCTTTAATAATTTCTGAAGGCTCCCTAAAATTATCGTCATTTCCTAAAACCAAAAAGAGCAGTTTATCTAAATTAACTGATAAAATGTTTCTGTTTTTCTCGTCAATCTTTATATCACTTTCAATCGAAATCTTGAGGAATAACAATAATGAAAACAAGTCATTAAAATGTTCCTTACGGTCACTCTCCTCTAGCATTACATTAATACTCTCATTGTGTTTTAAATACCTATTGATAATACCCATCATTGTTAAATCGCTAGATGACAAAGTCTTTTTTATCTCAACATCAAACCTATCCAAAAATATTCTAAACTCCTTAATAAAATCTGACTTCATTCTAGGATGAGAATATTCTTTGTCCAATTTTGTTAAGTAATCTGTGAAAATTTTCTCAGAACTTTTATGATATGCATTTACTACTGAGTTTTCTAGTTGCTTTTTTATAATTCCTTTAAGTTTGTTTAACCTTTCACCACTAATTAATTGTACCGACGCATCTTCAGGGTTGTAACATGATTTAAAAAACTCGGAAATAATGTGATCAAGCGTATCTTGCGATAGTTGATTGTTCACAAAACCTAAACTTATTGGTATATTCCTCACTACCTTTTCTTCTAATGATTCATGAGGTATATGTCTCATATTAAAGTTTTCAAAAGCTTGGTCCAGAAAATCCTCATTATTATCATTGTAATTAATAACTTTCGAACCAAAAGAAGCACTGATCATTTGTTTTGTCTCTTCAATACTTCTACTTTCCGAATCTGGATAAAATGGTGAAATATTAAAATTTTTTTGATCTTGAAAAAAACAGTTAGAAACTAATTCAAATTTTAAATTGAAGTCTTGTTTTTGTTTTATATTGAACGCAGTTATAAATAATTTGGGAATCCAGCTTTCTACTATTTTTTTATTTGCAGGTGCATAGGTGCTATTTTTAGTTTTCACTTGGATAAATTTTATTATTTTCTTTGAATTATTAAACAAAACAATATCTTGGTGATGATCTAAAAACATCCCATCCCAATCACCTTGGAATACTTCTCCCAAATAAAGTACAGCCACCATCATCTGATAATAAAATCCTGTCATAGCAATAATCCCACCATCATCTGAGGTCTCCTCTGCTAAAAGAATATCTTCAATATCCTCATTATTTATTGGAGCATGTAGTTTATCAATAGATTGACTAAAATCTATGTTTAGTATATTGTTTTTATCATCAGTAAATAGATTATCAAAATGATTTTTTAAATTGTCTATCATAATCAGCTATATTTCACTTCCTAATATTTTTTCTTCATCATTATTCTGTACGATTACACAAGGTTTCTAAAATCTCTTCCTCCACCTGCAACATCTCTTTCTCTACCTGACTCCACTCCCCAAACAGTAACTCTTGAAGAACATCTGCTGCTGAAGTTAGATTTTCTTTTGAATCATATACACAACTTCTATCTCGTTGGTAAATTTGAATTCTTTCAAAGATAGCTAGTTCTTCCAATTGTCGTGAATTATCAACTAGATGATTTACAATGAAATCATGATGTTCTTTTGGAGTTGCGCGTGCTTGATTTGGATTGATAGCGTACAGTTCTTCATATCGGATAAGAGTGCTCAGATAGGACAGCTTAGGTTTTGTCGCAATTAAGGCTAATTGTACTTCATGTCCCTTATTTTTCAAGAGTTGTGCTGTTTTCTTTGGAACATCAACTGTTCGTAGAGTTCCCTCGATCAAAAGATTGTATCCCAAATGACTCAATTCTGTTACTAAAGACTCTACCATTTTACCTGCAAAATCTTTGGTGTATTCTACACTATCTTTGCCATATTCTTGCTGCAGTTCTAAATAGTGTGGATGCTGAGAACGAAAACTATCGCCATCTATGATAACAATATTTCCTTGAAATTCTTTCTGTTTAATACGATGAATTGTAGTTTTACCAGCACCACTTTGCCCTCCAAGCAAAATCGCTATAGGCTGCTTACTGGACTTTTTTCCTCTTGTCAGTGAGCGAACGTTCCGCGCTAAAGCATGTTTGAATGCACTATCGGTATAATCTTGGATTTCCATTAAGCTACCATCCGTTTTTCAGATATCTCTAACATACGTTCAATTCCATCCAAATAGCCGCTATATCTCTCTATTTCATCAAAAGTTTCTACTAAATAGATATTCGTATGAATCAAGTTAGATAGATCATCACTCATTAAAATCCAAGGATTAGATTCATCATCAATGTTAATTCCCTGACTATCTTGATAGCGATAGAGTCGAGATAATAGATTAGCACCTCTTTCTTTCAGAATTTCAATTTTTAAAGTCAGTTCATAATCTTCAACAGGATTGAGCATTTTGTCTTCTCCTACGATATCGACATAAGATACATTAAACTTCTGACAAATGATATCTATTAGATCCGTAGAGACTGAACTAGTTCCATTTTCATAACGACTCAAGCTATTTCGAGAAATTCCTATAATTCGTGCAAATTCGGGTTGTGTTAAGTCATGTGTTTTACGTAAGGATTTTATGTTCTTTCCAATCATAGCAAACTCCTTTATTTTTATAATTCAATTATAGCATAAAAAAGCATAACGCACCAATTTTGGTGCGTTATTGACTATTTTTCCTAAACCTCTCTAAATTCTTCTCCAATTGTTCCTTATAAAGTTGATTCTTAGCTTCCTTTAATGTGTCGTCCAAAGTTTCTTCTCTATAAGTTGCTTCTGTTTTTAGTTGTTCTGATCCTTGATCTGTAGTGAAAATGATATCTAGCAGTCGGTCTATTTTTTCAAGATCTTGGACAGACATATCAGATAGTCTATGAATCAGCTTTTTAAATACATCACTATTGTCGTGATTTTTCTTAAAAAATGTTGTAAACATCTATAACCTCTCAAAAAAAGCAGCCTATCAGGACTGCTTAGTGTAATTCCGAAATCGCATCATAAATGGACTGAAATTTCTTATTGTCTTTATTCTTTGTGTCAATCAACGTATGTAGCTCTTCAATTTTCTTTTGACTGCTTTGAATATCGCTATTGTTATCCGCAATAAGTCTTTTAAGATGTTGCTGATAACTTGTAGTGATATCTGTGTCTTTTCCTGTTCTAACCTCTGTAACTTTGGGTTTAGAACTAGAATTTGATTCCGTCACAGGTGCTTGTTTTCGCTTTTGAAAAGCTGCTTCATAATTTACATCATTACCTCCTTGATGATTTCCAAATAAGGCTGCAATTTTATCTGAATCCCCTTGATTTTCTGATTTACTTTCTAATGGTTGATTAAAATTCCAATCTTTTGTCATTCACTCATTTCATCCTTTCTAAATTCAGAATCATCAAATTGTCTTTCTTTACCAAAGGCATGGTCAAGAGCTTCTTCAAAACTCATGTGACTAATGCTTTGACGCCTTTTGAACGTCGCAAACATCGCTGTCTCCAGTTGCTCTCTGTAAGTAGCTAGTTTTTCTGTCTCTCTTGCTACCTTGCTTTCTTGCCTAGTGACCTTTTCTTCTAAGCGTTCGATTATGGTCATATACGATCCTCCTTCATTCTAATATTAACTAAAACATCTTGATTTTGTTATCACAATTCTAAACATTGAAAGGTTTGTCCTACTGGTTGATTCCCCAATGTCTCTTTTTCAGTCTCAAGCATAAATTGTAAATCTGATTTCTTTTCTCTAAGGACATCATTCCAGTCTACTTTTTCTTTCCCAGATTCATTATCAGGCAAATCCAGTAAAATAGGAAATCCTGATTGAGATAACTTATCAGAAAAATCTTTACCTGCATCATCACAATCTACCGCAAGTGTCAATAAATCAGGATGATTATCAAAATAGCTGGTGGTATCACGAATTGTATTGATCAAAGGCAATAACTTTGAAGGTATTACTGTATCTAAAAATTCCAACTTCTGATTTTCTTCAGCTATCAGTCGTAAAGTTTGATAAGCAACAACAGATCTTTTTAATCCCTCCATAGATACCAAACGAACGTCAGATAGACTTTGTTGATGAAGTTCGTAATAGCTCATCAAGTCGATGAATGATTCACAAAAGACCAGTCTATTTGGTTTACCAATGTCAAAGGATATTCCAACATGTCCATGGCTTCCTTTTAGAATCGTTTTTAACCTCTCTCTTGGAAGAGAATTATTCTTATAAATCCCTTGTAAGCTTGCTGCCTGCAGCTTGTGACGATGATCAAAGCTTTTAAAAACAATAACAGGTTCAACTGATTCATTTGTTTTCCAACTGGCTTGTGCCATCAAACCTTGTTGAATCATCTTTTGTACGATTTCTTCTGAGATTCCTCTATATTCTGTTAAATAATATCTGGCCAGACTACAGTTAGAATCTTCTACTCTCTTTAAAGGATAATAAAATGGTCTCTCTCTTTTTTCTTGAGCAGCTTCTTTTTGAAAAGGTTCTTCAGAAAGAAAAGCTAGAGCTTCTTTAAAAGATATTTCCTTAACAAGTCGAACAAAATCAATGACATCACCTTGAATATCTCTTGAAAACCATTTAAAAGTATTGGTAGTTGAAAAAATCCGAAATGAATCGTGTTCAGTATGCTCATAGACACTGCTCGAAACTTGTTTAAAGGAGATACCTAAACGACTTGCTACATCAAGAATTGAAATTTGCTTACATTCTTCTATTTCCATGCAATATCATCATTTTGTTGTAGTATTTGGCAGTGATGGAACAGATGAGGATTCTTCTAAAGTTTTAGGAGTTGCCTTATCTAAATCATCTAACCCAGATTTCCAAACCTGTACTTGATTGACCAATAACTTACCAGGTAGTTTAGAATAGGATAACTTAACTGTTCTTGTTTCTGTCTGATTAGTCTTTGATTGGTTGGCATTCTTTAAATCAGATACATAGGTTACATTATAAGAGACCATGGCAATAGCTTGATTCGTAGTCTGATTGACAAAGATATCAGCTTTTTCAAAATGATAATCCAAAATATAGTCCTTATACACTTGGTTCATGGCATCGTTTTGACTTGTCAATTCTTGAGAATAAGCCGATTCAGTCATATAAGGTTGAATGCGTGTATTATTTTCCCCTAGTTTTTCTTTCGTATAGTACTGTGTCAAAAATTCTTTTACAGTATCTGATGACAAAATACTTGCTTTATCTTCTGCTTGTTTATCCTCTACAAGTTTAGCTGCAGCCAATTCAATCTCTTTACGACTTTGTTTAGCAGTAGAATGTTGACCAGCAGTATATCCCATCATGAGAATAAAGCTAGTTGCAGCCACTGCTCCGACACTAATTAAGGCTTTAGTTTTGACTTTATTTAACATCTTAGACCTTCTTTCTATAAAAACTAGGTCAAGAATAACAAAAAGGACTTGTAAGTTTTATCACACCATAATAAAAGGTGATTCCTACATTTCAGAAGCAAAATCGTACAGTTCAGAGAAAAATATCAAAACTATCTGTCTTCAGCTTATAATGTAACTATGAAAAATTTAAAAGAAGAAAATTTGAGAAGGGCTCTTTCTCATATTGAACGACATAAACAAGCCATAAATACAAGTAATAACAGTGAGGATAATGATTTTCATAAATTACTGCTCCAATTTAGCTATGAAGTATATGAAAGAATCAAGGCTAATAAAAAACCTTATCCGAATTTAGATTCAGATAAAGTTTTTTAACCATCTAACAAGTTTACATACTTTCCTTAGTTTTGGAGTTTATGAAACGCCAACTGAATCCTAGAACCAACATCAGATTGATGAAAAGGTACACAGCCGTACAACTAGTTAAACCATGTTGTCTGATATCATCAAAGTATAAAGTCGGTTCAGTAAAGAACAAATAAATTCCATAGACCTCCACGAAAATAAGAAAACTGATAAAACCAATAAGGAAAAGTCCACTGGCAATAAGAAAGAGTCTCCATAAAAGAATGAGAATTCCTCCTACTGCTAAAAAAATTACTGGGATAAGGAGTAAATCATTCATGACTTTCTCCTTTCTAGTCAATCAATTGACGATAATGGGTGGCAAGAGAGGAATCAAACTCTTCTAATTTTTGAACTAAGTCCAAATACTCCTCTTTCTCATGTTCTTCAAAGTCCACACCTCGATGATTCTGAAGAGCGATTTCCAATTGACTAGTAAGTTCTCGTATAGAAAAGCTATAATCGCCTGTCACTTCCTCATAATGTTCCTTTAACTCCTTGTAGGCTTGGTATTCTTCAGGTGTTTGAAATCCCTGTACCAAAGCCTCTTCTAATTGATAATAGGTATCTTCCATCATAATCGTTACCTCGTTTCTTTCTATCTTTATTTTACCGCGCTTTTCTTTTCTTGTCCGCTATTTGTATCTATTTTTTAATCCAATTCAAAAGAAAGTTGTTCCTGCTTTTCGTTTCCTTTTTCGTGGAATTGTCTTAAGGCCTGATCAATAATATCTAAATCCGTTTCTGTTTCAATCAATGGCGCGAGTACATCGTATTCGGCCTTTTTAGTTTGATAATCCTCTTCCTTTGGAAAATTTTTCTCAATTTCAACTTTAGCAGTAGCCCATTTATCCTTTAATTCATCCAATAAGTTGTGAGTTTTCACTTGGTCCTCTTTAATGTGATCAATCGTATGTTGGATCCTTTGAATTGTCCCCAAAGGAGAATACAAATCTAAACTGACAGAATACTGATTTTCTCCTACAATCTTAACAGAGAAGGTTTCAGGAAGAGGTTGATTTGTTGGAAGACTAAGCATTTTAATGTCAAATCCTCGATAGCTTGCTAGGGTAGGGAATTCTTTGCTGTCAGCTTGATTATGACGGATAAGACGGTGTAGGGATTCACCTGCTTCAGCTCGTTGCTCAAAAGCTTGCTTACCTACTGTCATAGAAAATGCCTGGTCTTTCGACATTTCAGACTGTTGAATGTCGCCTTCATACTTGCTTAATCGTTTCTCAAGAATAGGTATATTTTCTTCACAGTAAGAGATTGTATGACGATAGTGATCCTTGCTGCGTTGAAAGGCGCGTCTTTGATTTTCTAATAGAGTTAGATCATTCTCTAGTTCCATCTTATATTTGAGATAAGGATTACCTGTTGCTAGTGCCTTAAAATCAGAAGCTGTCATGGTCTGCTCATCAATGTCTTCTGCAGCACGAATCGGCTCCTTAGAAGTCATAATCTGTTTAATATAACGGAGTTTGTTCTCCTGAGTTGCCCATAGATAATTATCAAATGAACCTTTGGTAATGTAGTGGTAAATATCCACTTCCTTGTTTTCATTTCCCTGTCGGATAATACGTCCATTGCGTTGCTGAATGTCACTTGGTCTCCACGGTACATCCAGGTGATGAACTGCTTTCATCTTGCTCTGAACATTTAAACCTGTTCCTCCTTTTTCAGTTGATGCAAGTAAGATACGCACTTCTCCTGCATTAACCTTTCGAGACAAACTATTCTTCTTTTCATCACTATTGGCATCATGTACAAAGGCAATTTCCTTACTAGGGATTCCTCTATCAACTAATAAAGCCTTCATTTCAGAATAAACATCAAAGCCATTGTCCTTTTTCTTAGGTGTTCCAATATCTGAAAAAATCATCTGAGTAGCCTTATTTCCCATTCCCTCACGATAAATTCTTTCAACATTATCCACTACCTGAAGCAGTTTATGATTGTCTGCTAGACTATAGCTAGAGTCCAATAAACGCATATCAATAGCTAATTTTCGTGCCTCACCCGTAATTTTTAACATGTTATCCTGTCTTGGATCAACTGTTCCACATTTAACTGCATCTGACCTCATAACTAATTCTTCTAAATAGAGTTTCTGGTTTTCAGTTAACTCACTCTCAATAGGGATAATATGAGCTTCTGGAACAGGTAAATCCAACATATCTTGTGTTTGAATGTCGGCTGTTTCTTTATAAATTTTCATCAACTCAGGTAGATTGACAAACTTTTTAAATCGTTTCTTAGGTTGGTACTTATCCCCTGTAGGAGCTAATTCCATAGAGTTTTGAATTTCTCCAAAAGCACCTACCCAAGAGTCAAAATAATCAACTTGATAGCGTTTTAAGATATCCGGTTGAATGTAGTTCATCATAGTGTACAACTCACTAATAGAATTGGAAACAGGTGTTCCTGTCGCAAAGACAATATTTTTAAAATCATGTTCTTCAAAATCATGTTCTTCCTGAATCTGTCGAACCTTCATTTCCATATCCACGTTCTTCTTAGACGTTGTATTGGCAATCCCTGCTACATTTCCAAGGCCAGTAATCGGACGAATATTTTTAAAGTGATGTGCTTCATCCACAAAAAGAAAATCAATCCCTAGGTTCTCAAAATCAATAAAACTATCACGATTAAAGCGTTGCAGTTCTTCCAATTGTTTCTCTAGACCACTTATTGATTGTTCTGCTTCTTTAACGGTATACTTATTTTCAGAATGCGTTTTAATCTCTCGTAGTTCATTGAGTTTATCCTCAATATAGTTCATCTGTCTTTCCTTACTGACAGGGATTTTTTCAAATTGAGAATCCCCAATGACAATGGCATCGTAATCTCCTGTAATAATACGTGACACAAATTGTTTTCTTCTCGCCTTCACAAAATCTTTCTTAGTGGTCACAAAGACCTTTTTAGTAGGGAAAAATTTCATGATTTCTTGGCCAAATTGAGCAGACAAACTAGAGGGCACCACATACAAGGGCTTATGAACCATCCCCAACTCCTTTAATTTAAACCCAGCACCAAGCATGGTCAAGGTCTTTCCTGAACCTACCTCATGAGCTAACAAGGCTCTTTTTTCTTCTACGATTCTTTGAATGGCATTCTCTTGGTGAGGACGAAGACTGATGTTTTGTGCCAAGCCATCAATGACTAGATGGCTACCGTCATACTCTCGACTAACCGTTCGATTATAAAGACGATTATAACTTTCCTCAATGACTTGTTGGACTTCTGGATACCGTGAGACAAATTCTTGAAAGAGCTCTTGTAAATGCTGCTCTTTTGCTCTTAAAACAGAGGTTTTTTCCAAATCTGTGATGGTCTTTTTCTTTTCTCCTTCCGTAACAGTCATGGTAATCGTCGGTTGGTTCGAATTAAGTAAATTCTCAAAAATCTTTCTTCCTGTATCATAACGTGACCCACTGACTCCTAGACTACTATCTTTGGCACTTGGATAGCGATAAGCAAATGATGTCCTTAAATGAACCTGGCCATCGACAGGATTCACTTCAATGACTTGTTCAACATCAGGCGAAGACAATTCAAATTCACGATTGATAAAACATTCAAAGGAAAATTTACCATAAACGGATTGAGGAATCCAACGTGACCCTATTTTAAACTCAATATCTGCCAGATGAATCCTTGGAGGGCGAACAGATTCTAACAAATCTAAAGCATGGTTCCAATCATATTCTTGGTTGTTTTCCTCCACTAATAGTTGAACTACTTCTATCTTGTTGAGAATGTCTCCTGATAAAAACTGGTTCTTAGAAAGATATTTTCTTTCTCCTCTTAAATAACTTTCTGGATCCATTAAAATCTGGTCTCCTAACTCATCTAAAATAGTAGCTTGGCTATGTTCGGGATAAATTGATACCATATAGTCTAAATCAACCCCTCTACCATCCGATAAACTAGAGTTTAAAGCATCAAGAGCCGTTGAAACTCTTGCAATCACTCTCTCCGGCCTAACCAATGCTTTCTCAAAAGCTAAAGATTTTTTATATTTTACTTTCTGGTCTTTAGAATCAATATACTCATCTTCTAAACTTGCTAGTAAAGAATACTTATCGTCACTATCAAATAAGTTCCGATTGACTGAGGCATTCAAGTATCCAAATTGACCTACAAAGCGGTCATAGTCATGATTGAGTTTACTAAGTAATACCTGAAAATCTGTCCGACTATAATCTGGATGACGTTGAATTTCAATTAAGGATTGATAGGTCTCTCTCAAATCAACCATTCCCTTAATGCGACTAATGTCCTTATCCGATAAGGGACTTTCATAAAAAACAGTTTTTTTGAACAATCCCTTATATTTTCCTCTTTTACTTGCTTCTTCTGACTTGTATACATCTAGTGCATCCTCATCTGTCAAATGAAGTTGCACAAATCGATCTATTTTATGTTCAGACAAAGAACCGTCCCAGGCTCTAAAATCACCCTTCTCGTCTACATAATAACTAATTTCGTCTACTTTTGAACTTTTCCGAATGCCATGCGTATCTCGATAATAAATTTGATTTCCCTCATATCCGAAAGAATAGAGCACTAAGTCCTCACGTATACGACTTGGGATAGAATTATCCACTTCTTCTTGGATAAAAACAGGTGCTTTCAAAGAATTGTCAATTGGTTTAGGTTCTTCCACATTTTCTAACGCTTCCATAATGTCAGTAGCTAATGTTTCTGATCCCCCCTTAACATTGAGGGTTCCTCCATTAAAATTACGTACCTCATATTCACCCAAAACTTGCGTATTGTATTTCCCATCAAAATAAGGATTGATCCAGACACGCTTATCCTCCTCAAAGGGAATAGAGCCACTAAAGACAAGTTCCTCCTCATTAAGATTCTTTGCTTGATCCTTTTGAAAGAAGAGGAGATCTGTGGTCACTCGGGTACCTGCAATCTTTTTAAAAGCCGCATCTGGCAACCGAACTCCCCCTAAAAAATGAGTGTTGGATTTAATCTCTTGTAAGACATTATCTGTCCGCTTATCCATTGTGCCAATAGAAGAGATAATCGAAACTTGTCCTCCGTCTCTTACTAAATCAAGTGAGTGTTTGACAAAGTAATCATGAATCATGTAAGGTTTATCATAGTTTTTATCGGCAATGCGAAAATTTCCAAAAGGAACATTCGTTAAGACTAAATCAAAACTATTATTTTGATATGGAACTTCCTCAAATCCTCGCACTTCAATATGGGTATTGGGGTGGAGTTGTTTTGCGATTGCGCCTGTCACACTGTCTAATTCAACCCCATAGAGTTCTGATTTCTCTCGTATACTTCTAGGCATCGCCGCAAAGAAGTTCCCAGTCCCCATAGAAGGATCTAATATCCTCCCTCCCTCAAAACCATCATCCAGTAATTTTTGCCAAATCTGGCGAATAATCATTGGGTCTGTATAATAGGCCGTGAGAGAACTTTGTTTCATAGTGGAGTATTCTGATTTACTTACTAAGCTCTTAAGAGTTAAACGTTCTGTTTCATACTTTGCATTTAGTTCATCGAAAAATTCATTGGCAAGACCGCCCCAGCCTACATACTTGGCGAGTAGCTCTTGTTCTTCTGGATTCGCTTGTCGTCCCTCTTTTTCTAATCTTTTAACAAGTTCAATTGTGGCGATATTCGTTTCAATTTTTTCTCGATTTGTCTTAGGGTAAAAGTCCTCTAAATCATCTGGAAAAACAAAATCTTGAACAGGGACATCCGTCTCTTCTATGCCTACAATAAGCCTTTCTATTTCCTTATCCTTTTCATTATCTTTTTCCAGATAGGAAAACAAATCTATTTCCTGGCTTTCACTTGGTGATTCAATCTCAATATCTGAATCTTCTTTTTCAAGTTCTACATGAGACAATACTTGTTCAATCTCTTCCAAACTGTTCAAGTATAAGATAGGATTCTCTTCAAATAACTGGTTGTAATCATTGAATAGCTCTAGGCGAACTAAGTCATTTAACTGTGCATTTTCAATCGAAACCAACTGAAATACTTGTCCTTTATAACTTACTTGTGAACCGATTGGATATTTCCTCAAAGCTTCTTCTACAATTTTATCTACTTTAGATAGGGAATGAACTTCCACATTTTCTTCTACCTGCTCAATATTATCTAAAGGTAAGACCACTTCCGCTACTTGCTTAGACTTTTCGATTTTAGCTTTTACATCATCAAAGTGAGTAATAATCTTCAGCTTTTGTGTCAGTGGGAGTTGTTGGTAGTTTTCTTCATGATGGACAAGATCCGTAACGGTATCTAAAGTAGCCATTAATTCAGAACCCAAATAGGCTAGAACATCTCCCTCTTTTTCTTCAAAATGAATCTCAAGAACTTCTTTTTTAAGCTCTTTTGAGTCAAACATTAGAAGAAATTCCTCTATATCTCTACTAATACGGTCAGATAGATTATTCGCAACCCGATAGACATTGACTAAATTGACATCCTGATTCTGATGAAATACAAGCTCACTTAATGGTGTTAGCTTCTCTTTTTCAGATTGGATGTAAAATCGAGTGGAAAGGTTATAGGTTGCGACTTCTAGCACCAAGTATTTCTCCCAACTACTTAATTGAGATAATTTATCTAGACCCGCTTGTCCAAAACTTCTTGTGTAACTTTCTAAATCTTGGTCATTATTTTCAGAACTGGCCTCTAGGAAAGAAACAATATCTTGATGAAAAGAATAGACATGAGGTATCTCTTCTATTTTGCCCTCTTCAGTCAAAAAACTCTCTACCAAATCCTGCCATTTCTCATCAAAATGTTGAGCTTGATAACGAAGAAATAGGTCCATTTTCTCACTATCTTTTGGAATTGTTCCACGAAACATAGCCAATAATTGCATTACTTCCATACTCGCTCCTTTCATCTATACGAAAATAGGAGAATCACATGATTCCCCTACAACTCTATCTCCATTTCAACCTCTTGATGACTGGTTTCTAAATCACTAGACAAAAGAGAAACGGCATCTGTTCTCATGTAGTAAGTATATAAGTCTTCTAAGTCTTGTTGGTTTTCAATCCCTGTTTCAATACTAATCAGAGCCTGTATAAATTCCTTGTAGTGACTCTCCATCATATTTGAAATCTTTTGTTTCATTTCCATAAATACTGATGACGGTTCAGTTAGACTTGTTTTGTTTATGTCTTGTAAATCCTTTTCTAAGGGATTGGTTCCTTCTTCTACTTCTAATAAATCTGAACGTCCATCACCATCAGAATCTGCGCTAAGAGGATTGGTTCCTAGCGCCAATTCTTGAGCATCAGTTAATCCATCTTGATCCGAATCACGTTGATAAATGGCTTCCATATACTTCCTTCTTTCCTAGATAATCTTTTTTCACTCCAATCCTACCAAATATTCCTTGAAAGAAGTATCACAACAAAAAAGAGAACGAGCCAAAACTGCGTTCTCCTTAAAATGATAAAAATATATATTATGCCACAAAAGATATGTAAACTAATCTTTTAAATAATAAAAAAGTTCCGACGTTTGTAAATGTTTTGAGTAAATTGAAATTACTTTTTGACCTTTTGGAAATACTGTCTTTCTCTTCAAATCTAATAAAGATTGAGGAACAATTTTCTTTGATGTATCTTTCAATGTTAATGCTAGTATCTGTTTTCTTGTACGTAGAGCATAGTCAAACTCCAAATACAAATAACGTCCTGAACCAGTTAGATGAACATGTTTTCCCAATAATTCCTCAATGGATCCTAAAACTTGTAACTTTTGCATCGTGGTTCCATCTTTTTTTATTTTCAACTCATCAATTATGACATGTCTATTTAAACAATCGTCAAAGAAACTGCCTGCACCTTTTCGGTAATCAACACCACATAGGTGCATGAAATTAGTAGGTGAAAAATGAAGTTCAACACTTTCTATTTCCGTTTCATAATACATGATTTTGCCAACGAAGTGCTCTTTAAAAAAAGAAGCCGCAATTTGTAACTGATTAAAAAAACGCTGAAGTTTTATTTTTTCGGTGTAATTTGGATTACAATAATCTCTAGAATTTACCATATCTTCCTCACAAAAAAGGTGGTTTACAGAATCTGTAAGCCACCTAGTCAGTCGGTTTATTCTGGTGTCTGCCACCGCTTGGCCCTTACGTCCAAGATTGCTATCGGATTTCGTTCTGGTGTCCGCCACCGCTTGGCCCTTATGTCCAAGATTACTATCAGATTGACCATGAGCCGACCACTCATCTACACTATCTATTTTACCTGAAAATAGCTAAAATTTCAAGTGTAAACTCTTCTATTTCGTAGTATAGGCAAAACTAATGGCACTATCTGCTTGAGAGATTTTTCTAAAGGTATAGTTAGGGTTTCCACCATAGTTGGTTTCAGAAACTAGAAAAGAACCATCATCATAGACCTTCTCTACAAAAGCCACATGACCATAGTCTGCTGGTGTCCCATGTGTACCTCCTACAAAAGAAACAATGGCACCTGCTCTTGGTGTAGAGCCAGTTTCCCCTCCAAGACTTGAAGCTGTCGCAACCCAGTCCTGACCATTTCCCATGGTATTAATGATTGAAATCTTCTCTCCATTACTTCCTTTTAATTTTAAGCCTAACTGGTTCATACGAGCCGCAACACCCCATGTACATTGTCCATAGGCATAGGCCATACCATCTCCACCACCAGGAACAGAATGATCATACAAGTCCCCACGAACCCCTTCAAGGGATTGTGGATCACTCTTTGCTTGTCCTCCATTTGTTTGGCTGAAGCCTTTTTCAATTTGGTAATACCATTCCGTTGCCCTAGTTTGTCTTTCCAGTAGTTTGTCACCAGAATTTCCCTCCCAATAGGTAAGGAAGAGTTGGGCGAGATTGGCTGCACTGCCCGTATTTCCAAAGAAATCCTTTAACCAACTTTGATAGTAAGGACTGTCCCCGTGAAGCATAAAATCAAGTTGGAGGTCTAAATCATACCACTTCTTATTTTGGATGCGTGCATAATTCAATAAAGCTGTATGACGTGTTGAACCATCTGCAGTATCTGTCCATTGCCCTAAACCTAAACCTCTGTGAAGAATATTAGGATAAGCACCACTATAAATGGCTGGACCTCCAATTGCTAACCAGCTTTCATCATCCCATGAGGAATCGGTAGCGCCAACTGGAGGAGATAAATAATCTCCCTCAGCTCGTTTTGGATTGATAGAAGATTCTACCGACCAATTTCCTAAAATAGCCGCAATGGCTTGAGGACTTGCCCCTTGAGATTTCAAAAACTCATAAATATGTTTTGCACGTTCAAACTCATCCCCACCAAACTGACCAATGGCAGGTAAGATAGTGGTCTGAAGTTGAATGACTTTTGGAAAATAAAATTGCGGATTGACATACACCAATTTTTCTTTCTTGTTTTTATACTTTTGATAGGAAACTTTCAAACCTGTATCGTCTGGTGTTTCACCAATAATATCACCCGTTAGGACTCTTGTCCCCTCAATCGCACGGCCATTATGAATAGAATACAAGGTCAATCGACTCTCATTCTCTCCTTTTCCGTTAGTGAGAATAACATCATCTCCGTCTAGAGATACAACACCATCCATTGGTGCGACAATTGTTTGGTGAGCCTTCGCTTCTAGTAGAATATACTCCTGAAGAGTAGGTTTTCCGTCTAAATCATAGTATCCATAACGATAAGTCATGGTTAGACTATCTTCGTTGCTTTTCCCTTCAAATGGATTGTCCAATTCCTGCATGGAAGTATAGACACCCTCTTCTTTTAGTTCCTTCATTTCCTCTTGATCGTTTTTCGAGAGTTTATACTTAGGAGTTTCATAAAGGTCTTGCATGGATTTCAAATCTTCCCCATCGTTTAAATCATGCCACAAAGTAGATAGATAATCCTTGTAAGTTTCTGAACTAAATAAATGAACTGGTTTGTGTAACTCATAGTCATGGAATTTAAAGTTCATATACCCCATCACATCATCAACTTTTGTGTAATAGGTAATTCCTTTTTCATTTGTACGAGTTTGTTCTGCGTCTTCCCAAGTTAGGTGGGTATAAGCTTTTGTTAATTCAAATTCATCTTGTTGAATCAAACTAGCAGATGAAAATCCTAAAAAGAAGCTCATTATAAGTAAAAGAAGAAAGACTATTCCTCCAACTATCCAGGTTACAGGATTTCCAGCCACAAATGTAAAGAAGGAAAAGGCTGCTTTTAGTTTTTGATAGATGTTTCGAACACTTGTAGGACCTTGTTTCTTTAATTTTCGAAACCGATTTTTAAAGGAGCTTGGTTTATCTTTCGCTAGTTTCCATCCTTTTCCATCCTTAAAATGATGGTATCGCTCTTTTGTGTTGGTCAGTCTTTTCTTGGTAAAACGACCTGTTGCTTGTCCTGTTTTGACACTAGCTTTTCCAAGATTATAAGAAAGCCGACTGTAGCGTTTTCCTTTTCTAATTGTCTCTTGAAGTATGCGATAGCCTTCTAAATCTTCATTTTCTGAAGCTAACTCTCCACCTTCACGTCCAAGGACATAAAGAAAAGTTTTGGCTTTCCTACTGACTTTTTTGGACTTATAGGCTTGTTTAGTAGATTTTAGATTCTCTTTTGCGGCCTTGACTTCTTTCTTAGCTTTTAATTCTTCTAAACTCTTCCCTTGAAAGAAAAAATTAGATTTTTGTTTCGATTCCTGACCGTAGAGAAATTTTTGATTGGTTTTTCTTTCTTTACGACTCTCTTTTCTTTCTTCTTTTGCTTCTACCTTGGCTTCTCTAAATTGCTTCTTAGCTATTTTCAATCGTTTCCTAGCATGAGGCAACCGTCTGTCTCTTAATTCTTTCCGATTCAAAAGAGATGGAGGACTATTTTGAAGAATATGATTGTAGTCTTCATTTGCTTGTTTTACTCTCTCCTTTGAAGCTTCTCTCATCTCCTCTAGCTTTTCTTTTATCTCTTTTTTCCATGGTTTTTCATCCAGTACAGCGGAATCTTTTTTCTGTTTCTTCACCTCCTTCTTTCCTTGTTTCAAGAATTTCTTCTCATCTTTTAGACTTCTTCTAAATGCCTTTCGTGCACGTATGATTTCTCTTTTATCCTTCATTTACCTTCCCCTTAATTAGAAGCCATTTTATCAGGATCCGTACTCATGATATCAAACAATTGAGTACCTTGAGGAATCTTATTTTTAAAGGGAACGACAACGGAACCAGCTTTTATTAGTCCTGCCCCTTTTTCTGGATTGACTAGGTGTTTTTCAAGTTCTTTTGACAATCCTAAGAGTTGAACCAGTTCTTCTCGGTCATTTTTTGCTTGCTTGAGGAGAATCATAAATTCACTATTTGCAATAATCCGTCTACCATTTGGATCTAACAATAAAGTTTCGACATTTTGGGTTATCCCAGTCGGACTGGCTCCATATTTTCTGACACGACTCCACAATTTAAAGAAGAAATCACTGGCATATTTATCTAATAAGAGAAGTTGCATTTCATCAAAATAAATCCAGGTCTTCTTCCCTAATTTTTGGTTCCGAACGACACGGTTCCATATCTGATCAAAAACAACCATAAGAGCAATTTGTTTCAGCTCATCTCCTAACTTTTTAACATTATAGATTAAGAAATTAGATCCTGTCTGAATATTGGTCTTATGAGAAAAAATATCAAGAGAACCTTCGACATACAGTTCCATATCAAGTGCCAAATTCTGCGCTTCTTCTTCTGGTTGTTGGCTCAAGACAAAGACCCATTCTTCCAAAGAAGGCTCTTTAAATGACTGATAGGTGAGTCTGGTGACTCTGTCGATAATCGATTTTTCTCTTCCGTCCATTTTTCTATCCAATAACTTACCGATAAAGGATAAAAGAAATTCTGATTTTACCTTAACAGGATCCTCATCCATATTTTCCTCAGACAAGTCAAGTACATTGAGATAAGTCTGGGAGTCGGGCGCAATATCAATCATTTCTCCACCAAAAGCTCGTCCAATGACACTGTATTCTGCTTCTGGATCCACGATGATAATTTCAGTATTTTCACCAGATTCCTTGATTTTGGTCGTGATAATTTCATGCTTGGTTGCCATCCCTTTCCCAGCTCCTGATGTTCCTAAAATCAGACCAGACGGTGTATTTAATAGGCTTCGATCAATGGTAATAATATTGCTTGAGATTTGATTGATACCATAATATTTCCCACTACGGTCTTGTAAGTCTACTGAAGTCCAAGGAGAGTTCACTGCTACATTAGATGTTAATAAACTCCGTGATACTCCCTCTAAAAAATCACAACCAAATGGCAGCAAACTATTAAAGGCTGCTTCTTGCATATATGGTAGTTTATCAATCATTAGGTCATTTGAGCCGGCCACTTGTTGAATCGTATCTAGTGCTTGTTTGAGTTCTTCTTCATCCTGACCAAAGACCCCAATCAAGAAGACAGTTTGAAATAGTTTATCTCCTGTCTCGGTCATGGTTTTTAAGAGTTCTTCAGCTTCATCGATATTGCTTTCTAAAACATGGCCTACTTTTTCCAAATAGATACCTGTACGAGCTAGTTTTTGTTGTTCCCCAATCTTTTGGGATTCCATCAAGGTCTTCTTTGTTCGTAGTTTCTTCATAGCATCCGCCTTGGTCGAACTTTGAGCATGGAGGCTCACAATCAATTCCAAATCTCCTTGCATGAGGTCTCTGATAAACTGATCTCCTAACTCCATACCATAGTCTCTGACATAGACAATCTGCAACAAGCGGTCATTGATTTGTAGGTAATTCTTGTTTTTAAAATCCAAGAGATTAGGTGCTATAAAGTGACGAGTTGTCTGACCAGATCTCGTTAAATCACGGTAAGAAAAAGGAAGATGGTGTTCTCCTCTAAGCATATCGGCCAACAAGTTGACACGCTCTTCTCCAGCCAAGGATTCAAATCGTGCATCAATTTCTGAGAAACCACTCTTGAAATATTCTCCTATTTGGGACAAGGAACGATAGGCTTGTTTGGGATTAGAATCCTTTCTACCAAAGCTAATCAGTTTCACAGCTGAAAAATTATTTTCACCACTGTCTAAATTCTGATTCATCATCCGATTCAATTCTTTACGATAGCTATCATACCCATCTTCTTTTTCCTCATACAAAACACTTTGTCTGAATTTTTCTAGATTCAATCTTTTATTAAAGATAGTCAATTGGAAGTTGGTTTGATCGTCTAGGGAGTTAATCAAATCAGAATACTTCTCAATGATTGCGCCCTTATCTTCTAAACCAACGGTCTGGTAATTGACATCACCAAGTAAGTAGCTTTGTGAGAAATAATCTTCTTTCACCTGCATCAGACCATTTTGATACAGGGCTTGATAGGAAAGAGTATTAGACGTAGAGGGTAACACTTCCTCTTTTTTTCCTTTAACTACTTCTTTCTGATTAGTCATTGAAGTTTTTTGTTTCTTTAATGTATTTGATTTTCTTTTCATGTTCAGGTCCTTTCTTTCCTGTAATTGTGCGTAGGGGAACCGTTAGTTCAAAATGAAGACGGTATTTCAAATAATGTTCAAAATATAAATCATTGGGTTTATAGACTCCAAAAAGCATGAGGGGGATGGTAAAAGCAAACACAAAACCGTAAACAAACCAATCTCCAAATTGCCAGAAAAAGAGATTCAAACCCAAAACAATAATTGTGACAATAAAAGCTGGTAAAACAAAGATGATTTGTCTTGTGGTGAAACCTAACCAAGCCCTGTGTTGGTATTTTGAGATGTCTTTAAAGACACGTGTATTCATGACTTTCCTTTCTAAAAAGGCTAAGAAGCAATCACTTCCTAGCCTTTATCTAATTACATACCTAAGATTGAGCGAGCCGTACGTTGAGAACCAACGAGGGCAATAATCAGTAAGATAGCTTGTACCAAACTACCAAACATAATCGCAAGTGATTGCAAGACTCCTGCACCATTTGAAACAGCTATTTTCCCAGCAGATTCAAATAAAGGAACAAGAGAAACAATCAGAAAAATAAGAACCCCTTGTACCGCATAAACCATAATATTTTTTAAATAGCCAATACCAATAGACTTCCATTCATCGCTTAAAAATGTTGGAATCGTAAGAGGGGCAAATGGAATCATAAGGTAGAGTTGAATAAATCGAATAGATACCAAAAGATTGACCATAGCTGCACTTACTATCCGAACAAGCCAAATGAGGAGGGCGAAAAAGCCTACAATCATACGGCCAATAAATCCTGAACCTTTTAATCCAGAGATTGTATCATACTTTGCGCCACCGTGAGCCACAATCGAAGCCACTTGTTCAATGGCGTGACTTGCAATCCCGATGATGGCTTCTACAATAACGGTAGTATTGGTAATTACAACTGCGACCATGATATAACTAATCAACATCGGTGCTAATGCTTCAAAGGTCATCGCTCCTCCTGAGTTAGCAATTTTCTTTGCCATCTTCGAAAATTCTAAGATGAGAACAACTGATAAAATCGCAACTCCAAGGGGCTGCATGACACTTTTAGTAATACTAGACATATAAGTCCAAACGGTTGGATTGTAGCTAGATAGGGATTTAATCAGATCTACCGTAGATTGTAAATCCACATTAAATCCTTCAAATAAATTTTCAGCTGATATTTTTTCAGATGCAAGGTAAACAAAGGGTGAGACTAAACTAAGATTCATGTCATTGTTTATCCTCCTAAATTGAAATCTGAGTTACAAAGGCTCCAGCAGCCCCGACCATAACTCCACCGACAATTTCAAGAATGGCATTCCGAACACCTGGTCCACCATCTTTAATATTGGTTGCTAGGTTGACAATCCCTACAACAACGAGAAAGGCACCAACCGCAATCAATCCCTTCTGTAACAAAGACATAGCTTGTGCAAACATAGCACTTGCGTCTACTCCATAAACAAAACCTTTAAAATGCGTAATCATCTATTTCCTCTTTTCTATTTTTATTTTAAACTAGATTCAAAAGTTAAATCACGAATTCTAAGGCCTTCAAGATGATTTTCTTGTCTTTGATTCAAAGGATTGATTTGATAGTTCCACCACCGTTCATCGGTTTCTTGATTGGCTAGGTACTTCCAGTTTGGATGCTTGGTTGAATTGTATTTTTTGCTTTTAAAGACAGGCATATTGGCAATTCGGACCAAGCATTCATGCCGTTTCATATTTCCGACTTCATCAGGTGTCATTAAATCACGAGCAATCTTTTGATGAGAAAGGGATCCTGAACCTGTCTGGCCAAAGGAACGACTAGTATTTCGAACATCAATGGTTTGTTTACCGAGTAAACCACTCATAAATTTAAAGGTATCTTCATCATTACCACCTAAGTAGACTAAGCTATCACAGTTCCCAAGAATGGTTTTCCAAGCTTCTTTTTCTTTATAGAGCCCTTGAAGTTGGGCAATATTTTGTAGAATAGGAACGAGACTCATATTTCGAGAACGGACTGTTGAGGTTTGTTCAGCAAAATCTGGAATTTCTCCGATATTTGGGAACTCATCTAAGTAAAATCTCACATGAAGAGGCAACTGACCCTTAAAATCAATATCTGCTTGTCTTGTCAGGGTTTGAAATACGGTTGTAAAAAAGAGGGCTGAAAGAAAGCGAAAGGTACTATCGTTATCTGGGATAACTAAGTAAACCATTGATTTTTCCTTGCCCCATGTCTTCATATCAAGGGTATCTCTTTTGGTCAAATCCATGACACTTTGAATATTGAAGAGGGCAAATTTAGCAGTGGTTACAGCTATAACAGAATCCAGGGTCTTATCCTTATAATTTTGAAAATCTGCCCAATTTCGCATGGTAAAATTTTCAGTCCCATACTTTTTAGCATAATTTTCAAATAAAATTTCTAAGACACTTTTTTCTTGGTTTTCACCATTGGATAAGTGTTTAATGAGTTTTGAGATTTCAGCAAAACTTGGATAACGCCCTCGTTTTTTTCGCTCTTCCACTTCTTTTTTTTGACGTTTCAACAAGTTTTGGTATTCTTTTTGACTTAAACGACTTTCTTCTATGAGCTGTTCTCTTGTTTTGGGTGGATTATAGAAATCGACCAAGTAGGAGGCTAAAGCTCGTACCAAAGTCATAGAAGCTTCATCCCAAAATGGATCACTACGGGATCCAGAGCCTTTGGTATTATTAAAATAAACCGTCAGCATGCGATTCAAATCATTTTCTGCCTCTATATAGCGAAAAGGATTGAAACCATCTGAGTTCTTCATATTGACTAAATCTAACACCTTTACTTGGTAACCATTTTCTAAAAAGAGTTTACCTGTTTTCTCGGCCAAATGATCTTTAGGATCCACTACAATATTAGAACTATTCATCTGAATCAGATTGGGTTTCACAAAGCGAAATGTCTTCCCACTTCCTGAACCTCCGATCACCGCAATATTCTTATTTCTATCATATTGGGGTGGTTTTTTATCTAACAATGTCAAACGAACATCTTGTGCTAAGATCGTATCATGAGAAAATTCCTTACCGTAAAAGAGCTTCTTTTCTTTTAGAGTGCCAAAACGGGCACTTCCGTATTCTACTCCTTCTCGGTATTGTTTTTTACCAGTCTCTATATAGAGATAAATCAGCAACATAATAACAAAACCTAGTAGAAAAAAAGCACTTGATTTTCCAGTAAAAGAAAGATTCCATGGCGACTGAAGAACTTCATCTTGACCTTCCATCAGGAGACGACTCCATTTATCTAGGGCATCTCCAGTATAAGAATCATACAAAAGCGTCAAACGATGAAAAAGATAACCTAGTAAGATACCTAACAGTGAGAATAGTAGGAATTTCTTTCCACTGTACATCATCTCACCATCTCTTTCTGTTTGACGGCCCCTTCTTGTCTAAAGGTTATTTGGGATTTAGCTTCATCAATTGCATCGTCTAAAGACTTATCAATGGTAAAATCAGCTAATTTCTCCGGATCATTAACCATTTTTTCTAACAGATGGTCTAAATGATTGTCTAGAATCGAACGGTCTTTCGTGTAGAAATGCAGAGAATCCCCTTGCCAAGCGATGGCTAAAGGAATCTCTTCTTTTTCTAAAAAAGCTTTAAATTTCTCTATATCAATTGGTTTGTCCAAAAAATCTTTTTTCAGATTAATCGTATCAATCGCATAGGGAGATTGTAGCAATTCTTCTAATTTCTGCACCCCTATCTTATAGGCGGAATCCTGTGCTAAAGCCTGACGTCTAGACCATTCTAGAATCTTTAAAAGACTTTTTACAGTAAATAAAAGACTACGCTCAGCATATTGAACTGCCATTCGTTCCTGTTGTTCAGAGGACATCTGAGGCCTCCTTCTTAACAAATAGCAGCTTTCCTTCTTTATAACGATAAGCTATCAATTTCTGACGTTGCTTAATCGACTTGACAACCTGCAGTAGATCTCTCGAATAAGGTTCTCTAAGAGTGACTTCTACTGCTTTCCCATCAAAGATACCAACACGTTTAAATTCAATGTAGTCTTTTTTGAGATGTCCTAAGCCCATACCAAAAGGAAAGTGATGAATCAATTGGATGGTACAACCACCTTTATTTCCCATTTGTTTCAAATCATACAAGTTTACTACCTTCATGATTAACTCCTTTATCTAGTTTGTCGCATCGTTTAAGTCTGGAAACGATAAACTCCGTGTCTGTTAGAAAATTCTCACACACGTCTTGTGCCAGTTGCCCTTCACAGGGAAATACTCTCAGTCCCTACTTACACAGGCACGCTAATCAAGACGGAGTGGATTCAATTTTCAAAGAACAGGTAGCTTTATTATAGATAAGAGTAGTTGAAATTTTTATCACATTTCTTATTTTTCTGTCGAGCTAAATTCATATTAATCAAAGACTTTGAAATAAAAGACTAACATTGTTACATAACGTTAGCATTTTATTTCCCTAAAACAAACTAATTTGGTCTAAAAAAGCAGCAAACTATAAACTAGTAGGTTCCACACTAAATGTAGCCCCATACTGCCCCATAAGTCCGATTTATAGCGTACCATCCCTAAAAACATTCCCAATGAAACATATAAACACCAAGCTAAAATAGTTTCTGGATGATGAGCTAAGGCAAATAAAACACTTGTCAAAGCAACTCGAATATCTAATTTTCTAACCAAGTTCCATAAAATTTCTCTATACAAAAATTCTTCAACCATACTCGCATTGATTAAGAACAATAAAAATGAAAACCAAGGAACTTGATGTTGAAGGCCAATTAAGTTTGCTTGATTCGTGCTTCCTTGAGCATAAATCAGACTAAAACATATACTTATAATCAGTAGGCTAACGAATCCAATACCAATCCACTTTATCCTAATTTTCATATTGACCTTGGCCACTTGTTTTCGTTGACCATACATCCCTAAAAAAGAAATGAGAGACGCTCCATAGAGAATCTGTAGTATAGTTAACTCACCGATACAAAACAATTTCAGTAAGTATAGGGATACCAATAGGACATTTACTTGTTGGAATAAATAAACTGGAATTATTCTTTTCATAGTTACCTCCGAAATAAATCTTCATAATCTAAATCTAATACCTGCACAATCCTTTCTACCCATGGACTTTGAGGCATTCGTTGTTCCATCTTATAGTGGCGAATCTTTTGATACAAACGATTCAATTCACTTGGATAGTGAAACTCTCCCGCAAACATTTTTCTGGTTAACTCAATCCAGCTAATATTTCTTTCAGCCAAAATAATGGACAAGTTCTCCCAAAATCGTTCAGCCATATTGCTTCTCCTTTAGTTAGATAAATAATGTGTTTGTGCCATGTAAATCAATTGTTTCGTATCTCTTGGCAATAGAGCTCTAGCCTCTTCCAAATTCAGATTTGGATAAACCCGCTTATTTGAAACCGCAAGAGGAAGTCTGATGGTTAGTTCAGGATTTTTTAAGATCATCTCAACGAAATCCGTTAATCTCAGATTGTCACGGTTCTTAAATCGTAATAAATTGGGAGATAAAAATTCAAAACAATCTGAAGAATAGCTCATCATCTCAATTAATTTGTCCTTTGTCATTTCAGAAACTGAATGACAAGATACCTCGATGCCATAGTTTTGGAAGAAGTCTAAAAGAAGTTGATTTCTTTGGCTATTTTTACTTAGATAGAGATCAATCATGGGAGACCTCCCAAAGATTCGGTTCCATTTGATATTCTGAGACTATTAAGGAATCTAATAAGTTTGCGAAGTTAATCGGTTTCTTGTCTTCATCATAAGCTTTTACAGTTACTTGGGTTGTAAGTATTCCCTCTTTTCCCTCGGCTCGATAGCCTTGCCCATATAAAACAAAAACAAGATTCTGATTATCATCTACAAAAGCATCAGCTCCGTTCTTTATATCCTGACTTTCAAGGAATTCCATAATGTTTTGAAGATAGGATTCATAAAATAGTGGGTAGTTGTGTTTTTTATGGTAATTATCTAATAATGTCACTTCAAACTCACATGGATAATTGGGCAACAAAAATATTTGTTCATCCAGCTGTTTGATTTCTGCGTCATGTAATTCTGTTTCTAATTCATCACAATCTAGTATTGACTCTTTATTTAAAGCTTTCATCTTTTTCCTCTATTTCTTTTAATTTCTGTGCGATTGCGGCAATCACAGGAACTGTTACACTATTACCAGCTTGTTTATAGAGCTGACTATTACTAGAGACTTTTCTAGCAGCTTCAAAAGCCCAATCAGGAAAGCCCTGTAGGCGAAAACACTCTTTAGGGGTGATTCGTCGTATTCTCAAACGGTAAAATTTTCCATCTATCAAGACACCAGCTACATGATAAACTTGTTTATCTTCTCCTTCATAGCCACCCACTACTACTCCCATTTGACCACTAGTTGTTAACGTATTCGCTATACCTTTTCCAACTCTACCTCGACGATACTGAGAACTTGGTCTTTCTAAATTGATTGAATCTCCTATTTCTGCTTGAGCATATCCTTTTTTCGTTGCTTCCCGTACTTTTAGAAATTGGATTGGTTCTGGAATTAGTATTTTGGGGATTTTATCTCCTCCTTGCATCGTAGTCAGTGTTGGAGATAAGCCCTCACTTCCATAGACGCGACCAGTTTCCTTAAAGCTAGTTGGTAAATCTCCAACAACGACAATACCATGACGATCCTGAGTATTTAAAGTAAACATCGGCTCTTGGTTTTCCTTAAAGCGTCTACCATTTTGTCTCTTGTCTAATCTGTCTGGTGTCATACAAGGAATCGCAACTTTAAATCCTTCTCCTTTACCACGAACTAAGGTTGGCGCAAGACCTTCTAAATAATAGACTTTACCGCTCATTCCACTTTTTGATGGATTCAAATTCCCTAATGTTTTTAAAATCTCAGAGTTAGTTGCTTGACCTTCTCGTCTGAAAGGAAATAAGAGTCTGGTACCTTTCTTTCTAGAATGTCCGATAATAAACACCCTCTCTCTGTTTTGGGGAACGCCAAAATCCTTACTGTTAAGCACCTGCCACTCAACATCAAACCCCAACTCATCAAGTGTGGTAAGGATTGTGGTGAACGTCCGTCCCTTATCGTGATTGAGTAGGCCTTTAACATTTTCAAGAAAAAGAAAACGTGGTTGGATTTGTTTGGCCGCCCGAGCAATTTCAAAGAACAAAGTTCCTCTAGTATCTTCAAATCCCAATCGTCTTCCTGCGATTGAAAATGCTTGACAAGGGAATCCCCCACAGATGACATCGACTTTCCCTCTAAGTTTTTTAAATTCGTCATCTGAAACATCTCGTATGTCATGAAATTCTATTTCTCCTTTCGTTTGAAAAATGGACTTATAAGATTCTCTAGCAAATTTATCAATCTCACAAAATCCAATACACTCGTGTCCAACACTTCCCATTCCAAGTCTAAAACCACCGATACCTGAAAATAAATCAATAAATCTCATTTCTTTATACCCCCTTCCTGATCGACTATCAATGTCCAAAGTGTCACACCACTTGAAATGAAAATGAGCATAACTAATATCCACTCGATTGGCGACATTTTAACCACCTCCTTTTCTAACACGGTTATTCCAAACAGAATATAAGCCATTAAACACAAATTCAGCCAAAACTTCCGCTCGTCTAATAAAGCGAACATTGTCAAGAGCATACTGATAGATTCTTTCAAAATCAGTCATAGCAATCTCACTAGCTGTTTCAGAAAAACCTTCTCGTCTAAATTGATCCTGTACCAATCCCCAAATATAATCTCGATCATATTTTGTGACCTTTTCTACTTTTCTTTTCAAGATAGGTTGAGTATTCCTATCCTCCTCATCCTCAATAAATAAAGATTCAGTCTCACTAATTTCAGTCTCACTAACTTCAGTCTCACTAGGGGCTGAATGTGAGACAGGGGCCGTTTCATTTTCAACCTGCCCTAGTCTTTTTTTAACACTAGGCCTGTTTGAATTACCTACTGGGGTAGAAGATAATTCCCCTAAATAAATCTTATTAGCTAGTCTTCCTTTCTCACTTGAGGACTGTTGGACTTCATCAATTAAGTCATATTCTTTAAGAGTTTTTTTGATGGACAGTAATTTTGACTTCGAACAACCTAACAGTCTCATCAGTTTAGAATTAGAAAATACTAAATAGACTGCTCCTTCTTCATCTATCCAACCACGACTGAGAGATAATTCTAAACGATCTTTTAAAATAGAATAAGCCACCTTTACTTCTAGTTTCATATCCATATATTTCTCATCCTCAAAAAGAATTTTAGGTAATTTATAATACCGTTCTGAAGTTTGGTATTGATTTGCGGTAATTCTTTTCATAGCTCTCCTCCAAGTTCTTTGAGTATTAAATCTCCACTTGATTCCAATCGAACCAAGCCACTTTTTTCTAATTCAGCCATAAGAGAGATGGCTTCAACAATGTCAATTCCCATTTCACGTACTAAAAATGAAATGACAATATAGCGTGATGATTGTAATTCTTTTGTCATTCTCCCTCCAGAAAATAAAAAAAGGAGAACAATATTCAACTGTTCTCCAAAATAATTTTATTAAAAAGAAAAACCCTGCCAAATTAATTTTTGGTAGGGTTTTTGGCAGGAAACTAAATTAATTTATCAGTTTCTAAAATGTGTTCACGATTCTAAAAGGCTGATACTATAGTATTCCGAATTCTAATTGGTATATGCCTCTTATTTAAGAGTAACTGAAGCTCCAGCTTCTTCCAATTTAGCTTTGATTTCTTCAGCTTCTGCAGTTGGAACGCCTTCTTTGATGACACCTGGTGCACCATCAACAAGTTCTTTAGCTTCTTTAAGTCCAAGACCAGTGATTTCACGTACAACTTTGATAACGCCAACTTTTTTGTCACCAGCAGCTGTCAACTCAACGTCAAATGAGTCTTTAGCAGCACCAGCGTCAGCAGCACCAGCTGCAGCAACAGCTACAGGAGCAGCTGCAGTTACACCAAATTCTTCTTCGATAGCTTTTACAAGGTCGTTCAATTCAAGGATTGAAGCTTCTTTAATTTCAGCAATAATGTTTTCAATGTTCAATGCCATTGTTATTTCCTCCAAATAAGTTTTTAATTTTATAATCGTTTTTCCGTAGCTAGGCTACGCTGCGTAGCTTAAGATTAAGCTGCGTCTTCTTTGTTGTCTGCAACCGCTTTGACTGCAAGAGCAACGTTGCGCACTGGCGCTTGAAGTACAGAAAGGAGCATAGAAAGAAGTCCTTCGCGGTTTGGAAGAGTTGCAAGAGCAACGATTTCTTCTTTAGATGCGACAGCGCCTTCGATTGCACCACCTTTGATTTCAAGTGCTTCAGCGTTTTTAGCAAAATCGTTCAAGATTTTCGCTGGTGCGATAACATCTTCGTTAGAAAATGCTACTGCAGATGGTCCAACAAATACTGATGCAAGATCTTCAAGACCAGCTTTTTCAGCTGCACGACGCAAGATTGAGTTTTTAATGACTTTATACTCAACTTCGCTTCCACGAAGCTCACGACGAAGAACTGTATCTTGCTCAACTGTTAAACCACGAGCGTCTACAACGACGATAGATGCAGCAGCTTTCATTTTTTCAGCTACTACGTCAACTAGTTCCGCTTTTTTAGCAATAATTGCTTCACTCATTAGTGTGTTCACCTCCGTAATTATTTTGCTTGGGGAATTTTTCCAAAAGAAAAACGCGCCCAAACCTAGACACGAAAGTACAATACGCTTCTTTTTACATGATACGTTTTGTCCTCGGTAGGATATTTACGAGTCGAGCTCCCCTACTGTCTTAGGCAGTTTTTTCAAACCGTATATAAGTATAGCATAGACAAAAAAAGAATGCAAGATTTTTGCAAACTTTTTTTAAATTTTTTTAAATCTCTACTGTTAAAACTTTGCCTTGCTTAACTACCTGTTCTCCAGCGATATAAACATCATCAACATCACTGGATTTGACTGCATAAACGAGGTGAGAGAGCATATTTTCCTGAGGTTGGAGATGGATTTTTCCTTGTGGTTGAATCACGAGAAAATCTGCCTGCTTGCCAACTTCTAGGCTTCCTATCTGCTTTTCCATTGCTAGAACCTTAGCCCCTTCGATTGTCAGTGCCTTAAGGGCTGTCTCGATAGGGAACTGGCTGGCATCTCCACTCTTCATTTTCTGAAGAAGGGCTGCTGTCCGTCCTTCCTCAAACATATCTAGATTGTTATTGGAAGCAACCGAGTCAGTCGCAATTCCAACTGCTACTCCTGCTTTTTGGAGTTGGATGATTGGAGCGATTCCTGAGGCCAGTTTGAGGTTACTAATAGGATTATGGGCGATAGCCACATGAGAAGTTGCCAAGCGTTCAATTTCTCTCTCGTTTAGTTCAACCCCGTGAGCAAAGACAGACGGATGATCTAAGTAACCTAGTTCTTCTAGAAAGGCGAGGGGGCGTTTACCGTATCGTTTGAGGATAATTCCTGATTCCTCCTTGGTCTCCGCCACATGGATATGAATAGGAATGTCCAGCTCTTTTGCCATAGCTAAGCTCTCTTCCAGCAAATCTTGATTACAACTGTATGGAGAATGGGGTGCTACCATAACCTTGAAATTTGGATTTTTATATTCTAAGATTTCCTCGATGATGGCACGTGTTCTACTTATGGTCTCATCAGTTGTTTCACCTTCTGAAGAAAAGAGAGTCGGTGAGAAATAACAACGCATCTTAGATGCCTTGACTGCCTGATAAATTCTTTCAATATCCACACCATTGGGATTATACATATCATTGAAGGTTGTTGTCCCTGACTGGAGCATCTCTGTCAGAGCCTCTTTGACCGCCTTGGTAGTCATGTCGGGAGTAAATCCTGCTTCTGCTGGCCAAATATAATCATTGAGCCATTCATGGAGATTACTATCATCCCGGATCCCTCGCAAGCCTGTCATAGCAGAATGGGTATGGCAATTAACCAAACCAGGCATAATCCAGGCTCCCTGATAGTCTATAATCTGCTCAGCTTGCTCTAAAATCTCAGGCTCCTCTTGGCCGACATAGACGATTTGAGAATCCTTAACGGCTAAGACACCATCCAAATAAACATGGAAATCTTGGTCACAAGTCACGATATTTACATGCTGATAGACTTTCATTGTTTTCTCCTTCTAAGACCTTGATTTTTTCTAGCTATTGTAACAAAAAAGTCACCCGAAGGCAACTTTTAGTGTCATTAAGAATTTAAATGGGTAGGAATGACTTATTCAGAGCTAAAGGCCGCAGCTTTTTGCATTTGGTAATACTTGCCCTTTCTATCCATGAGATCATGATGGTTACCATGCTCCACAATGTCGCCATCTACCAAGACAAGAATCAAATCCGCATCCTGAATGGTTGACAAACGGTGAGCAATGATAAAGCTTGTGCGCCCTTTCATTAGTTTGGCAAAGGCATCCTGAACTAGCACTTCTGTCCGTGTATCGATGGAAGAAGTCGCCTCGTCTAAGATGAGAATCTTGGGAATAGCTAGAAAGACTCGGGCAATGGTCAAGAGCTGGGCTTGCCCAACAGAGAGGGATTCTCCTGCATTTTCCAACTTGGTATCGTATCCCTGTGGCAACTGTTGGATGAAAAAGTCTGCGTTGGCTGCTTTTGCGGCAGCAATCACCTGCTCCCTACTGGCATCAGGATTTCCAAAGGCAATATTGTCATGAATGGTCCCTTGCTTGAGCCAGGTTTCTTGGAGTACCATCCCAAACTGCTGTCTCAATGACGCTCGGGTATAATCATAAATGGATTGCCCATCTAACAAGATATCTCCCGAGTTAATAGGATAAAAACGCATGAGGAGATTGATAAGAGTTGACTTACCAGCACCTGTCGGACCAACGATGGCTACCTTGCTACCAGCTGGGATATCGATAGACAAATCCTTAATCAAGATCCTTTCAGGATTGTATCCAAAAGAAACATGCTTAAAGGAAATGGCTCCCTTAACTTGGTCACTGGTCAAGATTTCCTTACCTGTTTCAACAACCTCAGGACTTTCTAAGACAGCATAGACACGCTCTGCACAAGCTAAAGCACTTTGCAACTCAGCTAAAACAGAAGAAATATCATTAAAGGGCTTGGTGTACTGTTGGACGTAATTCAAAAAAGTCACTAAACGTCCGATGGTCAAGGTGGACCCCATCATGATTCGATAAGCTCCTACTCCAGCTAGAAGAGCATAAATGAGTGCGTTGACAAAGCGAGTTGAAGGATTAACCGTTGATGAATAAAAGATGGCTGACTGAGAATAGCCTGCATAGTTGGCATTAGCCACATGCAGTCTTTGGATAAACTCTGTTTGAGCATTGAAGGACTGGATAATAGTTTGCTGGCTAAGAGACTCTTCAATCAACTGAGTCTGAATTCCTCTCGTCTCCGTTTGCTTCTGGAAGAGGTGATAAGATCTCTTGGCAATAAAGCGTGAAATCACCATGGACAGGGGCGTCAACAGCAAGACCAAGAGGGTCATGAGGAGATGAATTTGGAGCATGGCTAGAATACTAACCAAAATCATCAAAACACCAATGAAAAATTGATTGAAAATCATGGTTAAGCCGGCTGCCAGCTGTTCTATGTCTGTGGTCACACGACTAACCATCTCTCCACTGCCCTGCCGATCCACAAAAGCAATCGGTAACCGATGGAGCTTATGAATGATTCGCTCCCGCAAGTCTCTGGTATAAGAGAAGATTAGACGATTATAAAGAAGAGGATTGGCCCATTGTACCAGTGTATTTCCTATGATCACCAAGATCATCTGGATGAAAATCTGCCAAAAAACTGGTGAAGAACCAGTTACGAGGACCTGGTCAATGACCTGCCCAATCAAGATAGGTAGGTAGATCGATAAAGCAACTTGGGCAATAGTTCCTAGAAAGGCAAGGAAAAGGAGGAAAGGATGGTTTGCTAAATCTATGGCCAAACGTTTGAGCGTCTGGTTTGCGGTTTGTCGTTTCATGCTAGTCCTCCTTTCCATGTTGGGATGCATTGATTTCGCGATAGACTTGGCTAGTCTTCATTAATTCCTCGTGCTTGCCAACAGCTAGTAACTCACCTTTTTCCAAGAGGAGAATCTGGTCAGCCATCTGAAGTGTAGACGTTCGTTGAGAAATCAAGATTAAGCTCGTGTTAGGTAAATTCTCTCGGATAGCTTTCAAGAGCTTGGACTCAGTGATGGTGTCCAGGGCCGAGGTCGCATCATCTAGGATGAGAAATGGAGCTTGTCGCAAGACTGCTCGGGCAATAGATAGCCTTTGTTTTTGTCCACCTGAGAAATTTCGTCCTCCTGCCTCAACTAGGGCATCCAAAAGTCCTTCCTTTTCACTGACAAAATCCTTAGCTTGCGCAATTTCCAAGGCCTGCCAAAGTTCTTGGTCAGACACTTCTCGATTGAAACCTAGAGTCAAGTTGGAACGAATAGTTCCTTTAAAAAGTTCGACTTTTTGAGGTACATAGGCAATCCAAGACCGCCACTGCTCAAGATTACGAGGACTACATCCATCTCGATAAAGGTCAATGCTCCCCTTTTCTGCTGGATAAAGACCAAGTAAGACTTGCACCAAGCTTGATTTACCTGAACCAGTTCCCCCGATGATACCAAGGATCTGCCCTTGATTCATATCAAAGGAAATGTTTCTCAGAGAAGGCTGGGCCGCATCAGGATAGGTAAAGGTTAATTCTTTGACTTGCAAAACACGATCACCGGTAGCTTGCTTTTCTTCTAATTCTGAAAAAATATCTTCTGGAGCTTCGGTAAAAACTTCCTCAATTCGCTTGGCTGAGATATAGGACTGGTTGAGGGAATTGATCAGCATGGCAAGCTTAACCAATTCCACCAAGATTTGCAAGAGATAGTTGATGAGGGCAATGAGGGCACCTTGACTGAGTAAACCTCCTTGAATTGAAATATAGCCCTGCCAGATGATGACGAGAAGAGTTCCATTAACAATCAGATAGGTCAGAGGTGTTAACAAACTAGACCAGAAACCCGTCTTTTCTTGCAATCTAGCATAAACTTGGTTAAGGGTTTGAAAAATCTGTAACTCTCGTTTTTCCTGACCAAAAGCACGAATAACTCGCATGCCTTGTAATTGCTGGCGCGTTTCCTGAACCAGCTGATCCGTTTTCTTTCTGAGACTGCTGTAGAGAGGATTGACCAGTCGAGAGAGACCGACAATGACAATCGTCAAAATGACAACCATAACTAAGAACCAGAAAGTTAGCTCAGCCGATATGCGATAGGCCATAAAGATAGCCCCAAAAACGATAATGGGAGCTCGCAAAAAGAGGCGCAGGAATTGATTGATCCCAGTCTGAATCTGGTAAGTATCCGAAGTCAAGCGAGTCACCAAGCTAGAAGTTGTCAGACGATCTCTGCTATCCTTGGGTAGGGAAAGAATATGACGATAAAGGTCGTCTGTCAGTTCTTTGGCAAACCCAACCGCTGCCTTGGCTGAGTAAAACTGAGCTACCAAGGCCACTAAAACGCCAATCACTGCAAAGATAAGGAGCAGGCCAATCTGCATCCAGAGATGGCCTTGATCTCTCTGAGGCAAGGACTGGTCAACAATCCCAGCAATCACCATGGGAACCAAGAGCTCAAAAACAGCTTCTAGTAGCTTGAACAAGGGTGCTATAATCGACTCATTGATGTAGGGTTTGAAGTAAGATAGTAAGTGTTTCATAAATCCCTTCTATTCTTATTCTGGAAATGAAGAAAGTGGGAAGCCCCACCCTCTCAGTTTTATTTGTTTAAGTAAGGTAATAGATAGCCATATCCTGCTTTTTCCATCTCATCCTTGGCTACAAAGCGCAAGGAGGCAGAATTAATACAGTAACGCAGGCCACCTAACTCCTGAGGTCCATCTGTAAAGACATGACCCAAGTGAGCATTTCCTGACCGAGAACGAACCTCGATTCGCTCCATCCCATGGCTCAAGTCCTTGTAATAATGAATCAATTCCTTGGAAATTGGACGGCTAAAACTTGGCCAACCACAACCTGAAGCAAACTTATCCTTGGCAAAAAAGAGTGGCTCGCCAGTCGTGATATCTACATAAATCCCTTCTTCGAAGGTCTGGTCATAAGCATTACTAAATGGAGCCTCTGTAGCAGCTTCTTGGGTGACACGATAGGACTCTTCAGTTAAGTTTTCCTTTAACACCTCTTGACTAGGCTTTTCATAGTTGGCTGCGTCAATCAATGGCTTCTCAGCATCGGTCACATCGATATGACAATAACCGGAAGGATTTTTCTTGAGATAGTCTTGATGGTAGTCTTCTGCTAAAATGTAGTGGCGAAGTTTCTCCACCTCTACTGCAATCTTTCGCCCCAGCATACGCTCCTGCTCCTGCACCACTGTGTAGATAGCTGGCAAGTCTGTTTCATCTTGGTAATAGATTCCTGTCCGATATTGGCGACCACGGTCATTCCCTTGTTGGTTAATAGACAAGGGATCAATGACACGGAAATAATAAAGCAAAATCTCTCTAAGTGACACTGCTTTCTCATCATAAATCACTTGAACCGTCTCTGCATGGTCTGTTTCCTTGAGCAGCTGGTAATTAGTTGTTTCGACTTGGCCATTAGCGTAGCCAACACTGGTTGCTAATACGCCTGAAATTCGTGAAAAATACTCCTCTAGGCCCCAAAAACAACCACCTGCTAGATAAATTTCTGCCATCTTTATTTCTCCTTTATCAAGTTTTTAACTAATACTCTTCAAAATCTCTTCAAACCACGTCAGCTTACATCTGCAACCTCAAAACAGTATTTTGAGCTAACTTCGTCAGTTTCATCTACAACCTCAAAACCATGTTTTGAGCAACCTGCGGCTAGCTTCCTAGTTTGCTCTTTGATTTTCATTGAGTATAAACTTCTTTTCAAAAAAAGGATAGGAAGTCCTCTGGTCGAGAATTTCCCCATCCTATCTTCTATTCTTTATTTTGCTTCGACACGGACACCTTGGGTATCAACTTTCAAATCATGCAGTTTGCCTTTGAAAGACTGCTTTTGCAATTCAGCTTTAATCTTGGGCATCTTGTCATGAGAAGCCAGAACCATAACTGTCGGACCAGCTCCAGAAAGATAGGTTGCATAGGCACCATTCTCTTTGGCTACTTGCTTAATCGTCGTAAATTCACGAACCAGACTTTGACGATAGCGCTCGTGGAAGAGGTCTCCCTCAATCGCCTGACCAGCAGTCACCATGTCTCCTGCCAACAAGGCTGCAACTGCAACATTGGCAATCGAACTTGCCGCAACAGCTTCCTTGTAGGACAACTTTTTAGGCAAGACACCGCGGCTGTCTCTGGTACGCAATTCATAGTTTGGGATGTAGGCTAGAAAATCACACTTTGGGAAGTCTGCCACAATGGCTGAAACTTCTCCGTCAACAGAGCTCGCAACAACAAGATTTCCATAGATAGCTGGAGCCACATTGTCAGGATGCCCTTCAATCTTGGTCGCCAGCTGCAATTTTTCATTGTCTGATAAGTTGAGCTTGCCCAGCTGGTTAGCTAGTTCAATCCCAGCAACGATAACCGAGCTAGAAGAACCCAAACCACGCGCCAAGGGAACATCACTGGTCATTTTCAAGCGTCTCGGTTGCAAGTCAGGTGCAATTTGCAAGGCAATCTTAAGCAAGAGATTACGCTCGTCATGGGGAATCCATTTACCAATCTGGTGTTCAATCAACCACTCATCTCGTTCTTCACAGACCTCAATTTGAAGATACTTGGTTACAGCTACACCGACCGAATCAAAACCTGGCCCGATATTGGCACTGGTTGCAGGTACAATAATCTTCATCCTATTCTCCTAACACCTTGAAGGTATTCAAGAGGTCAAATTCTGAAGCTTTGGCCAACTCAGCTGAAACATTCTCAAGCTGTGCTTTATTAATCTTATGAGTGATAATCACTACACGCGCTTTGTCACCCTCTTTGCCATCTTGGAGGATTTGCTTGAAGGAAATATCTTGAGCGTTGAAAATCTCAGCCAATTTCAAGACCTGACCTTTTGAGTCTGGTGCCAAGATTGAGAAATAGTAGTTTGCTTTAACATCTTCAGGATTTGCCAAGACCAAATCACGGCTGTATTCGTTGAAGTCTTTACCAATGGTACCATCATTCAAGCGACGAACGATACGGACAATATCTGCTACAACACTTGTCGCAGTTGGTTTTTGACCCGCACCTGGTCCGTAGTACATCGATTCACCAATGCCTATAGACTCCACAAAGACTGCGTTCATTACCCCATTCACACTGGCAAGTGGATGTGCTTTAGGAAGGAAGGTTGGGGTAACTTCTGCAGCAATACCTGAAGGAGTTTCCTCGATAGAACCAACCAATTTCACTACATAGCCAAGGTCTTGGGCTACAGCTACGTCTTCTGGTGTGATGTTACGGATTCCCTTGTGGGCTACATCGTCAAAGGCAACCTTCATACCAAAAGCAAACTGGCTCAAAATCACCATCTTGTAGGCTGCATCAATCCCATCAACGTCATTTGTAGGGTCGCTTTCTGCAAATCCAAGTCTTTGCGCTTCAGCCAGAGCATCGTCATAAGACCAGCCTTCTTCCACCATCTTGGTCATCATGAAGTTGGAAGTTCCATTAACAACGCCAAGAACGCGCGTAATTTTGTCAGAAGCCAACGAATTTGCCAAAGTACGAAGAATTGGAATACCACCAGCAACTGCTGCTTCGTAGTAAAGTGCTACATTATGCTCTTTAGCAATTTCTAACAATTCTGCACCATGGACAGCCAAAAGGTCCTTGTTGGCAGTAACAACATGTTTCCCAGCTTCTAAGGCACGAGTGATAAAGGTCTTAGCTGGTTCGATACGCCCCATCAATTCCACTACGATAGTAATGTCCTTGTCTGACAAAATATCATCTACATTGGTCACAAAATTAAAGTCATTTCCTGCTGCAAGCAAGCGGTTCTTTTCATCTTCATCCTTGACCAATACCTTGGCCACTTCAATCTCTGAATGAGCTGACTGAACGATTTTTTCTCCATTTTCCTTTAGGAGGAATGGCACGCCACTTGCAACGGTACCAAATCCAAGTAAAGCAATTTTAACTGTCATGTTTGTCTCCTAGAAATTTTCTGATATAGCCATTATAACAGAATTTTGTGAAAATTCCTATTATAGTAAATCACTATTTCAGTCTAGTAAAGAAAAAACGAATCCCATGATTCGTCTTTCTTGATAAATGAAAATTGATTTTAAAAATTATGAACGAATCTTTTGCAGACCGAGAACTGCATCGTGATTGATCAAGATTTGCCCATACTCTTGCAAGACTGAACGACTGATATCACTGTCGTCTGCAAACTCACGCATACGAGCCAAGAGCCAGGCTGGATATGGACTTGGATGATTTTCTACATCGACTAAGATTGTCAAATAATAGTGTCCATTCATCTTATAGAGTTCAGAGGTTTCCATCTGGTAGTTAACCGTCTTTGCAAAAGAAACTAAGTCAGCAAGGCTTGCAAAGCGCAGGATATAGTATATATAAGGTTCTTTCTTACTCTCAGTCTCCTTGTCTGCCTGCTCTTGCTCTTCTTCCTTTGCTTCGACCTGCTCTAGAGATTGGATGGCCTCAATATCGTCCTTGGTTTTATCTGCAATACTCTTTTCCAAGGTTTTGAGAAATTCATCCGGCGACATTTGGGCTAATTCTTCCATGTCTGGTAGATCCGCCAAATCTTCAAAATCCAAATTTTGGTCAATCTTGGACTTGGTCACAAAGACGTCGACCTTATCAGGTTTTGGCGTCACGCGGAAACTCAGCATGCCACTATCCAAGAAATTGTCTGGCATCTCTAACTCATCTAAAATCGCATAGAAAAACTCTTCGGTTTTTTCCTGAGGAACGAGAAAGTCTGCAATCTCCATTCCCCGATCCATCAAATCATCTAAAGTCATCGTGATTTTCAGTGTTGTATCACTGATTTGTTTCATCTTCATATCTAGTAACCTCATACTTTCAGTCTATCTATTATACTAGATTTTTACGATTTTATCAAAAGAATGAAGCGAGAATGTGATATAATACTAGATATGATTTTAGATTTAAGAAAGAAAGTTCAATGAAAAATATAAAAGTAAATGCCTTGGCCAGCTTGCTGGTCAATATTCTCAATATCGTTTTTCCACTGATAACCAATCCTTATCTGACGCGGATTCTCAGCAAATCCAACTACGGTTATTTCAATACAGCCAATACCTGGGCAAGTTTCGTTATTCCACTAGCTGCCTTTGGAATATACAACTACGGGATTCGAGCTATCAGTAAGGTCAAGGATGACAAGAATAAAATCAACTACGTCTTTTCTAAGTTGTTTTATATATCGGTTTTCACCTCTCTCCTGACCACTGGTATCTACTTCCTCATTATCTTCTTTGACACCAGCATTGAGAATCTGAAAGTTCTCTACTACATCTTAGGGGCTCAAGCACTCTTCCAATTTCTCAATATCGAATGGATGAACGAGGCTTATGAAAACTATGCCTTCATCCTCTACAAAACATTAATTATTCGAATTACCATGCTGGTCGCTATCTTCGCCTTTGTTAAAACGGCAGATGATATCGTTCCTTATGCTATCGTTATGACAGCGACCACTATCCTCAACTATCTGCTCAGTTTTCTTTGGATTAAGAGAGAAGTTTCTTTTGTTAAGATTGGATTCGTCGAATTAGTCAAAGCTTCTAAACCACTCTTTACTATGCTTCTCTTAGCGAACGCTAATATGCTTTATACCTTGTTAGATAGAATGTTTATCACTAAGGGGCCGGATGAAAACTATATTTCCTACTATACAATTGCCTATAGTATAGTCATGCTGATTGCCAGTGTCTTGAGTGGAGCTATCAACGTCAGTATTCCACGCCTCGGCTACTATCTCGGGAAAAAGGATTACAAGTCCTATAATTATCTCGTGAATCAAGCGGCATCCTTATTCTATTTCCTTATGGTTCCAACTAGTATCGGGATTATGATATTGGGACGGTACGCAACTGTTATTTATTCTTCTGAAAAATATCTTGAAGCGGGTATCGTAACTAGCGTCTTCGCTTTTCGTACCATCATTTGGGCTATTGAGTTGATTCTTGGTAAACAGATTATCTTTATCAACGACCATGAAAATCGCTTAACCGCCTTCTACTTCCTTGGTGGTGGTGCCAATATACTATTAAATAGCATCTTGTATTTCAATAATATTTTTGCACCTGAGTATTACATCGCTACGACCATTATCGCAGAAACTATCGTTGTTTTACTTGAAATTCATTTTATCAAGAAACACCAACTGATTAGTTTAAAAGAAATTTTTATAACCTTAACACGTTATAGCCTCATATCCCTTGGTTTTATCCCAATCTTCTATATTTTCAAGATGATTTTCCAAATCAATTCCTACACAGTAAACTTCAATATGATTCTCATGGTTCTGTCTACCGTAGCAACTTGTGGTATCTATTACCTCTTGACCCTCTTTATTACCAAAGACAAAACACTCCACTATGCACTGAACCTTGTACTTGCTAAATTAAAACGAAATTAAAAAAATCCCCTACTGATAAATTAGTTGCCAGTAGGGGATTTCTTCTTTATTCGTTTTCTTTCTTATCAGAAGCGTTGGCTTCTAGATTTGAATCTTGTTTAGGTTGTTCAACAATAGAGGAATTAGCTTCTTGTTTCTGTTCTGGCTTGACTGCCTCGCTATTTACAGCAGCAACAGCCTGTTTCCAGATACCTTCTTCGTTTACTTTGTAACCATCAGGTGTTGTTGCGTTCTTCAACAAAGAACCATCAGCTTGGAAATAGTACCAATTACCATCAAGCTGTTTCCAACCTGTCTGCATAGCTCCTGATTCATCAAAGTAATAATGATCACCATTTACTTTATGAAGGCCAACCAACATGATGCCATCTTCAGGATTTAGATAATACCAGACACCTTTGTCTTTTATCCAACCAGTTTTCATGGCTCCATTTGATTCAAAGTAACGGTAATGATTATCAAACCATTTCCAGCCAGTTTGCATGGCTCCAGATTTGCTAAAGTAATATTGCTTACCATCTACTTGATGGAGGCCGACTAACATATCGCCTTCCTTACCTTCAAGATAATACCAGACATCACCATCTTTCAACCAACCAGTTTGGAGTGCGCCAGACGTAGCGTAATAATGCCAAGAATCATTTGACCACTGCCATCCAACTTGCATAGTCCCTGCAGAGCTGAAGAAATAGTTCTTACCGTCAACCTCTTTAGATCCTACAGCCATGATACCAGTTTCTGGATCCAAATAATACCATGATTCTTTATCTTTCAACCAACCAGTTTTCATAGCACCTGAGTTCGTATAGAAGTACCAGCTATTGTCTTGCCACTTCCAGCCAGTCTGCATGGCACCACTAGCATTCAAATAGTAACGAACACCATTTACATCTTGTCTACCAGTTAGCATGATGCCATCTTTATCCAGATAATACCATGTTTCCTGATCCTTGACCCAGCCGGTTTTCATAGCTCCAGAACTTGCAAAATAGTTCCAGTGACCATCAACAAAGGTCCAGCCAGTTTGCATGATACCTTCTTGATTAAAGTAGTATGTGCTTCCATTGATATTCTTTTTACCAACGGTCTTTAGCCCATACTCATCATAGAAATACCAATCTGAATCAATCTTTTGCCATGTTGAAGGCTTACCTGCTGTTTGGAGTGCACCACTTTCGCTAAAGAACATCTTCTTGCCATTATAAACTTGGTGTCCTGTTAGCATCTTCCCATCTGCCGCAAAGAGATACTTTTTCCCTCCAATTTCAGAGAGCTCGCTAAATCGTCTAGCACCATTTGATTGGATATAATACCAAGAGTCATCTAGTTTGAACCAACCACCAGTTTGCATTTTACCATTTTGGTTCAGATAGTAATCATTCCCTTTGGCATTTTCTCCCCAGTCGTCGTTAAGGTGAAGCCAGCGACCTGCTTGCATTTGTCCTTTTCCATTAAAGAAATAAGTGGCTCCGCCAATCTCTCTCCAGCCGATAGCCATTTCTCCGTCAGTCAAACGATATTTCCAATAACCATCTTCTTGATACCATTTTTCGTCAACTACAGGGATATCAGGGAAGGTATTTGAAACATTAGCAAATCCTTTATCGCTAATATCAAAAACGGTAGCATCTTGAGTTTGGCTCGCAGCATGAAGAACCTGAATATTTTTCTTCTGAAGGTATTCTCTGGTTGAAGCAACATTAATATCTCCACCAGTTGTCTGAATAATCATTTTTGGTGATAAGTTTTCTAGGAAATTAATCGTATTTGAAATTGTCGCATCATAATGGTGGTTCCATTTCATCATATCAACCTTGCCGATAACTGGACCTAACTTATCTTCTGCTCCCTCGGCATTATCCAAATCTCCACCAAGATAGATTCTCTTTCCTGCCACAGTCACTACTGAAACGATGGAGTTGGAGTTATCATCTCGAACTTTTTTCAGATTCCCGTCAGCATCATATTCATTCTTATAGTTGTAGAGTTGGATATCCATATCACCTAATTTTAGATGGCTATCCTCATCTGAAATATTCTGGATAAGAGTAACTCCTCGTTTTTGAGCTGCTCTCAAAGCATTATCATAATTGAAAAGATTATCCCATAGTCCCCAGTTTGCTGTGATCCGATCATCTGAATATTTTTTCAAATAAAACTTACCGACCTGATATCGATTGAGTATTTCGTCCGCTCCACCAATATGGTCACTATGAACATGAGTTCCTATAATAAAATCTAATTTTTTTACACCTATTTGATCCAAGTGGCGAATCAATCGATCCTCCAATACTTGATAATTTCTCATGGAAATTCCCCAGCGGCTTGGATAGCGTGGGTCACTCCCATCAGGAAAATCATAGTCTTCTCCCATATCAATCAAAGCATAGTGACCATTGCTTTCCAGAAGGATGGCATCACTCCCAGATTTTGCTTTAGTATTTATGAAATGGATACGATTGCCCGAACCTGCAGAGATGGTATCTGCATCTACTCCTTGCGATAACTGAATCAGTAATAGAAAGAATGCGAGAACACTATAGCTGACTGATTTTAATAACCATTTATTTTTCACCTTGAAAACTCCTTTATCTTAACAATAAGCAACTTTTTTAATCTAATCAATCCAATAATTTTTATCCCCTCCTGGGACTTGTTGCTCAATAGGCGGTGGAGTCATATAGTTTTCTCCAAATTCGTAGACAAGTATTTCATGGTATTTTCTCGGAACCTTGACCACAATGTCTTCATAAGGCATATCAATCAAATCATAGAGCCATTCTTTTTTTATACCATTTGGATAATAAGGGTCATAGATAGTACAAGTAAGATCTGTTGCTTGATCTACACTATACTTCAAAGCAAGGCTCTCTAATTTTTGATTCCATAGTTGTGGGGAAGTTAAGCGGAAAATAGCTGATCCCATATAACGAGGGAGGTTTTTTAGTCCACCATTCTCAGACTTGATCCCTTTAAAATTCAAAGAAGAAAGGCGAATGAAATATTTGTAGAGCTTCATTTTCTTACGGTCACTTTCCTGTGTTACGACACCATCATAAGGAAAAATGTCAACGCAAGTTCCCAATACGACCGTTGGGTCTACGAGGTTAGCATCTCGACGAGTCCTTACATCATAGACTCTCATATAACTGTATGGATATCCCTTTGTTTCTCTGAATGAAATCAATTTGTAGTAGGGATGATTTTCATTTTGTAAAACCTTATACAGTTTTTCAAATTCATCACGCGCCAAGGAAATATCTGTATCATCATCCCAAGGGATAAATCCTTTATGGCGTACAGCCCCTAGTAAGGTTCCAAAATCAATAAAGTATTTGATTTGATGTTGTTCACAAAGATCATGTAGATACTTTAAAATATCCAATTCTACTTGCTTTATTTCTTCAAGAGTTAAAGTTCTTTCAGACATAGGTTCTATTCTCCTAAATTTGACTATATTTTTAAACGTTTCTTAATCCCAATCCCGTCATTTAGACCTTTTAACAATCTTCCATAATTTAAAATCATGATGAGATACTCTTTGTTCAACCGGTGGCAATTGCATATAGTCTCCGTAGTCTGAGGTCAAAATTTCATGATAATTTTTCGGAATGGTAAATTCCTTACCTTCAAATGTTCCAGTAGTAACTTGTTCCAGCCATTCACGTCTCCACACTGGTTTGTTCATATCCTTGTAGATAAGATAATCCACCTGCTCATAATCTGAGACTTTACGGGATTTTGCAAGCTCTTCAATCTGGGCAACGTATTTGTTCGTATTGGTAAAATAGAAAATAATAACTGACACATAACGTAGCAGTGAATTCAGTACACTTTTCGTATTGGTAATGCCTTTAAAGGTGTAGCAACTCAATTGACGTTTCTTTATCAGTTTCGTCATCTTGTTTTTAAATTCTACGTCATCCTCGTAGCCATCTACAGGGAAAATATCTACATAGATTCCCATATTCGAATCGATGCGAACATCTTCTTCCAGCAAGTAGGTATGGTTATCCTGCACTTTCATGAAGGGATAGACATAGTTGAGATTATTTTTATAAGACATGACCTCGTAACGTTTATCAGGGTTAGCGATAAGGTAGTCTTGCAACTTTTCATAATCTTCTCGTAACATGCAGATATCCATGTCATCATCCCAAGGGATAAATCCTTGATGGCGAACAGCACCAATTAGACTTCCATATGCTAAGAAATACTTGACACCAATTTTCTGACAAACTTCATGAATATACTCCATGATTCCAAGTTCCATCTGTTGAATTTCATTGATGTCTGTTACTTCTTGGTACCGAACTCCTTCATCTCGTTTGCAGACTACGAGTCCATAGCCAATCGCTAGCCAGAAGATGATATTAATAAAGTTGGTTGAA